>NZ_LR813084.1:4240000-4840833 GCF_903815225.1 Delftia tsuruhatensis
GCCCGAGAAGCTGATGGCTTCCAGACCCTCGGCCTGCAGCGCAATGGCCAGCAGGGCCGACGATGCCTGCTCGCCCGTGGAGGCCAGCATGTCGAGCTCGCGGTAATAGGCTGTCTTGGCCGAACTGGGGGCCAGCTCGCTGGCCAGGCCCAGGAGGCGGTTGGTCTCGCCACTCATGGCGCTGGGAACGACCACCATCTGGTGACCGGCCCTAGCCCACTTGGCCACGCGCTTGGCAACGTTGCGAATGCGCTCTGTAGAGCCCATCGAGGTGCCGCCGTATTTATGAACGATCAGTGCCATTGGATATCAGGGTGACGAAACTGCTTGCCACGGCGCTGTACGACAAGGAAGTGCCTGTGCAAGCCGGGGAGCGAAAGGACCACGCATGAAGCGTGGATGCCCTGCCTGACCCCGTCCTGCGCAAGTCGTTTGGTTTTGGCGCGCCGCCGGTTTTCGTGCAAAGTTGGACCAAAACCTGTCAATTGTACCAATCGAGCACGGCCCCTTGCCGCCGCACGAAACCACGCCCCATCTTGAGATGGATGCGGTGACCTCGCGTACGGCAAACGCCGATCTGCGAGAGCAGTTGCTCCAGCTGCGCGGCACTGGGCGTGGTGGCATGCACGCTGCGCAGCCAGTGGCGCAGCACGTTGGCCTGGCGGGCGCGGCTGAGGGCCTGCAAACCGGCGATGCGTGGCGGGCAGCCCACCATGGCGAGATCGGCCTCGGCCAGCTCCACCAGCAGCTCGGCTGCCTCGGCGCAGTGCCGGCTGCTGCGGGCAAAGGTGGCGCGAAACTGCGGGAAGGCCTGTTGCAGCGCGGGCAGCAACCGGGCCCGAATGCGATTGCGCGTGTAGCGCGCGTCGGCGTTGCTCGGATCTTCCACCCACGCCTGGTCACGCGCCACGAGCCAGTCGCGCAGCGCCGGGCCCGGCACCTCCAGCAAGGGACGATGCCATTCGAGATCCGCCCGGCCCCAGCGCGCCGGCATGGCGGCCAATCCGGCGACTCCCGCCCCCCTGGACAACGCCAGCAGCAGGGTCTCGACTTGGTCATCTGCATGCTGGGCCAGCGCGATGCTGCGCACAGGCCCGGCCAGCGCGGGCCAGGGCCCTTGCGCGGCCTCGATCAGCGCGGCATAGCGCAGCTGGCGCGCAGCGTCTTCCGGACTCTGGCCCGGCGCATGGCGGGCGTCGATGCGGCAGATCTTCAGCGCGATGGCCTGCTGCGCGCAGACCGCCTCGCAACGGGCCGCAAAGGCCTCGGCCGCGGATTGCAGGCCGTGGTGGACATGGATGGCGACGACGCGGCCCGGCCAGCGCCGGGCGCACGCCAGCAGCAGGGCCGTGGAGTCGGCCCCGCCACTGAAGGCAATGGCCAGCGGCAGAGCCGGCGCAAAGCGCCGCATGGCCTCATCCAGGGCAGCGCCCGGCGCCGGGTTTGGCTGGTCGATGTTCGATGTCACGGACTGGGCTCGGGTAACGGAGGAATCCGCCTTGCCTCAACGACAGACGGCTCCCCGAGGAGCCGTCCAGTGTGCCAGAGCGCGGGGCGTTCAGCGATTGTCCGCCTTGGTATCGGCGAAGCGGCCGTAGCTTTGCAGGCGCTCGTAGCGGCGGTCCTGCAACTCCTTGGGCTTGAGGTCGGCCAGTTGGCGATAGGCATCGCCCAGCGCGCGCTTGAGGAAGGTGGCCATCTGCCTGGGGTCGCGGTGCGCGCCACCCACTGGCTCGTTGACGATCTTGTCCACCAGGCCCAGGGCCTTGAGGCGGTGGGCCGTGATGCCCATGGCATCGGCCGCGTCCTCGGCCTTTTCCCCGGTCTTCCAGAGAATGGAGGCGCATCCTTCGGGGCTGATCACGGAGTAGACGGCGTACTGCAGCATCAGCACCTGGTCGGCGACGGCGATGGCCAGCGCACCACCGGATCCGCCCTCGCCGATGATGGTGGTGATGATGGGCGTCTGCAGTTGCGCCATCTCATAGATGTTGCGGCCGATGGCCTCGGACTGGCCGCGCTCCTCGGCATCGATGCCGGGGAAGGCGCCCGGCGTGTCCACGAAGGTGAACACGGGCAGGCCGAACTTCTCTGCCGTCTTCATGAGGCGCAGGGCCTTGCGGTAGCCCTCGGGACGGGTCATGCCGAAGTTGCGCAGCGTGCGCTCCTTGGTGTCACGGCCCTTCTGGTGGCCGATGACCATGCAGGGCGTGCCATTGAAGCGCGCCAGGCCGCCGACGATGGACTGGTCGTCGGCGAAGTGCCGGTCGCCGTGCATCTCGATGAAGTCGGTGAAGCACTCGCGCACATAGTCCAGCGTATAGGGACGCTCGGTATGCCGCGCGATCTTGGTGATCTGCCAGGGTGAGAGGTCGCTGTAGATGTCCTTGGTCAGCTGCAGGCTCTTCTTGCTGAGCTGCTCGATCTCTTCCGAGATATCGACCGCGCTTTCCGTCTGCACGTAGCGCAGTTCCTCGATTTTGGATTCGAGCTCGGCGATGGGCTGCTCAAAATCCAGAAAGTTCTTTTTCGCCAACTTGTTTCTCCTTGTCCCAGCCAGGCACGGTGCATGCATTCGGGCCGGAAAACGGGGGGATGATCGGATGTGATCGGTTTGTCTTCAGGCCGCCGGCTGCGTCTCGAGCGAGCGCCAAATATACCAAGTCGCCACGGTGCACCACGGCTTCCAGGCCTCGGCCACCTCGCGCGCCTCGCTGCGGCTGACGGGATCGCCCGAAAAATAGTTCTGGCTGATGCCCGAGATCAGGCCCGCATCGTCCAGCGGCAGCACGTTGGGCCGCTGCAGGTAGAAGATGAGGAACATCTCGGCCGTCCAGCGGCCCACGCCGCGGATGGACATGAGCTCGGCAACGATGGCCTCGTCGCTCATGCCCTGCCAGTCGTCCTGGTGCAGCCGGTGCTCGGTGAAGTGCATGGCCAGGTCCACGAGGTAGTCCACCTTGCGCGCGGACAGGCCCGCCGCGCGCATGTCGTCCACCTTGAGCCGCAGCACCAGGTCAGGCGTCATCTGCGCGGGCAACCTGGAGAACTTGTTCCACAGGTTCTGCGCGGCCTTCATCGAGATCTGCTGACCCACGATGGAGCGCGCCAGCGTGGCGAAGGCATCGCCGCCGGGTTGCATGGCCAGGTGGGCGAAGCGCGGGATCAGCCGCTTCATCACCCGGTCGCGGCGCACGAGCTGGCGGCAGGCCTCGGCCCAGTAGGCCGGCGCCCCCTCGGGAGGCGCAGGCAGCGAGATCTTGGCCTTGGAGGCTGCCGCGGCCGCAGGGGCGGAACCCGTGCGCGCCCCCAGCGTCACCACCGGCAGGGGAGCGGGCTGCTGCTCGGGCACGGGCAGGTCTGCCACCAGGGGCAATTGCTCGAAATCCATGGTGTCCAGGGGTTTGGCGGAGGCCATCAAAGGACCTCCCCGCACCTGGCGCGGCTCATCAGGCAAGGCATACGGATCAGCCTTTGGCGGCTGCCTCCCATGTCGTGCCTGCGGCGGAATCCTTCAGGACGATGCCCTGCTCCAGCAAGGCCTTGCGGATGCGGTCGGCCTCGGTCCAGTCCTTGGCGGCCTTGGCGGCTGCGCGCGCGGCGATCTGCGCCTCGATGGCCGCGGCATCCACATCGGATGCGCCCGCCTGCAGGAAGGCCTGCGGATCCCCCTGCAAGAGGCCCAGGCAGCCTGCCAAGGCCTTGAGCAGGCCCGCCGTCTCGGCGCTCTGGCTGCGGTTGACCTCGGCGGCCAGCTCGAACAGCACGGCCACCGCCTCGGGCGTGCCGAAGTCCTCATCCATGGCGGCCTTGAAGCGAGCTGCCAGGGGATGGCTCCAGTCGACGGACGTCTCGGCAGGCGCCACCAGGCTCAGCGCCGTGTACAGGCGCTTGAGCGCGCTGCGCGCGTCGTTCAGGTGCACGTCGCTGTAGTTCAGCGGGCTGCGGTAGTGGCTGCGCACGACGAAGAAGCGCACCGTCTCGGCGTCGTACTCCTTGAGCACGTCGCGGATGGTGAAGAAGTTGCCCAGCGACTTGGACATCTTCTCGTTGTCCACGTTGATGAAGCCGTTGTGCATCCAGACCTGCGCAAAGGGCTTGCCGGTCGCACCTTCGCTTTGCGCGATCTCGTTTTCATGGTGCGGGAACTGCAGGTCGGCACCGCCGCCATGGATGTCGAAGCTCTCGCCCAGCATCTCGCACCCCATGGCCGAGCATTCGATGTGCCAGCCGGGGCGGCCCGTCCCCCAGGGGCTGGACCACTTGACCTCCTCGGGCTCGGAGGGCTTGGCACTTTTCCAGAGCACGAAGTCCAGCGGATCCTGCTTGCCGTCCTGCACGGCCACGCGTTCACCGGCCTGCAACTCGTCCAGAGACTTGCCCGACAGCTTGCCGTAGCCGGGGAACTTGCGCACCGCGAAATTGACGTCGCCGTCCGTGCCCTGGTAGGCCAGGCCCTTGTCCTGCAGGCGGCGGATCATGGACAGCATCTGAGGCACGTACTCCGTGGCACGCGGCTCGTGCGTGGGGCGCTCTATGCCCAGCGCGTCGGCATCCTGGTGCAGTGCGTCGATCATGCGGTCGGTCAGCGATCGGATGGTCTCGCCGTTCTCGACGGCGCGCCGGATGATCTTGTCATCGATGTCGGTGATGTTGCGTACATAGGTCACCCTGTGCCCGCTGGCACGCAGCCAGCGCTGAACCACGTCGAAGGCGATCATGGAGCGCGCATGTCCCAGGTGGCACAGGTCGTAGACGGTCATGCCGCACACGTACATGCGCACATGGCCCGGTTCGATCGGCGAAAACGCTTCCAATGCACGCGACAGCGTGTTGTAGATACGCAAACTCATGGGTGTCTATCAGGGGAGAGAGGGCCGCTGCAGGAGGGCGCTTTGCGCACGCCACCGGACCCTTGGCGCCAATGCAGGCATGCTCGCGGGGAGCAGGAGCGGCAGGCGCGGAGCCCGTGTGACCCAGCACACCCCTCAGCTACAATTGACCGCAGTATAAGCCCGCGCCGCGGGGCGTTCCCCCGAGGCCCTGAAAGCACCTACATGCCTCTACGCAACTCGTTTCGCTCCGCCCTGCGCCTTGCGGCAATGGCGGCCCTGCTCGCCACAGGCCACGCCCATGCCGACGACTACACGGATGTGAACCAGTTGCTGCGCAACGGCAAGAGCAGCCAGGCGCTGGAGCGCGCCGACACCTACCTGGCCAAGAATGCGCGCGATCCCCAGATGCGCTTTCTCAGGGCCGTGGCCTTGACCGACAGCGGCAAGACCGACGAGGCCATCGCGGCATTGAACCAGCTCATCGAGGACTATCCCGAGCTGCCCGAGCCCTACAACAATCTGGCCGTCATCTACGCGGGCCGGGACCAGCTGGACAAGGCCCGCTCCGCCCTGGAGTCCGCCGTGCGCAACAACCCCGGCTACGGGGTGGCCTACGAGAACCTGGGCGACATCCATGCCCGCCTGGCCTACCAGGCCTATGCCAAGGCCCAGGGCCTGGATGGCCGGGCCGCCAGCGTGCGCCCCAAACTCAAGCTGCTGCGCGAATTGCTTCAGGCACCGGTCGCCGGCACCACCCGGTAAACCTTCTGCCAGCCCACGCGGGCCCGGACCCGCCGGGCCCCTCTCCCCCTGGCCGGGCACGCCGGAACCTCGCCGGTTTTTCCCACTCCATTTCCCCAGCCCTTTGGCTTTCTCAGGAGACTCGCATGACCACACGCCGCACGGCATCGCTTTCCCTGGCCGGCATGGCCCTGGCCGCATCCCTTTTCACCGCCCTGCCCGCCATGGCACAGAACGCCATGCCCAAGGTGCAGCTCAAGACCAGCATGGGGGACATCGTGGTGGAGCTCAATGAAGCCAAGGCCCCCAAGACCGTGGCCAACTTCCTGCAGTACGTGCGCGAAAAGCACTACGACGGCACGGTGTTCCATCGCGTGATGGACGGCTTCATGATCCAGGGCGGCGGCATGGATGCCAGCCTCAAGGAAAAGCCCACGCGTGCGCCGATTCCCCTGGAGGCCGGCAACGGCCTCAGGAACGACCGGGGCACCATCGCCATGGCCCGCACATCCAATCCCAACTCGGCCACCTCGCAGTTCTTCATCAACGTGGTGGACAACGAGATGCTCAATGCGCCCAAGCCCGATGGCCACGGCTACGCGGTCTTCGGCCGTGTGGTGCAGGGCATGGACGTGGTGGACAAAATCCGCACGGTGGCCACGGGCAACCAGGGCATGCACCAGAATGTACCCACCAAGCCGGTGACCATCGTCTCGGCCACCGAAGTCAAGTAATCCGTCAACCGCGCGCCACGCCTGCCGCGGCGCGCCCCTCCCCTCAGCCCAACAAGGAACGGCCATGAGCAATCCCCAAGTCGAACTCCACATCGCCGGCCACGGCGTCATCACCCTCGAACTCGACGCCGACAAGGCGCCCAAGAGCACCGAGAACTTCCTGGCCTATGTGAACAAGGGTCACTACGACAACACCATCTTCCACCGCATCATCGATGGCTTCATGATCCAGGGCGGCGGCTTCGAGCCCGGCATGAAGCAAAAGGACACGGACGCCCCGATCGAGAACGAGGCCAAGAACGGCCTGAAGAACGACAAGTACACCATCGCCATGGCCCGAACCGGCGACCCGCACTCGGCAACCGCACAGTTCTTCATCAACGTGGCCGACAACGGCTTCCTGAACCACACCTCCCCCAGCGCCCAGGGCTGGGGCTACGCCGTGTTCGGCAAGGTGGTCAAGGGCGCCGAGATCGTGGACAAGCTGCGTGGCGTGAAGACCGGCCGCAGCGGCTTCCACCAGGATGTGCCCAAGGATGATGTGGTCATCGAAAAGGCCGTGGCCCTTTAATACGCGCCGCGAAGGGCGGCCGCCGGCCGCCCTGTTGCCCATGGGCATGGCCTGCACCGTGTCCATGGGCAACAGTCCACACAGCCGCCCCTCGGGATGCGGCCCTACCACGCCATGACCGCCGCGCCCCGCTCCTGTCCCGCCCTGCCCGCCGTGGCCGAACGGCAGGTTCCCGCGCCATGGAACACGCTGGACTTCATCTCCGACCTGCACCTGCAGGCCGACGAATCCGCCACCGTCGAGGCGTTTCAGCGCTATCTGCGCGCCACGCAGGCCAACGCCGTGTTCCTTCTCGGCGACCTGTTCGAGGTCTGGGTGGGCGACGACGCGCTGCTGGAGCCCGGCAGCTTCGAATCCTCATGCGCGGCCATGCTGCGCGGGGCCGCTCGCCGGCGCCCGCTGTTCTTCATGCAGGGCAATCGCGATTTCCTCACCGGCGCGCAGTTCGACGCCTTGTGCGGCACGGTCACGCTGGCCGACCCCACCGTGCTGGACTGCGGCGGTCAGCGCCTGCTGCTCAGCCATGGCGATGCACTGTGCCTGGACGATGTGGATTACCAGCGCTTTCGCTCCATGGCCCGGTCGCCGGCCTGGCAGGAGGCCTTCCTGGCCCAGCCCCTGGCGCAGCGCCGCGCGCAGGCACGCGGCATCCGCGAAGAAAGCGAGTCCCGCAAGCGCGGGGCCGGCGGGAACACGGGTGGGCACGATGCCGGCATGCCCACGTACGCCGACCTCGATGCCGAGGCCACGCGCAGCTGGCTGCGCGCCGCCGGGGCCGAGACACTGATCCACGGCCACACGCACCGTCCCGCCGACCATGACCTGGGCGACGGCCTGCGGCGGGTAGTGCTCAGCGACTGGGACCTTTGCGCGCGCGTGCCGCGCGCCGAGGTGCTGCGCTGGGAGCGCGGCCACGGGCTGCGGCGCCTGCCGCTGGCCCGGGTGCTCGAACAGGCGGCGGCACGATGAGCCTGTGGCGACAACTGGGCCATTGGGCCCGGCGGCTGGGCCGCCGTGCACGGGCCACCGTCGCCCCGCTGCCCGAGATCCCCGCCGCGCTGTGGCTGTCCACGCTGGCCGCCTATCCCTTCCTCGCTTCGCTGACGCTGGAGGAGCAGTCCAGGCTGCGGGCACTGGCCGCCGCCTTCCTCCAGCGCAAGCGCTTTCACGGCGCGCACGGGCTGGAAGTCACGGATGCCATGGCGCTGGAGATCGCCGCCCAGGCCTGCCTGCCGCTGCTGCATTGGGGAGAACCGCAGCGCGCCCTGGCCTGGTATGACGACTTCGTGGGCATCGTCGTGCATCCCGGCGATGCCGTGGCACGGCGCGAGAGCATGGACGAAGCGGGCGTGATCCACCACTACGACGAAGTCCTCATGGGCGAAGCCATGGAGGGCGGCCCTGTCATGCTGAGCTGGCAGGCCATAGGCGCTGGGCGCGGCCCCCATGCAGGCCACCACGGCCATGGCGGCCAGCCCGCCAATGTGGTCATCCACGAATTCGCCCACAAGATCGACATGCGCAACGGCGGTGCCGATGGCTGCCCGCCCCTGCCCCCAGGCTTCATGGGCAGCAGTTCGGCTCGCCAGGCGCGCGAGATCTGGCAGGCCGCCTGGGCACCGGCCTATGACGCCTTCCGCGAGCAGGTCACCATCGCCGAGCGCTTCGGCGGCCAATGGCCCTGGCTGGATGACTACGGCGCCACCGCACCCGCCGAATTCTTCGCCGTGGCCTGCGAGGCCTTCTTCGTGGACCGGCTGCGCTTCGCCCAGGAATTTCCCACGCTGGCGCCGCTGCTGGCCGCGCTATTCAAGCCTGCGGGTGCCTGACCGGCGCAGACCTCCCTCAGGGCCTGGGCAAACAGGCGCTGTTCCTCATACTGCCCTCCGGCCTGGCGCTCGAACAAGGTGATGGGTGGCAAAGTCCAGCCGAAGCGGTGGCGCACGATGCCTACGCCAGCGATGCGCACCAGTTCCTCGGCAATGTCGGCAGGCACGATGGATACGGCCCGCTCATTGGCGGCCACCAGCTCGCCGATGACCTTGGCCGACAGCGTTTCCACGAACGGCGGCGGCGGCTCCACGCCGGCGCGCAGGAAAAAGTCGGTGATCTGCTCGCGCATGGGCGTGCGGCGCTGGCCCAGCACCCAGTCCAGGCCGGTGAGCTCGGCCCATTGCAGCGGCCGGCGCCCCAGCCGCATGGCCAGGCCGCGATGGGCGATCAAGCGCGGCTCCTGTTCATAGAGCACGCTGTGCCGCATGCCTGTCATGTCGAGCACGGCGGAGGTGCGTCCGATCACGCAATCGAGCTCATGTGCGCGCAGCTTCTGCAGCAGGCGGTCGCTGGTGTCCTCATGCAGCGTCACGGTGATGCGCCGGCCCCGGGGCCGGGTCCTGCCAATCGCATCGGCCAGCATGCGGGCGGGCAGGAAGGGGATGACACCCACTTGCAGATGCGCCGCACGCTGCTGGCCCACGGCCTCGATATCCTGCGCCCAGTGGTCCAGATCGGCCAGCATGCCCCGGGCACGTGCCAGCACCAGTTCCCCCAGATCCGTGGGCTCCATGCCACGTGAGGAACGCAGGAACAGGGGCGCACCGAACAGTGACTCCAGTTCGGCCAGGGCCTGCGTGACGGCCGGCTGGCTGGTGGCCATGCGCTCGGCCACGCGGGTCAGCGTGCCCTGCTCGCTGATGGAGCGCAACAGCGACAGATGCTTCATCTTCAGGCGTGTGGCCATGCGGTGCGCCAGCAGGCTGGCACTGGTAGGGGGTGAGGGTTCCGGCATGGCATCACTCATAAGAAAAACCATATTGAACAATAAAAACAAACGAATTTCTTCTTATGCATGCCCTTCAGAATTTCCGCATTCGGCAGCACAAATGCGGAAAGGCGGAGCAGGAAGATGGATGGTTTGCATCTGGTCATTGCGCTGGGCGCGGCAGCGGCAGGCTTCGTGCAGGGCCTGTCAGGCTTTGCCTTCGGCATGGTGGCCATGTCGTTCTGGGCCTGGGTGCTGCAGCCCCAGGATGCTGCGGCGCTCGCGGTGTTCGGCTCCCTGGTGGGCCAGGTGATCTCGGCCATCACCGTGCGCCGGGGCTTCGAGCTGTCCCGGCTGCTGCCCTTCATCCTGGGCGGCCTGGCGGGCATTCCGCTGGGCGTGATGCTGCTGCCGCACCTGGACATGGCCTGGTTCAAGGCACTTCTGGGTGGCATGCTGGTGCTGTGGTGCCCCGTGATGCTGCTGTCCGGCAGGCTGCCCCGGCTGGCGCGCGGCGGAAAGCTGGCCGACGCAACGGTGGGCCTGGGCGGCGGCGTGATGGGCGGGCTGGGAGGCTTCACGGGCACCCTGCCCACGCTGTGGTGCACGCTGCGCGGCTATCCCAAGGACGTGCAGCGCTCGGTGATACAGAACTTCAACCTGTCCATGCTCGCCGTGACCATGGGCACCTACCTGGCCACGGGCATGGTCACACGCAGCATGCTGCCGCTCTTCGCCATCGTGGCACCCGCCATGGTGATTCCCTCGCTGCTGGGCTCCAGGCTCTACATCGGCATCAGCGAGGCGCGCTTTCGGCAGATCGTGCTGGGGCTGCTGTGCCTGTCGGGCGCGGCGCTGCTGGCCTCGTCGGTGCCGGTATTGTTCCGGCGCGGGGCCTGAGCGCGCGCCGGACCGAAGCAGCAGCCCCGCGCAGGCATCCGCACGCAGAAGGCACCTGGTCCGGCGCGCAACGAGCCCGTGCCCGGCCCTGCCTCACCCGGGCCTCGCTCAATACCGGGCATCTGCCGGCTTCCTGTCCCTGGGCCAGTCCTTGTGCTTGCTGGCGAAGTCCGGGCGCGGCTGGTGGCTGAAGTACTCGGCCACGTCCACGGCCTCCTGGTCGCTCAGGCCGCCCTGGCCCAGCGGGAAGCTGCCATGGAACGCGATCGGCATGTTGCGCTTGACGAAGGCCGCCGCCGTATAGGTGCGCGCCATGCCCGCGCCGATGTTGAAGGACGCGTCGCCCCACAGCGGCGGATAGACCCACTGGCCCCGGGCGTTCTTGATGCCCTCGCCCTCGCTTCCGTGGCAGACGGCGCACTGGGCCGCATAGACCTTCTTGCCGTTGTCCACATCGGGGACGATGTCACGGCTGATCTTGCCCACGCCCCGGCCTTCGACCTTGTCCTCGGGCCGGGTCTCGCGGCGCATCCAGTCGAAGTAGGCGACCATGGCCTTGATCTCCTCGGACTCCAGCGGCAGCGGCTTGCCGTTCATGGAGCGCAGGAAACAGCCATTGATGCGGTCCTCCAGCGTGATGACGCGGCCGGCGCGCGGTGCATAGCCGGGAAAGAAGGCAGAGACGCCGACATAGGGCGAACCATCGGCCACGGTACCCGCGTTCAAGTGGCAGCTGGCACAGTTGAGCGCATTGCCGACATTCCTGGGCAGCAGCTCGCGCGTCTCGATGTTCAGGCGTGCGCCGTAGACCAGCTGGCTGGCGTTCTTCTCATCGAGCATGGCCGCCAGGCGGGGCGTCTCGAAGGGACGGGTGTTCTCGCCCCTGGCATCCAGTTCCTTGCGCAGGGTCTTCACGTCCCTGGCCTGGATCTGGCGCGCATCGGTGCGGCCCCAGCTCTTGCGCGCGAAGTTGAGGATGTCGGCGATCTCCGCATCCCCGAGCTGTGCGAAGGCCGGCATGGTCAGCGGCCGCGCATGGCTTTGCGTGACGGGCGCCTTCCAGCCCACCAGCATCAGGTGAATGAGGGTGGAGGGGTCCTGGGACTGCAGCGAAAAATTGCCAGCCAGCGGGGGAAACACATCCTTGACGCCGCCGCCGTCGGCGCGATGGCAGTCGGCGCAGAACTGCAGATAGCCCAGGCCGCCACGGCTGGCGTAGAGATCGGCAGGCACATCGGAGGATGCTGCCACCGGCGCGCGCGAAGTGTGTGGTGCGATGGCCGGAGCAGGCCCTTGTGCGACCTGCATGGGCAGGTCGTTCTTGCCTGCGGGCAACGACTTGAGATAGGTGCCGATGGCCAGCAGGTCCTCGTCGCTCATGTACTGGGTGCTGTGCTGGACGACATCGACCATGTTGCCCGAGACCGTGCCATGGCTGTTGCGGCCGGTCTTGAGCAGCTGCGCGGTCTCTTCGGGAGTCCACAGGTTGCGCAGGCTCAGGGCGCGCCAGTGCTCCACGGTTTCGCCGGCCAGGAAATACGCGCCCTTGCGGCCCTCGCCGGACATGGCCTTTTCCTGGAAGCCCACGCCGCGCGGCGTATGGCAGGCGCCGCAGTGCCCCAGGCCCTGTACCAGATAGGCACCGCGGTTCCACTGGGCGCTTTGCTGGGCGCTGGCCTGGAAGGGCGTGTCATCCAGGAACACCCAGTTCCACAGCGCCAGGCCCCAGCGCTGGTTGAACGGAAAGCCCAGGCCGGACGCCTTGTTGGCGGCCTTCACGGGCGCCACGCCCTGCATGAGATAGGCGTACAAGGCCTGCATGTCCTCGGCCGTCATCTTGGCGTAGGAGGGATAGGGCATGGCCGGGTACAGGTTGCGGCCATCGGCCGCCACGCCCTTGCGCATGGCCCGGTCGAACTGCTCGAAGCTGTATTTGCCCATGCCGGTATCGGCATCTGGCGAGATATTGGTGGAATAGATCTTGCCGAAAGGTGTTTCGAGCGCCAGCCCACCGCCCATGGGCTGTGATTTGTTTCCTGTATGACAGGCAACGCAATCACCCAGGCGTGCGATATATCGGCCGCGATCGACCAGGGTTCTTTGCTCCGCCGTCAGGTCCGCCGCGTAATCGGCGGGCAGGTCATCAATGATTTGCGGTATTTGCGCATGGTCCACTCCGGGCGCCGGCGCCGAAATGGCCAGTTGCCAGGCGGCGGCCGACAGCGCGGCCACGCACAGCAAGCCTTGCTTGAGCGAGAGTTTCATCGTCTTCGATCCACTGAAATGAATTATTATTTAAAGAGGCAAAACGGATATTGACGAGATATTCAACCCAACGCCTGCAGCCATTGCAGCAAATGATCATCTCTTTGTACAAGATCTTCTTATATATACAAATTCTAGTGGTATCCGCTTATTTTTTCATGCAAACCGATGAAAACGATAAGCTAATAGCGCATTTAACGCGGGCTTAATCAATGCAAGGAAAAAGCGCGCGCAGCCGCCTCGGGCGCGCACGAAAAAGCGGCCCGCAAGGGGCCGCTGATTTCACTGCCGGTGTATCGGGTGGCTGCTCGCCCGCCGGGCTCAGGCCGCCTGGCTGCAGCGGTGCGCCGCCTGTGCCACGCTGTGCGCGTCCACGCCAAAGTGGCCGCGCAACGCGGCACGCGTGTCACTTCGGCCAAAGCCGTCCGTGCCCAGGGTGAGGAATCGCCTGCCTGCGGGCAGGAAGGCGCGCACGGTCTCGGGCACGGCGCGCACATAGTCGGTGGCGGCAATCACCGGGCCCTGCGTGCCGTGCAGCAACTGCGCGATCCAGGGCTGGCCAGGTGCCTCGCCCGCCAGCATGCGCTGCTCGCAAGCCACGCCATCGCGCGCCAGCTCGCTCCAGCTGGTCACGCTGACCACGGTGGCGGCCATGCCCTCGCTGGCCAATTGCTCGGCGGCCTTGAGCACTTCGGTGAGGATGGCGCCCGATCCCAGCAAGGTGACATGCTGCGTGGCACGGCCCGCATCGCCAAAGCGGCCGAATACGTAGCCGCCGCGCAGCACGCCTTCGGCCGCACCCGGAGGCAGGTCAGGTTGGGCGTAGTTCTCGTTCATCAGGGTGATGTAGTAGAAAACGTCGCGCTGCTCGACCAGCATCTCGCGCATGCCGGCGTCGAGGATGACGGCCAGCTCGCCCGCATGGGCCGGGTCGTAGGCCTTGCAGTTGGGGATGGTGGCGGCCACGAGGTGGCTGGACCCGTCCTGGTGCTGCAGGCCCTCGCCGCCCAGCGTGGTGCGCCCCGAGGTGGCGCCCAGCAGAAAGCCCCGCGCGCGCTGATCGGCGGCCGCCCAGATCGCATCCCCCACGCGCTGGAAACCGAACATGGAGTAGTAGATGTAGAACGGAAGCATGGCCAGGCCGTGCACGCTGTAGCTGGTGGCCGCGGCCGTCCAGCTGGCGATCGCGCCGGCCTCGCTGATGCCCTCCTCCAGGATCTGGCCGTCCAGCGCCTCGCGGTAGGACAGCACGGAGCCGATGTCCTCGGGCGCATAGCGCTGGCCCAGGCTGCTGTAGATGCCCACCTGCTTGAACAGGTTGGCCATGCCGAAGGTGCGCGCCTCGTCCGCCACGATGGGCACGATGCGCGGGCCCAGCTGCGCATCCTTGAGCAGGGAGCCCAGCATGCGCACGAAGGCCATGGTGGTGCTCATCTCCTTGCCGGCAGGCGCCAGCGCAAACTGCGCGTACTGATCCAGGGCGGGCACGGGCACGCGGTCGCACACGGTTTCGCGGCGCGGCAGCGCGCCGCCCAGGGCCGCGCGGCGCGTGCGCAGATACTGCATCTCGGCGCTGTCCTCGGCGGGCCGGTGAAAGGCCAGGCCTTTGGCCTGTTCGTCGCTCAGCGGCAGGTTGAAGCGATTGCGAAACTCGATCAGGTCGGTCTCGTCCAGCTTCTTCTGGCTGTGCGTGGTCATCTTGCCCTGCCCGGCCGAGCCCATGCCGTAGCCCTTCTTGGTGTGGGCCAGGATCACCGTGGGCTGGCCGCGATGGGCGGCGGCCGCCGCATAGGCGGCGTGGATCTTCACAAGGTCATGGCCGCCGCGCTTCAGGCGGTCGATCTGCTCGTCGGTCAGGCCCTGGGCCAGGGCCGCGAGTTCGGGGTTCTGGCCGAAGAAATGCTCGCGGTTGTAGCGCCCGTCCTTGGCCGCGAAGGTCTGCATCTGACCATCCACCGTGCCACCCAGCGTGCGAGCCAGGGTGCCGGTGAGGTCGCGTGCGAACAGGCCGTCCCAGTCGCTGCCCCACAGCAGCTTGACCACGTTCCAGCCCGCGCCGGCGAACAGTCGCTCCAGCTCGTCGACGATGCGGCCGTTGCCACGCACCGGGCCGTCCAGCCGCTGGAGGTTGCAGTTGACCACCCAGACAAGGTTGTCCAGGCCCTCGCGCGCAGCCAGCGTGAGGGCGCTCATGCTTTCGGGCTCGTCCATCTCGCCGTCGCCGAACACACCCCAGACCTTGCGCTCCTGGCAGTCCAGCAGGTCGCGGTGCGTGAGATAGCGCATGAAGCGCGCGTGATAGATGCTGCTGATGGGACCTATGCCCATGGAGCCCGTCGGGAACTGCCAGAAGTCGGGCATCAGCCAGGGGTGCGGATAGCTGGACAGCCCCTGGGCGCCGGTGGCGGGTGCGCTGATCTCCTGGCGGTAATGCTGCAGGTCCTGCTCGCTCAGGCGCCCCTCGAGGAAGGCCCGGGCATAGACGCCGGGTGCGCTGTGGGGCTGGAAGAACACCAGGTCGCCCCGGTGCTGGCCCGGCGCCAGGCCCTCGCGTGCATGGAAGAAATGGTTGAAGCCGGTCTCGAACAGGTCAGCCGCGCTCGCATAGCTGGCGATATGGCCGCCCAGCTCGCCATAGGCCTGGTTGGCGCGCACCACCATGGCCAGGGCATTCCAGCGCATGATGGACGCCAGCCGCTCCTCCAGCGCGAGATCGCCGGGAAACAGCGGCTGCGCCTCGGCCGCGACACTGTTCAGATAGGGCGTATTGAGGTCGGGCTGCCAGCCCAGCCGCTGCTCGCGCGCCATGCGTGCAAGCTCCTGCAGCACGAAGCGCGCGCGCTGCGGCCCCTCGGTGGCGACCAGGGCCAGGAAAGCGTCGCGCCATTCGGCGGTTTCCAGGGGATCGGTATCGATATCGGCCAGCGCGGCCAGCGGCGTGGGTGCGTTCATGGCTGCCACTTTAGGGCTTGCGCCGCGGCATGAGCAGCCGTTCCTGGATCAGGAAAACGCCATATCCCGGCATTTCATGCCTCATTTTTCATAAACTTCAGCATATGAAACTGGACACAATCGATTTGCGCATACTGGCCGAGCTGCAGGCCGACGGCTCGCTTTCCAATGTGGAGCTGGCGCGGCGCGTGCACCTGTCGCCCTCGCCATGCCTGGCGCGCGTCAAGGCGCTGGAGAAGGCGGGCGTGGTCGCGCGCTATGTGGCCCTGGCCAATGCAGCGGCCCTGGGCCTGGGACTCAATGTGTTCATCAACATCAGTCTCAAGTCGCAGGCCAAGGAATCGCTGGCCGACTTCGAGCGCCGCATCGCCGAGCATGACGAAGTCATGGAGTGCTACCTGATGAGCGGCGACGCGGACTACCTGATCCGCGTGGCCCTGGCCGACATCGGCGCGCTGGAGCGCTTCATCGTCGAGCAACTGACCCCCATCCCGGGCATAGAGAAGATCCGGTCCAGCTTCACGCTCAAGCAGGTGCGCTACAAGACCGCCCTGCCCCTGCCCAGCGCGGCCTGAAGTCCGCGCCTCAGCGTGCGGACTTGTCCATTTCGCCAGTGGCGATGCGGCGGCGGAACTCGCCGAGCACGGCCTTGAGGCGGCGCTCGTTGTCCAGGCCCACGCGCACCAGCATCTTCTGTCCACTGGACAGGGACTGCAGCCCGGGATCAGCGTACTCGTAGCGCACCCAGGGCTGGACCGAAGGCACCTCGCCCTCCACCCTGGTCAGCCGAACCTGGAGCGGGTCGGCCGGCTCGGGCGCGGCACGCAGGTGGTCGATCACATCGATCAGGCGATCGTTGAAGTACCTGCGCGGATAGCCCAGATCCTCATAGGCGGCCTGGAACAACGGATACAGCCGGACATACAGGCTGGCCGCCGCATCCAGGGGAACGGCCTCGGCAAAGGCCACGAAGGCCTGGTAGCGCGCGGCATTGGCGGGCGCGATGGTCTGGGCATCCTCGGCGCCTTCCACCTGGAAGCGCTGGGGCGACGGGTGCACGGGCCACAGGCGCGCCGGTGCCTGGGAGCGTGTCAGGTTGTCCACCGTGGCGACGGCGCGGCGCACGAAGCCATCGGTCTGCAGGAAACGGCCCACCTTGTCGCGACCCAGCAGGCCATCGAGCGCCTGGGCCACATGGGCATCGGAGTCCTGCAGCGCGGGCAGTGCCGGTGACGGCGGCTCCAGCGCATCGATGGGGTGCTGGGGTTCTGAGACTTCAGGCGCGGGCGCCGGCTCGGCCGGTGGCGTGGGAGCTTGCGCCACGACAGGCGCAGCCTCGGGCACCGGCGCGGGACGCCACCAGTACCACCAGGCCGCGCCCGCTGCCGCGGCAGCCACCAGCACGGCCGCTGCGATACCGGAATGGGAGGTGCCGGAGGATGTGGCGCGCGGGCGGAAATCTTGGGGATCGCGTTCAGGCATGGCGGGAGTCCTTTGGCTTGACGGGCAGACACAAGGGCAGCGCGGCTGCCGCTGAGTTGTGCGACAGCAAAGCTCAGCGGGGGTTCCCTCGCTTTGCTGACGCCACGCCCTGCCTGTTTACAAGCCCGTCCCGCTGCCGCACCGGGCCTCGCCTCGCACCGGGCAACATGGCGTTACCCGCGTTACCCGCGTTACCCGCGTTACCCGGCCGACGCCCCCAACTGCTCCAGCCAGCCCATGGCCGCCTGCAGCTCGTCAGGGCGGATCTCATGCATGCTCGGGTACTCGTGGTAGCTCAGCTGAAGGGGCAGCCTCTGTACGTGGCTGCGGATGGCATGGGCACTGGTCAGCGGAATCACGTTGTCATAACTGCCATGGCTGACCCACAGCGACTTGCCAGCAAACGCCGCATCGGGGGCCTGCCGTGGCAGCGCCTCGGGCAGCAGCCGGCTGTGCCAGCACATGGCCGCGCGCAGCAGCGCGGGCTGGGTCAGCAGCAGGCTCAGCGCCATGATGCCGCCCTGGCTGAAGCCGCCGGCCACGGTGCGCTGCGCGGGAATGCCCAGCTGCAAGCCGGCCGACTGCACGGCCTGGGCCACCAGGGCCCGGCTGCGTTCCTCCTGGGCCGCGTGGATGTGGCGCGTCCCGTCGGCATCCACGGTGAACTGGAACCAGGCATGGGCACTGGGGCCCATGTCGAAGGGCGCGCGCAGGCTCAGCACATGGAACTGCGGCGGCACGAAAGGCGCCAGACCGAACAGATCCTGTTCATTGCTGCCGACGCCATGCATGAGCACCAGCAGCCACGGCTGCTGTCCCGGCGCGGGTTGTGCGGGGCGCTCCAGCGCCAGCAGGGGCAGATCGATCATTGCGGACTCCTTGTTGTCGGTTCTTCATGCCCCGCGCCTCTGCGCGCCCGGGCCCACGCGCCATTGTGGCCTGTCGGCACGGCAGTCCGGGCAGATGAACCTCATGCAGGGCTGTCGGCCAGGGCCTCATCGAAGACCACGGCATCCATGGCCAGGATCCCGTACTGGACCTCGCGGCTCAGATAGCGGGGCCGCGCCTGGATGCCTGCCGCGCCCAGCGCAAAGAACAGGGGCAGGAAATGCTCCTCGGTCGGATGGGCGCGCTGCGCGTCCGGTGCCTGTGCACGGTAGTCGAGCAGGGCCGGCAGGTCATGGCTGCGCATGCGTGCCTCGATCCAGCGGCTGAAATCCTGCACATAGGGCAGCGATCCGCTGCTGCCGCCCACGGCGGCATCGGCGCGCACGGCGTCGTCGCCCAAGGCCTCTTGCAGGGCCTGCACGGCCTGGTCCACGGCCAGCGGCTTCTCGCCCGTGCCACCACGGAACTCGCGCAGGTTGTGCGTCATGCTGCCGGAGCCGACGATGAGCACGCCCTCGTCGCGCAGCCCGGCCAGGGCCGCGCCCAGCGCATGGGTCTCGGCCGGGCCTGCCGAGGCGGGCAGCGAGACCTGGACCACGGGCACGTCGGCCTCGGGCAGCACATGCATGAGCGGCACCCAGGCGCCATGGTCGAAGGGCCGCTCACCATTGGGCGTGGCCGCGATGCCCGCGCCGCGCAGGCGCTCGATGACTTCCTGCGCCAGCCGGGGCGCGCCGGGAGCCGGGTATTGCAGTTCGTACAGGGCGGGGGGAAAGCCGCCGAAATCATGCCAGGTCGCGGGAACGCTGCCCGTCATGACCTCGACGCCACGCGCCATCCAGTGCGGCGACATCACCACCACGCCACGCAGCGGCCCGTGGGACTGGCGCAGGGAGCGGCCCCAGCGCGTGAGCACGGGGCCGGTCTCGCCCTGTTCGAGCGCGAACATGGGCGAGCCATGGGAGACATAGAGCACGGGCAGCCGCGTGCCGGCGACAGGGCTGGTGGAGACGTGGGAATCTTGCATGCCATTAATGTAGGGACGCCCACCCGCCGCGCCAAGCCACCCATGGCGGCACACATTGTTGCGCTGGCGGTGTCAATCGTCGCGCGGACGGCCCCGCAGGGCCTTGATGGCGCCGTTGCGGCTCTTGCTTTCCAGACGCCGGCGCTGCGATCCCAGGGTCGGTCGGGTGGCGCGGCGCAGAATGGGCTCGGGGTAGGCTGCGGCCACCAGCGCATTGAGCCGCTGCAGCGCCGCACGCAGGTTCTGCTCCTGCGTGCGGTACTGCTGGGCCTTGATCACGACCACACCCTCCTGGGTGATGCGCCCGTCGCGCAGCGCCAGCAGGCGCTGCTGCACGGCCTCGGGCAGGCGCGAGGCGCGCACGTCGAAGCGCAGATGCACGGCGCTGGAGACCTTGTTCACGTTCTGCCCGCCCGCCCCCTGCGCCCGCATGGCCGTCCACTGCACCTCGTGCAGTTCGATGGGCTTCATGCGTTCAGCCATCGAGCGCTGCGCACAGCGCGGCCACGAAGGCCTCGGGCCGCTCGTGCATCACCCAGTGGCCTGCGCCGGGCACCAGGGCCAGGCCGCGAAAATCGCGCGCATGGCGTGCGAAGGCATGGGCCAGCTCGGCCATCATGGGCCCGGGGTAGAGCGCATCGTGCTCGCCATAGATGGCCCATACAGGGCAGGCCACGGCGTCCAGGGCACGGGCCAGCACATCGGTGTGCGACAAACGCCGGCGCGGCAGGCGGTCGCGCTCCACGTTGAGCACATGCAGGGCCAGCGTGTCCTCGTCGATCAGGCTCGCGTCATGCAGCATCAGGGCCTGGAGGTTGTAGCGGTGCGCCGCGCCCTGGGCCTGGGCCGTGGCCAGGTGGCGCCAGCCCTTGAGCCGCACGGCCAGCCCCTTGCCCACTCCCATGCCGGGCGCGCCGGCCAGCACCAGGCGCCGCGCCAGCCTGCCGTCGGCCGCGGCCAGCATGCCGGCCGTCATGCCGCCGAAGGAAAAGCCGACCAGATCGCACAGCGGCGCGCCGGGAGCACGCCCTTCGGCCATCAGCGTGTACAGCCCCTGGCGCAGTGGTTCGATCAGGGCATCGGCATCCTGGCCGCCAGGCACGGCATCGGAATCGCCAAAGCCGGGAAGGTCGGGCAGCCACAGCTGCTTGCCCTGGGCCAGCAGCGCATCCATGCAGCGCAGCCAGTGCGTCCAGCTGCCGCTGCCGCCGTGCAGCATCACCACAGGCAGCGAGCCCGAACGGGTTTCGCCCCAGACATGCCAGACGATATGGCCGTCCCCAGGCCTGCCGGCCACCAGCGGCGTGGTCAGCCGACGCGCTTGCCCGCGCAGGCGTTCGATGGCGGCAGGAACGCTCACCACTGCGCCACGGCGTCGATGGCCAGGCCATAGCCCGCCACGCCGAAGCCGCACATCACGGCCCGGGCAGCGGCCGACAGGTAGGAGTGGTGGCGAAAGCTCTCGCGCGCATGGACATTGCTGATGTGCAGTTCCACCAGCGGCACGCCCGTGCCCTTGACGGCGTCCAGCAGGGCCACGCTGGTATGGGTGTAGGCGGCGGCATTGAAGACCAGGCCCGCGAGGCGGCCTTCGGCATGCACGCGGCCGGCTTCGTGGATCCAGTCCACCAGCTCGCCCTCATGGTTGCTCTGGCGAAACTCCAGCGCCAGGCCGTGGCGGGCACAGGCGGCCTCGCACAGCTGGCGCACATCGGCCAGGGTCTGGGAGCCATAGATGGCGGGCTCGCGCAGGCCCAGCAGGTTCAGGTTCGGGCCATTGAGGACATAGACGGTTTTCACGGCGGAGGCACTCCAGGTTTCCAACGGCCAGGATTATGCGGGCCATCCCCCTACCCGCCGCAAGGCAGGTACCACGGGAAAAGCCGCCCCGAAGGGCGGCGCAAGAGGAATCAGGCGGGAAACGCGAGCCCGGCGCTCAGCGGCGCCAGTGGCCATGCCCATGGCCGTGACCATGGCGATACTCGCCGCGATATCCCCCCCGGTAGCCGTACCCATATCCGTAGCCGGGCATGACCACCACCGGTGGCGCGCGGTAGACGGCGCGCGGCGCGTAGTAGACCGGCGGCGGCGGCGCATAGTAGACGGGCGGCGGCGGAGCCACATAGACCGGCGGCGGTGCCACATAGACGGGCGGGCCGTACATGCCCGGTGAATTCAGGCTGATGGACCACTGCACGTCGCCACGGGCCTGGGCTGCGCCCGAGGCCATCAGCGCGGCCAGTGCCAGGCCGGCCGCCGCTGCTCTTGCAACCCACGGGGAAGCTGTCGTTGTCATGGTGTCTCTCCTCGAAGTTGGACTGGCGTGGCAGGCATTGCCCCGAAGTCCGCCCCCCGGCACTTTGGCGGGAGACGGCACACACACCCTGCATTCTCAACGCGCGACGGGGGTCAACGGATGGCATGGCCGCCTACAAGATTGTTTCCAAATGCCTCAGCCCCTGGCCGCCAACAGTGCCTGAATACCTGTCGGAACGCCGCCACAGGCAGGCGCCTACAATGCGCAGATGAGCTCTGCTGACGCCTCCCAACTCTCCAAAGATCCGGTCAAACCGAGTAACTTCTTGCGCCAAATCATCGAGGCCGACCTGGCCAACGGCACGCATACCCAGCGCCGCTGGGGGGGCAGCCCCGGTGACGGCGCCCACCACAACCAGGGCCAGGTGGACGTGGCGAAGATCCGCACGCGCTTCCCGCCCGAGCCCAACGGCTACCTGCATGTGGGCCATGCCAAGGCCATCTGCCTGAACTTCGGCCTGGCGCGCGACTACGAAGGGGCCTGCCACCTGCGCTTCGACGACACCAACCCCGAGAAGGAAGACCAGGAATACGTGGACGGCATCATCGACGCCGTGCACTGGCTGGGCTTCGGCTGGAAGGAAGCAGACGGCCACGAGAACCTCTACTACGCAAGCAATTACTTCGACTTCATGTACCGCGCCGCCGAGTACCTGATCGAACAGGGCCTGGCCTACGTGGACGAGCAAAGTGCCGACGACATGAAGGCCAACCGTGGCGACTTCTCGCGCCCCGGCGTGGACAGCCCGTTCCGCGGCCGCACGGTGGCCGAGAACCTGGCGCGTTTCCGCGAGATGCGCGACGGCAGGCTGCCCGATGGCGCGGCCGTGCTGCGCGCGAAGATCGACATGGCCTCGCCCAACATCAACCTGCGCGACCCGGCCATCTACCGCGTGCGCCATGCCGAACACCACAACACCGGCAACCAGTGGTGCATCTATCCGATGTACACCTTCGCCCACCCCATCGAGGATGCGCTGGAACACATCACCCACAGCATCTGCACGCTGGAGTTCGAGGACCAGCGCCCGTTCTACGACTGGCTGCTGGACCACCTGCGCGAAGGCGGCCTGATCGCCGCGCCGCAGCCACGCCAGTACGAGTTCTCGCGCCTGCACCTGACCTACGTCATCACCAGCAAGCGCAAGCTCAAGCACCTGGTGGACAACGGCATCGTCAGCGGCTGGGACGACCCGCGCATGCCCACCATCGTCGGTCTGCGCCGGCGCGGCTACACGCCCCAGAGCATCCAGGCCTTCTGCGAACGCATCGGCGTGACCAAGGACTACGCCTGGATCGACTACTCCACGCTGGAGGGCTGCCTGCGCGAAGACCTGGAAAACCAGGCCCATCGCGGCATGGTCGCGCTGGACCCGCTCAGGCTGGAGCTGACCAACTGGGCCGAGGTCTTCGGCAGCGCCGACCACCTGGAGGCCTGCGAACTGCCCGCCCTGCCCCACGGCGCCGAGGGCCAGCAGGTGCCGGTGCGCCGCTTCACGCTGGGCAGCGAGGTCTGGATCGAGCGCGAGGACTTCGCTGAAGTGCCTCCCAAGGGCTACAAGCGCCTGTTCCCCGGCAACAAGGTGCGCCTGAAGGGCGGCTATGTGATCGAGTGCACAGGCTGCGAGAAGGATGCGGATGGCAACGTGACCAAGGTGCTGGCCACGGTGGTGCCCGACACCAAGAGCGGCACGCCGGGCGCGGACAGCGTCAAGGTCAAGGCGGCCATCACCTGGGTGGGCGTGGCCGATGGCGTGCAGGCCGAGGTGCGCCTGTACGACCGCCTGTTCACCGATCCTCAGCCCGACGCGGGCGGCAAGGACTTCCTGACCCTGCTCAACCCCGACAGCCTCAAGGTCGTGACGGCCTATGTAGAACCCTCGCTGGCCAACGCCCAGCCTGACGACAAGTTCCAGTTCGAGCGCTTCGGCTACTTCGTGGCAGACCGCAAGGACCACGCACCGGGCAAACCGGTCTTCAACCGCGTGACGGGGCTCAAGGACTCCTGGGGCAAGTGAGCGTTCCCGGCCCCTCCTGCTTCGCAGGGGTGGGCCATCGCGCATCGGCGCTTTTGCGGGAAGGCGGGCCTGCGCACAATGCTTGGCCATGAACCAACCCGCATCCGCCGCCAAGTTCGACACCTCCCGCGCAGCCGAGTACGAGACGCAAAGCCGCATCGCCCTGGCCGGCTATGACGCCTGCCACGATCTGGCGGCCTGTCTGCTGGCCGCCAGCCTCGGCGAGGAGCCGCAATCGGTGCTGGTGGGAGGCGCCGGCGGCACGGGCCGGGAAATCCTGGCCACGGCCGGCCTCCGGCCCCGGTGGCGCTTCACGGCCGTGGATCCCTCCGCCCCCATGCTCGGACAGACCATGGACCGCATCGCGGCGGCAGGGCTGTCGGACCGCGTACAGGCCGTGCCCTGCACGGTCGAGGATCTCGCGCCCGATACGGTGTTCGACGCGGCCACGCTGATCGGCGTGCTGCACCACATCCCCGAAGACACGGACAAGCAGCGCCTGCTCGACACCCTGTCGGCCCGGCTTGCGCCCGGCGCCCCCTTCATCCTGGCCTGCAACCGCCACCGCTACGACAGCGAACCGCTGTTCCTCGACGCCTGGGCCATGCGCTGGCGCATGGCAGGCGCCGACGAGGCCGCCGTCCATGCGAAACTCGGAAAGATCCGGCAGGGCGCGGTGCCCCCCGCCTCCGAGGAGGTTGTGGAGCAGATGCTGGCCCAGGCCGGCTTCAGGGCCCCGAGGCGCTTTTTCTCCAGCCTGTTCTGGTGTGCCTGGATCGCCTTCAAGGCATGAGCGCGGTCCCGGATCGCTCCTTTCCCATCCACGTTCTTCCCCTTCTCTTTTTCGACATGAACTTCTCCGCACGCCTGCAGCAACTGCCTGCCGTCACCCATCTCGCCTCGCTGCAACTGGCCGACGCCCAGGGCCAGATCGTGGCCACCATCGAGAACAGGCCCGGCCAGACCGGCTCTCTGGCCGTCTACCATGCACTGGCCGCGCTGTACGGCGGCCGCATCACGCCGGCCGCCGCCGGCCTGGGCCTGGAGTGGTATGCCGAGCACACGCAGGACGCCATCGCCTTCCCGGGCAAGCATCCCAACATCGACCGCCTGCTGGCCTGGTCCAGGGGCACCGAGAGCTACGAGGCGCGCCTGATCACGGCCTGATACGCGACCGGCGAACACTGCGTCACACAAGTTGCGCGCGCTGTCGGCATCGACTGACAGGTCCTCGTCAACGCGGCAGGCCCCATGGCGTTCAAATGGCACAGGCCTTGCCGCCACGGCGTGCAAGGCGTTCCTGCCCAGGAGAACGCAATGCTGCATTCCGCCGTGCCGTTCGCACGCATCCCCACCCCTGGCCTGCACCTGACGGTGCTGGGCCTGGCAGCCGCCGTGGCGCTGAGCGCCTGCAACGAATCCGGGGACAAGCCGCCCCAGGCCGCCAGCGCTCCGCTGCCGTCGGCGACGGAAAGTGCGCAGCCCGCCGCCACGCCGGCCGCCTATGCGCCGCCCCCGGCCGAGACGCTCTACCAGATGGTGGCGCCCATCGCGCTGTACCCCGACAAGCTCGTCGCCCAGGTGCTCGCCGCCTCCACCTATCCCGACCAGGTCGGCGCCGCCGAGGTCTGGCTGGGCCAGAACCCCGGCCTCCAGCCGGAGGCCCTGCAAGGCGCCGTCAACGGCCAGGACTGGGACCCCTCGGTCAAGTCGCTGGCGCTGTTTCCCAATGTGCTGGCTCAGCTGGCCTCCAACATTCCCTGGACCACGGCCCTGGGCAAGGCCTACTACAACGATCCGGCCGACGTGATGAATGCCATCCAGGTGATGCGCCAGCGCGCCTACAAGGCCGGCACGCTCAGGGACTCCAGCCGGCTCAAGGTGGCGGTCGCCACGCCCGACGCCCCCTCTCCCGCACCGCCACCGGCGGGAGAATCCCTGTCATCCATGCTGCCGGTGCCCGTGATCGATACGCCGCCGCAGTTCATCGAGATCTCGCCCGCGCAGCCCGACACCGTCTATGTGCCCCAGTACGACCCTGGTGTGGTCTATGGCGAGCCGTTGCCGGTCTACGGCGGCTACCGCCCCATCGTGGCGCCGCAGCCGGTGGTTGTAGGCAGCACCGCCACGCCGCTGGTCACTGGGCTGATCGGCTTTGGCGCCGGCGTGGTGCTGGCCGAGGCCGTGGACCGCCGACCCTGGGGCTGGAACTCCTGGGGCATGCGCTGGGGCGAGCCCGGCTACCGCTGGCATCGCAACGAACCGCCGCCACCGCCCTCGCGCCGACCGGCCGTGGTCTACAACAACAACACCTATGTCTCACGGTCGACGACGGTGGTGCAGAACATACACAACACCAACGTCAGCTACATCGCCAATGACGGGCGCCGGGACCCACGCCATGACGACCACCGGCCGCAAGGCGGCGACCCGCGCTCGGGCGCCATGGCGGCAGCGGCCCTGGCAGGGGCTGCAGGCATGGCCGGTGCGGCACACATGGCCGGCACAGCCGGTCCGGCACCGGGCATGCCGCATCGACTGGGCCTGAGGCCGCCGCAGGGAGGGCCGGCAGGGTCCGCCCAGGGCATGCTCGCGCCCGGCACCGCGCAAGGGTTCGCACAGCATGACGGCATGGACCGCGGACACCCCGGACTGCGGCCCGATGACAGGCCACAGGCAAGATTGCAGCCCAGGATGGCCCCAGTGCCGGCTTCACAGCCGGGGCAGTTCGGGCAGGCCGGTAAATGGCCGCAATCTCCCGAACCGGGCGTGACGCAGCGGCCGGCACCGGCAATTCCCGCGGCCGCCCAGGCGGGAGAAAGAGGGCGGGACGCCAGGTTGCCGTCCTGGTCCTCCGCAGCCACTCGGCAGGGAATGCGGTCGCAGGACAGGCAGGACCACGGCTCCTCCATGGCCGATGCCGCACGCATGCGCCAGCAGCAGCAGCAGATGGAGATGCAGACGGCCCGCCTTCGTGGCGAGGAACAGGCACGGCAGCGACAAGCGCAACGCCAGGCCCAGATGCAGGCCCAGGCCAGGGATCAGGCACGCGAGCAGGCACAGATGCAGGCGCGCCAGCAAGCGGAGCGTGATCGCCAGGCCTTCCAGCAACGCGCACAGGACCAGGCCCGTCAACAGCAGTTGCAGCAACAGCAGCAACAAGCCCGTGCACAGCAGCAGATGCAGGCCAGGATGCAGGCGCAACAACAGGCACAGCAGCAAGCGCAAAGGCAGGCCCAGATGCAGGATCGGCAGGCACAGCAGCAAAGGCAGCAGCAGTTCGAGGCCGCCCAGCAGCAGCGCATGGCCAATGCCTCCCGGCCACAGGAACGGCGCGGCGGACGCGACGAACGCAGGGACCGCTGAACGGGCGGGCGGCGGGTTGGCATGACGGACAATGGGGCGCAAGACAACGGCTCCACCCCCAGTTCCACCATGCAGATACCGACGACGAATCCCCGCTCCCGCCGACTGTTCGTGCACTCCCTGTGCGCCTCGGGCACAGGCCTGATGGTTCCGGCCTGGGCCGCCAAGGCCGCGGCGCCCTCCAGCGAATCTCCCTGGCCCCGTGACAGCCGCGTGCCCGGCGGCGTGGCCCGCCTGTCGCTGGGTCCCGCGGGCCAGCGGCCCCAGGTGCTGGCCGGTGATGTGCCCGTGCTGGTGACGGGCGACATGATCGAATGGACGGCTGTGGTGGGCATCCCTCTTTCAGCCACGCCAGGCGCGCACAGCGTGACGGTCAAGGGCGAAGGCGCCCCCCGCGCCCTGCCCTACCAGGTCCGCGACAAGAAATACACCGAGCAGCGCCTGAAGGTATCGCCCAAGACCGTGGATCTCTCACCCGAGGACGAGGCACGCTACCAGCGCGAACGCATCCACCAGCAGACGATCATGGAGCTGTTCACCGAACCGCCTGCCAGCCTTGGCGACCTGCGCATGCGCCAACCCGTGCCGGGGCGGCGCAGCAGCAGCTTCGGTCTGCGCCGCGTGTTCAACGGCCAGCCGCGCAATCCCCACAGCGGAATGGACATCGCCGCGGCCACCGGCACCAGCGTGGTCGCGCCACTGCCGGGCAAGGTCGTGGATGTGGGTGACTATTTCTTCAACGGCGGTACCGTCTGGCTGGACCATGGCGGCGGATTGCTGAGCATGTACTGCCACCTGAGCAGCGTGCAGTGCAAGGTCGGCGACCGGCTGGAGACGGGAGATGCCTTCTGCAAGGTCGGCGCCACGGGCCGCGTCACCGGGCCCCACCTGCACTGGGGCGTGATGCTCAACCGCGGCATGGTGGACCCGGCGCTGTTCCTGGCGGCCTGAGCCAGGATCCCTGGGCGCCCGCCGTCCGGTGCGGATCAGTGATGGGCCGAGGGCAGGGAGCCCTGGGGCGCCACGGGCGTGGGCGTGGCGATGGACTCGCGGTCCTGCTGCAGATAGCGCGACACCAGCTCGAAGAAGCTGTCGTAGAAACCGCTCTTGGCAATCGTCTCGCTGCCCACCTTGACCATGGAGTCGCTGCCCGAGGAGAACGGCAGCGACACCGAGCCCAGCGCGCCCACGCCCAGACTGGCCGAGTTGGCGCTTTTCTTCAACGTGTAGCGGTCCTGCAATGCCGTGACGAAGCCTATGCTGACCTGGCCGTCGGCGGTCTCGGGCACGCAGACCACGCGGATGTTCATCTGCAGATTCAGTTCGGGATCGGGCTGGAAGCTCTTGCTGCCTTCGATCAGCTCGGCCGTGCGCGCATTGGCGATGTAGCCCTGGCTCAGCAATGCGCGGCGCGCGGCCTCGCAGGTCTGTGCCGGCGAGGCATCGAACATGCGCGAAAAGGTCTCGGTGGAGCCGAAGCTCTCCTGCACGGGCACATGCTGCGGAATCGTGGAGCCGCAGCCCGCAAGCACCGCGATGACGGCCAAGATCCCGGCGCAGCGCCTGCCACGCACCCTGTTTGCTGCACTCCAACGTCGAACCACGAACCTGCTCCTTGCTGCGGCACCGCCTGAGGATGGCATGGCGGCTGGCCGGCTATTTTCACCTGCGCGCTGCGCATCGGTTGCCATCTTCGCAGCAATCGGCCTTCTTCCTGGATCAAATTGATGCAAACGAATGTGAATAGCGCCCCGATCTGACAGGCGGTGGCGCGCATCTGCGTTATCGTGCCCGGGTTCGCCATTGGCCGGCGCGGCCCCGCGCCGCGCAACGGGCTGCACAGCCCGCCGTGCCTGCGTCTGTCCATTCAACCGAGGAAGAAAACATGAAGCCAAGCTGGACCTGGTGCCTGCCCCTGATCGTCACCATGGGCCTGGGCGCCTGCAGCCATCTCGACAACGGCGGCAAGGCCGATGCCGCCAGCAAGGCACAGCCGGCGCCCACCGGACCGGCCGGCGATGCCAGGTCGCTCACCGCCTACCACTGGAACCTGCGCCAGGCCTTCACGCCGCAGGGCGGCGAGGACCAGAGCTGGTTCCTGACCGCCGGCTCGCGCAAGCCGCCGCTGCAGCTGGACTTCGCCGACCGGCGCCTGGCCGTCAAGAACCTGTGCAACGTCGTGACCACGGGCTACAGCACCGAGGGCAACCGCATCTCCACGCAGCGCGCGGCCAGCACGCTGATGGCCTGCGATGACGACCAGCTGATGGCGCTGGAGCAAAAAGTCGCCCGCATCCTGCCCACGGCCAAGCAATGGGCCGTGCAGCTGGGAGAAGGCCAGCAGCCTCCACGCCTGACGCTGACCTTCATCGACGGCACGCGCTGGCAGTTCGAGGGCTCGCCCACGGCCCAGACCCAGTACGGCAGCGCCGGAGAACGCATCTTCCTGGAGGTCGCTCCGCAGCGCGCGGCCTGCAGCCATCCGCTGATCAAGGATTTCCAGTGCCTGCGCGTGCGCGAGATCCGCTATGGCGACAACGGCGTGAAGACCTCCACCGGCGAGTGGGAGAACTTCTACAGCGAGATCGAGGGCTACAAGCACGAGCCGGGCATCCGCAATGTGCTGCGCATCCAGCGCTACAAGCGCCAGAACGTGCCGGCCGATGCATCGGCCTACGCCTATGTGCTGGACATGGTGGTCGAGAGCGAGCGCGTGGGCCGCTGAGCGCACCGCCACCAGCCCTTGACCGAGGCCTGCCTTGCGCAGGCCTTTTTCCTGTCCCGCCCATGCCTCACAGCACCGGACTGAACATGGCCAGCAGGTTGTTCCAGATGCGACGGCGCCATGGCCAGGCATGGACCTGCGCGGCCAGCACCTGGTCGGAATGACCGATGTACTCGTCCTGCCGCTGGCGGATGGCCCGGGCCACGGATTCGTCCTGCAGCAGCACGTTGTTCTCGAAGTTCAGGTCGAAGCTGCGCAGGTCCAGGTTGGTGGAACCGACCAGGGCCACCTGTCCGTCCAGGCACAGGGTCTTGGCATGCAGCAGGCCGGGGCGGAATTCGTACAGGATGACGCCGGCCCGCAGCAGGTATCGGTAGGTGCTGCGGCTGGCGCCTCCCACGATCCAGGAGTCGTTGCGCGCCGGCACGATGAGCGTCACCCGCACGCCGCGCCAGGCGGCGGCGCACAACGCCTCCAGCACCGTGGCATCGGGAAGGAAGTAGGGGGTGGAGATCACGACCTCACGCCGTGCGCAGGCCAGCAGCGTGGACACCAGCTGCGATGTGCAGCGCGGCCGCTCGGCAGGCCCTTCGGCGATCACCACGGCAGCGAAGCCATGGGACGTCCGGGGCGCGCGAACCTCGTGCGCAGGGGCAACACACGGCCCGCGCGACTGGCCGCTGGCCTGCACCCAGTCGCTGGCGAACACCTGCTGCATCTGCGCCACGGCCGGCCCCTGCAGACGCAGCATGATGTCCACCCAGGGCGCATAGCGGGCTTTCACGGCAAAGGCCTCGTCCGCGCAATTCTGGCTGCCGCAATAGGTGATGCGGCCATCGATCAACGTGATCTTGCGGTGGTTGCGCAGGTCCAGGCGGCTGGTGAGCATCACGCGCAGCGGGTGGCTGGCGGGCAGAGCCACCGCCAGTTGCACGCCGGCCTGGGCCATCTCCTGCCACAGCGCAGACCCCACCAGCGCCCGCGACCCCATTCCGTCCACCATCGCCCGACAGACCACGCCACGGCGCGCCGCCCGCATCAGTGCCTGTGCGACGTCCGTTCCCGTGCGGTCGGCCAGCCAGATGTAGTAGAGGACATTGATCTCGTGGCGCGCGGCATCCATGTCCGCGAGCATGGATGCCCGGGCCTGGGCACCGTCGGCCATCAGCTGCGCGCAGTGGCCCGGCTGCACGGGAAAGCGGTTGATGGAGGCCGCGTAACCGAACGCGGCCTGCCATTGCGCCGCGATCTGCGGCCCTGCCTCGGGTACCGGTGCGTCGGTGTGGCCCGGATCCGGTGCATCGGCAAAGTCCTGTACACGCCGGTACCGCGCGCGGCCGCGGCGGCGCAACGCGACCTCGCCGAACAGGTAGTACAGCACGCAGCTCACATAGGGCAGGAGCACGATGACCGTCAGCCAGCCCATGCGGACATCGGGACGCACATCGTCGCGCAGCAGGATGCGCAGGCCGAACCCCAGGATGAGCAGACAGTGCAGAGCCAGAAGCAGCCAGGTCATGCGTCAAGCATACAAGCGGCCCGATGCCGCCCTGCCCGATGTTTCACGCTCCGCATGCGTGTCCGGCGCCGTGCAAGGTTTGCCACACCCTCGCCGCCACGGGCCATGGAATCCAGGGTCAATAGCAGCCATCACTCCCTCGCCGAGAGTGTCCACCCACACTCACCCTCTCTCATCGGCCCTTTGCGCAAGATGACCCTGCCGTGACGGTTATGCCCACCGGCTGTGGGCCTGCCTGTGGACAAGCTTCGGGACAACCCGGCATTGCCGCGCCGGCCATGGCTTTGCCACGGGCGCTGAAAAAACAGGCACATTGCGGCACTGCCGCAATGTTTCACGCGCGAGGCAGACAGATATCAGCGAAACCGGAAACGTCCCTCGACGAACATGGAGGAACGATGCCCGCCTTCGCTGTCCGGATCCGCGAAGGACCAGAAGGCCTGCACCGTTCCCTGCGCCGTGTCGATGACCTGGCTGACGGTGAACCCCGTCTTCTCTATCCAGTTGAGGAAATGCAGGCTGTCGCTGACCTGCAGGTAGCTCAGCCGCTCACAGCCGTCGGACACATGGCCCTGGGAGTCCACCACATGCCAGACCATCTGGCCCTGGGGGGTATAGCGCACATCGGCCTTGCTGTCGGGGAAGTCGATGACGGCTTCGCGTCCGATCAGGGTGCCGGCATATTGCAGGGACAACATGGACATGGTGTGTGCTCCTTGGATGCGGGAACTGGATTCCTCGACTGCGCCGGGCCCTGGCGCGGCCCGTGATCGCATATTCGCGCCACGCCCTGCCCGTGCTTGTGGGAACGCGCCGCATGCCTTCGTCGGCAGCGTGGCGCATGCGGCACGGCCTGCACGGCGGCGGCATTTCGCAGATACTGCGCGGGCCCGTCCACGGATATCCGATCTTGCCCTCTTCCCCGCTCCCCCCCTCATCGGCCGACGCTGCGGCGTCCGGCCTGCGCCACAGCGCCTTCGTCCCCTTCGTCATGGCGCGCATGCTGTCCATGTTCGCCCAGCAGATGCAGGCCGTGGTCGTCGCATGGCAGGTCTATGACCTCACGCGCGATCCCATGTCCCTGGCCTATGTGGGCCTGGCCCAGTTCCTGCCCATGCTGGCGCTGCTGATCCCGGCCGGCGACCTCAGCGACCGCATGAGCCGCAAGTGCCTGCTGGCGGGCAGCTGGGCAGTGGCCGCGCTGTGCTCGCTGCTGCTGCTGTGGCTGTCCTGGTACGAGGGCGCGGCCGCCCATGACGTGCACTGGATCTATGGCGTGCTGGTGCTGTTCGGCTGCAGCCGCGCCTTCACGGGGCCGGCACTGCAAAGCCTGCTGCCGCAGATCGTGCCGCGCGAGCAGTTGGCCCAGGCGCTGGCCACCAACAGCATGCTGATGCGCACGGCCGCCATCGCGGCGCCCGTGCTGGGCGGCCTGCTGTATGCCTGGGGCGGCGCCGTGCTGACCTATGCGGTCTGCGGCGTCTCCCTCGTGCTGGCCGTGCTGCTGCTGGGCGCCGTTCCCGTGCGCTTTGCCGAAGCCATGGCACCGGCCGGCGGCTCCCTGTGGCTGCGCTTCGGTGAAGGCATCCACTTCATCCGCACGCGCCCCATCATCCTGGGCACGATCTCGCTGGACCTGTTCGCCGTGCTGCTGGGCGGCGTGGTGGCCCTGCTGCCGGTCTACGCGCACGAGGTGCTCAAGGTCGGTCCCGAGGGGTTGGGTCTGCTGCGCTCGTCCATGACCGTGGGCGAGGTGGCCATGGGGCTGTGGCTGTCGGCCCGCCCCATCCAGCGCCATGTGGGCCGCGTGATGTTCGGTGCCGTGGCCATCTTCGGCGTGGCCAACCTGGTGTTCGCGCTGTCGCACTGGTTCTGGCTGTCGATGGCGGCCCTGATGCTGGCCGGTGCGGCCGACATGGTCAGCGTCTACATCCGCTCCGCCCTGGTGCAGTTCTCCACGCCCGACTCCATGCGCGGGCGCGTGAACGCGGTGAACATGCTGTTCATCGGTTCGTCCAACGAGCTGGGCGAGTTCCGCGCCGGCACCAGCGCCGCCTGGCTGGGCGCCGTGCCTGCGGCCGTGCTGGGCAGCCTGTGCACGCTGGGCGTGGTCGGCGGCTGGATGGCGCTGTTCAAGCCGCTGCGCGACGTCGACCGGCTGGAGGACGCGGCCCGCGTCGGCCAGGGCTGAGGCAGGCGCCGCCTGCGCCTACAACAGTGCGGCACGCAGCTCGGCCGCGCTTTTGGGATGCAGCAGGCCGGGCGCCACATCGAGGAGGGTCTTGCAGCCCGTCTGACCGGACTGCTGCATTCTGTGCACGGCACGCGCACAGGCCACGAGCACGCTGGCCGTGAACTCAGGATTGCTGTCCAGCCGCAGCCGGTATTCGATGGCATGGTGGTGCCGATCCGACGTACTGCCACTGCGGATCACGAAGCCGCCATGCGGCATGGCTCCGTGCTCGCGCTCCAGCTGCGCCGCGCTGATGAAATGCACCGTGGTGTCGTATGCATCGAAGTAGTGCGGCATGCCGACGATGGCCTGGCGCACCTGCTCACGCATGCCGTCACCATCGGCGCCGGGCTCCAGCACGACGAAGCACTCGCGCCGGTGCGCCTCACGCGCGGACAATGTGGGCCGCTCGCCGCCGCGCACACGCTCCACGGCTTCCTCCACGGGGATGGTGTATTGCACACCGCCCGCCACGCCGGGAATGCGGCGGATGGCATCCGAATGCCCCTGGCTCAGTCCCTTGCCCCAGAAGGTGTAGGTCGCGCCATCGGGCAGCAGCGCCTCGCCCATGACGCGCTGGAGGGAGAACATGCCCGGGTCCCAGCCCGCGCAAATCAGCGCCGTGGTCCCGGCGGCCCGGGCCGCCGCGTCCACCCGCTCGAAATGCTCCGGAATACGCGCATGGGTATCGAAGCTGTCCACCAGGGAGAAATGCGCGGCCAGCTCGGACGACTGGTGCGGCAGATCGTCCTTGGAGCCGCCGCACAGCACGAGCACGTCGATACCGCTGCGCCGTGCCGGCAGATCGGCCATGCCGAGCACGGAGGTTTCGGTGCACAGGGGCCTGATCCGGGCGGGATCGCGGCGCGTGTAGATGCCCTCCAGCACCATGTCGGCATTCCTGGCGATGGCCGCTTCCACGCCACGGCCGAGGTTGCCGTGGCCGACGATGGCGATGCGGATGCGGGCGGGAGAGTCCGGTGTGCTGCGATGGTCCATGCGGTAGCGCCTTTGTAGTGTGATCCAGGCGCGATATTGCCCCGCTGCGCAGCCGCCAGTCATGCCACCGGGCGCAGCACTGCGTTGATCTCGATACAGGTAGTGGCCGGCCCCCCTACACTCACGCCCTCATGTCTCTGCCATCCCCTGTCCTCCCCCCCGGCCCTTGCGCCGCAGAAGCTCCCTTGCGCATCCTGTGGCGCGACGAGCACCTGGTCGCCGTCTACAAGCCCGCCGGCTGGCTGGTGCACCGCACCGGGCTGGATGCGCATGAGACGCGCTTCGTGCTGCAGACGCTGCGCGACCAGCTGGGCTGCCATGTCCATCCCGCCCATCGGCTGGACAAGGGCACCTGCGGCGTGCTGGTCATGGCCCTGCACGCCCAGGCAGCACAGCGCCTGGGCGAGGCCTTTGCGGGCCATGCGATGCGCAAGCAGTACCTGGCCCTGGTGCGCGGCTGGTTGCCGGACGCGGTGCAGGTCGATCACGCGCTCAGGCCCGACGATGCCCCCGAGGGCGCGCCGGCCCAGCCGGCACGGACCTCGCTGCGCTGCCTGGCCCGGCTCGAATGGCCCGAGTCCTTCGATCCCCGGCACGCGGCCACGCGGGTTTCCCTGGTCGAGGCGCGGCCCTCCACGGGCAGGCGCCACCAGATACGCCGCCACCTCAAGCACGTGGCCCACCCCATCATCGGCGACGCCACGCATGGCAAGGGCCCCTTGAACCGCTGGTGGGCCGAACGGCTGGGCCTGCAGCGGCTGTGGCTGCATGCCCATGCCCTGGAGCTGGCCCACCCGATGACGGGCGAGCCGCTGCACTTCAGGGCCGACTGGCGCGACCTGGCGCAGGAACCCGATGTGCAGCACTGGCAGGCGCTGTGCGCCCTGCCCGGCTGGCAGGCATGCGCGGACCTGCCGCCGTCCGTCGCGCCTTACCTGGCTGCCGTTGCGGCGGGCTCGCCCGCCTCGCCCATTTCCGGCTGCTCCAGCCCCGGCGCGGCCACGTAGGCGTAGTCGGCCGAGCCATCGGCCTTGAGCACGCCCGACAGGAGCTCGACCAGGCGCTCATTGCCCATCTTGAAGCCGCAGGCCTGGGCATGGCCACCGCCGCCAAAGCTCTCGGCCAGCGGAATGCAGTTGAATTCCGTGCGCGAGCGCAGGCCGACCTTCACGCCCTTGGTGCTGGCGTGCCACATCAGCGCATAGCTGCCGCTTTGGCGCGCCAGCAGATCGCCGACCTGACTGTGGAACATGCCCGGGCAGTTGACCATCAGGCCCTGCATGCCGTTGAAGACCAGGGGCTGGGCGGCCTCGGCGATGTCGGAACACAGCTTCTGGAATTTCTCGTCCATGGCGCCGCCGCGCGCCATGAAGGCGGCTTCCTGTTCGGGCGTGAAGGCCGCGATCTCGGCCCAGCGCTCGAAGCTGCGCGGCTCCATGTCCAGCGCCGCGAGGAAGCCCGCGCTCTCGGCGAATTCCCATTTCCAGATGTCGCGGTCCTCGATGTAGCGGATCAGGCCGGGCACCGGCTTGTCGGCCTGGAAGAACTCCCAGGCCAGGCGTGCCCCCGACTTGTTCATGTCGAAGTGCACGACGCCGCATCGGCACTGGTAGCCGGTGAGCCTCTCGGCCGCGCTCTTGTGGTGGTCCAGCACCACGAGCTTGGCCACGCGCGCCTCGATCTCGGCCATCAGATCCGGTTCGAAGGCGAAGTCCAGAACATAGACCGCGCGGCCCTGCAGTTCGCCCAGATCGTCCGCCGCCTGGATCTCGCCATGGTCCAGGCCCCGGAATTCGGCCTGGCCACCATAAAACAGCCAGGCCGCCAGCGCAGCGCCATAGCCGTCCGGGCAGCGGCGGCCATGGTAGAGGATCAGGGGGCGGGGGTCGTCATGCTCGGGGCGCACGAACAGCTGCAGGGGCAGGATGGTGTTTTTCATGATGGGGGCGATTGTCGGTCCTGCGGCCATTCCCCGCATGTGCCACAGCGCCAAGGCCGTTGGCTTGCTGCGCGGACTATCAAAGAACGTAGCGCAAAGCCTCGGCCGCGCAAGGCCTATCACCGCAGCGGACGCCATAGGAAAGGCCCAGGACCTATCATGTCCGCCTTGTCATTGAATTGCTGCGGCCGCCTGTGGACCCGCCGGGCGTGCAGGCCGCCGCGGCCCGCGTATGCGACCCACACCCGATATCACCCCCCATCTCGGTCAGTTGCTGAAGTTCCGCCATGACCTGCATGCCCACCCCGAACTGCGCTACGAGGAGCACCGCACCGCCGACAAGGTGTCTGCCTATCTGAGCGCGCTGGGGCTGCAGGTCCATCGCGGACTGGGCGGGACCGGCGTGGTGGCATCCATCCATGGCCGGGGGCGCAGTGCCGCCCAGCCGGGCCGCAGCATCGGCATACGCGCCGACATGGATGCCTTGCCGGTGACGGAACTCAACGTCTTCGGGCACGCCAGCCGCAACCCCGGCTGCATGCACGCCTGCGGCCATGACGGCCACACGACCATGCTGCTGGGCGCGGCGACATTGCTGGCGCAGCAACCGGATTTCGATGGAACGGTCCACCTGATCTTCCAGCCCGCCGAGGAAGGCGGTGCCGGCGCCAAGGCCATGATGGAAGACGGTCTGTTCGAAAAATTCCCTTGCGAGGCCGTGTTCGCGCTGCACAACTGGCCCGCGCTGCCCGCCGGCGAGATGGCCGTGCGCGCCGGCCCCATCATGGCTTCGACCCTGCGCTTCGAGATCCGCGTGCACGGCAAGGGCGGCCATGCGGCCATGCCCCACGCCACGCTGGACCCCATCCCCGTGGCCTGCGCCATCGTCGGCCAGCTCCAGACCCTGGTCTCGCGCAGCACCGACCCGCTGGACAGCGCCGTGCTCACCGTGGGCAAGATCACCAGTGGCACGGTGGAAAACATCATTCCCGACGAGGCCTGCATCTTCGGCACGGTGCGGGCCCTCAGGACCGATACCCAGCAGATGTTCATCGACGGCATGCAACGCATCAGCGAGCATGTGGCGGCAGCCCATCTGTGCCGCGCCGAGTTCATCCTCAAGCCCGGCTACCCCAACACCACCAACCATGAGCGCGAGGCCCGCTTCATGGGCGAAGTGATGCGCGAAGCCGTCGGCGACGGCAAGGCCCACACCGATGTGCCGCCCGCCATGACGGCCGAGGACTTCGGCTTCATGCTGGAGGCCGTTCCGGGCGCCTACGGCTGGATCGGCAACGGTCCCGCCAGCGGGGAACCCGGCGTGGGCCTGCACAACCCCGGCTACGACTTCAACGACGACAACCTGGGACGCGGCGCACGCTTCTGGGACCTGCTGGCACGCCGATGGTTCGAGCAGGCCGGGGACTGAGCGGGCTCACACGCCCGCCGGCGTCCCCAGTTGCAAGTCCAGCCACTCACCCACGGGCAGCGGCCGGCCATAGTGGTAGCCCTGGAACAGCACACCCTGGTTCCAGGCACGCAGCGTGTCGGCCTGGGCCTCGGTTTCCACGCCCTCGGCCACCACGCGCAAGCCCAGGCGCCCGGCCATGAGCAAGATGGCCTCGACCATGGCGGCATTGCCCGGCGAGGCATGGCAATCCTGCACGAAGGACTTGTCGATCTTCAACTCCTGGAAAGGCAACCGTTGCAGGTAGGCCAGGGATGAGTAGCCGGTGCCGAAGTCATCCAGCCCCATCTCCACGCCCAGGCCCTGGAGCTCCACCATGCGATCGCGCGCCTCGTCCACGTCGCGCATGACCACGCTTTCGGTGATCTCCAGCGTCAGCCGGCGCGGATCGGCCCCGGTCTCGCCCAGGATGCGCTTGAGCTTGTCCACCACGTCGGGCTGGCGGAACTGCCGCCAGCTGACATTGACCGACAGCCGCCAGCCCTGCTCCGCGAACTCGGGCCGGGCCAGCAGCCGGCAGGCCTGCTCCAGCATCCAGTCGCCCAGCAGCACGATCAGGTCCGACTCCTCGGCCACGGCGATGAAGTCGCCCGGCTCGACCAGGCCCAGGCGCGGATGGTTCCAGCGCACCAGCACTTCGGCGCTCACGCACTGTCCCCGGCGGTCCACCTGGGACTGCAGATAGGGCTGCAGCTCGCCCGCGGGAATACCGCGCCGCAAATCCTTTTCGATGCGAAAGCGCTTGCCCACGGCCTCCGCCATGCCCGGCTGGAACATGACCACCTGGCCCAGCCCGCCCTGCTTGGCCTGGTGCAATGCCACGCCTGCGCGGCGCAGCACGTCGTGTCCGCCACTGTCGGTGCGCGAGGCCGAAAAGCTGGCCGCGCCGATGCTGCAGCTGGCCTGGACCTCCTCGCCCGTCTCCTCCAGCCACAGCGGCCGTTCCAGCGCATCCTGCAGTACCTGTGCCAGGCCGCGCATGCGCTGCTCCACCTCGGACGGATCCACGCCGGCGGCCTCCAGCAGTACCGCGAATTCATCGGCCCCCATGCGGGCCAGCAGCACTCCCTCGGGAAGGGCTTCGGACAGCCTCTGCGCCAGGGCATTGAGCAGGGCATCGCCGCGCACCGTGCCACGCACGTCGTTGAAGGCCGTGAAGCGGTCCATGTCCAGCAGCAGCAGCCCGTGCCGTGGCTCCCCCTCCTTGCCGCCCTCCCTGAATTCGCGCGCCAGCGCACGCAGCCTCTGGGTCAGCGTCAGTCGGTTGGGCAGGCCGGTGAGCGCATCGAAATGCGCCAGCGCGTGGATCTGCCGCTCGGCGCGCATGCGCTCGGACAGATCCTGCTTGAGCTCCACATAGTTGACGATGCTCCCGTCCGAGGCGCGGATGGGCGCCACCAGCACGGTCTCCGGCAGGTCCTCGCCCTGCCGCGTCTTGTTGGTCATCTGGCCGCGCCACAGGGCACCGCGGCCGAGCTGGCGCAGTGCCTCGTCCCAGGCAGGAGCATCCAGCCCCATCGTCGAGTAGCGGTGGGTGGGCTGGCCCATGACCTCGCTGCGCGAGTAGCCCGTGCGCTGCTGGAAAGCTTCGTTCACATACACGATGTTCTGGTGCACATCGGTGATGACGATGCTCTCCGGGTTCTGCTCCACGGCCCGGTAGAACTTGCGCAAGTCATCCTGATGCTGCTCCAGCGCCGCCAGCGTGTCCTGCAGTTCCTGGGCTCGGCGGATCAGGCTGCGCCGGGCCATCAGGGTCACCGTGCCCGTCAGGCCCAGCATGCCCACGAAGTACAGCATGGAGAACACCGCGGATGTCTCGCGCTGCCCTATCCAGCCGGCACCCTGGCCGCCCGCCACCCAGAAGCCTGCCATGACCGCCACGGACAGCCCCAGCATGGCCAGCGTGGCCCGAACACCCAGTACCCAGGCACACATGATGAGCAACGCGGGAAAGGCCAGCACCGAGCTGCTTTGCACGCCCCCCGTGGCGGCCACCACGGTCACGGCCGCCATCCAGGTTCCCCAGACAAGGACATTGGACGCCATGCGCCAGTGCCTGCGCCAGCCCAGCAGCACGGCGCCGAAGCCCACGGCCGCGGCCAGCAGGTTCAGTTGCACGCTGCGCCAAGGCACGGGCTCCTGTGTCAACAGCGCCATGGCGAGCAGGACGGTCAGGCCGCAGATCCAGATGCTGCCCACCCAGACGACGCGGCGCATGGACAAATAGGTTTCCGCCTCGACTCGATGACGCCGCATGAAACAAGCCCTGGAAAGAAAGAACAACCGACATGCTAGCGGCCCATGGTGCCAGCGGCTGTGGTGCTTGTGCCACCGGCCCGGTCGGACGCGCGCCTGCACCAAACAGGTGATGCCGGCCGGGTCGGCAACGCCTATGTCCGCTGGCGGGACGGACGCTTGCGCGCCTTGCCGGCCTCCTTGCGTGCCAGGCGTTCGGCATCGCGCGCCTGGCCCACGGCCAGCCACTGCTCATACTCGGTGGGGGTCTCCAGCGTGATCCGGCCCAGGACCGCGCCACGGAAGTCCGTCAGCACCAGCTCGGCGGCTTTTTGCACATTGACACGCCCTCCTCCCATCATGGCGCCGCGACGCCGGCCGATGGCATCGAGCAGTTCGTCGTCGTGCAAGGCGGCAATGCGTTCGCTGCCCAGCCCGAGCTTGTAGCGGACATCGACCAGGTCGGCGTAGTTCCTTTGCAGGTAGCACAGCAACTCCAGCGCCACCAGTTCCTCGTCATACGCGTTGCGGCCCACGGCACCGCTGGCCGCCAGGTTGTAGCCGCTTTGCTCGACGATGATGCGCGGCCACAGCATGCCGGGCGTATCCCACAGGTAGAAGTCGTCAGCCAGGACGATGCGCTGCTCGAGCTTGGTGATGCCGGCCTCGTCCCCGGTCTTGGCCTGCGTCTTGCCGCTCATGGAGTTGATCAGCGTGGACTTGCCCACATTGGGGATGCCGCAGATCAGCACGCGCATGGGCTTGGACATGCCGCCACGCTGCGGCGCCAGCAGCTTGCAGGCTTCGATCAGGCGGCGCGTGGGCGCGGGCTCGGAAGCATCCAGGGAGATGGCGCGGGTCTCGCTTTGCGCGTTGTACCAGTCCAGCCACAGCGGCGTGCGCGCGGGATCGGCCAGGTCCTGCTTGTTGAGCACCTGCAGCCGCGGCTTGTGGCCGGTCAGCTCCCGCAGCAACGGATTGCTGCTGGACCCCGGCAGGCGCGCATCCAGCACTTCGATGACCACATCGATGTCCTTGACGCGCTCGGTGATCGCCTTGCGCGTGAGATTCATGTGACCGGGGAACCACTGTATGGCCATGGGGATTACTTTCTGAGGAGCGGGAGAACTGGCGGGGGCGCAAGGATAATTGTCTCCCGCTTTCCCCACCTGCTCCACTGCCTATGCCCTTGCCCGATACCCCCTCTTCCCGCTCCGCCTCGCGCAAGGCCGATATCGAACTGCTCATCAAGGGCGTGACCTGCGCCGTGATCGGCCTGGTGATCCTGCTGGCACCGCAGTTCATGGCACCGGGCGGCATCGTGCAGATGATGGCCCAGTCCTATCTGGTGGGCTGGTTCGCCCTGGTGCTGGGCGCGGCCTTCATCGTGCTGTTCGCCGTGCGCCGCGGCAGGGCACGGCCTTGAGCATGGCCCAGTCCGGCCCGCTGGAGCAGGCGCTGTCGCGCATGCGCCTGTGGCAGCAACGTGCCCGGGCGGCCGGCATCACGCTGCGGGAGACCCCACCCCAGCCCACCAGTTGCTGCGGCCGGGGCTGCAACGGCTGCGTCTGGGAGGGCTTCTACGATGCCGTGCTGTTCTGGTGCGAGGACGCCGAGCAGGCGCTGCCTGACGGCAGCGCCTGAGCGCGCGGTGCGTCAACGCAGGTTTTCGGGCGACATGTAGCGCTGGCGCCACTCCTCGAAGGACAGCGTGTCGGCGGCCTCGATATCGCGCTGCTCCTGCACGGATTGCAGCGCCCACTGCTCGAAGCGCTGCTGCTGTGCCTCGCTCCAGGGCAGGGCAAGCAGCGAATCGCGGGCGCGCTCGGACTGCGCCAGCGTGAAACGCGAGAAGCTGTCGCCAAAGCGACCCGTGAGCTCTTGCAGCACATGGGCTGAAGGCGTGCGCTCGGGCTGCGCCAGGCGCTCGAAGGCCTGGGCCAGCGCCGTGCTGTAATCCTGCGTGCCGTGAACGGCATCCAGCGCCTGCGCATAGGGCCGGCACTGGTCAAGAACCTCATGGGCCCAGTCGCGCAGCGCCACTTCACGGCCGGCGCGCAACAGTTGCAGGCCAGGCTCGCGGCCGCGCTCTGCCGTCAGGTGCTGGTTGTGCTTGAGCTCGGCGATCTCGGCCGGCGTATCGGGGGGACTGTCCGACTGCAGGCAGTGCAGCAGGAACACGTCGAGCATGCGCATGGTCGCAGCGGCAATGCCCACGTCCTCGAAGGGATCGAGGTCCATGAGCCGCACTTCCACGTACTCCACCCCGCGCTCGCGCAGCGCGTGCAGCGGGCGCTCGCCACGGCTGACCGTGCGCTTGGGACGGATGGTGCCGTAGAACTCGTTCTCGATCTGCAGCAGGCCCGTGCCCAGCTGGTTGTAGTCGCCGCCGGGGTTGCGCACACCCAGGGTCTCGTAGGCCGGATAGGGGCGGGTGAGTGCGTCGTACAGCGAATCGGCGTAGCCGTCCAGGCCGTTGTAGCTGACATTGATGCTGGCCTGTGCATCGCTCTGGTAGCCCAGCCTCCCCATGCGCAGGGAGGTGGCATGCGGCAGGAACAAGGCCTGGCCCGCATCACCCAGGGGCTGCAGCCGGTGCTCGCGGCCCTCGACGAAACAGGGACACAGCGCCGGCGAGGCGCCGTAGAGATACAGCAGCACGAAGGCATGCCGACGGAAATTGCGGATCAGCGCGAAGTACTGGTCGCTGCCCACGCCGGGCAGGGACCAGTTGTAGTGGATGCCCGAGATGGTCTGCATGCGCCGGCCGTAGCGGTGGCCCAGGCCCATGCGGTAGACGCTCTTGGAGCGGCCCGAGTGCGAGGAGCCATAGCGCGCCAGCGGTATGGTCTCGTCCGTGGGCAACTGGCAGGGCATGCTCGAGGACCACAGCATCTCGCCGCCCGCATCGCGCAGGCTGCGCAGCACGAACTGGTGGATCTCGAACAGCTCGTCCAGGCATTCCTGCACACCCAGGCGCGCGCCCGTGATCAGCTCGATCTGCGATTCACTGTAGTCGGTGGTGATGTGCGGGTGTGTGAGCGCCGACCCCAGCGCCTGCGGATGGGGCGTCAGCGCCAGCCCCCCGGAAGGCAGCACGCGCAGGCCCTCCTTTTCTATGCCACGGCGAATGCCCTTGAGCCGCTCGGGACCGGGAACCGCCATGGATGCCTGCGATGTTTTCATTCTTGTGTACCGATTCGTTGATGGACACCAGCCCCAAGGAAACCGACAGGTTTGCGGGGAGACCGGGCCCGGACGCCGAATGATAGAGAAACAGCAGGCAAAGCGATGGCGGCCGTCCGCTTAACCACGCGTTTTGGCCTGTTGCCCCATAGGGCGGCACCACGAGCGAAAGGAATATGTCAGAGTTTCGCCCGCTGCTGCGGCGCCGCCTTGCGCCGGGGCAATCAGCCGCGCGCCGCCATGGCCTTGCCCACCTCCAGGGAGCCCTGGGCCGCGCCGCTGGCCGGCACCTGCTCGCCACCGCGCTCCAGCACCCGGGCCAGCTGCCCGGCCAATTGCTCGGGCACCTGCTCACCCTGCCCCAGGTACACGCCCTCGGTCAACGTGATGTGGGCGGCCTCGAAGCCCCCGGCGCCGGCGCACAGCGTGGTGCGCGTGGGCGCGCTCTCATGCGCAAGCACCAGCATGGCCGGCACCACGGCCTCGGGCCGCAGGGCGGCCAGCACCGCCTCGGGCATCAGGCCCTCGGTCATGCGCGTGGCCGCCGTGGGCGCCAGCGCATTCACATGGATGCCGTACTTGGCGCCCTCGATGGACAGGGTCTGCATGAGGCCGACCTGGGCCAGCTTGGCCGCGCCATAGTTGGCCTGGCCGAAGTTGCCGTACAGGCCGGTGGAGGATGTGGTCATCACGATGCGGCCATAGTTCTGCGCCTGCATGTGCGGCCACACGGCCTTGCAGCAATGGAAGGCGCCCATGAGGTGCACATCGACCACCAGGCGGAAGTCCTCGGCGGTCATCTTGGCGAAGCTCCTGTCGCGCAGGATGCCGGCGTTGTTCACGAGGATGTCCACGCGCCCCCAGGCATCGACGGCCTGCTGCACCATGGCCTGCACGGCCTCGAAATCGGTGACCGATGCGCCGTTGGCCAGGGCCTGTCCACCCGCCGCGCGGATCTCGTCCACCACGGCCTGCGCCGCCGAGGCCGAGCCGCCGCTGCCATCCACCGCCCCGCCAAGATCGTTGACCAGCACCCTGGCCCCGCGTGCGGCCAGCGCCAGCGCATGCAAACGCCCCAGGCCGCCGCCGGCCCCCGTCACGATGGCCACGCGGCCTTCAAACTCGATCGCCATGGATTCGCTCCCTTTGCTTGATTGGATCTGCCTGCCGCCCACGATGGCCGGGCGGCGAGCCACCCGCACTGTAGACGGATGCCCGTGCGTTTCCGGTTGCAGACGCGACTGCGCGACACCAGGTTCTGTTTTTCCCCACGATTTCGTGACAAGCCTGTGGAAAACCGTGTGCAAGCACTGGACTTGAATCGCAAGTCATTGTTTTCAATGAATTTATCCGATATGCCCATTTTTTCATCAAATCCACAAGTCGGCTGCCCGACTTATCCAGCCCCTCCCTGAACAATCCTGTGAACAACTTCCACCGCGCGCGGGATAAGCAAGACAAGTCATTGATTTCAAACAAGAAAACATGAATCGCCTAAAAAACAGGCAAAAAACGACCGGTTTTCTGCCCGCGCCGTGGTTATCCACTTTGCAGGCCGCATGTCCCCATTTACCCCCACTTCGGCTGGACAAGCATGTGGACAAGCTGCCGCAAGTCCCAAATTCCCACGCCAAGTCATTGATTTGAAAAGAAAGCATCATGACCGCTCAAAAAACAGGCAGTCACGATCTCCCGGCACCGCCGCAGCCGCCCCGCGAATCGCATACAACCGAGGGCTTGCCCATCTCCTTCCAAACGCCCCATGAGCCAGGACTCCCCCTTCGCCCCGCCCTTCTTCATTGCCCGGCTGGCACCCAGCGGCCTGCAGGTCGATGCCTGGGCCGACCAGCCGCTGCTGCACTCCCTGGAGCAAGGCGGCGTGGACTGGCCCAGTTCCTGCCGCAACGGCACCTGCCGCACCTGCATCGGACACCTGGTCTCGGGCAGCGTGCGCTACGAGATCGAATGGCCCGGCGTGACGCGCGAGGAGCGCGCCGAAGGCTGTGTGCTGCCCTGCATCGCCTATCCGGAGGGCGATGTGGTGCTGCAAGACCCCGAAGGCTGATTCCGGCCAAAGCCCGAGCCGCCCGCGGCCGGTGCCCGCTGGAATAGAATGGGTGCTTTCGCAAGGTCATTCCGGGTCATGCCGATTGCCGACAGCGGCCGCGCCGCGCCACACGTTCTTTGGAAGCCCTCTTCGGATGCCCACCGGGCCGCGCAAGACGGGGCGTGTGCCGCGCCGCCGCCCGTCGGACCCGGATCCTCCTCAGAAGGCACTCCATGAACAACTCCAAGTCCCCCGTGCCCATCTCGCCGGTGGAAGACATCATTGCCGACATGCGCGCGGGCCGCATGGTCATCCTCGTCGATGAGGAAGACCGCGAGAACGAAGGCGACCTGGTGCTGGCCGCCGATCACGTCACCCCCGAGGCCATCAACTTCATGGCCCGCTTCGGCCGTGGCCTGATCTGCCTGACGCTCACGCGCGAGCGCTGCGAATACCTGAAGCTGCCCCCCATGGCCGCGCGCAACGGCACCGTGTACAGCACGGCCTTCACCGTCTCCATCGAGGCCGCCGAGGGCGTGACCACGGGCATTTCCGCCGCCGACCGCGCGCGCACCGTGCAGGCCGCCGTGGCCAGGGACTCCAGGCCCTCCGACCTGGTCCAGCCCGGCCACATCTTCCCCTTGCAGGCCGTCGATGGCGGCGTGCTCATGCGCGCCGGCCACACCGAGGCCGGCTGCGACTTCGCCGCCCTGGCCGGCTGCACGCCCGCCGCCGTGATCTGCGAGATCATGAAGGACGACGGCACCATGGCCCGCCTGCCGGACCTGCAGCTGTTCGCGGCCGAGCACGGCCTGAAGATCGGCACCATCGCCGACCTGATCCAGTACCGCAGCCGCAACGAATCCCTGGTGAGCAAGGTCGGCTCGCGCGCCCTGCAGACGGCGCACGGCGAATTCATCGCCCATGCCTTCCGCGACCTGCCCAGCCAGTCCGTGCACCTGGCCCTGGTCAAGGGCCAGTGGGATCCCGAGACCCCCGTGCCCGTGCGCGTGCACGAGCCGCTGTCCGTGCTCGACGCCCTGGAGACCGGCCGCACCCTGCACTCCTGGAGCCTGGACTCCAGCCTCGAATACATTGCGCGCCAGGGCCATGGCGTGGCCGTGCTGCTCAACTGCGGAGAAAGCGGCGACCAGCTGCTGGCCCAGTTCGACGGCAGCGCCCGCGCGGCCCAGGCGCCCGAGCGTGGCCGCATGGACCTGCGCACCTATGGCGTGGGCGCGCAGATCCTGCGCGACTGCGGCGTGCACAAGATGCAGCTCATGGGCCAGCCGCGCCGCCTGCCCAGCATGGCCGGCTACGGCCTCGAGATCAGCGGCTACATCCCCAAGGAATAAGACATGTTGAACGCAGAAAAGGGCCAGGCCCTGAACCTGGACGGCGCGGAACTGCGCATAGGCATCGTGCAGGCCCGCTTCAATGAAAGCATCACCAACAGCCTGACCCAGGCCTGCCGCGAAGAGCTGCTGGCCCTGGGCGTGAAGGCAGAGAACATAGCCCACGTGACCGTGCCCGGCGCCCTGGAAGTACCCGTGGCGCTGCAGGCGCTGGCCGAGACCGACGAGTACGACGCCCTCGTGGCGCTGGGCTGCATCATCCGTGGGGAGACATACCACTTCGAGCTGGTGGCCAACGAATCGGGCGCAGGCGTGACGCGCCTGGCCCTGGACTACCAGTTGCCGATCGCCAACGCGATCATCACCACCGAAAACACCGAGCAGGCCATCGCACGCCAGACCGAAAAGGGGCGCGATGCGGCCCGGGTCGCCGTGGAGATGGCCAACCTGCTCCAAACCATGGTCCGAACATGAGCGACGAACAATCCACACCGGCCTCCGGCCGCCCCCCGCGCCAGAGCCGCACGGGCCTGACCAGCACCGGCGCGCGCAAGGCCGCCTCCAAGTCCAACCGCAGCCGCGCGCGCGAGTTTGCACTGCAGGCGCTGTACCAGCACATCGTCAGCGGCAACGACGTGGAGGCCATCGACCGCTTCACGCGCGACCTGTCGGGCTTCCACAAGGCCGACTCGGTGCACTACGATGCGCTGCTGCGCGGCTGCATCACGGCCCAGGCCGACCTGGACGCGCTGATCGCGCCCAAGCTGGACCGCACCATGGCCGAGATCTCGCCCATCGAGCACGCCAGCATGTGGATAGGCGTGTACGAATTCCAGCACTGCCCCGACGTGCCCTGGCGTGTGGTGCTCAACGAGTGCATCGAGCTGGCCAAGGAATTCGGTGGCACCGATGGCCACAAGTACGTGAACGCCGTGCTCAACGGCCTGGCACCGGCGCTGCGTGCCGACGAGGTCGCGCATGACCGTGCCGCCAAGGCGGCCTCTGCCCCCGGCGCGGCGGACGAATCCGCCAGCCAGGCCGGTTGAAGCCCGGGCCGCACCTCACAGGGGCCCCGCCCCGCCGCATCCGGCCACCATGGCCCGCCCCGCCCCTCACCGGGTGCGGGCGCTTTCTCCAGGATTTCGTCCCTCATCGCCATGAAGTTTTCGACCCGCGCCGACCGCATTGAGCCCTTTTACGTGATGGAGATCGCCAAGGCGGCGCAGGAGATGGCGCGCGGCTGCGCGGACAGCGACACGCCGATGATCTTCCTGAACATCGGCGAGCCCGACTTCACCGCGCCGCCGCTGGTACAGCAGGCCGCGGCACGCGCCGTGCAGGACGGCGCCACGCAGTACACGCCGGCCCTGGGTCTGCCCCAGCTGCGCGAACGCATCAGCCACTGGTACGCGCAGCGCTTCGGTGTCGACGTGCCCGCGCGGCGCATCGTGGTCACGGCCGGCGCCTCGGCGGCCCTGCAGCTGGCCTGCCTGGCCACCATCGACGCGGGCGACGAAATCCTCATGCCCGACCCCAGCTACCCCTGCAACCGCCACTTCGTGAGCGCCGCCGAGGGCAAGGCCGTGCTGATCCCGACCACGGCGGCCGAGCGCTACCAGCTGAGCGCCGACAAGGTCGAGGCCGCCTGGAACGAGCGCACGCGCGGCGTGCTGCTGGCCTCCCCTCCAACCCCACGGGCACCTCCATCGCGCCGCAGGAACTGCGCCGCATCCTCGACGTGGTGCGCGCCCGCGGTGGACTGACCCTCATCGACGAGATCTACCTGGGCCTGTCCCATGACGAGGCCTTCGGCCAGACGGCGCTGGCCCTGGGCGAGGACGTGATCAGCATCAACAGCTTCAGCAAGTACTTCAACATGACGGGCTGGCGCCTGGGCTGGATGGTCGTGCCCGAGGCCATGGTGCCGGTGGTCGAGCGCGTGGCCCAGAACCTGTTCATCTGCGCCAGCACCGTCTCGCAGCGCGCCGCCCTGGCCTGCTTCGAGCCCGAGTCCATTGCCGAGTACGAGCGCCGCCGCGCCGAGTTCAAGGCCCGGCGCGACTTCTTCATTCCTGCCCTTCAGGCGCTGGGCCTGCCCGTGCCCGTGCAGCCCGATGGCGCCTTCTATGCCTGGGCCGACTGCCGCGCCGCCGCCGCGAAGCTGGGCGTCAGGGGCAGCTGGGACTTCGCCTATGCCGTCATGGAGCGCGCCCACCTGGCGATCACGCCGGGACGCGACTTCGGCACCGCCGAGACCGCCGACTTCGTGCGCTTTTCCACGGCCAATTCGATGGAGCAGCTGCAGGAGGCCGTTCGGCGCCTGCAACGGCTCCTGGCCTGAGGCACGCCGCACATGGCCTTCGAGTTTCCGATCCGCATCTACTGGGAGGACACCGATGCCGGCGGCATCGTGTTCTACGCCAACTACCTCAGGTTCTTCGAGCGCGCCCGCACCGAGTGGCTGCGCGCCCTCGGCATCGAGCAGCAGCGGCTTCGGGAACAAACGGGCGGCATGTTTGTCGTAACCCAGGCCCAGCTGCAATACCTGCGGCCGGCCCGGCTCGATGACCAACTCCTTGTTACCGCCGCGCTGCAAAGCAGTGGCCGCGCTTCGCTGACAATACGCCAGCAGGCGCTGCTGGCATCCGCCAGTGATGGCACCGCGCCGCAGCCCCTGCTGTGCGAAGGCACGATACGCATTGGATGGGTGGATGGCACGACCATGCGCCCCGCAAGAATTCCGAACCGCATCCTGGAGCAACTCTCATGAACTCCCATGACATGTCCATACTCAGCCTCGTGCTGCAGGCCAGCTGGGTCGTGCAGCTCGTCATGCTGCTGCTGGTGGGCGCCTCGGTCGCCAGCTGGGCCACCATCTTTCGCAAGTCGCAGACCTTGAAGCGCGTGCGCTCGCTCAACGACGGCTTCGAGCAGGACTTCTGGTCGGGCACCAGCCTCAACGACCTCTACGCCTCCGCCGCCCAGCACGCCAAGCAGGGTGGTCCCATGGAGCGCATCTTCGCCAGCGGCATGCGCGAATACCAGAAGCTGCGCGAGCGTCGCATCGCCGACGTCAACCAGCTCATGGACGGCACGCGCCGCGCCATGCGCGCCAGCTTCCAGCGCGAGATGGACGAGGTCGAATCGGGCCTGTCCTTCCTGGGCACCGTGGGCTCGGTCTCCCCTACGTCGGCCTGTTCGGCACCGTCTGGGGCGTGATGCATGCCTTCACGGGCTTCGCCAACATGGAGCAGATCACTCTGGCCACCGTGGCCCCGGCATCGCCGAAGCCCTGGTGGCCACGGCCATGGGCCTGTTCGCGGCCATCCCGGCCGTCACGGCCTACAACCGCTATGCCCACCAGATCGACCGCGTGGCCAGCCAGCAGGAAACCTTCATCGAAGAGTTCTCCAACATCCTGCAACGCAATGTGGGCGCCACATCCTCGGGCAGCCCCTCCGGCCATTGAGCCTTTGCAAGGAGTGAGCCCATGCCCGCAGTAGCCTCGCGCGGTGGCCGCAGCCGCCGCACCGTCAACGAGATCAACATGGTGCCCTTCATCGACGTGATGCTGGTGCTGCTCATCATCTTCATGGTGACGGCGCCCATGCTCACGCCGGGCTCCATCAACGTGCCCAGCGCGGGCAAGGCCGCGCGCACGCCCCCGAAGCGCGCTGACGTGATGATCGACAAGGATGGCGCCATCCGCATCAAGGCGGGCAGCATCGACAAGGCCGTCACGCTCAAGGAGCTGGGCACGGCCGCCAAGGACTGGCAGGACCAGCAAAGCGACGACAGCGCCGTGCTGATCTCCGCCGACAAGAAGCTGCCCTTCGAGACCGTGATGGCCGCCATGTCCGAGCTGCAGACCGCCGGCGTCAAGCGCGTGGCCTTCGGCGTCAAGTCCTCCCAGTAAGCAGCGCCGCCCGCCTCCGACTCCATGCCCAACCTGCAAGACCACGACCAGTTTGCCCCGCCGCGCACGCGCGGCCGCACGCGCTCGTGGGCCATGGCCGTGGCCGCGCACTGCTGCTCGTGGCCGCCATGCTGTGGACCGTGCGCCCCCCGAAGCAGGCCGACGAGCCCATGGTGGAGGCCGAGTTCTGGTCCACGGCCGCCCCGGCCCCGCCCTGCCCGTGCCAGCGCCCCCCCCCGCCACCTGCACCCGAACCCATCCCCAGCCGCCCCCACCGCCGCCCGCGCCCGTGATCGCGCCCCCGCCGCCCCCCAGGCCGCAGGCCGTCGATGACGACCGCGAGGCCGAGATCGCGCTGGAGAAGAAGCGCAAGATCGAGCAGCAGAAGAAGGAGCGCGCCGAACAGGCCGCGCGCGAGCAGCGCGAGAAGGAGCGCCAGGAGCGCCTCGACAAGGAAAAGGCCGAGAAGGCGGCGAAGGAGAAGGCTGAGCGCGAGAAGCAGGAAAAGGCCGAGAAAGCCGAAAAGGAGCGCCGCGAAAAGCTCGAACAGCAAAAGAAGGACAAGGCCGAGCAGGACCGCAAGGACCGCCTGGAACAGCAAAGGAAGGACAAGGCCGAAAAGGAAAAGGCGGAGCGGGAAAAAGCCGCCAGGGACAAGGCCGAGCGCGAGAAAGCCGAGAAGGCGGAGAAGGAAAAGGCCGCCAAGGCCGAAGCCGAGAAGAAGGCCGCCGAGGAAAGGCGCAAGAAGGAGCAGGCTGCCAAGGAGGCGCGCGAGGCCAAGGAAGCCGAGGCGCGCCGCCAGGAAAACATCCGCCGCATGCAGGGCCTTGCCGGCAGCGGCGGCTCGGCCGGCGAGGGGTCGGGCGGCAGCAAAAGCGGCGGCAGCGGCAGCTCGGCCGGCGGCCCCTCGGCGGGCTACGGCGCCAAGGTGGCCGCGCGGGTCAAGCCCAACATCGTCTACCCCGACGCCATCAGCGGCAACCCGCGTGCCGAGGTGCGCGTGCGCGCGGCGCCCGACGGGACCATCACCGGCATCACCATCGCCAAGTCCAGCGGCAACAAGGCCTGGGACGACGCCGTCGTCCGCGCGCTGCAAAAGACCGAGACCTTGCCGCGCGACATCGATGGCCGCGTGCCTTCGGACCTGGTCATCGGCTTCCGCCCGCAGGACTGAGCGGGCACAGACCCCTCAACGAAAAGCCTCGCCGGTACATGCCTGCGGGGCTTTTTGCCGTATGCATTTCGCCACGCACCGTCCACAGCGCTTGCAGGGGCCGACACTTGTCCCTAGCATGCCTTTCTTTGCCGCATTCGCGGCCCGTCCACCAACGCAAAGGAGAGAACCCATGTCCCATTCGACACGTCCCTTTGCAGTCGTGCACGCTTGAAGCCCTGGCGCCTCCAGGCCACGCTGCAGACCCGATTCCCGGCCCCGTATGGAGCCCGGCTTTCGGCTGCGCGTGCGCTTTTCCTGATGCCTGTCCATCGAGCTTGCGGCGACTGCCCATCGCGCATTCCGCGTCTGCCGGAATGTGCCCCAAGCACTCGATCGAAAGCCATTCATGGGCAATTCCCTTTCGGACACCTACATCGAGGTGTTCGCCAACCGCGGCGTCTGGATTGAAGACGCCGCCATCCAGCAACTTCGCACCACGGCCACCAACCTGGCCGGCATGCGCGCGGCCGTAGGCCTGCCGGACCTGCACCCCGGCCGGGGCTATCCGGTAGGCGCGGCGTTCTTCTCCACCGGTCGCTTCTACCCGGCCCTGGTCGGTGGCGACATCGGCTGCGGCATGTCGCTGTACGCCACCGAGCTGGCGGCGCACAAGACCTCGGCCCCCAAGCTGGAAAAGGCCGTGGGCAACATCGACGGCCCCCTGCCCCAGGAACTGCTGGACGCCGTGGACATGCAGCAACTGGAGCACATCGCCCAGGCCAGCGGTGTGGCCGACCTGGCGTATCTGCAAGACAGCCTGGGCACCATCGGCGGCGGCAACCACTTTGCCGAACTGCAGCTGGTGGACACGCTGTACGAGGAAGGCGCACTCGACAAGAAACGCGTGCACCTCATGGTGCACAGCGGCTCGCGCGGGCTGGGCGGCGCCATCCTGCGCGCGCATGTCGAGGCCTTCAGCCACGACGGCCTGGCCGCAGGCAGCGATGCCGCGACACAGTACCTGTGCCAGCACGCGGCCGCCATCGCCTTTGCCCAACTGAACCGCGCCAGCATCGCGGCACGCCTGCTGCGCGCCCTGCGCACGCGCGGCGAAGCCCTGCTGGACATCACCCACAACCATGTGATTGCCCACCACTGGCGCGGCGAGGACGGCTTCCTGCACCGCAAGGGCGCCACGCCGGCCGACCAGGGTCTGGTGGTGATCCCGGGCTCGCGCGGCGACTACAGCTACCTCGTGCGGCCCGTGGCCGGGCGCGACGAGGCCCTGCACTCGCTGGCGCATGGCGCGGGCCGCAAATGGGCGCGCACCGACTGCATGGGCCGGCTGCGCCCGCGCTTCACGCTGGACGAGCTGCTGCGCACCCAATTCGGCAGCGCCGTGGTCTGCGCCGACCGCGAACTGGTCTACGAGGAGGCCCCCCAGGCCTACAAGGACGTGGACTCCGTCGTCGCCAGCCTGCAGGAAGCCGGCCTGGTGCAACTGGTGGCGCGGCTGCGCCCCCTGCTGACCTACAAGAAGGGAGCCATGCAATGCTGCTGATCCAGCTGACCGCATCCCACGGCCCCGCCGAGTGCGAGCACGCCGTGCGCCTGACCCTGCGCGAGCTGCTGCGCGACTGCGCCGCGCGCGGCATCGCCGTGGACGTGCTGGAGGAAGCGCCCACGCCGGCCGGCTACAAATCCGTGCTGCTGCGCTGCGAGGGCGACACGGGCCCGCTGCAAGGCTGGCTGGGCACCATCCAGTGGATCTTCGACAGTCCCCTGCGGCCCCACCACCCGCGCCGGAACTGGTTCGTGGCCGTGCAGAAGTGCGAACCGCCGCGGCAGCTGCCGGCCGATGGCGAGATCGTCTTCCAGGCCTGCAAGGCCTCGGGCAAGGGCGGCCAGCATGTCAACACCACGGATTCCGCCGTCCATGCCCTGCATGTGCCCAGCGGGATTTCGGTGAAGGTCATGAGCGAGCGCAGCCAGCATGCCAACAAGCGGCTGGCACGCGAGCTGCTGGCCCTCAGGCTGGCACGCCTCAACGCCCAGGGCGAGGGCCAGGCGCGCCGTGAGCGCAGCCAGCAGCACTGGCGGGTGGAGCGCGGCGGTCCCGTGAAGGTGTTCCGTGCCTAGCCCCTGGCGCACATGTAGATGCCCAGCGCCAGCAGGCTCAGCATCAGCACGCGCTTGAAGACCTGGGGTGACAGCGACTGGCGCAGCCGCTCGCCCCACGCCATGCCGGCCAGGGCCGGCAGCAGCATCAGCGCCGATACCAGCGCCGTGCTGCCCCAGGCCAGGGCGCCATGCTCCGCCCCGCGCGCCAGCGCCATGCCCGCACCCAGCGCCAGTGTGGACACCGTGAAGCACAGGCCCATGGCCTGCATCAGCGCCTGGCGCGACAACGCCAGCGACTGCAGGAAGGCCACGGCCGGCACCACGAACACGCCCGTCAGCGCCGTGATGGCGCCCGTCAGCAGGCCGCAGGCCAGGCCCAGCCAGCCCTGGTGCCGCTCGGGCAGTTGCAGGCTGGGTCCCCACAGGCCCCACAGCGCATACAGGACCAGCGCGACGCCCAGTGCCGTGCGCGCCATGGCGGCCTCGCCCACCGGGCCCCACCACAGCATGCCGCCCACGGTGCCGATGACGATGCCCAGCTGCATCCAGCCCAGGCGCCGCAGCAGGGGCCACAGCGCGGGCAGGGGTCGCATCTGCACCACATTGGTCACCAGCGACGGCAGCAGCAGCCAGGCGGCGGCCTGCCCGGCCGGCATGAACAGCGCCAGCAGCGCCATGGAGAGCGTGGGCAGGCCCAGGCCCACCACGCCCTTGACCACCCCGGCCAGTGCGAACACGGCCACCGCCGCCCCCAGCATCCACCCCCCATCCCACATCGCAAGCTCCCTGAAGCATTCGGTTGGGACTCAGGCCATTCCTGAGTCTTGTGCCACGGCATGGTCGCGCAATGCCCCATGAATCACAATCAGGGATCGCCAAACCAAGGCTCAGCCCATACCTGAGCCTTCCACTCGCCAGCCATGCGCTTCGACCTCACCGACCTGCAGCTGTTCGTCCACATCCTCGACTGCGGCACGCTCACGGCCGCGGCCACCCGCTCGCACATGACGCTGGCGTCGGCCAGCGAGCGCGTGCGCGGCATGGAAGCACAGCTGGGCTGCGCCCTGCTGACGCGCCAGGCGCGCGGCGTGCGGCCCACGGCGGCCGGCCATACGCTGGGCCAGCATGCGCGCGATGTGCTGGCGCGCATGCAGCGGCTGCGCGGCGACATGGCCGAGTACGGCGCGGGCCTGGCCGGGCACGTGCGCCTGTGCGGCAACACCTCGGCCGTGGGCGAGCACCTGCCGCTGGCCGTGGCCGGATTCCTGCGCAGCCATCCGCGCGTGGCGCTGGACATCCAGGAGCATGGCAGCGCCGAGGTGCTGGACCGCATTCGGCAGGGCCTGTGCGACATCGGCGTCGCCAGCGATGCCCAGGACAGCAGCGGCCTGCTGGCCGAGCCCTGGCGCCCCGACCCGCTGGTCGCCGTGCTGGCCCGAGGCCACCGGCTGGCGCGGCGCGCCCGGTTGGCATTGAAGGATTTGCTGGCCGAGGACTGGGTGGGCCTGCCACACGATGCCGCCCTGCAGGTACTGGTGCGCCAGCAGGCCGCCTTATTGGGCGGGCAGTTGCGCTGGCGCGCCCAGCTGCAGCACCTGGACAGCCTGTGCCAGCTGGTCGGCCAGGGCGTGGGCGTGGCCGTCATGCCCGCTGCCGCCGCACTGCGCCTGGCATCGGCCAGCGGCGCCCGCGCCGTGCCGCTGTCCGATGCCTGGGCCAGCCGCCGGCTGCTGCTGTGCACGGCCCTGCCCGAACGCCTGCCGGCCCATGCCCGGCTGCTGCTGGAGCATCTGCAGGGCCAGGCCGTGGCGGAGCCATAGCGCACCGCATTGGAAAGGCCGATGCAGGACAATACGGGGATCATGACCCTCAAAGCCCCCGAACTGCTGCTGCCGGCCGGCTCGCTCGACAAGATGCGCGCGGCCTACGACTTTGGCGCCGATGCCATCTACGCCGGGCAACCCCGCTACAGCCTGCGCGCACGCAACAACGAATTCCGTCTCGAACAGATCGCCCAAGGCATCTCCGAGGCGCATGCGCGGGGCAAGAAATTCTTCGTCACCAGCAACCTGATCGCCCACAACGACAAGGTACGCACCTATCTCCGCGACATAGCGCCCGTGATCGAGTGCAAGCCCGATGCGCTGATCATGGCCGACCCCGGCCTGATCATGATGGTCAAGGACAAGTGGCCCGAGACCGAGGTCCACCTCTCGGTGCAGGCCAACACCACCAACTGGGCCACGGTGAAGTTCTGGCAGAAGGCGGGCGTCTCGCGCATCATCCTGTCGCGCGAGCTGTCGCTGGACGAGATCGAGAAGATCCGCCAGGAATGCCCCGACATGGAGATCGAGGTCTTCGTGCACGGCGCGCTGTGCATCGCCTACTCGGGCCGCTGCCTGCTGTCGGGCTACTTCAACCGCCGCGACCCCAACCAGGGCACCTGCACCAACGCCTGCCGCTGGGACTACAAGACGCATGACACGGCCGTGGACCCCAACACCGGCGAGGCCCTGGCCCAGACCATGGAGCAGGACTTCAGCTTCGAGAAGGCCCGCGAGGACGCCGACAGCCAGTTCACCAGCACCTGCGGCGACGGCCGGCGCCACCCCAAGGCCGAGCAGGTCTATCTGCTGGAGGAAAAGGGACGTCCCGGCGAGCTGATGCCCATCATGGAAGACGAGCACGGCACCTACATCATGAATTCCAAGGACCTGCGCGCCGTGGAGCATGTGGAGCGCCTGGTGAAGATCGGCGTGGACTCGCTCAAGATCGAGGGCCGCACCAAGAGCCTGTACTACGTGGCGCGCACGGCCCAGGTCTACCGCCGCGCCATCGACGATGCCGTGGCCGGCCGCCCCTTCAACCCGCACCTGATCACCGAACTCGAAGGCCTGGCCAACCGTGGCTACACGGGCGGCCTGCTGGAGCGTCGCCCCTCGCAGGACTACCAGAACTACGAGACCGGCCACTCGGTGCTGCAGCGCAGCCACTTCGTGGGCGAGGTGCGCGGCTGGGCCGACGGCCTGGCCGAGGTGGAGACCAAGAACCGCTTCTCGGTGGGCGACACGCTGGAGATCATCCATCCCCAGGGCAACCGCCAGGTGCTGCTGGAGAAGATGTTCAACCTCGACGGCGAGCCCGTGCAGGTCGCCCAGGGCAACCCGGTGCGCGTACGCATTCCGCTGGAAGGCCCGGTCGAGGGCGCGCTGATTTCGCGCCTGCTCTGAGGCGGCGGCCCGGCCCTTTTCATTGCGGTGGCCCGGGACCAGACACCTGGTCCGGGGCTGCCGCCATTTCTTTCATTCCCTTTTTTTGAATTGCCATGGACATCGTCGTCAACGAAGAACTCAAGGCCTACATCGACCCGCTGACCCCCGATGAATTCGACGCGCTGGAGCGCAGCATCCTGGCCGAAGGCTGCCGCGATGCGCTGGTGCTCTGGAACGATCTGCTCATCGACGGCCACAACCGCTACGCCATCTGCCAGAAGCACGGCCTGCCTTTCAACACCGTGCAGGCCACGCAGTTCAAGAACATGGACGACGTGCACCTGTGGATGATCGACCAGCACCTGGGCCGCCGCAGCGTCTCCGACTTCCAGCGCGGCGTGCTGGCGCTGCGCAAGCGCGAGATCATCGCCGCACGCCGCTCTGCCGCCGCAGCCGCCGTGATGGCCGCCAAGGCCGATGCCCCGGCCCAGCCCGAAGGCGAAGCGCCCTGGGAAGGCGAGACCGACCCCGTGGTCGCCGCGGCGCTGGCCAGCGTCCCCAAGGTGCCCGACGAGGCCCTGGACACGCGCGAGGCCCTGGCCCGCGTGGCCCGCCTGTCCAGCAGCCAGGTCAAGCTGATCGAGACCATCCAGCAAAAGGCCGCCCCCGAAGTGGTGGCCGCCGTGCGCTCGGGCGACATCTCGCTGAACACGGCCGCCGTGGTCGCCAGCCTGCCCGTGGACGAGCAGCAGGCCGTGGCCGCCGCCGGCGCCGATGAGCTCAAGCAAGCCGCCAAGCGCGTGCGCGACGCCAAGAAAAAGCCCAAGGCCACCAAGCCCGAAGCCGATGCCGCCGAAGGCGAAGGCATGGCGGCGACGGCCTCGCCCGAGGAAATGCAGCAGCGCATCACCGAGCTGGAAGCCGAGAACGAGCGCCTGCGCCAGCAGGTCAAGGCGCTGCAGGAACTGCTGGCCGAACAGGGCTGAGCAAGGTCTCCGGTGCCAAGCGCCATGACGCGCTACCAGGAGCTCGCCGATGACATCGAGGAGTCCATCGCCTCGGGTGTCCTGCGCGCCGGCGACAAGCTGCCCTCCGTGCGCCACACCAGCGAGCGGCGCGGTGTCAGCGCCTCCACGGTGTTCCAGGCCTACTACCTGCTGGAGGCGCGCGGCCTGGTGCGGGCACGCGAGCGCTCGGGTTACTTCGTCGCACCCCGTCCCCGCAGCGCGCCGCCCGAGCCCACCCGGCCATCGGCGCCCCAGGGCGAGAGCTTCGCCGTGGTCGATGTCAGCGAGCGCGTGTTCGAGGTGCTGGAATCGGCCATGGACCGCGATGTCGTCCCCCTGGGCTCGGCCTTTCCATCGCCGCGCCTGTTCCCGCTGCAGCGCCTGGGCCAGGCCCTGGCCCGCGCCGCGCGCCAGGCCGATCCGCGCAGCGCCATCGACGATCTCACGCCGGGCTCCATGGCGCTGCGCCGCCAGGTCGCGCGGCGCTATCTGGCCGACGGCCTGGCCTTGTCGCCATCCGACCTGGTCATCACCAATGGCGCCCTGGAAGCCTTGAACCTGTGCCTGGCTGCCGTCACGCGACCCGGCGGCGCCGTGGTCATCGAATCCCCCTGTTTCTATGGCGCCTTGCAGGCGCTGGAGCGCATGGGGCTGTCGGCCATCGAGGTCCCGACGCACCCGGGCGAAGGCATGGACCTGGCCGCGCTGGAGGCCGCCGTGCAGCGCCACCGGCCCCAGGCCATCTGGCTGATGACCAGTTTCCAGAACCCGCTGGGCAGCCTGATGCCCGAGGCGCGCAAGAAGGCCCTGGTCGCTCTGGCCACGCGCCACCGCGTGCCGCTGATCGAGGACGACGTCTACGGCGAGCTGTACTTCGGCGAGCACCGCCCGCCCCCGGCCAAGGCCTTCGACACCGAGGGATGGGTGCTGCACTGCGCCTCGTTCTCCAAGTGCCTGGCACCGGGCTGGCGCATCGGCTGGGCCGCGCCGGGCCGCTTCACGCGTGCCGTGGCCCGGCAAAAGCTCACCACCACGCTGGCCACCAATGCGCCCACGCAGCAGGCACTGGCCGACTACCTGGAAGGCGGTAGCGTGGACAGGCACCTGCGCCGCCTGCGCCAGGCCCTGGCCCTGCAGCGCGACCGCATGGCCGACGCCATTGCCCGGCATTTCCCCGAAGGCACGCATGCCACGCGACCCGAGGGCGGCTACTTCATGTGGGTGGAAATGCCCGCGCCCTGCGATGCGCTGGCCCTGCACCGCCAGGCGCTGGCGCGCGGCATCAGCGTGGCGCCAGGGCCCATCTTTTCGGCCTCCCAGGCCTTCGGCCACTGCCTGCGGCTGAACTATGGCCATGACTGGAACGACGAGGCCGAGCAGGCCATGGCCACGCTGGGCGCCCTGGTCCGCCAGGCTGCGGGGTAAGCACCCGCTGCGCCCGGAGCGTTGTCGCGCAAGGGCAACGCCACGCGATGACACGCTGCCGACTTCATGCAGCATGGATGATTCTCATTTAGACTCGCGCCCCGAACCGGCATGGCCGCAACGCATGCTGACCGGTCCTTGCCTTCTGCTTTCCGCCTCGCCCGCCGCCACGCGTCCTGCAGCCTGTCACCGACCCTTCAGCGCTGCCCCAATCCAGACGCAAGAAGGAAGTTTCCATGGTTTCCCGCCACCACTGCGCCGCGCTGACGCGCTGCGCCGCCGCCGTCGCCACGGCCCTGCTGTCGCTGCAGGTCTCGGCCCAGGCGCAGCCCGCCATGACCGCCCCCGAGGCACCCGGCCTGTCCACCATCACCGTCACCGGCAACTGGCTGGACAACCCCAGCGAGGAAAAGGTGCTGGAGCATGCGGGCGCGCGCTCCATCGTCGAACGTGCACGGATCGAGGAAAGCGGCTCGACCAGCCTGCGCGACGTGCTGCGCATGGTGCCCGGCGTGCAGGTGCAGGACAGCAACGGCACGGGCGGCAGTGATGTGTCGCTGAACATCGGCGTGCGCGGCCTGACGGCGCGCCTGTCGCCGCGCTCCTATGTGCTGATGGATGGCGTGCCCGTCTCCTACGCGCCCTACGGCCAGCCCCAGCTTTCGCTGGCGCCTGTATCCCTGGGCAACCTGGAATCGGTGGACGTGATCCGCGGCGCGGGCTCGGTGCGCTACGGCCCCCAGAACGTGGGCGGCATCATCAACTTCGTCACGCGCGCCATTCCCAAGACCTTCGCGGCCGAGGCCTCGGTGGGCACCGAGATCTACAGCCACGGCGGCAACGCCAAGACCACACCCAGCCTGTTCGTGGGCGGCACCAACGAATCCGGCCTGGGCCTGGCCCTGCTGTACTCGGGCACGCATGGCGACGGCTGGCGCGCAGGCAATGACAAGACCGATATCGACGACATCCTGGTCAAGGGTGCCTACCGCCTCTCGGCCCGGGACGACATCGCCGTCTCGCTGCACCACTTCGAGGGCTCGGGCCGCATGCCCGGCGGCCTGACCACGGCGCAGTACGCGGCCGACCCGTTCCAGTCCACGCGCTCCTACGACAGCTTCGACGGCCGACGCACCGATGCCTCGTTCAAGTACAACCACAAGGACGGGCGCAACCACTTCGAGGTGCTGGGCTACTACGTGGACTCGTTCCGCGGCAGCTACATCGAGCAGGACAACGCCAGCCAGCGCCGCCTGACCGCCGCGCCGCGCAGCTACCACTACTTCGGCATCGAGCCGCGCTACTCGCGCCTGTTCGAGACCGGCTCCGTGGTGCAGGAAGTCAGCGTGGGCTACCGCTACCTCAAGGAAAGCAGCTCCGAGGTCGCGCTGCGCACCGCCTACTACAACCCCGCCACCACGGCCAACGCCATGGCCCTGCCCATCACGCCCTACCAGACCAGCCAGGGCGGCACCACGGCCCAGGCCTTCTACATCGATGACCGCATCGACATCGGCAACTGGACCATCACGCCCGGCGTGCGCTACGAGCGCATCAACTCCTTCAACAACGTGGACAACCTGGCGGCCAATGGCACGACCGTCACCAGCCAGCTGTTCCCCAAGGCCGAGGCGCGCGAGTTCCTGCCCACGCTGTCCGTGCTCTACCGCATGAACAGCCAGTGGTCGCTGTTCGCCAATGCCGGCAAGTCCTTCGGCCCCCAGCAATACGCCCAGCTGGCCCAGACCGAGCGCGGCCTGCACCCCGAGTCGGCCAAGACCTATGAGGTGGGCACCCATTTCAACAGCCAGGCCCTGAGCGCCGAGCTGACGCTGTTCAACATCGATTTCGACAAGGAATTGCTGCTGACCCGCGTGGGCGTGGACGGCATCTGGACCGACCTGGGCGCCACGCGCCACCGGGGCATCGAGTCCTCGCTGCGCTACGACCTGGGCCAGTGGAATGCCGCGCTCAAGGGGCTGACGGCGGGTGTGTCCTATACCTATACCGAGGCCGTCTCGCGCGCTGGCGATTTCGCCGGGCGCGACCTGCCGCTGTACTCGCGCCACACGGGCCAGCTGTGGGCGCGCTATGCGCTGGGGCAGTGGACGCTGAATGCGGACCTGGCCGCGCAATCGAAGCAGCGCTCCCCGGGGTCGGGCACGCAGTATGTGACGCAGGAAGATGCTGCGGGGCGGCTGGGTGATATTCCCGGGTTTGCGACCGTGGGCCTGCGTGCGGGCTATGACTTTGGCAAGTCGCTGAGCAATCTGCGGGTGGCCGTGGGGGTCAAGAATCTGTTTGATCGCAGGTACTACACGCGGTCTACGGATAACAACGGGGGCAAGTATGTGGGGATGCCTCGGACGTTGTATGTGCAGGGGACGTTGCCGTTCTGACGCTTTGTTTTACGTGGGTCTGTTTTTGACCCTGCCGGGTGGTGTTTTTCCGAGACCGGGTCTCGGCCCGGTAGCCGACCACCTTTCTTGGTCGCCAAGAAAGGTGGCCAAAGAAGGCGACCCCGAATGTCCGCGACCCCTTCGCTGCGCTGCGGGGCAACCTGCGTCGTGGCGGTTGCGGGGTTCGCTGCGGAACTCGCTGCGTTCACTGCGTGAACTTCGCTCAGACAACCGCAGCGAGTCAGATCACGAAGCAAGCCTGTCCTTCGGCAGGCTTGCAACCCCGCAACCGCCACGACGCAGGCGCTGACATACGGGGAGTTGGTTCGGGCCTTCGCTTCGCTCGGCCCGTTTTGTTCTTTTTAGCCCTCTGCTGTGAATCCCACGCGCTTGACGATGGGGCCCCATTTGGCGAGTTCGGACTGCAGCAGCGCGGCCAGTTCGGCGGGGGTGGAGGATTGGGCGTCCAGGCCGAAGGTGGCCAGGCTGTCCACCACGTCGGGCGTGGCCAGGGCCTTGCGCATGTGGCCGTTCAGGCGCTGCACGGTCTCGGCGGGGGTCTTGGCGGGCACGAAGAAGGCGAACCATTCGCTGTGCGCCATGTCCTTGTAGCCCTGCTCCACCAGCGTGGGCACCTGGGGCGCGAAGCGGCTGCGCTTGGCGCCGCTGACGCCCAGGATGCGCATCTTGCCGCCGGCCAGGTGCTGCAGCATGTCGCCCACGGGGCCACAGACGGCGGAGACGTTGCCGCCCAGCATGTCCAGCAGCGCCGGCTGGGTGCCGCGGTAGCCGGCGTGCTTGAAGTCCACGCCGGCATGCTGGCCCAGCAGGGCGCCGATGAAGTGGGGTGTGGAGCCGGGCGCGGGCGAGCCGAAGTTGGCGCCTGCGGGGTTGGCCTTGGCCCAGGCGAAGAATTCGGGCACGGTGGTCACGCTGGCGGGCACGGCGGGGCCGACGGCAAAGCCGAAGTCGAAGATGCAGCCCACCGTGACTGGCGCCAGGTCGGCGATCGGGTCATAGGGCAGCTTCTTGTAGATGTGCGGGTAGATGGACAGCATGGACGTGGGCGTCTGCAGCAAGGTCGCGCCATCGGCGGGCCGGCCCTTGACGTAGCTGATGGCGATCTGCCCGCCCGCGCCGGTGCGGTTTTCCACCACCGAGGTCTTGGCATAGCCCGACAGCTTGGTGCCCACGCGGCGGCAGATGGCGTCCGAGGTTCCCCCGGCCGCGAAGCCGGTGATGATGTTGAGGGTCTCGATGGGCCCCTGGGCCTGCGCCCAGGCCTGCTGGCCCAGGCTGGCCAGCAGCGCACCTGCTCCAGCGGTGCCCAGCCATTGGCGGCGGTCGATGTTCATGCGTATGTCTCCGGTTGAAATTGAAACTCTGAAAAAAACAGTGGGGGAACAGTGGAGGAAATGCGTGCCGGCCCGGCGGCTTCAACTGTCGTCGCGCAGCCAGACCACCTGGCCCGAATGCGTGACCGCGCCCTGGTGGGCCGGGCGCACGGTGAGCGCGTATTTTTCCAGCACACCGCCCAGCGGCCGGGCCTGGCGGCGCGCGGCGGCTGATTGTTCCAGACGCGCGGCCAGTTCGGCCTCGCCGATCTCCACCGTGATGCTGCGTGCATCGGCGCGCGCATCAATGGCGATGAGGTCGCCGTCGCGCAGCGCGGCAATGGGGCCGTTGTCGGCCGCCTCGGGGCCTGCATAGCCAATGCACAGGCCGCGCGTGGCGCCGGAAAAGCGCCCATCGGTCAGCAGGGCCACCTTGTCGCCCATGCCCTGGCCATAGAGCAGCGCGGTGATGCCCAGCATCTCGCGCATGCCGGGGCTGCCGCGCGGGCCTTCGTTGCGGATGACGATGACATCGCCGGCCGCGTACTGCATGGCCTGCACGGCGGCCTGGGCCTGTTCCTCGGACTCGAAGACGCGCGCCGGGCCACGGTGCACCAGGGTCTTGAGCCCGGCCGTCTTCAGCAGCGCGCCATCGGGGCAGAGGTTGCCCTTGAGCACGGTGAGACCGCCGTCGCGCGTGATGGGATTGCCGGGCGTGCGTACCACCTCGCCGTCGGGCGGCGCGGCATCGGCCAGTTCGTCGGCCAGGGTGCGGCCCGTGAAGGTGAGCGCATCGCCGTGGACCAGGCCCTGCTCCATCAGCGTGCGCAGGATCACGCCGGCGCCGCCGATGTAGTACACGTCGCGTGCCAGGAAGCGCCCGCCGGGGCGCAGGTCGGCGATCAGCGGCGTGCGCGCGAAGATCTCGGCCACGTCGTCCAGGTGGAAGCGGATGCCGGCCTCGTGCGCGATGGCCGGCAGGTGCAGGGCGGCATTGGTCGATCCGCCCGTGGCGCTGACCACGGCGCAGGCGTTCTCCAGCGCCTTGCGCGTGACGATGTCGCGCGGCAGCGGGCCGCCGCCTTCGGCGCTGGCCCACACGGCCTGCATGAGCTGGCGTGCGGCGCGGCGCATGAGCGGCGCGCGCTCGCTGAACACGGCGGGCACCATGCTGGAGCCGATGGGCGCCAGGCCCAGGGCCTCGCTGACCATGCCCATGGTGTTGGCCGTGAACTGGCCCGCGCAGGCGCCGGCCGTGGGCAGGCAGGCGCGGCTCATGGCCTCCAGGTCCTGCGCCGTGGCCGTGCCGGCCAGCACCTGGCCGATGGTCTCGTAGGTGTCGACCACATTCAGGTCCCGCCCGTGCACGCCGGGGGCCTGTCCCGGCAGGGCCGAGCCGCCATGCACGAAGACACTGGGCACGTTGCAGCGGACCATGCCCATCATCAGGCCCGGCAGGTTCTTGTCGCAGGCACCGATGGCGAAGATGCCATCCCACTGGTGGCCGCGCACCGAGGCCTCCACGCTGTCGGCGATCAACTCGCGCGAGACCAGCGAAAACCGCATGCCCGAATGCGCCATGGTCAGCCCGTCGCTGACCGACACCACCGGGCATTCATGCGGCGTACCGCCCCCGGCATAGATGCCGGTCTTGGCATGCTGGGCCTGGTCGCGCAGGTTGAGGTTGCAGGGGCTCATTTCGCCGCCCGTGTGGAACACGCCGATGTGGGGGCGTGCAATGTCTTCGTCGTCCTGGCCCAGCGCGTGCAGGAAGCTGCGCGTGGTGGCGCGGATGGTGCCGCTGCGGATCAGCGCGGATCGGAAAGGGAGGGCGCCGGCTGTGCCGGTGCCGGAGGCGGGGTCGGAGGCGGGGTCGGCCAGAGAGGCGGAAGCGCTGGATTCGGAGAAGATGTTGTCGGGGGGAGCAGGTTTCTTGTTCATACGCGGGCCGGGAAACAGGCGCCCACCATAGCGGGCTCCGCGCGTTTTCTTATGAGCATTTACACCAGCAAGTGTCTTGCGCAAGTCGTGTCGGCGACAAAAAAAAGGGCCCCGGTACGAGCCCGGGGCCTCAAAACCGGTGTCTGTCCACGCTGCAGCGGACGGGACACCGTGCACAACAACTGCGCCGTACTCCTGGGATCGGCCGCGTGCTCAGCGCGGGACGAGGAAGGTCGTCTGCGCGCGCTTGGCCAACCCCGCATCGCCCACGGCCGTGGCCGTGATCTCCACGCCGTGCGAGCCAGGTCCGGCCGCGCCGTAGGGCGCCTGCAGCCGCACCACCACCCAGCGGTCCTGGGCCGCGCCCACGTCCACTTCGGTCTCCGAAGCCACGCGCAGGCCCTCGATGCCCGAGGCCGACAGCACATAGCGCTGGTCCTGCTCCGTGGCATTGCCGATCTGCACGCGGTAGATGTTCTCGATCTGGCCCCCGGCCACGATGCGCGACAGCGTGCCCCGGTCGCGCACCACGTCCACCTTGAGCGGCGTGCGCAGCGCCAGGCTGGCCACCATGGCCGTGGAAATCGCCACCAGCGCCGCGCCGTAGACCAGCACGCGCGGGCGGAAGATGCGGCGCACCAGCTCGTTCTGGCGCCAGCCCCGGGCCACGCCGTTCTGCGTGGACAGGCGGATCAGCCCGCGCGGGTAGTGCATGCGGTCCATCACGCTGTTGCAGGCGTCGATGCACAGGCCGCAGCCTATGCATTCGTACTGCAGGCCGTCGCGTATGTCGATGCCCACCGGGCAGACCTGCACGCACAGCGTGCAGTCGATGCAGTCGCCAAGCCCCTGGGCCCGGTAGTCCACCCCCTTGTGGCGCGGGCCGCGCGATTCGCCGCGCGCGGTGTCGTAGGTGACGATCAGCGTGTCCTTGTCGAACATGGCGCTCTGGAAGCGCGCATAGGGGCACATGTGCTTGCAGACCTGCTCGCGCAGGAAGCCCGCGTTGCCGTAGGTGGCCAGCGCATAGAACAGCACCCAGAAGATCTGCCAGGCGCCGGTCAGCGCCAGCACCTCGGGAAGCAGGCTGCGGATGGGCACGAAGTAGCCCACGAAGGTCAGCCCCGTCCACAGCGAGATCAGCAGCCACAGCGCATGCTTGCCGCCACGCCGCGCGATCTTCTCCGGCCCCCAGCCGCTGGCGTCCAGGCGCAGGCGTGCGCTGCGGTCGCCTTCGAGCCGGCGCTCCACCCACATGAACAGCTCGGTATAGACCGTCTGCGGGCAGGAGAAGCCGCACCACAGCCGCCCCGCCACCGTGGTGAACAGGAACAGCGCCAGCGCCGAGACGATGAGCAGCACGGCCAGGTAGATGAAGTCCTGCGGGTACAGCAGCCAGCCGAAGATGTAGAAGCGCCGCTGCTCCAGGTCGAACAGCAGGGCCTGGCGGCCATGGATCTGCAGCCAGGGCACGCCATAGAAGAACAGCTGGGTGAGCCAGACCATGGCCCAGCGCCAGTTCGTGAAGCGCCCCGTGATGGAGCGCGGCTGGATCTTGCGGCGCGTCTCGAACAAGGGGCTGTCGGCAGCGGCATCGGCGATGGGAATCACCTTGCGCATTGCGGGCCGCTGCCTGGGGGCGGTAGCGGGTTCATCGGGGAGCGGTTTCGGTCGTTCTGACATGCGGGGCCTTCGCCCCGGTCTGTGCACCCTTGATGCGGGCTTGTCATGAATGGCCGGGGACTGCCTGGACTATGCCCAGCCCCCTGCCCTGGCGGTAGCAGCAGATACGGCGGATTCGACCGTATCAGATGGCGCCATCCCTGCCGGGTTCTGGCAAAGTCGGGCATCCGACTCTCATCCCGAGGAACATCCACACCATGAACCTGCGCCCCTTATTGCATGACCTCGTCCGCCAGCATGGCCTGGACCGCAAGGCCGCCGTGCAGTTGTTCGCACTGGCGGGATTCGGACAGGAACCGGCTGCGCTCGGAACCCGCCTGTGGCCCGTGGTGGCCTTGCTGGGCGCGGCGCTGGGCGGGCTGGGCATCGTGCTGTGGATTGCCGCCAATTGGGAGAGCATGGGCCGCATGCAGCGCTTTGCCCTGCTGCAGGGCTTCGTGCTCGTGATGTGTCTTGGCGCGGCATGGCGCGCGGCGGCGCGCGTGCCGCTGTCGGTGCTGGCGCTGCTGGGCACGGGTGCGCTGTTCGCCTTTTTCGGGCAGACCTACCAGACGGGAGCGGACCCCTGGCAGCTGTTTGCGCTGTGGGCAGCGCTGACCCTGCCGCTGGCCCTGGCGGCGCGCAGCGATGGCGTCTGGGTGCCCTGGGTGGTGGTTGCCATGACGGGCATTGCGCTGTGGGCGCAGGCCCATACGCCGCAGTTCTGGGAAGTGCAGGCGCGCGACCTGGGCGTGCACGTCGTGGCCCTGGGCGCCGCCCTTGCCGTCACCGCGGTCATGGCACCGGCCCTGCGGCGCTTCACGGGCGCGGGGCTGTGGGCCTTGCGCGGCGCGGGTGCGCTGGCGCTGGCGATGATCACCTCCACAGCCATCAGCGGGCTGTTCCACAGCACGGTGGCGCCGCAGTACCCGCTGGGGCTGGTGCTGCTGGCAGGCGCGGCGGCGCTGGCGGGCCTGCGCAGGCATTTCGATATCTTCCTGCTCAGCGGTGCGGCGCTGGGCCTGAACGTGCTGCTGGTGTGCGGCCTGGTCTATCTGTTGCTGGAGAAACTGGGGGCGGACTTCACGGGCATGCTGCTGCTCGTCGGCCTGGGCGCTGCGTGCCTGCTGGCGGCCACGGTCAGCCTGGTGCTTCGAATGTCACGCAACGCGGAAGGAGGCCTTCAATGAGCCACGAACACGACACCCTGCTGCGCCAGGCCGTGGACCAGGGCATCCTGCCGCCTGCCGCCTTGCAGGACCGCCGCCCTGCCGCCAGCGAACGCCATTGGGCGGTGGTGCTGCTCACGGCGCTGGGCGCCTGGCTGGCCCTTCTTCCCTTGCTGATTCTGTTTGCGTTTGCCCTGTCCGACTGGATAGAGCGCGGCGCCGGCACCTATGTGATCGGCGCCATGATGCTGGCCGCAGCCGTGGCCGTGCTGCGCGCCGAGGAGCTGCCCGTCTTCCTGGAGCAGCTGGCCCTGCCTGCCATGCTGACCGGCGCCGGCCTGCTGGGCTTTGGCCTGGCGCGCGACCTGTCGGGGCAGGCTGCGGGCGCGATAGGCCTGGCCATTGCGCTGGCCTGCACGGCCGCCATTCCAAGGCCCTGGCTGCGCGTGCTGCTGGGCGCCGCCTGCGCACTGCTGTTTTGCACCATGCTCTGGCCTGACAACCATCCATCCACCCTGTACGCTGGCCTGCCGACCTGGGTCATCGTGCATTCGGCGCTGCTGCTCTGGATGCTGCTGCTGGCAGCCCAGTGGCGCGCGCTGGGGCAGTCTGCGGCACAGACCCGCATGGCGGCGGCGCTGGAGCCCTTTGCCACGGGCTGGCTACTGGCGGTGCTGGCTGGCCTGGCCTTTCTGTCCGGCAGGAGCTTCATGGTGGCCGGCGTGCTGGGCGGCGGCCTGGCGGGCGAGCTGGCGCAGGAAGCCGCGCCGAACATCTCAATGGGCGTTCTGACGCAGGCCGGCTCGGCCGTGCTGGCCCTGGCAGCCGCCTGGTTCGCCCAGCGCGCATGGCCCACGCTGCGGCAGCCACGCGCCGCCGTGGCTGCCGTGGTGCTGGCCGTGCTGAGTGCCTTCCTGCCCTGGCTGGGCGCCTGCCTGCTGGCGCTGGCGGTGACCGGCACCAGCGGCCGCTGGCGGCAGGCCGCCGCGGCCGCCCTGGCTGCGGCCTGGATCGTGGGCAGCATCTACTACCAGCTGGCCTGGCCACTGGCCACCAAGGCCATGGTGCTGGCCGGCTGCGGCGCCTTGCTGGGCCTGCTGGCCTGGGCAGGGCCGCGCGCCGCAGCCCTGCCAGGCAGCGCGGAGACCGCCGCCGCATCGGGCGCCGCGCCCCTGCAGCGCTGGGCGCCGTGGCTGGTGGTGCTGACGGCGGCCTGCACGCTGGCGGTGGCCAATATCGGCATTGCGCAGAAGGAGCGCACCATCGCCCAGGGCCGCAAGGTGTTCGTGGAACTGGCGCCGGTGGACCCGCGCTCCCTGATGCAGGGCGACTACATGCGCCTGAACTTCCGCCTGCCTTCCGAAGACAGGGACGTGGAGAAAGAGAGCCTGCGCAGCGGACGCCTCTACGCCATCGGCAAGCTCGATGAACAGGGCGTGGTGCAGTGGCTGCGCACCGGCACGGCCAGCGAGCCGCTGGCGCCCGGCGAGCAGCGCTTTGAACTCACCCCGCGCGGCGGCCGGTGGACGCTGGTGACCGATGCCTGGTACTTCCGCGAAGGCGATGGCCAGCGCTGGGAGCAGGCCCGCTACGGCGAGTTCCGCGTGGAGCCCGACGGGCGTGCGCTGCTGGTGGGCATGGCTGACGCGCAACTGCGCCCCATCGTCCCCTGAGCGCACCACGCAACTCACTCGAAACTGTCGCCCTCGGCCAGCGGCGCATGCCGGTAGCTGGCCGGCGTGCGGCTGAGCTTGACGGGCGCGCCCAGGCCCCGGTAGCCGCCCTCCATCTCCACCACCATCTTGCGGTGCAGGGTATGCGGGTGGTTGAGCGCCGCGTCCACGCCCAGCACGGGCGCGGCGGGCACGCCGATGGCCATGAGCGCATCGGCCAGCCCGGGGCCGTCGCTGGCCTGCAAGGCCTGCTCCAGCAGCGGCTTGAGCGCATCGCGGTGGTGCGAACGCTGGCCAGCGGTGGCAAAGCGCTCGTCCGCCACCAGTTGCGAGCAGCCCAGGTGCTCGCACAGCAGGCGGAACTGGCGGTCGTTGCCCACGGCCAGGAAGACCGGCGTGGTGCCCGTGGCAAAGCTGTCGTAGGGATAGATGTTGGGATGGGCGTTGCCCGAGCGCCCCGGCGTCCTGCCGCTCATGAACCAGTTGCCCGCATGCGGGTGCAGCAGCGAGATGCCGCTGTCGTACAGCGAGACATCGACCAGCTGGCCCAGGCCGCTGCGCTGGCGCTCCTGCAGCGCCAGCAGCACGCCGATGACACCGTTCATGCCCGTGACCATGTCCACCACGGGCAGGCCCACGCGCAGCGGATCGCCGCCGGCCTCGCCGTTGACGCTCATCAGCCCCGTCATGGCCTGGATGGCCGCGTCATAGCCGGGCCAGGCGCCCAGCGGGCCATCGGCACCGAAGCCGCTGACGCGGCACCAGACCAGCCGCGGAAAGCGCGCGCGCACCTGCTCCCAGCCAATGCCCCATTTCTCCATGGTGCCGATCTTGAAGTTCTCCACCACCACGTCGGCCTGCTCCATCAGCCCCAGCACGGCCTGCTGGCCTTCGGCCTGGGACAGGTCCAGGAACTGCAGCCGCTTGTTGCGGTTCAGGCCCCGGTAGTAGGAGGACACACCGTCCTGGAACGGCGGCCCCCAGGCGCGCGTATCGTCGCCCTGCGGCGGCTCCACCTTGAGCACGTCGGCGCCGTGGTCGCCCAGGATCTGGCCGCACAGCGGGCCGCCAAGAATGCGGGAGAGATCGAGGACACTGATGCCCTGGAGTGCGCCCATGCTGTGGGAAGTGGTCATCAATGTGCTTTCCTCAATCCAGTTTGGCGCCGGAGGCATCGACCACGGCCTTCCACTTGGTCACCTCCTGCGCGATGAAGGTCGACAGCCCCGCAGGCGACAGATCCGATGCCGGCTCCAGCCCCTGGTCGGCAAACGTCTTGCGGATGCGTTCGCTGCCCAGCGCCTTGCGGAAGGCCGCGTTCAGTGTCTCGATGCGGTCGGCCGGGGTGCCCGCAGGCGCCACCACGCCGAAGAACACGCTCACGTCGTAACCGGGCAGGCCCTGCTCGGCGATGGTGGGGATGTCGGGCATGGCCTGGGAGCGCTTTTCCGTGGCCACTCCGATGGCCTTGAACTTGCCGGCCTTGATGTAGGGCATGGCCGTCAGGATGTCGGTGAAGGTCATGTTCACCTGCCCCGCCAGCAGGTCGTTGAGCGCCGGGCCCGTGCCCTTGTAGGGAATGTGCTGCAGCGAGGTGCCGGCCATCTTGTTGAACAGCACCCCGGCCAGGTGCGAGGAGGCGCCATTGCCCGAGGACGCATAGTCCAGGCTGCCCGGCCTGGCCTTGTCCTGGGCGATCAGCTCCTGCACGGTGCCCGCCTTGGTGGCCGGGTTGACCACCAGCACGTTGGGCAGGTGACCCACGCGGATGATGGGCGCGAAACTGGTCTGCGGGTCATAGTTGATCTTGCGGTACAGGTGCTTGTTGATGGCCAGCGGCCCCGAGGTGCCGAACATGATGGTGTAGCCATCGGGCTTGGCGCGGGCCACGAAGTCGGCACCGATGTTGCCGCCAGCGCCGGCCTTGTTCTCCACGATCACGCTCTGGCCCAGCGTCTCGGTCAGCGAGATCGCCAGCGTGCGCGCCATGGCGTCCGTGGGCCCGCCGGGCGGGAAGGGAACGACGAAGCTGACGGGCCGCTCGGGAAAGCGTTCGGCCCAGGCCAGGGCCGGCAGCGCGGCGCTGGCGGCCAGCGCGCAGGCCGTCAGGAAACGGCGTCTTGAGTCAATGCGGGGCATGCTGTCTGTCTCCGATGGGTAAATGTTCATCCCTGTGCCGGGATGTGTTCTTCGCGGGATGGCGTCAGGCCTGCCAGCTGGCCGGCAGGTCCGATGCCGACAGGGGGTCGCGCGGCAGCACGCGGTGCAGCAGCACCAGCTGGGCCCAGCGCATGCGCTCGGCGCTGCCGGTGCACGATGCCTCCCAGGCCATGGCCGTGGCCGTGAAGCAGTGGTACAGGCCCGAGGCAGCGGCGCGCGCCAGGCGATCGCCGCCCTCCTCGGCCGCGCGCAGGGCCAGCGCGGCGGCCTTGTCCATGCTGGCCGACAGCGCGGCCTTGAAGGCGGTGGCCGCCTCGGTCTGGGCCAGCAGCTGGGCCGCGTGGTCACGCAGCACGGGCAGCGAGCCTTCGCGCTTGATGGCGCGGATCACGTCCAGCGCCACGATGTTGCTGGTGCCTTCCCAGATCGATCCCAGGTGGGAGTCGCGCACCAGGCGCGGGTCGCTCCATTCCTCGATGTAGCCGCAGCCGCCACGCACCTCCATGGCGTCGCCCGTGACCTTGCGCGCATCGCGGCAGGCGCGGAACTTGATCATGGGCGTGAGGATCCGCAGCAGCGCATAGGCGCCGGGCTCGCCCGCGTCCGAACGCTGCAGCGCCTGGGCCGTCTGCAGCACCATGGTGCGGGCCTGCTCGGACCAGATGCGCAGCTTGTCGAGCTGGCGCTGCATCAGCGGCATGTCCTGCAGGGCCTTGCCGAAGGCGCGGCGCTCGCGCGCCACATGCTCGGCCTCGGCCACGGCGCGGCGCATCAGCCCGGCCGAACGCACGCCGTTGGACAGGCGCGAGTTGTTCACCATGTCGGCCATCTGCACGAAGCCGCGACCCTGCTCGCCCACGAGGTAGGCGACGGCGCCGTCGAGCACGATCTCGCCGCTGGCCATGGAGCGCGTGCCCAGCTTGTGCTTGAGGCGCACGATGCGGTAGTGGTTGGCCGAGCCGTCATCGAGCCGGCGCGGCAGCAGGAACAGTGAGATCCCCTTCATGCCGGCCGGTGCTCCCTCCACCCGTGCCAGCACCATGGCGAAGTCGGCATCGGGGTTGGAGCAGAACCACTTGTCGCCCGTGAGAAGCCAGCTACCGTCGGCGGCCGGGCGCGCCAGCGTCTGGGTGTTGGCGATGTCCGAGCCGGCCGCCTGCTCGGTCATGAACATGGCGCCCTGGGCCTGGTCCTCGAAGCGCAGCTGCGTCATGCGCGGCCAGTACTTTTCGACCAGGGCCGGATCGCCGTACTTGCGCAGCGTGCGCGCCAGCGAATCGGTCATGGACAGCGGGCAGCACAGGCCGAACTCGGCCTGCACGAACAGATAGGTCAGCGCGTACTTGGCCAGCGGTGGCAGCCGGCCCTCCCAGCCGAGGACCCCCGTGCGATGCGACATGACCGCCAGGCCGAACTCGCCGTAGGCGATGCGCTCCATCTCCACATAGGCCGGATGCTTGACGATGCGCTGCGCATCGCGCCCCGTGCGGTCGCGGTGCTCCAGCTCGGGCGGGTTGCGGTCGGCGGTCAGCGCCCATTCGTCGATCTCGCAGCCGGCCAGCGCGCCCATGCGCTCCAGATGGGGCTGCAGGTGCGCGTTCACCTCGGGCGGCAGGTACAGCGCCAGCAGCGGCGCCAGCTGGTCGTCGGTGGTGTAGAGATTGCTGCCGTGGCGGTCCGGTACGGCCTGGGCGGCAACGGCGCGCAGCACGGCCTGCGCCTGCGGGTCTGCATTCATGGTTTGTCTCCTGGTGCATGAGGGCCCATGGCCCCTGGGAATGCCCCCATTCTTGGAAACAGTCCTATTCGAGTCAAATATTGATAACGTATTGATCAATATTCAAATCAGATAGAAACCATGGAACTGCGGCAACTGAAATACTTTCTGGTGCTGGCCGAGGAACTGCATTTCAGCCGCGCGGCCCAGCGGCTGGCCATCTCCCAGCCGCCGCTGAGCGTGGCCATACGCCAGCTGGAGGACGAGCTGGGTGCCCAGCTGTTCGAGCGCACCAGCAAGGAGGTGCGGCTGACGGCCGCCGGCAAGCACCTGCGCGGCCAGGCCCAGGAGATCATGGAGCAGGCACTGCGCGTGAAGCAGGACATGCGCGCCATCGCCGAAGGCACGCAGGGCCGCATCCGGCTGGGCTTTGTGGGTTCGGCCATCTACCGCGGGCTGCCCGAGGCACTGGAGAGCTTTCGCGCCCGGCACCCGCTGGTGCGCATCGACATGCTGGAGCTCAACAGCGCCGAGCAGATCGCAGCGCTCCAGCAGGAGCGCCTGGACCTGGGCCTGCTGCACGCCACGCGCCCCGCGCCCGGTCTGCAATCACACACCTTGGTGAGCGAGCCGTTCATGGCCTGCCTGCCGGACAGCCACGCGCTGGCCGGCCAGCGCACGCTGCAGGTGCGCCAGCTGGCGGGCGAGCGCATGGTGCTGTTCTCCCGCCAGGTCTCGCCCGACTACCACCAGCAGATCTGGCAGATCTGCCAGAGCGAGGGCTTCACGCCCGACCTGCACCATGAGGTGCGGCACTGGCTGTCCGTGCTGTCCCTGGTGTCGCTGCGCCAGGGCGTGTCCCTGGTTCCGTCCTGCCTGCAGCGCGTGGGCTTTCCGGGGCTGGCCTTCGTGCCCATCCAGGGCCGGCACCCGCAGTCGCAGATGCAGGCCATGTGGCACCCGGGCCATGTGCAGCCCCTGGTCGAATCGCTGCTGGCCCACCTGCGCGACAGCGTGGGCCGGCTGGGGCAGCAGCAGTAGGCAACGGCCGGCAGCGGCAGGCGGGGCTTACTCGAGGAGTTGGCGCAGAACGTACGGCAGGATGCCGCCGTGCCTGTAGTAGTCCACCTCGATGGGCGTGTCGATGCGCAGCTTGACCACCACGGTCTGCTTGCTGCCATCGGCGCGCGTGATCACCAGTTGCGCCTCGCTTTGCGGGGCCAGGTCGGCGGCGGGAATCACTTCCACGAATTCCTCGCCCGTCAGGCCCAGGGTCTGCCAGCTGTCCGTGCCCAGGAACTGCAGCGGCAGCACGCCCATGCCCACCAGGTTGGAGCGGTGGATGCGCTCGAAGCTGCGCGCCACCACGGCCTTGATGCCCAGCAGCTGCGTGCCCTTGGCGGCCCAGTCGCGGCTCGATCCCGTGCCGTACTCCTCGCCTGCGAAGATCACGGTGGCGCGGCCTTCGGCCTGGTACTTCATGGCCGCGTCGTAGATCGGCATCTTGGTGGCCTGGCCCGTGCCGTCGCGGTACAGCGTCAGGCCGCCCTCCTCGCGCGAGCCATCGGCCAGCGCGGGGATCATCAGGTTCTTGATGCGTACGTTGGCAAAGGTGCCGCGCATCATCACCTCATGGTTGCCGCGCCGCGAGCCGTAGCTGTTGAAGTCGGCCTTGCGCACGCCGTTTGCCAGCAGCCACTGGCCCGCGGGCGAGCTTTCCTTGATGGAGCCGGCCGGCGAGATGTGGTCCGTGGTGATGGAGTCGCCGAACAGCGCCATCACGCGCGCGCCGTGCACCACGTAGGGGTTGGAGCCTTCGGCGCCGGCGGCGGGCGCGTCCAGCTCGAGCCGGAAACCGTCGAAGAACGGCGGCTCGGCAATGTAGGTGCTCTCGGGCCAGGTATAGGTGGCGCCGGTCACGCCGTGGATCTTCTCCCAGAGCTTGCCGGGCTCGGTGCGCACCTTCTCGTAGTTCTCGCGGAAGGCCTTGCCGTTCATGGCGTACTTCATCAGCGCATGGATCTCGTCGCTGGTCGGCCAGATATCGCCCAGGTAGATGTCCTTGCCATTCTTGCCCTGGCCCACGGGCTCGGTCATCAGGTCGCGGCGCACCGTGCCCGCGATCGCATAGGCAACGACCAGGGGCGGGCTGGCCAGGAAGTTGGCCTTGATGTTGGGGTGGATGCGTGCCTCGAAATTGCGGTTGCCCGACAGCACGGCCGCACAGACCAGGTCGTTGCGCGTGATGGCCTCGTTGAGCTCGGGCGTGAGGTCACCCGCATTGCCGATGCAGGTGGTGCAGCCGTAGCCGGCCAGCGCAAAGCCCAGCTTTTCCAGGTAGGGGAGCAGACCGGCCTCGGTGAGGTACTCGGTGACCACGCGCGAGCCCGGCGCCAGCGAGGTCTTGATGTGCGGCTGCACCTTCAGGCCCGCCTTCACCGCCTTCTTGGCCAGCAGGCCGGCGGCCAGCAGCACGCTGGGATTGGAGGTGTTGGTGCAGCTGGTGATGGCGGCGATCAGCACGTCGCCGTTGGCGATGCTCAGTTGACTGGCCGACGCGGGAGCTGGCTCGACGGGCGCCTCGCTGTGTGCGGCCTCCAGCTGGGGCTTGTTGGCCTCCATCTCGGCCAGAGAGCGCTGGGCTCCCGGGGGATGGGCCGGTGTGTCGGTCGGCGCGGCCTCGCCCTCACCAGGCCCCACGCGAAAGCGCTGGCCCAGGCGTTCGGCGTTCTGATTGAAGCCGTTGTGCGCCACGGGCGCGCTGAACAGCTCGTCGAACCGGGCCGAGACGTTGCCGATCTCGATGCGGTCCTGCGGCCGCTTGGGCCCTGCAAGGCTGGGCGCCACCGTGCCCAGGTCCAGGCGCACGACGTGGGAGTAGTCGATCTCGCCGGCGCCCGGCACGCCGAACAGCTCCTGGGCGCGGAAATAGTTCTCGAAGGCCTCGATCTCGGACTTGCTGCGGCCCGTGCCCCTGAAGTAGTCGATGGTCTTCTCGTCCACGGGGAAGAAGCCCATGGTGGCGCCGTACTCGGGCGCCATGTTGCCGATGGTGGCGCGGTCGGGCAGCGCCAGGCTGCGCGTGCCCTCGCCGAAGAACTCGACGAACTTGCCCACCACCTTCTCGCGGCGCAGGATCTCGGTCACCGTGAGCACCAGGTCGGTGGCCGTCACGCCCTCGCGCAGCTGGCCCGACAACTCGAAGCCCACCACGTCGGGCGTGAGGAAGTACACGGGCTGGCCCAGCATGGCGGCCTCGGCCTCGATGCCGCCCACGCCCCAGCCCACCACGCCGATGCCGTTGATCATGGTCGTGTGGCTGTCCGTGCCGACCAGGGTGTCGGGGTAGTGCACGCCGTCCCTGGTCTTGTGCACGCCACGCGCCAGATACTCCAGGTTCACCTGGTGCACGATGCCGAAGCCCGGCGGCACCACGCCGAAGGTGTCGAAGGCCTGCATGCCCCATTTCATGAACTGGTAGCGCTCCTTGTTGCGCTGGAACTCCAGCTTCATGTTCAGGTCCAGCGCCTTCTTGGTGCCGAAATAGTCCACCATGATGGAGTGGTCCACCACCAGGTCCACGGGCACCAGCGGCTCGATGGCCTTGGGCTTCCTGCCCAGCTTCGCGGCCGTGCTGCGCATGGCGGCCAGGTCGGCCAGCAGCGGCACGCCCGTGAAGTCCTGCAGCACCACGCGCGCTACCACGAAGGGGATCTCATCCACGCGCTCGGCCTGGGGCTTCCAGTTCGCCAGTTGCTCCACATGCGCGCGCGTCACCTTGTTGCCGTCGCAGTTGCGCAGCACGGATTCGAGCACGATGCGCAGCGACACGGGCAATCGCCGGATCTGCGGATACTGCCGAGCCAGCTCCGGCAGGGAGAAGAACTTGCCCTTCTTGCCGCCCGCCGCAGCAAAGGACTGGAGGGTGTTTTCGTATTCGTGGCGCATCGTGAGACTCCTGGATGAAACTCTGGGAAGGAACATGCCTGCGACCTTTTCCCGATCCTGAACATGTTCCAAGACTCTGATTTCCATTGTGCCCAGAAGTGCCCGGGAATGCTGTGGGCCATTGGCGATAGTCACACGCGGACAACGTTGTCCGCGTGAAAAAACGGCGCGCCTTCACGCGCCTGTCATCGAGCCGGCCAGCGGCTGCGCCACAGCCCCGCGCACTGCAGCCCGCCCAGCGCCGCGCCGATGGCGGCCTGCCCCAGCACCCATGCCTGCCCCGCAGGCAGAGAAGTCAGCCAGCCGCCCCCGAGCAGGACAAGGCAGGCAGCGGCCCAGCCGAAGTTGCCCGAGATGGCCACGGCCACCAATCTCCTGCTGTGCGGCATGCGCAGCGCCCCCCAGGCAGCCACGCAGGCCCAGGCCAGCAAAAAGCCCCCGGTTCCCAGCAGCAGTGGCCGCGACAGCCCCGTGCAGGCGGCCAGGGGCCGCACAAGAGCCCATTGCAGTGCACCCGCAGAGGCGCAGCACAGGGCGTCGGCCCACAGCGTTCGCGACAGGAAGCGGGGATCCGACGTCCGCATCAGGACATCGCGGCACGCACGGTGCCCGCCTCGGAACGCGTGCGGCGCAGTCCTGTCCATTGCAGCTCCGCAAACACCACGACGACCAGGGCCTGTGCCAGCAGCCAGGCAGCGCCCCAGGCAGTCAGCGCCAGTCCCCCCAGGGCCAGCAGGGCGATGCAGCCCGCCGCCCAGGCGAAATTACCGAAGACCACCAGGCCGATCAGGCGTCGGGGCATGGGCGAGCGGGCCGCCATCCACGCCACCGCCAGCGCATAGGCCAGCAGGAACCAGCCGGTTCCCTGCAGCAAGGCCGAGGGCAGGCCGGTCAACCCGGCCATCGGCTGCCCTGCCGCCAGTTGCAAGGCGCCAGTGGCGGCACAGGAAGCGGCATCGGCCCACATCACACGGGGAAGGAAACGGGGGGAAGCGAACATCGACATGGCGGTCTCCTTGGGGTCAGCAGGCATGCACCGTGCATGCCATGGCCTGCATGGTCGGCCGCGTGCCGCACAGGGTCGATAACCTCGCAGGTCATGGCCGCCGCGCGCGGGCCGCCGCTACGATGCAGCCCATGAGCTCCGCCGCCCACCCACCCACCGCGCGCTCGCCCTTCGGCGACCACCTGCGCCACTGGCGCCAGCACCGCCGCCTGAGCCAGCAGGGCCTGGCGCTGGAGGCCGACATCTCCACGCGCCACCTGAGCTATGTGGAAACCGGCCGCGCCCAGCCCAGCCGCGAGATGGTGCTGCGCCTGGTGGAGCGCCTGGACGTTCCACTGCGCGAGCGCAACGCGCTGCTGGTGGCAGCAGGCTATGCCCCCATGTACCAAGTCCGGCCGCTGGACCACCCGGAGCTGGCCGCCGCGCGCCAGGCCGTGGACCTGGTGCTCAAGGGCCATGAGCCCAATCCCGCCCTGGCCGTGGACCGGCACTGGAACCTGGTGGCCGCCAACACCATCGTGCCGCTGCTGCTGGCCGGCGTGGCGCCCTGGTTGCTGGAGCCGCCCGTCAACGTACTGCGCCTGAGCCTGCATCCCGAAGGACTGGGCCCGCGCCTGGCCAATGCGGCCCATTGGCGCGCACACCTGCTGCACCGCCTGCAGCAGCAGATTGCCGCCACGTCGGATGCCGAGCTGCGGGCCCTGCACGACGAGATCGCAGGCTATCCGTTCAAGGAAGACGAAGCCGGCGCGCACGGCGCAACACCCGCCAGCCACATCGCCGTTCCCTTCGCGCTGGACACCGACCACGGCCGCCTGAGCTTCATCAGCACCATCACCATCTTCGGCACGCCGGTGGACGTGACGCTGCAGGAGCTGGCGGTGGAGTCGTTCTTTCCGGCGGATACGCAGACCCGGGAGCTGCTGGCGCAAATGCGGGTGTGAAGCCCCGGTCCGCGCGACCAGGACGAAGCCATGGACCCAAGCTTGACATTGACACAATAGGAAGCCGAAGAATCGTGCAATCCCTTGAAAGGATTGCCATGAACCAGCAACAGCATCCGCAGCAGCGGCCCGAGGACGGGGCTGCGGCGGCCACGCACGGCCAGCCTCCCCAAGGCCAGGCGCCCCTGAACCCCATGGACGACACGGGCACCGTGTACGTGTGCCCCATGCATGCGGACGTGCGCCAGCCCCGGCCCGGGCGCTGCCCGAAATGCCAGATGCACCTGGTGCCGCAGGGGCCGGGCCAGCCCGTGCAGGCCGACATGCACCCAGGCCACGGCGCACACCATGGCCGCCATGGCGAGGCCACGCCGGCGCATGCGCCTTCACCGCCTCCCGCGGTGCAGGCCGGCGCCGTCTACACCTGCCCCATGCACCCCGAGGTGCGGCAGGATCACCCCGGCAACTGCCCCAAATGCGGAATGACGCTGGAACCCATGGTGCCCTCGGGCGAGGAAGACCACAGCGAGCTCGACGACTTCCGCCGACGCTTCTGGTGGACTCTTCCATTGACCGTGGCCGTGTCGGCCCTGGCCATGTTCGGCCATTTCCTGGGCTGGTTCTCCATGGCCACGCAGACCTGGATCGAGCTGGTGCTGTCGCTGCCCGTGGTGCTTTGGACGGGCTGGCCGTTTTTCCAGCGCAGCTGGCAATCGCTGGTGAACCGCAGCCCCAACATGTGGACCCTGATCGGGCTGGGCTCGGGAGCGGCCTTCCTCTACAGCGTGGTGGCCACCCTCGCGCCCGGCGTCTTCCCCGACTCGTTCATGTCCATGGGCCGCGTGGCCGTCTATTTCGAGGCGGCCGTCGTCATCATCTCCCTGACCATGCTGGGGCAGCTCCTGGAGCTGAGGGCGCGCTCGCAGACCTCGGCGGCCATCAAGTCCCTGCTGGATCTGGCGCCCAAGACCGCGCGGCGCATCCGTCCCGACGGCAGCGAGGAGGACGTGCCGCTCAACCATGTACATGCCGGCGACCTGCTGCGCGTGCGCCCGGGCGAGAAAGTCCCGGTGGATGGCGTCGTCGTCGAAGGTGGCAGCTCGGTCGATGAATCCATGCTCACCGGCGAGCCCGTGCCCGTGGCCAAGCGGGCCGGCGACAAGCTGATAGGCGCCACGCTCAACACCCATGGCGCACTGGTGATGCGCTCCGAGAAAGTGGGCGCGGCCACGATGCTGTCGCAGATCGTGCAGATGGTGGCCTCGGCCCAGCGCTCCAAGGCCCCCATGCAGCGCATGGCCGATGTGGTGGCGGGCAAGTTCGTCGTGGCCGTGGTGCTGGTGGCCCTGGCCACCTTCGTGGTCTGGGGCCTGTTCGGCCCGTCGCCGAGCTGGGTGTTCGGACTGATCAACGCGGTGGCCGTGCTGATCATCGCCTGCCCCTGCGCGCTGGGGCTGGCCACGCCCATGTCGGTGATGGTGGCCACGGGACGCGCCGCCACGCAAGGCGTGCTGTTCCGGGATGCGGGCGCCATCGAGCGCATGCGCGAAGTCGATGTGCTGATCGTGGACAAGACCGGCACCCTCACGCTGGGCAAGCCGGCCTTCGACACCATCATCGCCGCCCCCGGTTTCATGCCCGACGAGATCCTGCAGCTGGCCGCCAGCCTGGACCAGGGCAGCGAGCACCCGCTGGCCGAAGCCATCGTCAGTGCGGCACGGGCCAAGGGCCTGCAGCTGTCCAAGCCCGTCGACTTCGAATCAGGCAGCGGCATCGGCGTGCGCGGCACCGTCGACGGCCGGCGCCTCGCGCTGGGCAACACGGCCTTGATGGAGCAGGAGGGCATTTGCGTCGATTCCCTGAAGACCGATGGCGAGCAGCTGCGCGCCGAAGGCGCCAGCATCATGCACCTGGCCATCGACGGGCAGTTCGCAGGCATCGTGGCGGTCACCGATCCGATCAAGGAAAGCACCTACGAAGCCATCGAGGCGCTGCATGCCAGCGGCCTGCGCATTGTCATGGCCACCGGCGACGGACTCACCACGGCCAAGGCCGTCGGCGCACGGCTGGACATCGACGAGGTCCACGGGGAAGTCAAGCCCGCCGACAAGCTGGCCCTGGTCGACAGGCTGCAGAAACAAGGCCATGTGGTGGCCATGGCGGGCGACGGCATCAACGATGCCCCCGCCCTGGCCCAGGCGGACGTGGGAGTCGCCATGGGAACCGGCACCGACGTGGCGATGAACAGCGGACAGATCACCCTGATCAAGGGAGACCTGCGCGGCATTGCCGCCGCGCGCCAGATCTCCCTGGACACGGTGCGCAACATGCGCCAGAACCTGTTGTTCGCCTTCGTCTACAACGGCATTGGCGTGCCGATCGCCGCCGGCCTGCTCTATCCGTTCACAGGCTGGCTGCTGTCGCCGATGATCGCGGCGCTGGCGATGAGCCTGAGCTCCGCCTCGGTGATCTTCAATGCGCTGAGGCTGCGCGGCGCCAGGTGAAACCGGCGGCATGCGCCGCTGCCCTTGCCCGGAGAAAGAAAAAGCCCGCCGAAGCGGGCTTTGCTCAAGGCGCCGAAGCGTCCTCAGGCGGCAACGCCCTTGGCCACGTCCGCGTACTCCTCGATCTGGTCGAAGTTCATGTAGCGGTAGACGCTGGCCTTGTCGGCATCGATCACGCCCATTTCCTTGAGGTACTCCTCACGGGTAGGCAGCTTGCCCAGGCGCGATGCGATGGCGGCCAGCTCGGCCGAGCCCAGGAACACGTTGGTGTTCTTGCCCAGGCGGTTGGGGAAGTTGCGGGTCGAGGTGGAGATCACCGTCGCGCCTTCGCGCACCTGGGCCTGGTTGCCCATGCACAGCGAGCAGCCCGGCATCTCGGTGCGGGCACCGGCCGTGCCGAAGGCGGCATAGTGGCCTTCCTTGATCAGCTCGTTCTGGTCCATCTTGGTGGGCGGAGCCACCCACAGCTTGACGGGGATGTCGCGCTGGCCGCCCAGCAGCTTGGCTGCTGCGCGGAAGTGGCCGATGTTGGTCATGCACGAACCGATGAAGGCTTCATCGATCTTGGTGCCGGCCACTTCGGACAGGAACTTGGCGTCATCGGGATCGTTGGGGCAGCAGACGATGGGTTCCTTGATCTCGGCCAGGTCGATCTCGAACACGGCAGCGTATTCGGCGTCCTTGTCGGCTTCGAGCAGCTCGGGCTTGGCCAGCCAGGCCTCGACCTTCTCGATGCGGCGCTGCAGCGTCTTGGCGTCGGCGTAGCCGTCGGCGATCATGTTCTTCATCAGAACGATGTTCGAGGTCAGGTACTCCTTGATCGGCTCGGGGTTGAGCTTGATCGTGCAGCCGGCAGCCGAGCGCTCGGCCGAGGCGTCGGACAGCTCGAAGGCCTGTTCCACCTTGAGGTCGGGCAGACCTTCGATCTCCAGGATGCGGCCCGAGAAGATGTTCTTCTTGCCGGCCTTGGCCACGGTCAGCGCGCCTGCCTTGATGGCGTACAGGGGAATGGCATGCACCAGGTCACGCAGGGTGACGCCAGGCTGCATTTCGCCCTTGAAGCGCACGAGCACGGACTCGGGCATGTCCAGGGGCATCACGCCCGTGGCGGCGCCGAAGGCCACCAGGCCGGAACCTGCGGGGAAGGAGATGCCGATGGGGAAGCGCGTGTGCGAGTCGCCGCCCGTGCCCACGGTGTCGGGCAGCAGCAGGCGGTTGAGCCAGGAGTGGATCACGCCGTCACCGGGGCGCAGGGCCACGCCGCCGCGGTTGCTGATGAAGGCAGGCAGCTCGCGGTGGGTCTTGACGTCCACGGGCTTGGGGTAGGCGGCCGTGTGGCAGAAGGACTGCATGACCATGTCGGCCGAGAAGCCCAGGCAGGCCAGGTCCTTCAGTTCGTCGCGGGTCATGGGGCCGGTGGTGTCCTGGGAACCCACGGTGGTCATGCGCGGCTCGCAGTAGGTGCCGGGGCGCACGCCCTGGCCTTCGGGCAGGCCGACGGCGCGGCCGACCATCTTCTGGGCCAGCGTGAAGCCGGCCTTGGAAGCGGCGGGCGCCTGGGGCAGGCGGAACACGGTGGAGGCCGGCAGGCCCAGGAACTCACGGGCCTTGGCCGTCAGCGAGCGGCCGATGATCAGGTTGATGCGGCCGCCGGCGCGCACTTCGTCGAACAGCACGTCGCTCTTGAGCTGGAACTCGGCCACGGTCTCGCCGTTCTTGACGAGCTTGCCGTCATAGGGCAGCACGTCGATGACGTCGCCCATCTCCAGCCGGGAGACGTCCACTTCGATGGGCAGCGAGCCCGAGTCTTCCTGCGTGTTGAAGAAGATGGGAGCGATCTTGCCGCCCAGGGTCACACCGCCAAAGCGCTTGTTGGGCACGAAGGGGATGTCCTGGCCCGTGGCCCAGACGATGGAGTTGGTGGCCGACTTGCGCGAAGAGCCGGTGCCCACCACGTCACCCACGTAGGCGACCAGGTGGCCCTTCTTCTTGAGGTCGTCGATGAACTGCATCGGGCCGCGCTTGCCGTCTTCCTCGGGCTTGAAGGCCGCGTCGGGACGGGTGTTCTTGAGCATGGCCAGGTAGTGCAGCGGGATGTCCGGACGGCTCCAGGCATCGGGTGCGGGCGACAGGTCGTCGGTGTTGGTCTCGCCGGGCACCTTGAACACGGTGACCGTGATCTTCTTCTCGACTTCGGGGCGCGAGGTGAACCACTCGGCATCCGCCCAGCTCTTCATCACTTCCTGGGCCTTGGCGTTGCCGGCCTTGGCCTTGGTGGCCACGTCGTTGAAGAAGTCGAACATCAGCAGCGTCTTCTTCAGCGCATCGGCGGCCACGCCCGCCACTTCGGCGTCGTCCAGCAGCTCGATCAGGGGGTGCACGTTGTAGCCACCCACCATGGTGCCCAGCAGCTCGGTGGCCTTGGCCTTGGAGATGAGAGCCACCTGGATGTCGCCATGCGCCACGGCCGCGAGGAAGCTGGCCTTGACCTTGGCGGCATCGTCCACGCCCGGCGGCACCCGGTGCGTGAGCAGGTCCAGCAGGAAGGCGTCTTCGCCAGCCGGCGGATTCTTGATCAGCTCGATCAGATCGGCAACCTGCTTGGCGTCCAGCGGCAGCGGGGGGATACCGAGCGCGGCGCGTTCGGCCACGTGGTCAAGGTAGGCTTTCAACATGATTCTCTCTCCATGGTTTTCTAAAGTGGGGCTGCTTGCGGGACGCTCAGGTCCTGACCAGTGTCACTGGCCGGCGGGCTTGGGTGCGTCCAGCAGGCTGGGAGGCGGGTTCTTCTTGATGGCCTCGGCCACCTGAAGCTGGTCGGGGCTCATGCATTCGTCGGCCAGGCGCTGGCCGACCTTCTGGTTCATGAGCATGGACTTGTTGGCGATCTGCAGCCAGACGGCACCGGCATGCTTGTCTTCCAGACGCACGGTGCCCGTCGAGGTCTTGACGGGCGCCATGTGGTACTTGAAGCCCTTGCCATCGATGTTGAAGTAACCGGGATTGGCCTGGTCGGCCGTCACGTTGACGTAGGCGCCCAGCTCGCAGGGGATGCGGCCGGTGTGCACGCGCTCGGAAATGGCCAGTTCCTCGGGAGCCAGCGGCTGCTGTGCGGCGGCTGCCACGGCGGCGGCGCCCCCCACGGCGGCGGCACCAGCCGCGGCCTTCGCCGTGGTGGCCTTCTTCGCGGGAGTCTTCTTGGCCGCAGGCTTGGCGGCGGCCTTGGCCGGAGCCTTCTTCACGGGCTCGGCGGCGCTGGCGCCCTGGCCGATGGCCAGCAAGGGGACTGCGATCAGGATGGAGGCGATAACTGTCTTCATACGTTGGGCTCCTGCAAATTCCCTATCTGGGCTAAGCAAGTGATTCTGATGCAAACCAGGGCTGCACTTCGAAGGGCAGCGCCTGGCCGGTCTGGTGGGCACGCGCGAGCAACTGCCAGAAATAGCGGTAGCTCGCCCGGTCATGTAATACACCATCCACGCTCACGGGCGCCCAGTCGGCAGCCTCGGCGGCGGTAAGAATTTGTGCCGCCTGTGCCACTTCGTCGGCCTGCGGCGCGAAGGCGGCCAGGATGGGGCGGATCTGGTCGGGGTGGATGCTCCACATGCGGTCATAGCCGAGCCGGCGCGATGCCTGTGTGGCAGCAGCCTGCAACGCCTGCGGATCCTTGAATTCGGTCACCACGCAGTGCGATGGCACCTTGCCATGGGCATGGCAGGCGGCGGCGATCTCCAGCTTGGCGCGAACCACGAGCGGATGCTCGAACTGGCCAGCCGAGCCCATGGCCGAGGCGGGGATGGCACCGCCATGGGCCGAGACGAAGTCCATCAGGCCGAAGGAGATGCTCTGCACGCGCGGGTGTGCCGCGATGTCGAAGGCGCGGTGCACGGCGGCGGGCGACTCGATGAGCACATGCAGCGGCAGTTCGCGGCAGCCCAGGCGACCCAGATGCCGCTCGGCCAGCAGCACGTCGTCCACGCTTTCCACCTTGGGCAGCATGAGGTGGCACAGGCGGTCGCCGGCCTCGCCGACGATGATGTCCAGGTCCTGGGCGAAGCTGGCGTGGTCAACGGCATGCACGCGTGCAGCCACGCGGGCGCCGGGCGCGGCACCGCGCGCCAGCGAGGCCACCAGGCGCGCATGGGCCGCCTCCTGGCCCACGGGGGCGCCGTCCTCGCAGTCCAGCGTGACGTCGAACACGCAGGTGCCGAACTCATCCATCATCTCGGCCTGCAGCAGCAGGCTCTTGCGCATGCGCGCTTCCACGCCGCTGTAGTGGTCGCAGACGGGCAGGTGCAGGGCACCGCCCTGCGCATCGAGCAGCACCTGGGCAGGGTGCGCGCGAGAGGGAGTGGACGTGGCGACGGTCATGGCTTGCGCTGGGCGACGATGAACAGGCGAGGGAAGGCCAGCAGGCGCCGGCCGTCTGCGCGCACGCCGTAGGCGGCATCCACGCGGTTCTCATATTCGGAGAGGAAGTCGGCCTGCAGGGCTTCGGGCAGACCCTCGACGAAGGGCTTGAGGCCGGTGCCACGCAGCCACTGGACGATGGCGCCGGCCGAGTCCATCGGATGCTGGTAGACGGCGTGCCAGACATCGACGGCGCCGGCCTCGACCCCGGCCTGCTCCTGCGGGCCGGCCAGCAGGTCGTAGTAGCTGCGGATGGGCAGGATGTCGGTACGCACCTTGGCGGCATCGCCGATGTAGGCGGCGAACTTGGGCAGGCTGGCGATCTCGCGCATCACGCGGTGCGTGGCCTCCTGCCGGTTGTCGGGCATCTGTATCGCCAGCACGCCCCCTGGCGCCAGTTGGGCGAACAGACGGGGGATCAGCGTTTCATGCTCCCCCACCCACTGAAGGGAGGCATTGGCATAAATCAGGTCAGGAGCGCTCTCGCCGGGGGCGGGCGTCCAGGAAGCAATGTCGGCCAGCACGAAGCGGGCCTCAGGCAGATGCAGGCGCGCGGTGGCCAGCATCGCCTGGGAGTTGTCTATGCCGGTGATCGTGGCACCGGCATAGCGCCGTGCAAGCAGCTCGGTGGAATTGCCCGGCCCGCATCCCAGGTCCACCACATGGCGGGCCTGGGCCAAGGGCACACGCGCCAGCAGCTCGGCTGCGGGACGCGTTCGCTCATTGGCGAAACGCAGGTAAAGCGCGGGATTCCAGTCGAGCATGGCTTGCCGGCGCCTTACAGCAGGTGCTTGACGCCGTCCTGTTCGCCTTGCAGCTCGGCCAGGGTCTTGTCGATGCACTCTTGCGAGAACGCGTCGATTTCCAGGCCTTCGACGATCTTGTACTCGCCGTTCTCCGTGGTGACCGGAAAGCCGAAGACGATACCGGCGGGGATGCCGTACTCGCCGTTGGAGGGCACGCCCATGGTGACCCATTCGCCGCCCGAGCCCAGGGCCCAGTCGCGCATGTGGTCGATGGCGGCATTGGCGGCCGAGGCAGCCGAGGACAGGCCACGCGCCGCGATGATGGCGGCACCGCGCTTGCCGACGGTGGGCAGGAACACGTCCTTGTTCCAGGCCTGGTCGTTGATCTTGTTCTTGACGCTTTCACCGTTGACGGTGGCGAAACGGTAGTCGGCGTACATCGTGGGCGAGTGGTTGCCCCAGACGGTCAGCTTCTTGATGTCGCCCACCTTGAAGCCGGCCTTGGCAGCCAGCTGCGATGCAGCGCGGTTGTGGTCCAGGCGCAGCATGGCGGTGAAGTTCTTGGCCGGCAGGTCCGGGGCCGACTTCATGGCGATGTAGGCGTTGGTGTTGGCGGGGTTGCCGACGACCAGCACCTTGACGTTGCGCGAGGCCACGGCGTTCAGCGCCTTGCCCTGGGCCGTGAAGATCTGTGCGTTGGCGGCCAGCAGGTCGGCACGTTCCATGCCGGGGCCGCGGGGACGGGCACCGACCAGCAGTGCATAGTCGGTATCCTTGAAGGCCTGCAGGGGGTCGGAGTGGGCTTCGATGCCGGCCAGCAGCGGGAACGCGCAGTCCTCCAGCTCCATGATCACGCCCTTGAGCGCGTTCTGTGCCTTCTCGTCGGGGATCTCCAGCAGTTGCAGAATGACAGGCTGGTCCTTGCCCAGCATCTCGCCGGAGGCGATGCGGAACAGCAGGGCGTAACCGATTTGACCGGCGGCACCGGTGACGGCGACACGAACGGGCTTCTTGCTCATGATGAAACTCCAGAAATGGAAAAAAGTCAGGTGTTATCGGCGCCAGGTCGCACCAGCGTCAGAAACCAGCAGCCCGTGCTCCGCAAACAACGCGAAAGTGTACCCCCGATTTCGAAGCCCGGTCAATTTGTCTTATGTCTTATATAAGATATGATCGCCGCCTGTTTCCAAGTCTTTCAACTGCGTTGCCGGGAGCCTCCCCACCCCGAATCCTTCCCCATGCCAGCCCTGCCTCCCACCGCCTCAGACACCCCTGCCCCCACCCTCGGCGCAGGTGCGTCGACCCCGGCCTTCAGCCCCTGTACCAGCAGATCAAGGGACTCATCCTGCAGAGCCTGGAAGCGGGCGAGTGGCGCCCTGGCGAGCTGATCCCCAGCGAGATGGAGCTGGCCGCTCGTTTTCGCGTGAGCCAGGGCACGGTGCGCAAGGCCATTGACGAGCTGGCGGCGGAGAACCTGGTGATGCGGCGCCAGGGCAAGGGCACCTTCGTGGCCACCCACGCGGCGCAGCATGTGCAGTACCGCTTCCTCAAGCTGCAGCCCGACGCAGGTGACCAGCAGGGCGAGGGCCGCGCCGAGCGCCGCATCATCGACTGCCGTCGCCTGCGCGCCTCGGCCGACGTGGCACGCAGCCTGGCGCTGCGCAGCGGCGATGCCGTGATGCATGTGCGCCGCGTGCTGTCGTTTTCCGCAATCCCGACCATTCTGGAAGACATCTGGCTGCCGGGCCACGCCTTCAAGGGCCTCACGGCCGAGCAGATGTCGGCCTACCAGGGACCGACCTATGCCATGTTCGAGCTCGACTATGGCGTGCGCATGGTGCGTGCCGAGGAGAAGATCCGGGCCGTCCTGCCCGAGGCGGAGCAGGCCCTGCTGCTGGACGTGCCCAGCACCACGCCGCTGCTGAGCGTGGAGCGCACCGCTTACACATACAACGATGTTCCCATGGAGTTACGCCGCGGCCTGTACCGAACCGACACCCATCACTACCGCAACGCCCTGAGCTGAGCGTTCCGTTCCCCAGAGAAGCGGGCGAAAATACGCAATTCCCGGCAAAGCTGTTTTTATTGCATTGCAATAGAATTTTGCATCGCCGCCCCTGAGCGATTACGAAGCAGTTACATCCACGAAAGTACCCTGCCATGACTGAGCAAGCCAAAAAGCGGCCAGAGTTCCGCAACATCAACTTCTTCAAGGACCTCCCCACCTACCGGTTGCCGCCGGCCGGCATCGTGTCCATCCTGCACCGCATCAGCGGGCTGATGATGTTCATCCTGCTGCCCTTCGTCCTCTGGATGATGGACATGTCGCTGACCTCGGAGATCTCCTTCGACGGCTTCGTCTCGGTCTTCGCGGGCCCCTTCGGCTGGTTCCTCAAGCTGGTGTGCCTGGCGCTGATCTGGGGCTACCTGCACCACTTCTGCGCAGGCCTGCGCCACCTGTTCATGGACGTGAACCACCACGCCGTCAACAAGCAGTTCGGCAAGACCTCGGCCCTGGTGGTGCTGGTGCTGAGCGTCGGCCTGACCCTGATCCTGGGCGCCAAGCTGTTCGGCCTGTACTGATCCACGATCTCCCCTCACGATAAGGAAAAAGAACCATGTCCGTGAATTACGGCTCCAAGCGCACCGTGGTCGGTGCGCACTACGGCATCCGCGACTGGATGGTGCAGCGCGTCACCGGCGTGCTGATGGCACTGTTCACCATCGTGCTGCTGGCCAAGCTGATCTTCAGCACCGGCTCCATCGGCTATGACCTGTGGGCCGGCATCTTCGCTCCCCAGTGGATGAAGTTCCTGACCTTCGCCGTGATCATCTCCCTGGCCTGGCATGTCTGGGTCGGCGTGCGCGACATCTGGATGGACTACGTCAAGCCCGTGGGCCTGCGCCTGGCGCTGAACGTTTTCACCCTGGTCTGGCTCGTCGGCTGCGCCGGCTGGGGCATCCAGATCCTGTGGCGTATCTGATAGAGACGCGGTCTCCACGATTGAAGGTTAAGAATGAGCTACTCCAAAGCAAACATCACCAAGCGCAAGTTTGACGTCGTCATCGTCGGCGCCGGCGGCTCCGGCCTGCGCGCCGCGCTGGAACTGTCGCGCGCCGGCCTGTCCGTGGCCTCGCTGTCCAAGGTCTTCCCCACCCGCTCGCACACCGTGGCCGCCCAGGGCGGCGTGTCCGCCTCGCTGGGCAACATGAGCGAGGACAACTGGCACTACCACTTCTACGACACCATCAAGGGCTCCGACTGGCTCGGCGACCAGGATGCGATCGAGTTCATGTGCCGCGAAGCACCCAACGTCGTGATCGAGCTGGAACACTTCGGCATGCCGTTCGACCGCAACCCCGACGGCACCATCTACCAGCGCCCCTTCGGCGGCCACACGGCCAACTACGGCGAAAAGCCCGTGCAGCGCGCCTGCGCCGCGGCCGACCGTACCGGCCATGCCATGCTGCACACGCTGTACCAGCAGAACGTCAAGTCCAAGACCAACTTCTTCGTGGAGTGGATGGCGCTGGACCTGATCCGCAATACCCAGGGCGACGTGGTGGGCGTGACCGCCATCGAACTGGAAACCGGCGACCTGTACGAGTTGCACGCCAAGGCCGTGCTGCTGGCCACGGGTGGCGCGGGCCGCATCTTCCAGGCATCGACCAATGCCTTCATCAACACCGGCGATGGCCTGGGCATGGCCGCACGCGCGGGCATCCCGCTGCAGGACATGGAGTTCTGGCAGTTCCACCCCACCGGCGTGGCCGGCGCGGGCGTGCTGCTGACCGAAGGCTGCCGTGGTGAAGGCGCCATCCTGCTGAACAGCGAAGGCGAGCGCTTCATGGAGCGCTACGCGCCCACGCTCAAGGACCTGGCTCCGCGCGACTTCGTGTCCCGTTCCATGGACCAGGAGATCAAGGAAGGTCGCGGCTGCGGTCCCAACAAGGACTACATCCTGATGAAGCTGGACCACCTGGGCGCCGAGACCATCCGCAAGCGCCTGCCCTCCGTGGAAGAGATCGGTCACAACTTCGCCAACGTGGACATCACCAAGGAGCCGATCCCCGTGGTGCCCACCATCCACTACCAGATGGGCGGCATCCCGACCAACATCAACGGCCAGGTCGTGGTGTGGGACGGCCAGCAGAACAACGTGGTCAACGGCCTCTACGCCGTGGGTGAATGCTCGTGCGTGTCGGTGCACGGCGCCAACCGCCTGGGCACGAACTCGCTGCTGGACCTGCTGGTCTTCGGCAAGTCGGCCGGCAAGCACATCGTGCAGTTCGTCAACGGCTTCGGCGACCATGCCGCCGTGCCCGCCGACGGCTCCGACCGCACCCTGGCGCGCCTGAACCAGCTCGACGAGTCCAGGGAAGGCACCTACGCCCAGGACCTGGCTGGCGACATCCGCTCGGCCATGCAGCAGCATGCCGGCGTGTTCCGCACGCAAAAGGGCATGGACGAGGGCGTGGAAAAGATCAACGCCATCCGCGAGCGCGTGGGCTCCGTGACCCTCAAGGACAAGTCCAAGGTCTGGAACACCGCCCGCATGGAAGCGCTGGAAGTGGACAACCTGATCGAAGTGGCACAGGCCACCATGATCTCGGCCGCCGCCCGCCACGAATGCCGCGGTGCCCACACCGTGTACGACTACGAGCACCCTGCCGACCACGCAGAGTTCCCGCTGGGCCGCAACGACAAGGAATGGCTCAAGCACACCCTGTGGTACAGCGCCACCAACAGCCTGGAATACAAGCCCGTGAACCTCAAGCCCCTCACGGTGGACAGCGTGCCGCCCAAGGTCCGCACGTTCTAATCCAGCAGCCCACGAGAGAACAGACAAATGAAGCGCACTTTCAAGATCTACCGCTACGACCCGGACAAGGACGCCAAGCCCTACATGCAGACCGTGGAGGTCGAACTCGACGGCCATGAGCGCATGCTGCTGGACGCCCTGGTCAAGCTCAAGGCGATGGACCCGTCCATCTCGTTCCGCCGCTCCTGCCGCGAAGGCGTGTGCGGCTCCGACGCGATGAACATCAACGGCAAGAACGGCCTGGCCTGCCTGACGAACATGAAGACCCTCAGCGGCGACATCGTTCTCAAGCCCCTGCCCGGCCTGCCCGTGATCCGCGATCTGATCGTGGACATGACGCAGTTCTTCAAGCAGTACCACTCGATCAAGCCCTACCTGCAGAACGACAGCTTCGCGTCCCCCACGAAGGAACGCCTGCAGTCGCCCGAGGAGCGCGAAGAGCTCAACGGCCTGTACGAGTGCATCCTGTGCGCCAGCTGCTCCACCAGCTGCCCCAGCTTCTGGTGGAATCCCGACAAGTTCGTGGGTCCGGCCGGCCTGCTGCAGGCCTACCGCTTCATCGCGGACAGCCGCGACGAGGCCACCGGCGACCGCCTTGACAACCTGGAAGATCCGTACCGCCTCTTCCGCTGCCACACCATCATGAACTGCGTGGACGTGTGCCCAAAGCACCTGAACCCCACGCAGGCCATCGGCAAGATCAAGGAACTGATGGTCCGTCGGGCCATCTGATGGACATGACGAATACCCTGCTCGACGAACGCGAACGGGCCCTGCTGCGCTGGCGCTGCCGGCGCGGCCTGGTCGAGAACGACCTGTTCATCGAGCAGTTCTTCGCCACCTACGCAGACCAGCTCACGCGGAGACACGCGAGCGGTCTGTCTGCCTTGATGGACCTGGCAGACAACGACCTGATGGACCTCTTCCTGCGCCGCAAGGAGCCGGAAGGGGAACTCGATACCCAAGAAATCAGGGAAGTGCTGGAGCTGGTGCGCAAGCGCAAGCCCGGCTCTGTCCCGCAAGTAGGCTAGGCAATCTAGAGAAGGAAGTTTGGAAATGAAACTCGCAGACAACAAAGCAACGCTGTCTTTCAGCAACGGCGCTCCCAGCGTCGAGCTGCCCGTCTACCAGGGCAACGTCGGTCCCGACGTGGTCGACATCCGCAAGCTGTACGCGCAGACCGGCATGTTCACCTATGACCCGGGCTTCCTCTCTACCGCCTCGTGCCAGTCCGCCATCACCTACATCGATGGCGACAAGGGCGAGCTGCTGTACCGCGGCTACCCCATCGAGCAACTGGCCAAGAACTGCGACTACCTCGAGACCTGCTACCTGCTGCTGTACGGCGAGCTGCCCAACGAGGCGCAGAAGGCCGACTTCGTCGAGCGCGTGACCAAGCACACCATGGTCAACGAGCAGATGCAGTTCTTCCTGCGTGGTTTCCGCCGCGATGCCCACCCCATGGCCGTCCTGACGGGCCTGGTCGGCGGCATGTCGGCCTTCTACCACGACAACATGGACATCAACAACGCAGAGCACCGCGACATCGCCGCGATCCGCCTGATCGCCAAGATGCCCACGCTGGTCTCCATGGCCTACAAGTACGGCATCGGTGCCCCGTACATGTATCCCAAGAATGACCTGAGCTACGCCGGCAACTTCATGCGCATGATGTTCGGCAACCCCTGCGAGGAGTACAAGGTCAACCCCGTGGTCGAGCGCGCGCTGGACCGCATCTTCATCCTGCACGCGGACCACGAGCAGAATGCCTCCACCTCCACGGTGCGCCTGTGCGGCTCGTCGGGTACCAACCCCTTCGCCGCCATCTCGGCCGGCGTGGCCTGCCTGTGGGGCCCTGCCCACGGCGGCGCCAACGAGGCCTGCCTGAACATGCTGGAGTACCTGCAGGCCAACGGCGGCGTCGCCAAGGTCGGCGAGTTCATGGAGCAGGTCAAGGACAAGAACAGCGGCGTCAAGCTGATGGGCTTCGGCCACCGTGTCTACAAGAACTACGACCCCCGCGCCAAGCTCATGCAGGAAACCTGCAATGAAGTGCTGGCCGAGCTGGGCCTGGAGAAGGACCCCCTGTTCGCCCTGGCCAAGGAAGTCGAGAAGATCGCCCTGGAAGACGACTACTTCGTGCAGCGCAAGCTCTACCCGAACGTGGACTTCTACTCCGGCATCGTGCAACGCGCCATCGGCGTGCCGGTCAACCTGTTCACCGGCATCTTTGCCCTGGCCCGCACGGTGGGCTGGATCGCCCAGCTCAACGAGCAGATGGCAGACCCCGAGTACAAGATCGGCCGTCCTCGCCAGCTGTTCACGGGCTCCGTGTCCCGCGACGTCAAGCCCATCGGCCAGCGTTGATCACAGGGCCGGGCCGCTGGCCCGGCACCGCCCCATCGAAAGCCCGCGGGTTCACGCCCGCGGGCTTTTTCGCATTGCGCGCTTTGCCCCGCATTTGCCGGGCCTTGCGCTATCGCCGACAATGCGCCCCCTGCCCCACGCCTACGCACTGCTGCACACCCATGACCTTTGCCTCCCTGGGCCTGAGCCCGACGCTGGCCGCCCGACTCCAAGACCTGGGCCTCGTCGATCCCACGCCCATACAGATCCAGTCCATCGCCCCCGTGCTCGCGGGCCGCGACCTCTGGGCCTGCGCGCCCACCGGATCGGGCAAGACCGCCGCCTACCTGCTGCCGCTGCTGCAGCGGTGGATGCAGGCGCCGCGCGGCCAGGGCGGATTCGTGCGCACGCTGTCCACGCTGATCGTGGCCCCCACGCGCGAGCTGGCCCAGCAGGTCGGCGCCACGCTGACCGAGCTGGTACAGCCACTGCCCCGGCCGCCACGCGTGGCCGTGGTCTATGGGGGCGTGTCCATCAATCCGCAGATGATGATGCTGCGCGGCAGCGCCGACTTCCTCGTGGCCACGCCGGGCCGGCTGCTGGACCTGGTGGAGCACAATGCCGTGCGCCTGTCGGCCGTGCGCCACCTGGTGCTGGACGAGGCAGACCGCCTGCTGGACCTGGGCTTCCAGGACGAGCTGCAACGCGTGCTTGCCCTGCTGCCGCGCCAGCGCCAGACCCTGCTGTTCTCGGCCACCTACCCCGAGGCCGTGCAATCGCTGGTGGCCGGCCTGCTCTACGACCCCGTGCAGGCCCGCATCGATGCCGCCGAAGGGCAGGACGCGGCCAGCCCTGCCAGCATCGTGCAGCGCGCCATCGCCGTGGACCGCACGCGCCGCACCCAGCTGCTGCGCCAGCTGGTACAGCGCGACACGGCGCCGGGCACCGACCCGGCCACGCTGCAACGCGCCCTGGTCTTCGTGGCCACGCGCCACACGGCCGAGCTGGTGGCCGAAAAACTCTACAAGGCCGGCATCTTCGCCACGGCCTTCCACGGCGATCTGAGCCAGGGCGCACGCAAGGAGGCGCTGGAGGACTTCAAGGCCAGGCGCTGGCAGGTGATGATCACCACCGACCTGGCCGCGCGCGGCATCGACATCGCGCAATTGCCCCTGGTCGTCAACTACGACCTGCCGCGCTCGGCCGCCGACTATGTGCACCGCATCGGCCGCACGGGCCGCGCGGGCGAGGCCGGCACGGCCGTCAGCTTCGTGACGCCGGCCGAGCAGGCGCACTGGAAGCTGATCTGCAAGCGCAACCAGCTGGACCTGGCGCTGGAGCAGTTGCCCGGGTTCGAGCCCACCGAGCCCGTGCCACCGCCCCCCGTGGCCCAGGACGGCAACGGCGGCATCAAGGGCCGCCGCCCCAGCAAGAAGGACAAGCTGCGCGCGCTGGCGGCCGAGGCCGCTTCCAGGAAGCCTTGAGCGCGCAGACTCAGCCGGCGCCGCCCCGTCCCCCGAAGCGGTCGCGATAGGCCACGGGCGTGATGCCCAGGTGCCGCACGAACAGATGGCGCAGCGCCTGCTCCGACCCCAGGCCCACGCGCGCGGCCACGGTCTTGAGCGGCAGGTGCGCCTGGTTTTCCAGCAGTTGCTTGGCGGCCTCCAGCCGCGCGCTCTCGACGAAGGCCGTGGGGCTCTGCCCGGTTTCCTGCTGGAACACGCGGCGCAGGTGGCGCTCGCTCATGTGGGCCTGCTGCGCCATCTGCGTGAGCGTCAGCGGCTCGGCCAGATGGGCGATCGCCCACTGCTGCACGGCCTGCACGCCGCCGTGCTGCGTGGCCTGGGCGGCCAGCGGCACGCTGAACTGCGACTGGCCGCCGGGGCGCTTCAGATACATCACCAGGTCGCGCGCCACCTCCAGGGCCAGCGCATGGCCGAAATCCTCCTCGACCACGGCCAGCGCCAGGTCGATGCCGGCCGTCACGCCGGCCGAGGTCCACAGCTGGCGGCAGCCTTCGCCGTCGCGGATTTCCTCGCGCAGGTAGATGGCATCGGCATCGACCTGCACGCGCGGATGCCGCTGGGCCAGCTGCGCCGTCACGCTCCAGTGCGTGGCTGCGCGCCGGCCGTCCAGCAGCCCGGCCTCGGCCAGGAAGAAGCTGCCCGAGCACAGCGCGATCAGCCGCTGCACGCGCGGCGCCACGCGGCCCAGCCAGGCCACCAGCTCGCCCGAGCCGCCCAGCACCTGCTCGATATGGCGCGAACCCACGACGACCACGGTGCAGCCCGTGCCTGCGGCCTCCAGCTCGGCCAGGGTGTGCGTGGCGTCCAGCGCCATCAGCGTGTCCGAGCGCACGGCACCTCGGCTCTGCGCGGCCACGCGCACCTCATAGCCATCGCTTTGGCCGCGTGCGCGCAGATGCACGTTGGCATAGTCGAACACCGACATCGGCCCGATGGCTTCCAGCGCCTTGAAGCCGGGGTAGACGACGAGATCGATGCGGTGGGCGCTGGCGTGACGGTGGTCCATGGGTGGCAATGGGCAGAAGGCGGCTCGGCAAAGAGCACGGACTATACGGAAGGCGCCCGCCTTGCGCTGCGCCACCCCGTCCGAAGCCCCTGCCAGCCATGGGATTCGGACATATCACCTGAGACGGCGGACATGAAATGGCCCGGCGGCGGCGGCATCGCCTAAAGTCAAGGCTTCGCGGAGCGCGCCCCCGCCCGCTCCTGTGCCACCCCTAGCGAAAGACAAGCCCATGAAATCCAAAGCCGCCGTCGCCTTCAAGGCGGGAGAACCCCTGCAGATCGTCGAGATCGACGTGGCCCCTCCGAAGAAGGGCGAAGTGCTGATCAAGATCACCCACACGGGCGTCTGCCACACGGATGCCTTCACCCTCAGCGGCGACGATCCGGAAGGCATCTTCCCCGCCGTGCTCGGCCATGAAGGCGCGGGCATCGTGGTCGAGGTCGGCGAAGGCGTGACCAGCGTGAAGCCCGGCGACCACGTCATCCCGCTGTACACCGCCGAATGCGGCGAGTGCCTGTTCTGCAAGAGCGGCAAGACCAACCTGTGCGTGTCCGTGCGCGCCACCCAGGGCAAGGGCCTGATGCCCGACGGCACGACGCGCTTCTCGTACAACGGCGAGCCCATCTACCACTACATGGGCTGCTCGACCTTCAGCGAGTACACCGTGGTGGCCGAAGTCTCGCTGGCCAAGATCCACCCCGACGCCAACCCCGAACAGGTCTGCCTGTTGGGCTGCGGCGTGACCACGGGCCTGGGCGCCGTCAAGAACACGGCCAAGGTCCAGGAAGGCGACACCGTGGCCGTGTTCGGCCTGGGCGGCATCGGCCTGGCCGTGATCCAGGGTGCCAAGCTGGCCAAGGCCGGCCGCATCATCGCCATCGACACCAACCCGTCCAAGTTCGACCTGGCCCGCACCTTCGGCGCCACCGACTGCGTCAATCCCAAGGATTTCGACAAGCCCATCCAGCAGGTCATCGTCGAGATGACGGGCTGGGGCGTGGACCACAGCTTCGAGTGCATCGGCAACGTCAACGTGATGCGTGCCGCGCTGGAATGCGCGCACCGCGGCTGGGGCCAGTCGGTCATCATCGGCGTGGCCGGCGCGGGCCAGGAAATCTCCACCCGCCCCTTCCAGCTGGTCACCGGCCGCAAATGGCTGGGCACGGCCTTCGGCGGCGTCAAGGGCAGGAGCGAGTTGCCCGGCATGGTCGAGCAGGCCATGAGCGGCGAGATCCAGCTGGCGCCCTTCGTCACGCACACCATGGGCCTGCCGGAAATCAATGAAGCCTTCGATCTGATGCACGAAGGCAAATCCATCCGCTCCGTGGTCGTGTACTGACCCTGGCCCACCGGCTGCAGGCGCTCCCGCCGGAGCGCCTGCAGCCCTTTTTCTTTTTGAGGAACACCATGTCCGCACTGCCGCCCCTGGAACTCAAGAGCGCCCATGCCTGCTTTGGCGGCGCCCAGCGCTTCTACGCGCATTTCTCCGCCGAGATCGGCCTGAACATGAAATTCTCGGTCTTTCTGCCGCCCAAGGCCGTGGCCGGCGAGAAGGTGCCTGCCGTGCTCTACCTGGCCGGGCTGACCTGTACCGAGGAGACCTTCATGACCAAGGCAGGCGCCCAGCGCCTGGCCGCCGAACTGAACATCGCATTGATCGCCCCCGACACCAGCCCGCGCGGCGCAGGCCTGCCCGGCGAGGCCGATGCCTGGGACTTCGGCGTGGGCGCTGGCTTCTACCTGGATGCCACCACCAAGCCCTGGGCACTGCACTGGCGCATGGAAAGCTATCTGCTGGGCGAGCTGCTGCCGCTGATCGCCGCACGCCTGCCCATTGACGCGCAGCGGCTGGGCATCTTCGGCCACTCCATGGGTGGCCACGGCGCGCTCACGCTGGCGCTGCGCCATCCGGGACGGTTCAAGAGCCTTTCGGCCTTCGCACCCATCGCCAACCCGGTCAACTGCCCCTGGGGCCAGAAGGCCTTCACGGGCTACCTGGGCGAGGACCGCAGCGCATGGCAGGCCCACGACGCCAGCTGCCTGATGGCAGCGCAGCAGCAGGCCCCCTACCCGGGCGGCATCCTCATCGACCAGGGCCTGGCCGACAAGTTCCTGATCGAAAAGCAACTGCTGCCCGAAGCCTTCGAGGCCGCCTGCGCCCAGGCCGGCCAGCCGCTGACGCTGCGCCGCCACGGCGGCTACGACCATGGCTACTACTTCATCCAGAGCTTCATTGATGATCATCTGCGCCATCATGCAGAGGTGTTGAACACCCCCTGAGGCGCTACGCGCCTTCCCCCCGTGGCACGGCGCCTCTCTACTTGCTTCGCAAGGGAGGGGGACGACGCCATCGGCTAGGCGCCCCGCCGCGAGGCGGCTCTTGCTCGGCGTCCCTGTTTTTTTGGCTGCGCCAGTTTCAAAGGGTGATGAGCCCAACAGGTGAAGGGCAGAGTGCCTCAACCTGGCCTATGGCCAGCGCGCATGTCCTGCGCAATCCGCTCCAGCACCTGCGGCAGGTCCTTGACGCTGGCGATCACGTGGTGGGCGCCGGCCGCGCGCAGCTTGGCTTCGGCGCGGGCCACGCGCTCGCGCACTTCCTCGGCGGGGGCGGCGGCCAGTTCGGCGGGGGAGTAGCCGACTTCGTTGCCCGACAGGCTCAGGCCCACGGTCCACATGCCGGCGTTGCGCCCTTCCTCGATGCCTGGCACGGTGTCGTCCACCTTCACGCAGGCGCGCACATCGCCGATGCCCAGCGCCAGCACATTGGCCAGGGCCATGAAGGGCCCGGGGCGGCCGCCGGCGGCCATTTCATCACCGGCCACCACGTGGTCGGGCGCCAGGCCGCTGGCTGCCGCCTGGGGCAGCAGCTGGTTCAGGACTTCGCGCGGATAGCCGGAGCACGATCCGACCTTCAGGCCCCGGGCACGCAGCCATTGCAGCAGCTCGGGGGCCCCGGCTATGGGCGCGGAGAACTCGCCCACCTTGGCGATCTGCATGGGCATGAAGCGTGCGTAGATGGCGTCCACGTCGGCGTCCACGGGCTGCTGGCCGAAGGCCTTGTGCCACTGGCCACGGATGCCTTCGTCCTGCAGCAGTTCATGGATGTGCTGCCACTTGGACAGGCCCATGGGACCGCGCGCCTGGGCCAGGGTGATGCTGATGCCGAAGCTGGCGAAGGCCTCGACGAAGATCTGCGTGGGCGCGAGCGAGCCGAAGTCGACGAGGGTACCGGCCCAGTCGAAGATGACGGCCTGCAGCGGGGAAAGGTCGGTGGTGGCGTTGGAAAGGATGGTGTCGTTCATGGAATGCCTTGGCAGGGAAGAGAGGGGGTCAAGAGAGCCGGTGGCGCCGGTTCATTCCAGCGCGCGTATGAAATTGCGGCCGCGCGGCCCGCTGGCCGCCGCGTGCAGCAGTTGCTGCCACTCCTGCGGCGGCACACCGTAGTGCGCTGGATCGGTGACGACGCCCAGGCCTTCCAGGAAGGCACGCAACCGCCGCACGGCGGCTTCGCCGGTCGAGACGTCGAAGATGGACAGCAGGGCCGCATCCACCTGGGCATCGGCCCCCAGGGCCAGCGCCAGCACCTGGGGAAGACTGAAGGAGCACGCGATGCCATGGGCCACGCCATGGCGCAGCGTGATGTCGTAGGACAGCGAATGCGCAAGCGCCGTACGGGTGTTGGAGAAAGCCAGGCCCGCCGTCAGGGCGGCTTCGGCCATGGCTGCGCGCAGCGCCAGGCTGTCCAGGTCCTGCATCAGCGCAGGCAGCGTGGCCAGTATCCGGCGCGCGGCCTGCACGGCCAGGGCCGTGGACACGGGATTGCGGTGCAGGTTCCACAGGGATTCCATCGCATGGGACAGCGCATCGAGCCCCGAGGCCAGCGTGGCCCCGGCCGGAAGGCTGCGCATGAGTTCGGCGTCGATGATCGCCGCCTCGGGCCAGGTCCAGCGCTGGTGCAGCGAATGCTTGCGCCCTCCGGCCTGGTCCCAGATCGTGGCCCAGGGCGTGACCTCGCTGCCCGTACCGGCCGTGGTGGGAACGGCGATCAAGGCCTTGTGGGGCCCGGCCGGCAGATCCAGCCCCAGCTGCAGCGCGCCCAGCAGCCCGGCAAAGGAGCGCGAGGGCGTCGCGCACATCAGGGCCTTGGCCGAATCGATGGCGCTGCCACCGCCCAGGGCAACGATGCAGGGCACGTCGGCATGGTCGCGGTGCACCCGGTCATACAGCGGCGCGAGCCAGCGCACATCGGGATGGGGAGCAATGCCGTCGACCACGCCACGCAGCCGCCTGCCCAGCAGCGCACGCACACGGTCCACCAGCCCCAGGGGCCCGGCCTCGGGAAAGGTCACGAGCAGGCAGTCCCGTCCGGCCAGCAGGGCCGGCAGCCGCTCCAGGCTTGCCGGGCCGGCATGGATGGCGACGGGGTTGTGATAGGTCCACACAAATTGATCCTTGGAATGAAACAGAGACAGTTCAGTGGCGGGCGCCCTGCTGTATGCGGCGGCGCAGCCCGTGCGAGACCAGATCGGCCGCGATCACCATCACGGTGATGACGATGATGCAGGTGGCCGTCTCCTGGTAGCGGAACAGCTTGAGGCTGCCGACCAGCTCGAACCCCAGGCCGCCCGCGCCCACCATGCCCAGCACCGTGGCCGAGCGCAGGTTGACCTCGAAGCGGTAGAGCACGACCGCGATCCAGGCCGTGATGGCCTGCGGGATCACACCGAAGACGATGAGCTGGAGCTGGCTGGCGCCTGCGCTGCGCAGGGCCTGCAGCGGGCCGTCGTCGATCTCCTCGATGCTCTCGGCGAAGAACTTGCCCAGCATGCCCATGCCGTGCAGCGCCAGGGCCAGCACGCCGGGAAACGGCCCCAGGCCCACGGCCGAGACGAAGACCAGCGCCAGGATCAGTTCGTTGATGCTGCGCACCACGTTCAGGAACTGGCGCGTGGCGCGGCGCAACCAGTGCCAGCCATGCAGGTTGCCGGCCGCGATGAAGGACAGTGGCAGCGCCAGGACCACGGACAGCAGCGTGCCCCAGATGGCGATCTGCACGGTCTCCAGCGCCGGCGCCCACAGGCGCGGCAGGATGCTCCAGTCGGGCGGAAACGAACGTGCGGCGAAGTCCGCGATCTGCGGCATGCCTGCCGCCAGCTCCCCCCAGCTCATCTGCGCGCCGCCCGCGCTCCAGTGCAGCACCCAGGCGATGGCCAGGGCCGCGGCCACATGGCCCAGCCAGCCCATGGCGCCCGCGGGGCGCGGTGCCGTCCAGTGCCAGCCGTCGCGCACCGGGGCGTTGTCTTGCGCCATGGCCATCACAGTCCCCCCGCCGGCGCGCCGGCCTGCATCCAGGAGGCGCGCGCCGGCGCCTGAATATCGAGCGGCCCGCAGCCTTCTGCCTGTGCAAGGGGTGCCGGGTGGTAGATGGCGCCCAGCGCGGCCTCGTCCAGGCCTTCGGGTACCCCGTCATAGACCATGCGCCCCTGGGCCAGGCCCAGCACGCGGTCGCCGAACTCCCTGGCGTAGTCGACCTGGTGCAGGTTGCAGACCACGGCGATGCCCAGCTCACGCGTGGCCTCGCGCAGGTACTGCAGCACGCTGCGCGCGGTCTTGGGGTCCAGGCTGGCCACGGGTTCGTCGGCCAGGATGACCTGGGGCTGCTGTGCCAGGGCACGGGCAATGCCCACGCGCTGCATCTGGCCGCCCGACAGCGCCTCGGTGCGCTCCAGCGCCTTGTGGGCCAGGCCCACGCGCTCCAGGCACTGGTCGGCCAGGCGGATATCGCTGTCGCGGAACAGTTGCAGCACCGAGGCCAGCGTGCCCGTCTGGCCCAGGCGCCCGGTCAGCACGTTCTTGCGCACCGACAGGCGCGGCACCAGGTGGTGGTGCTGGAAGACCATGGCCACGTGGCGGGCCAGTTCGCGGCGCCGGCCCGCACCGCCCGCCATCAGGTCCATGCCGCCGACCTGCAGCGTGCCGCTGTCGGCCCGCGCCAGCCCGTTGATGCAGCGCAGCAGCGTGGACTTGCCCGCACCCGACAACCCCAGCAGGGCCACGAATTCGCCGGGCCGCACATCGAGGTCGATGCCGTGCAGCACCTGGTTGCTGCCATAGCGCTTGCGCAATTGGCGGATGTGGATCATTTCATGCTTCCCAGGTCCAGCTTGAGCGCGCGGGCCGTCTCGCGCACCACGTCATAGGCCTTGTCGTCCGTGGGCGCGAAGCCGTCCAGCACGCCCTGGTCGCCCCAGGGCAGGCCCTTGATCTCGGCCAGGGCAGCGGCCACCTTCTGCTTGGTGGCCGCGTCCAGGTTCCTGCGCCAGGTCATGGGTGATTCAGGGATGGGTTGCGAGCGCCAGACGATCTGGAAATCCTCGCGCCTGACCAGGCCCTTGCCCACGGCGGAGTCCAGGATCCGGTCGGCCACGGCCGCCGCATCCACCTTGCCGTTGGCCACGGCCATGATGCTGGCGTCGTGGGAGCCCGAGAAGATCACGCGCGAGAACCCCTTGTCGGTATCGAAGCCCTCGGCCATCAGGCCGGCCTTGGGAAACAGATGGCCCGAAGCCGATGTCGGGTCCACGAAGGCAAAGCTGCGGCCCTGGAGATCGGCCACGCCGGCCGGCCCCTTGTCCTTGCGCGAGATGACCAGGCTGCGGTAGGCGCTGGTGCCGGTCTTTCGGGTCACGGCCACGGCAAAGGCCTCGGCGCCCGCCACCTGGCTGGCCAGCACATAGGAGAAGGGTCCCAGGAAGGCGATGTCGATCTTGTTCGAGCGCAGCGCCTCGATCACGCCGTTGTAGTCATTGGCCACGAAGGGCCGCACCTTCATGCCGGTCCTGGCGGCCAGCTGGTCCATGACCTGCTGGCTGGCACGGATCATGGCCTGCGCGTCCTCGGAAGGGATCAGGCCCACGCGCAGCTCGCCGCTCTGGGCAAAAGCCGGTGCCGTGGCGGCCAGGGCGAGGGCCGCGGCGCTGCGCAGCCAGGTCTTGCGGGTCATCTTCATGGAGTGGTTCCTTTGCATCCGAACAGGCGCACCAGCCCAATGCCGTGCGATGGGTGAATGCTAGGAACGACATATTTCTGCCATGTGAAAGTTCCAGAATCAGATGGCACAGCTTCCATAGATGAAACCTTGAGAAGAAACCTCCCGTGAGCAATGCCCGCTACCGCGCCTTCGCCGCCGTCGCCCACCATGGCAGTCTCAGCGCCGCCGCCCGCGCGCTGGGCGTGAGCCAGCCCACCATCTCCACCCAGATCGCCACGCTGGAACGGCAAAGCCGGGTCGAGCTGTTCCACCGCCGTGGCTACCGCATGACGCTGACGGGCGCGGGAACCAGGCTGCTGGCCATGGCGCAGAAGATCATGGCGCTGGAAGCCGAGGCCGAGTTCTTCCTGCGCGACTCGGGCCAGTTGCACCAGGGTGAGCTCAAGATCGGCGCCGTCGGGCCGTTCCATGTGATCGAGATGGTGGCCGCCTACCGGAGCCGGCACCCGGGCATGCGGCTGTCGATTCGCATGGGCAATTCACAACAGGTGCTGTCCGACCTGGAGCGCTATGCCACCGACGTGGCCGTGCTGGCCGGCCTGCACGAGCGGCCCGAGCTGATGGCCCGGGAATACGCGCGCCACGCCATCATCCTGTTCGCCCATGTGGCCCATCCGTTCGCGCAGCGCAGCGAGATCGCCCTGGAGGAGCTGCGGGGCCAGCCCCTGCTGCTGCGGGAGCATGGCTCCACCACCCGCACCGCGCTGGAGGCCGTGCTGCAGGCCGCAAGCATCCAGCCGCGCACCGACCTGGAGATCGGCAGCCGCGAAGCCATCCGCGAAGCCGTGGCGCGCGGCCTGGGCCTGGGTGCCGTGTCCGAGGCGGAATTCATTCCCGACCCGCGCTTTCGCCCGCTGCGCATCGCGGGCGACCCGGCCAGTACCACGACCTATGTCTACTGCATGCGCGAGCGCGGGGACAGCCTGCTGGTGAGATCCTTTCTGGAGGCCATCTAGCCGTTGTCGGCAACGATTGATCTGAAATGGGTCACGCGCCCCTGCGCCCAGGCCACGGTCTCGTGCAAACCGAGGCGGTATGGCGTGCGAATGCCCGTCCAGCGCGCATTGTCCGCAGCCACATGGCTCAAGGCCTGCAGCGCGCTGGCGATGCCATCGAGCCGGTCCCCCAGGACCAGGGCCATTTTTTCCAGATGGAGTTCCGCCTGGGGCAGGTGCAATTCGACCATGCGCCAGTCGAACAGATCACGCGCTGTGAGCGTGCCTCCACGGTAGAACAGCTTTTTCGCCAGCACTTCCGCGACGGGCTCCAACGCGAAGCAGCTATCAGAGGAGTGCTCTTCGGGCAGACCCAACAGTGAAGTGCTGACGATGTAGTCGATCTCCCCTTGCGCCAGCTCCAGCTCCAGCTTCAGCGAAGAAGTGCCTTCGTGGTAGGCGGACACCAGATCCTCGATGGCATCGTTCAGCCTGGGCGTGAGATAGCCGAGCCATTGAGGATCATGGAAAAACAAGTCCACGTCATCGCTGATCCGGTGCTCCATGGCCAGCATGAGGCGCGTGCCCCCTCCAAGCGCGGGATGAAAAGCCGTGTTGGCCATCTTGGCGGCCCGTTCGTTGGCTAGGCGTGCCACACGCTCCAGTTCACGCCAGGAGCCGCTGTGCTTGTGCCGCAGGACGTCGGCGGCCGTGACCGGCTTCAATCCAGGGCCCCCACGGTCTGCTCCCATGCAGCAGACTTCATGCCCCCCAGGCACAAGGTTTCTTCATAGAGCCGGTTCACCGATGCCAAGGGGACATTTTCCTGCGCCGCGCATTGCAGGATCAGGCTGGGATCGACCTCGGTGAACAGCATCGCCAGGATGTCGTTCGCATCGCCGCAGGCGGCTGACAGATGGCCTTGCTGCAAAGAGACCACCACGTCCTGCGCACTCAGGACGCGCCCATAGGGCGCATTCATGTGGGTGGCAATGAGCGAGGCAGCGGACATGGTGGTCTTGCGTGATGGCGTGCCTCGATTTTAGGCACATGGCCGAGCTCCTGCCAGTGCGCTGGCGCAGCAGCCTCACGCGATCCGGAACACCTGCGAATCCCCGCCCCCCACCCGCTCGAACCGCTGGCACACCAGCGGATCGTGGCCGGGCACGATGCGGTCCGCGCCATCGGCCAGGCTTTCGATGAGCGCGTAGCCGCGCTCCATGTCGGGCCGGCTGTGCAGGGCGGGGAAGGGATTGCGCCGCCGCAGGTTCTCGTCGTAGTGCGCCGCGCCCGAGGCCAGCACGACCCAGCCCTTGCGCGTGTGCACGCGCACCACCTGCAGGCCGTCGGTATGGCCGCCGACGCGGTGCAGCTCGATGCCGGGCGCGATCTCGTGCCGGCCGTCGACCAGCAGCACCTGGCCGGCATGGATGCGCCGCAGCACCACGGCGATGTCGTCCACCTCGAAGAAGTGGCGGGCGCTGCGCTCGCACATGCAGCGGCCCGTGGCGTACTGCATTTCGCGCTCCTGCAGCCAGATGCGCGCCTGCGGGTACTGGTCGACACCGCCGGCGTGGTCGTAGTGCAGGTGGGTGATGGCCAGATCCGCGACCTGCCCCGGCTCCACGCCCAAAGTGCGCAGCGACTCGGCCACGGGGCGCAGGAAACCGCGGTCCCGCGCCAGCGCCGCCGCCGGGCTGAAGCCCGTGTCCACCAGCAGCAGCTGCGCATGGCCACGCACCAGCCAGACGAAGAAATCCAGCGCCATTGGCGCGTGCGGATCCCCCTCCACGGGGTCGATGAAGTTGCTTTGCCGCGCGCGCAGCACGCTGGCGTAGCGGATGGCAAAGACCTCGTATTCAGGTTCCATGGCCGCCCTGCCCCGCCCTACTTGCGCACCAGCGAGCGTGTGCCCACCTTGGCCAGCGCATAGGTGTCGTAGACCCAGTGCAGATTGTTGGGCGAGCAGTCCTCGTTGCTGATGCGCTGCGCGCCCGCGCCCGTGACGATGGACATGCGGCCCTTTTCCTGGGCGATGCGCATGGCGGCCAGCGCCACCGCGCTGTTGCCCAGCTCGGTCACGGCATCGACCTTGTCGCGGTCGAACCATTCGCGCGTGCGGGTGGAGGCGATGTCGGCCTTGTTCTGGTGGTCGGCCGACACGATCTCGATGGGCATGCCCAGGACCTTGCCCCCGAACTCCTCGACCGCCAGTTCCGTGGCCGTGATCGAGCCCTTGCCCACGTTGTCCATGACCGGGCCGTTGATGTCGGTGAGCACGCCGATGCGCACCACGCCGTCCGAGATCCGGGGTGCGCCAGATTGCGCGCAGACCGGCGCCTGCGCCCCTGCGAGGGCCAGGGCCATCGCTGCTGCATGCGTGAGTTTCATGTCCGTCTCCTTGTGCGAGGGATGGCGGCCGGTTCAGGCCATGATCCGGTCCAGGACCGGCAGCAGGTGGGCGATGAAGGCGTCCGGTGCCTCGCTCATGGGAAAGTGGCCCAGGCCCTTCATGAGGGTCAGTTCCGCCCCCGGTATGCGCTCGGCGAGCTGGCGCGAGTCCTCAGGCGTGCAGGAGTAGTCGAACTCGCCCGTGAGCAGGTGCAGCGGGCATTGGCGCGTATCGATGTCCTGCACCCGTTCGCGCAGGTCGCCCTCGGCCTTGTAGAAGTGCAGATCGCCCTGGAACACGCCCGGCCCTGCCTGCATGTAGTGCCACAGCGTCTCCCATCGGTCCTCATCGCGGGCCGTGGGCCTGCGCATCGGCCCTGAGCCGGAAGGTCCAGCGCGGCATGACGAAGGGGCCCCGGGCCAGGGCGTGGATGCGGCCATCGCGCAGCTCCACCAGCAGCTCGTCGTCCCCGCTTTGCAGCATGAAGACCCCATTCACATGGCGGCCCCGGTGCTGCAGCCAGGGGTCGATGCCGGGGATGGGGATGGGGGTGCTCATGCGGTCTCCTGCCCCTGGCCCGCAATCACGCGGACCATGACGGGGTAGTAGCTGTGCGCGTAGCCGGCCTCCACGCAGCGCTGCAGCTGGGCGGCCGTCGATTGCGAGATCTCGTTGGGCAGCCCCACGGCATCGGACAGGGACAGGGCCAGCCCCATGTCCTTGAGCGCATAGGCGGCCGAGAACATCTTCTCGGGAAACACATCCCTGGCCAGGTGGTTGGCACCCGTGAGCCTGAGCGCGAACGACGCGGCCGAGCCCAGCTCCAGCGCCTGCCCCAGCAGCGCGCGCGAGACGCCCGCGCGCTCGGCGATGGCAAAGGCCTGGGCCAGGGCATGCACGGTGTCGAGCAGCACCATGTTGTTCATGATCTTCACCACCTGGCCGCAGCCCACGGGGCCGCAGTGCAGCACATCGCTGCCCATGCAGGCCAGCCAGGGCTTCAAGGCCTCGAACTGCGCGGGCTCGGCGCCCACCGTGATCAGCAGCGTGCCGTGGGCCGCCGCCTCGCGGCTGCGCGCCACGGGTGCATCGACCAGGTCGATGCCGCGCTGTGCCAGTTGCCGCGCCAGCGCCCGCGTGCGCTCCACGTCGCTGGTACCCATGTCCACGATGGTCCGCAGCGCGCCCGCATGGGCCGCCAGCCCGTCCTCGCCCAGGCAGACGGACTCGACCTGGGCTATGGACGGCAGCGACAGGAACACGGTCTGCGCCTCGCGGGCGATCTGCGCGAGGCTGCTGGCCTGCACGCCCTCGCCCGCCAGCGCGTGGATGCCGTCCATGCAGCGGTCGGCGGCCAGCACGCGGGCCCCTGATTTGCGTGCGAGATGGGCACACATGCCCGCGCCCATGACGCCCACGCCGATGAAACCCAGAACCGTCATGCCAGACCTCCTTGGCGCACGCACTTGACCTTCAGGAACTCACGCAGCCCCTCGATGCCGCCTTCCGAGCCCAGGCCGCTGTCCTTGCTGCCGCCAAAGGGCGTCTCGGGCAGCGAGGCCTGCAGCTCGTTGATGCAAACCACGCCGCTGTCGATCTCGCTGGCGAAGCGGTGGGCCAGCTGCATGTGTTCGGTGAAGGCATAGGCGGCCAGGCCGAAGGGCAGGCTGTTGGCCTCGTGCAGCGCCTCGTCGGCATCACGGACGGGGATCATCAGCGCCACCGGCCCGAAAGGCTCCAGGCGCGAGACCTCGGCACGCTTGTCGCGCACGGCCAGCACCGTGGGCTCGTAGAAGAAGCCCGGGCCCTCGATGGCCTGGCCGCCCAGCAGCAGGCCGGCACCCGCGTCCCGGGCATTGGCCACCAGCCCGGCGATGGCGCTGCGCCGCCGCGGGTTCTTGAGCGGCCCCATCTGGCAGGAGGGCTCGAACGGATCGCCCACGCGCAGCCGGGCCGCGTGCGCGACGAACCGGTCGCAGAATGCCCCGTAGACGCTTTCATGGACCAGGAAACGCGTGGGTGAGGTGCAGACCTGGCCCGCGTTGCGGAACTTGGCCGCCACGGTGGCGGCCGCCACACGGTCCAGGTCCGCATCGTCCCAGACGATGACCGGCGCATGGCCGCCCAGCTCCAGCGTGGCCTTCTTCATGTGGGCGGCCGCCATGGCGCCCAGTTGCCGGCCCACCGAGGTCGCGCCCGTGAAGGTGACCATGGCGATGGCCTCGGCCGCGCACAGCTGCTGCGCGATCCCGGCAGGATCGCCAAAGACCATGTTCACAAGGCCGGCCGGTGTCCCGGCGCGCTGCATGGCCCGCGCGATGAGCAAGGCCACGCCGGCCGTCTCCTCGGACGGCTTGAGCACGATGGCGCAACCGGCCGCCAGCGCGGCGCTGATCTTGCGCGCCGGCGTGATGGCCGGCGCATTCCAGCCGGCAAAGCCGGCGACCACGCCGCGCGGCTCCAGCTGCACGATCTGCCGGATGCCCGGCGAGCGCGCGGGAATCACCCGGCCATACAGCCGCCGCGCCTCCTCGGCCGCCCACTCGAACATCTCGGCGGCCACATCGACCTCCTTGTCCGCTTCGGCCAGGGGCTTTCCCAGCTCCAGCGTGATCTGGCGCGCCATGGCCTCGCGGCCCGCACGCATCTCGGCGGCGATGGCACGCAACAGCGCCGAGCGCTCGGTGGCACCGCTGTGCCGCCAGGACTGGAAGGCCCGCAGCGCGCAGCGCATGGCCTGCTCCACGTCGCCGGGGCTGGCATGGGCATGGCGGCCCAGGCACTGGCCGGTGGATGCAGAAATGACCTCGAGGACCGGCTCGCCCGTTCCGCTGCAAAACCGGCCGTCGATGAATTGGGAATACTCCATGGGCGCTTGCTCCATCATTCGAGAACGATGTGGGTGGTCTGGATGATTCCCGCCCAGTGCGCGGACTGCTGCTGGATGTATTCCTTGAACTGGTCGGGCGTGCCGGTGAATGGGTACTGGTCCAGCGAAAGCAGCTTGGCCTTGACCTCGGCGCTGCCCATGATCTCGTTGACCGCCGCATTCAGGGTCCGCACGACATCGGGGGACATGCCGGCCGGCCCCATCAGCCCATTCCACGGTTCTGCCGCAAAACCCGGAAACTCCTTTTGCCCGATCACCGCGATACCGGGGCTGCCGCGGTCCGGCGAGGCGCTGGCCGATGCCAGGATGCGCAGCTTGCCGGCCTGGGCCTGGGGCAGTGCCACCACGCCGGCCAGAAAGGCGAAATCCACGCGCCCCGCGATCAGGTCGCCGATGGCGGCGGAATCGCCCTTGTAGGGCACATGCAGCGCATGGATGCGGGCTCCGCTCTTGAACCATTCGCCGGCCAGGTGATTGACCGCCCCATTGCCCGCCGAGGCATAGGTCAGCTGGTGTTCCTTTCCCCGGCCGTAGGCGATCAGGTCGCCATAGGTCCTGAACCGGGACGCGGCAGGCACCGCCAGGTAATAGGGATAGCTGGCCACCAGCGCGATCGATGTGAAGTCCTTGATCGCGTCGTACTGGATGCCCTTGTGGATGGCCGGAATGATGGACAGCGTGCTGCTGCTGCCGATCATCAGCGTGTAGCCGTCGGGCGCGGCCTTCCTGACCAGGTTGGCGGCCACGGCGCCGCTGGCGCCGGGACGGTTGTCCACGATGAAGCTCTGCCCGAATTTCTGCGTGAGCCTTTCCGCCAGGACCCGCGCGACGATGTCCGTGGGCCCGCCTGCGGAAAAGCCCACGAGGATGGTCACGGGCCTGTCCGGATAGCCCGCGGCCAGCGCGCCGGCCGATGCCAGGGCCGCACCCGTGGCCAGTGCAGTCCGCAGGAACGTCCGCCTGTGGTGATGGTGCATGGTTGTGTCTCCTCGGTCGGTGCAGGCTCAGAGCCTGATCTTTTCGACGGCGTTGATGCCGGCCCAGAAGTCGGTGAGGCAGGAGGTGTCCTGCCCCGCCCTGCCGGCCGCCAGGGCCATCCTGAAGATGTTGCGCGTGGCATCGCACACCGGCAGCGCCACCTGGGCGGCCGCACCGGCCTGGGAGGCCAGCGAGATGTCCTTGTAGCCCAGCGCGATGTCGAAGCCCGGCGACAAGTCGCTGGCCAGGACCTTGTTCGGCCACTTTTCCTTGAGCTGGCCATTGCTGGCCGTGGTGTTGACCAGCACCTCCAGGGTCTTGGCGATGTCCAGGCCCAGCGATTTCGCAAGCACCAGCGCCTCGGAATTGATCTGGCAATAGCACAGCACCATCATGTTGTTGATGAGCTTGGTGCGCGTGCCGCTGCCCGGGCCGCCGCAGTGGTGGACGGTCGTGCCCATCTTGCGCAGCACGGGCTGCACCGCGGCGAGATGGCGCTCTTCGATGCCCAGCATGAACAGCGATTCGCCCCGGTCGGCATGCAGGGCCAGCCGCCCCACGGGGGCATCGCCGAAAGCGATGCCGCGCTTTGAAAATGCAGCACGGACATGGTCCACGGTTTCCACATCGACCGTGCTCATGTCGATATAGAGGGCGCCGGGTTGCAGATGCTGGATGATGCCCTGGCCACCCAAGGCCACCTCGCGCACCTGGCGAGGTCCGGGGAGCATGGTGAAAACCAGGTCCGCGCCCTCGCAAAGGCTGGCCACGTCCTTTGCGCGCCTGGCGCCCTGCTCTACGATTTTCGATACCGCACGGTCATCGATATCGAAGACCGTGACGGGCTGCCCGTTTCTCAAAAGCGAGCGCGCCAGGGAGCATCCCATGCGGCCCAGTCCGATGAATCCAATCTCCATGTCCACTCCTTGTGAGCAGACTCCAATCTATGCCTCGGGCCTTTGGGAGAGCGGGACAAATTATCGTCAAGCCATGAGTTTTTGGCAGATCTGGGATCACCCGCTGCCGATGCTCAGAACAGGCTGCGCTGCGCCAGCAACAGCGAGGGGTGGTAGAGGCTGCAGTCCAGCCGCAGCGGCTCGCGATTGAAGCCGTGGCGCCGGCAGGCCAGCGCGAAGCGCTGGCGCAGCAGATCGGCCCAGTGGCCCGTGCCTTTCATGCGCTGGCCGAACTCGGCGTTGTACACGCGGCCGGCCTCGCGCTGTTCACCCTGGATGCCATGCAGGTCGCGCACGCGCTCCATCACGCGGCGGGCGCGATCGGGGTAGTGCAGCTGCAGCCATTGCTCGAACAGCGGGGCCACTTCCCAGGGCAGGCGCAGCACGGCGTAGAAGGCATGGCGCGCTCCGGCGTCAGCGGCGGCCTCCAGCACCTTCTCCAGGTCCTCGTTGATGAAGGGAATCTGCGGGGCCAGGCTCACGCCCACCGGCACGCCTGCATCGGCCAGCGCACGGATGGTGCGCAGCCGGCGGTGCGGCGCGGCGGCGCGCGGCTCCAGCCGGCGGGCCAGGTCGGCGTCCAGCGTGGTCAGCGTGATGTGTACCGAGGCCAGGCCCTGGCGCGCCAGCGGTGCCAGCAGGTCGAGGTCGCGCTCCACACCGCTGCCCTTGGTGACGATGGAAAACGGGTGGCGCGCCTCGGCCAGTACCTCGATGAGTCGGCGCGTCAGCCCCAGTTCGCGCTCGACAGGCTGGTAGCAGTCGGTGACCGAACCCAGCATCACGGGCTCGGCCACATGGCTGGCGCGCGACAGTTCGGCACGCAGCAGCTCGGGCAGGTTCTGCCTGGCGATCAGCCGGGTCTCGAAGTCCAGGCCCGGCGACCAGCCCAGGTAGCTGTGCGTGGGCCGGGCATAGCAGTAGATGCAGCCGTGCTCGCAGCCCCGGTAGGGATTGAGTCCCATGTGAAACGGCAGGTCGGGCGACTGGTGGCGGCTCAGTGCCGAGCGCGCCTGCTCCCAGCGCAGCTCGGTGCGCATCGGTGCGGCCTCTTCGCCTTCTGCCGGCGCATCAAGGCTGCCCCAGCCATCGTCGAAGGCCTCGCGCGGGTCGGTGGTGAAGCGGTGCGCCAGCTGGCTGGACGCACCCCGGCCCTTGATGGCATGCAGGGCAATCAGGGACGGATCCGCAGGCGGGTTGGAACTGTGGCGCATGATTTGACTGTATATAAATACAGCCCAGTCACCAACCCCATTCCCATGCCTGCGGCTGCAAAGTGGATTTCCCGGGCTTGGCAAGTCCGGCGGCCAATCCGCACCTCATCGTGCGGGATCGCTTGGCGAAAGCGTGGCCAGGCTGCACAATGGCCCTATCGCACCAACTTGGTGCCTTTCTCTTTTCTGAAGATGCCTTGGCCCGGACAACCCCGTTGCCCGGGCTTTTGTCCGTTTGAGCGCCGCTGCCCGCACCGCAGGCGGCGCAAGCACACAAGGGAGCCACACCATGGAGCGCAAGCCCCACATCATCCTTTCGTCCCTGGACCTGGAGCGCATCGAGGCCCTGCTGGACAAGCAAGCCGCCTTCCCGGGCCGTGAGGCACTTGAAGCGGAACTGGACCGCGCCGACGTGCTCGAGCCCAAGGAAATGCCGCCCCACGTGGTGACCATGAACTCCACCGTGCGCTTCACGATGCTGGAGTCGGGCAAGAGCAATACGCTGACCCTGGTCTATCCCAGGGAGATGGATGGCAGCAGCGACAAGGTGTCGGTGTTCGCGCCCGTGGGCATCGCCCTGCTGGGCCTGAGCGTGGGCGACCAGTTCCGCATGCCCAGCCCCACGGGCCAGGTCACCGTGCGCGTGGACGCGATCGAATTCCAGCCGGAAAGCGCGGGCGAATTGCACCGCTGAAAGCTGCTGTGCAGGTCAAGAAAGGCAGCCGCGGGCTGCCTTTTTGCTGATGGGCCGCGCCTCAGCGCAGCCCGGCCAGGAAGGCCGCGATCAGTCCGGTACCGACCAAGCCCGCCTGCCAGCGCAGCGCCATGTGCCAGCTGGGCACGTGGCGCTCCACACGCTCATACAGCAGATGACCCGCCACGATGGACAGCCCGAAGGCCGTGAACATGCCCAGCAGGGCCGCGGGAATGGACTGGGGCCAGAAGTGGCTCTCCACGGCGTTGACCAGCAGGCAGACCGAGAAGTGCACGAGGAACACCGAGTACGAGATCTGGCCGAGCCGGCGCAGCGGTGCCCAGCCTTGCGCCTGGGCGAATGCGGGGCTGCGCATGGCGGCGGCCAGGGCGAGGGCCGTGGCGCCGGCCAGCGCGATGCGGTCACGCCACTCCAGGGACAGGGCTGCCACGACCAGGGCCGCGATCAGCAGCGACCAGCTCCAGGCCGCCGAAGCCCTGGGCGCGTGCGCGGCCCAGTAGGCCATCATGCCCAGCCCGTACGCGCCAAAGAAGTACGGTGCCCAGACATCCCATTGCGCATCGAGGTTGAAGCCCAGCAGCGAAGCCGCCGTGCCCGCCAGCACCAGCGCCTGCGCGCCGCTCAGCGCCCAGGGCCACCAGCGTGCCTGGGCCTGGGCGCCGAAGCGCCGGCGAAACAGCGCCGCGCCCCAGCGCGTGCCGGCCAGCAGCAGTGCCGTCAGCGCGAACAGCTGGAAGTCGATGGACACGTACCAGACGCCGGCGGACAGGGACTCCTCGCCCACGATGTTCTGCAGCAGCAGGGCGTGCGCCACCAGTTGCCACAGGTCGGGCTCGCCCGAGACCGAGGCATGGTCGAACCAGGGCCGCACGGCGGCCGACACCACGATGGCCACGACCAGGGCTACGGCGTAGGGGACGACCAGGCGCACGAAGCGGCGCCCGATCCGGGGCCAGGGATCGCCGTGCCGACCATGGCCCTCGGGCGCCATGCTGGCCGCGGCCAGGTAGCCTCCCAGCACCAGGAAGATCTGCACGGCCATGCGCGCGTATTCGTACAGCCAGTCGATGGTGCCCGGCATGGCCGGATGGGCGATATCAGACATGGGGCCGTAGAAGGCCAGGTGGTGCCAGATGATGGCGGCACAGGCCAGGCCCTTGGTGCAGTCGATCAGGGCGCTGCGGCTAGCGTGAGACATGGGGGCAATCTGCTCTCGGAACGGAACGCGGGAAGGCACCGGGCCCGGACCGCCTGGCCGCAAGCCCGCAAAGGCGCCATTGTGCGCCTTTTGACCAGGTCTTGCAGAAAGCTGACGTCACCCGCATCCCACGGCCCGGACCACCCGGCGGACGCGCAGGCACAATGCATGGCATGACGCAATCCAAACCTCTTCCGGCGTTGAACCGGCAGTTCGTCTCGCATTTCGGCGAGATGGGCAGTCGCTGGGGCATCAACCGCACGGTAGGCCAGATCTACGCACTGTTGTTCCTGTCGCCCGAGCCGCTCAATGCCGACCAGATCGCCGAGACGCTGGAGTTCTCGCGCTCCAACGTGAGCATGGGGCTCAAGGAATTGCAGGCCTGGCGCCTGGTGCAGTTGCGCCACCAGCCCGGGGACCGGCGCGAGTATTTCGAGGCGCCGCAGGACGTCTGGGAGATCTTCCGCCGACTGGCCGAGGAGCGCCGCCGCCGCGAGATCGAGCCTACCCAGTCCATGCTGCGCGCGGCCATGCTGGAGGAAGTCTCCACCGAGGAAGAGCGCTACGCCCAGCAGCGCATGCGCGACATGTACGAGCTGATCGAGCGGCTCATGAACTGGTTCGACGACGTGCAGCGCCTGTCGCCCGAGACCGCCATGCAGCTCATGGGCATGGGCACGGCCGTGACGCGGCTGCTGGAGATCAAGGACCGCATCACGGGCGGCAAGGGCCGCGCCAAGGCGGACGACACCGACGATTGAATCCAACAACGCGGCATCAGCGGTCAGCACGCGCAAAAAATGACGCGGCCCAAAGCGAGGGACACCGAGCAAGGGCCTAAGCCGGCCGCGCCGCCCCGCCGCGAGGGTGTCGTCCCCCTCCCGCGTAGCGAGAGAGGGGGAAGCGGCGCAAGCCGCTCAGGGGGTGCCTCACTTCTCACGGGCCATCAATTCGCGGCGCGTGGCCTCGTCATCCATCAGTTCGTACCACATCGCGTTGAGCACCGCGAAGGCCGCCGCCAGGGGCAGGCCGAGCAACCAGGCGAAATACCACATGGTGTTTTTTCCTCGATAGATCAATAGGAGTGGCCACGGCCTTCGATGATGGCCATGGGGTCGACCTTGCCGCGCAGCACGCTGTAGACCCAGCTCGTGTAGGCCAGGATGATGGGCACGAAGATCAGTGCGCACACCAGCATGATGAACAGCGTCACATGGCTGGACGATGAATCCCAGACCGTGAGGCTGTGCTGCGGATTCAAGGACGAGGGCAGGATGAACGGGAACATGGACGCGCCCACGCTGGCGATGATGGCCGCGATGCCCAGGCCGCTGGACAGCAGCGCCAGCCACTCGCGGCGCAGCCACATGCCCAGGGCCGCCAGCAGCGGCAGCAGCAGGCCCAGGGCCGGCACCAGGGCCAGGGCAGGCTGGGCCCGGTAGTTGGCGAACCAGGCGCCGGCCTGCAGCTCGGCCGTCTTGAACAGCGGATTGGAGGGGCCCACGGGGTTGACCACGCTGGTGATGCGGTAGCCGCCCAGCGCGGCCAGCCAGACGCCGGCCGCCGCGAACAGCACGGTGGTGGCGATGGCCGCGACCACGCCGAAGCGGCGCGCGCGGGCCGCCACCTCGCCCTCGGTCTTGAACACCAGCCAGGACGCGCCATGCATGAGCAGCATGGCCAGCGAGACCAGGCCGGCCAGCAGCGCGAACGGGTTGAGCAGGCCGAAGAACGTGCCCTCGTAGTAGATGCGCATGTCGGGCGCCAGCCGGAAGGGCACGCCCTGCAGCACATTGCCCACGGCCACGCCGAAGATCAGCGCCGGCACCACGCCGGCCATGCACAGCACGGCATCCCAGCGCGCGCGCCAGGCCGGCTCCTCGCGCTTGCTGCGGAACTTGAAGGCCACGGGGCGCAGGATCAGCGCCACCAGCACGGCGAACATGGCCAGGTAAAAGCCCGAGAACGACACGGCATACAGCTGCGGCCAGGCCGCGAAGATGGCGCCGCCGCCCAGGATGAGCCAGACCTGGTTGCCCTCCCAGACCGGGCCCACGCTGTTGATGACGACGCGGCGCTCCACATCGGTGCGGCCCACCAGCGGCAGCAGCGCACCGGCGCCCAGGTCGAACCCGTCGGTCACGGCAAAGCCGATGAGCAGCACGCCCAGCAGGCCCCACCACAGCAGACGCAGGATGTCGTAGCTGATCAGTTCGTGAAGAATCATGGTGTCAATCTCCCCGGGTCACTGCCCGCGCGCGAGTTTTTGCATCAGCGGGAAGTAGGTGGTCAGGTGCGGTGCACTTTCCTCCAGCGGTCCCTTGCGGATGGCCTTGAGCATGAGCTTCATCTCGATGACGAAGAGCACGGTGTAGATGGCGATGAAGCCGGCGATGGTCAGCAGCAGCGTGCCCGCGCCCAGGTTGGAGACGGCCAGCGCCGTGGGCAGCACGCCTTCGATGATCCAGGGCTGGCGGCCGACCTCGGCCACGATCCAGCCGCATTCGGCCGCGATCCAGGGCAGCGGGATGGCGAACACCGCCACCCTGAGCAGCCAGGGATGGGCATCCAGCCTGCGGCGCACCGACAGCCAGAAGAAAGTGGCGGTCAGCAGGATGAAGAACATGCCCAGCCCCACCATGATGCGAAAGCTCCAGAACAGCGGCCCCACGGCCGGCACCGTATCCCAGGCGGCCTGGCGGATCTGTTCGTCCGTGGCCTGGCGCGGATCGTCCATGTAGCGCTTGAGCAGCAGCGCATAGCCCAGCATGGCGCCCTTGTCCTCGAACGCCGCCCTGGCCTCGGCCGGCACCGTATCCGGCGCGCGCACGGCCCGGATGGTCTCCAGTGCGTCATAGGCCACGATGCCGTCACGCACGTACTGCTCGGTGCGCTGGACGAGGTCGTTGATGCCGGGGATCTCGGTGGTCAGCGAGCGCGTGCCGATGAAACCCATGACCCATGGGATGTGCACGGCATAGTGCGTCTCGCGCGCGGCCTTGTCGGGGAAGCCGAAGGCCGTGAAGGCGGCCGGCGCGGGTTCGGTGTCCCACATGGCCTCGATGGAGGCCAGCTTCATCTTCTGGTGCTCGGACGACAGGTAGCCGCTTTCATCGCCCAGCACCACCACCGACAGCGCCGCGGCCAGGCCGAAGGAGGCGGCCACCGTCATGGAGCGGCGCGCCAGGTGGATGTGCCGCCCCTTGAGCAGGTACCAGGCCGAAATGCCCAGCACGAAGATGGCAGCCGTCACATAGCCGGCCGACACCGTGTGCACGAACTTGGCCTGGGCCACCGGGTTGGTGAGCACGGCGAAGAAGTCGGTGACCTCCATGCGCATGGTCTGCGGATTGAACTGCGCGCCCACGGGGTTCTGCATCCAGCCGTTGGCGATCAGGATCCACAGCGCCGAGAAGTTGGAGCCCAGGGCCACGCACCAGGTGGCCACCAGGTGCCCGACCTTGCTCATGCGGTCCCAGCCGAAGAAGAACAGGCCCACGAAGGTGGCCTCCAGGAAGAAGGCCATCAGCCCCTCGATGGCCAGCGGCGCGCCGAAGATGTCGCCCACGTAGTGGCTGTAGTAGCTCCAGTTCATGCCGAACTGGAACTCCATCACGATGCCCGTGGCCACGCCCATCGCGAAGTTGATGCCGAACAGCACGCCCCAGAACTTCGTCATGTCGCGCCAGATGGTGCGGCCCGTCATCACGTAGACCGTCTCCATGATGGCGATGATCACGGCCAGGCCGATGGTCAGCGGCACGAACAGAAAGTGGTAGAGCGCCGTTACCGCGAACTGCAGCCGCGATAGATCGACGATGTCGAGGTCCATGGTGAGATCCTTTCTCTCGGGTACTTGGTATGAATTCCTTGCCGCCGCCCTGCGCTCAGCCTGCGGTGTCCACGCCGTCCTGGCGCAGGCGCTCCAGCGCCGCCTCGAACGCCAGCGTGCCCCGCCGGGCCTCGGACACCACCACGCCATCGCCCACCCACAGCAGCCGGTCGGCCAGCCGGGCCTCGCGGCGCTTGTGGGTGGCCAGCACCACGGTGCGGCCCTGCATGGCGCCGTCCAGGCGCGCCAGCAGGTCATGGGCCGTGGCCGCGTCCAGCCCTTCGGTAGGCTCGTCCAGCAGCCAGCAGCGTGCCGGGTTCAGCAGCAGCCGCGCCAGCGCCAGGCGCCTGGCCTGTCCACCCGACAGGCCCAGGCCGCCCTCGCCCAGCGGCGTGTCCAGCCCCCGGTCCATGGCGCGCACATCGCCGGCCAGGCCGGCGATCTCCAGCGCCTGCCACAGCCGTTCGTCCGGGGCATCGGGACAGGCCAGCCGCAGGTTGTCGCGCAGGCTGTCCTCGAAGAGTTCGGTGCGCTGCGTCATCCAGGTGCAGCGCTGCGCCCGCACCTGGCCGGCCAGCGGCTCCAGCTCGCCGGCCATCAGGGACAGCAGCGTGCTCTTGCCGGCGCCGCTGGCGCCCAGCAGGGCCACGCGCTCGCCCTCCTGGATGCGCAACTGCTGCGGCAGCCCGGCACCGCGTGGCGCAACGGCCTGCTCCAGCTCCACGGCCAGGCCCGGATGAGGTGCCGCGGGCATGGCCTGGCCCGCATCGCCGGGGGAACGCAACGCAGGCGCCAGCCGGCGCGCGGCCAGCCAGCTGCGTCCGGCCTCCAGCGCGCCCCGACGCAGCGCGGCAAAGGGCTCCATGGCCGTCAACGCCAGCAGCAGGGCCAGCGCCGCCACGGGGGCGCCCAGCCGGCCGGCCTCGGCCAGCCAGCCCGCACCCAGCAGCACGCCGGCCAGGGCCAGGGCAGCGCTCAGGCCCTGCACCAGCGAGGCCCTGGCCTCGAGCCCGTGCAGTGCGCCATCTGCCTCGGCCACGCGTGCGTCCAGCACGGCGATGCGTTCGCAGTGCGCGGCCAGGGTACCGGCCATGGCCAGCTCCGCCTGCCCTGCCACCAGATCGGCCGTGCGCGCGCGCAGCGACTCCAGCGCCAGGGCGCGGCGCAGCGCCGGCCGGCGCGCGCGGCGGGCCAGCCATATCGCGCTGCCCAGGCCCGTGGCCAGCAGCCACAGCCCCAGCGCCAGGCCCAGCCACCACTGCATGAGGCCCAGCACCAGCGCCGCCACCAGCGTGGCGCCGACGGCTGCCAGCAGCGGCACGAACAGGCGCAGGTACAGGCTGTCGAGCGCGTCCACATCGGCCGTCAGCCGCTGCAGCAGGCGTGCCGGCCGCAGTCGCAGGCTCAGTGCCGCGGCGGGCACCGCCCAGCTGCGTAGCAGCCGCTCGCGCAGCGCAGCCAGCACGGCCAGCGTGGCGTCGTGCGTGGCCAGCCGTTCGGCATAGCGGGTGCCCGTGCGCCCCAGCGCCAGCAGGCGTATGCCGGCCGAAGGCATGAAGACATCGAAAACCAGGGCCGTGGCCGGCACCAGGCCGGCCAGCGCGGTCGCCGTGATGAACCAGCCCGACAGGCCCAGCAGGGCCATGCCCATGAGCACCGTGAGCAGGGCCAGCAGCGCGCCGCCCAGCCACAGGCGCCGGGGCGCCAGGCCAGCCAGGGCCGCGAGCACGGGGAGCAGGCGGGAGCGCGGCTTCATGCGGCCAGCTCCCGGGCCAGGGCATCGCCCTCATCGGGCAGCAGCTCCACCACGCGGTGCATGGCGGCGGCCAATTCGGCATCGTGGGTGGCCACGATCAGCGTGCGCCCGCGCGCCAGTTCCAGCAGCGCATCGGTGACCTGGGCGGCCGTGGCCGGGTCCAGGTGGGCCGTGGGCTCATCGACCAGCAGCAGTCCCGCATCGCGCGACAAGGCCAGCCGCGCCAGCGCCAGGCGCACGATCTCGCCGCCTGACAGGCCCGCACCGCCCTCGCCCAGCGTGGCACCGGAACGCGTCTGGGCCACCCGGCCCAGCCCGGCCAGCCGCATGGCCTGGCGCAGTTCGCCGAAAGCCAGCCCCTTGCGGCCCAGCGCCAGATTGCTGGCCACCGATCCCGCGAACACATGGGGGCTCTGCCCCATCCAGGCCATGCGCGCGCGCAGCCTGCCGGCCGACTCGCTGTCCAATCGCTGACCATCGATGGTGACATGGCCCGGCTCCACCACGGGCAGCAGCCCCGCGATCTGGGCCAGCAGCAGCGACTTGCCGCTGCCGCTGGGGCTCCACAGCGCCACATGTTCGCCGGGGCGCACATCCAGGGTCAGGGGCGCCAGCGCACAGGTGCCGCCGGGCGCCTGCGGACGCACCTGTTCCAGGCGCAAGGCGCATGCATGGCCGGCGGCCCGTCCCGGCACGGACAGTGCACCCGGCAGGGGCTGGGCATCGCGTCCCAGCGCGGCCAGCGCCTGCACGGCGGCCTCGCCCGCAGCCCGGTCATGCCAGACGGCGGACAGCTCGCGCAAAGGGTCGAAGAAGCTGGGCGCGAGTAGCAGCACGAACAGGGCCTGACCTAGCGTGAGCGTCCGGCCCCAGCTGCCGAAAGGCAGATGGCCCAGCAGATGAAAGCCCACATAGACAGCCACCATGGCCACGCCAAGGGCGGAGAACAGCTCCAGCACCGCCGACGACAGGAAGGCGATGCGCAGCACGCGCATGCTGCGCTCGCGCAGCGATTCGGCATGCGCGCGCAGGCGCCGCGCCGTGGCATCGACGGCATCCAGCGCGCGCAGCGTGGAAAGCCCCCGCAGCCGGTCCAGCAGGAAGGCGTTCATGCCGCCCAGCTCCACCATCTGCTTCTCGCTGGCCGCCTTGGCGCGCCAGCCGACGATGGCCATGAACAGCGGAATCAGCGGTGCGGCCAGCACCAGGATCAGCGCAGCCACCCAGCTTTGGCTGGCCACGGCCAGTGCCATCAGCAAAGGCACGGTGCGCACGCGCCACTGGGCGGTCTGGTAGCGCGACAGCCAGGGCACGATGGCTTCGGCCTGCTCCGCCATGGCACTGGCGGCTTGGCCCGAGGCCGCGCGCCGGCGGTCCAGCGGCGAGGTACCGGCCAGCCGGTGCAGCACCTGCCCGCGCAGGGCGCTCACCAGCGTTCGTGCCTGGAGGCTGGCGCGGCGCGCACCGCTGGCATCGCACCAGGCACGCAGCCCGCCCAGCAGCGCCACGCCACCGGCCAGGGGCCACAGCGGCTCCATGCCTGCGCCATCGGCCATGGCCTGCACGGCCAGGGCCAGCAGCAGTGCCTGGGGCAGCCACAGCAACGAAGCCAGCACCAGCAACCCCGTCCCCGCCATGGGTCGGCGCACCAGTCGCTGGAACTCGGGCATTGACGGGGTACAAGACTTGTTCATTTATTCTGAAATTTCAGTATTTACTGAAATTACACAAACAATTCTAAACATTCTTGTTCTAGGACCGGCTGACAGCGAGGGAAACCCACTGAACCAGTCGGGCGTGGCGATCCCCCTCCCCGGCCAAGGGTGTTGCAGCCGCCAATGGAAACGGCGCCCGAAGGCGCCGTGTCGAGGGGTAGGAGAAGGCCGCGTTCTCAGGCGGCGACGAGCACGCGCTCGCGCGCCTGCCGGTACTCGCGCTTGAGGCGCTCGACCAGTTGCGCCGCGCCTGTGACTTCGCGGATGGCGCCGATGCCCTGGCCGCAGCCCCAGATGTCCTTCCAGGCCTTCTTGGCATCACCGCCGAAGTTCATCTTGCTGGGATCGGACTCGGGCAGGTTCTCCGGGTCCAGGCCCGCCGCGCGGATGGAGGGAGCCAGGTAGTTGCCATGCACGCCCGTGAACAGGTTGCTGTAGACGATGTCGTCGGAGGTGCCATCGACGATGGCCTGCTTGTAGGCATCGAGGGCGCGCGCCTCATGGGTGGCGATGAAGGCCGAGCCGATGTAGGCGAAGTCCGCGCCCATGGCCTGCGCGGCCAGGATGGCGCCGCCCGAGGCGATGGAGCCCGACAGCGCCAGCGGGCCGTCGAACCACTCGCGGATCTCCTGGACCAGGGCGAAGGGACTCTTGACGCCCGCGTGGCCGCCCGCGCCCGCAGCCACGGCGATCAGGCCGTCGGCGCCCTTCTCGATGGCCTTGTGGGCGAATTTGTTGTTGATGATGTCGTGCAGCACCACGCCGCCCCAGCCGTGCACGGCCTGGTTCACGTCCTCGCGCGCGCCCAGGCTGGTGATGACGATGGGCACCTTGTACTTGGCGCACATCTGCATGTCGTGCTCCAGCCGGTCATTGCTCTTGTGCACGATCTGGTTGATGGCGAAGGGCGCCGAGGGCTGGTCGGGATGGGCACGGTCCCAGGCGGCCAGGGTCTCGGTGATCTCGGCCAGCCAGTCCTCGAGCTGCTCGGCGGGGCGCGCGTTGAGCGCCGGCATCGAGCCGACGATGCCGGCCTGGCACTGGGCGATCACGAGCTTGGGGTTGCTGATGATGAACAGCGGCGAGCCGATCACGGGCAGGGCCAGTTTCTGCAGCGCCGGGGGAAGCTTGGACATGCGTTGTCTCCGTTGGTTCTCAGTGTCTTGTCTGTCGCGGTGCCGGTTCAGAAGGCATCCATGGGCAGCGCCATCACGCTGGCGGCGCCGTGCACGATGGCATCGCGCAGGCCCGCTGCCTTGACCAGGATGTGTTCGGCGTAGAAGCGGGCAGTGGCGATCTTCGCGCGCATGAAGGCCTCGTCCTGTCCCGCCTGCAACAGCTGCTCGGCCGCCAGCAGGGCACGCGCCATCTGCCAGCCTGCGACCAGGTTGCCGGCCAGCATCAGATAGGGAACGCTGCCCGCGTACACGGCATTGGGCTCGGCCTTGGCCTGGCCCGAGACAAAGCCCACGGCCTCCACGAAGGCCTGGCGCGCAGCGGCAAGCTGGCGGGCCACGGCCAGCGCCTCGGCCGAGCCGCTGGCGGCCAGTTCGGCCTCGGTCTTCTCGATCTGGCCGGCGATGGCCAGCGCGGTCTGGCCACCATCGCGCGCTGTCTTGCGGCCCACGAGGTCGTTGGCCTGGATGGCCGTCGTGCCTTCGTAGATGGTCAGGATCTTGGCGTCGCGGTAGTACTGGGCCGCGCCCGTTTCCTCGATGAAGCCCATGCCGCCGTGCACCTGCACGCCCAGGCTGGTGACTTCCAGGCTCATCTCCGTGCTGTAGCCCTTGACCAGCGGGACCATGAATTCATAGAAGGCCGCATTGGCCTCGCGCACCTGGGCGTCGGCATGGTGATGGGCCGCATCGTAGGCGGCCGCGGCCGTGGCGGCCATGGCGCGGCAGCCCTCGGTGTAGGCGCGCATGGTCATGAGCATGCGGCGCACATCGGGGTGGTGGATGATGGTGGCGCTGGCCTTGACGCTGCCGTCCACGGGGCGGCTTTGCACGCGCTCCTTCGCATAGGCCACGGCATGCTGGTAGGCGCGCTCGGCCACGGCGATGCCCTGCACGCCCACCGCGTAGCGCGCGGCGTTCATCATGATGAACATGTACTCGAGGCCGCGATTCTCCTCGCCGACCAGGTAGCCGATGGCGCCACCGTTGTCGCCGTACTGCAGCACCGCCGTGGGCGATGCCTTGATGCCCATCTTGTGCTCGATGCTCACGCAGTGCACATCGTTGCGCGCGCCCAGCGAACCATCCTTGTTGACCAGGAACTTGGGCACGACGAACAGGCTGATGCCCTTGACGCCCTCTGGCGCGCCCGCCACGCGTGCCAGCACGAGATGGACGATGTTCCCGGCCATGTCGTGCTCGCCATAGGTGATGAAGATCTTGGTGCCGAAGACCTTGTAGCTGCCGTCAGGCTGGGGATCGGCCTTGGTGCGCACCAGGGCCAGGTCGGAGCCGGCCTGGGGCTCGGTCAGGTTCATGGTGCCGGTCCACTCGCCGGTCACCAGCTTTTCGAGGTAGGTGGCCTTGAGCTCATCGCTGCCGGCCGTCAGCAGGGCCTCGATGGCCCCGTCGGTCAGCAGCGGGCACAGCGCAAAGCTCAGGTTGGCGCTGTTGAGCATTTCCACGCAGGCCGCGCCAATCGTCTTGGGCAGGCCCTGGCCGCCGAAGTCCTGGGGGTGCTGCAGGCCCTGCCAGCCGCCTTCGGCGTACTGGCGGAAGGCCTCCTTGAAGCCGGCCGTGGTCGTGACCACGCCGTCCTTGAGGCTGGAAGGTGCCACATCGCCTGGCAGGTTCAGCGGAGCGACCACACCCTCGCACAGCTTGGCACACTCCTGCAGCACGGCCTGGGCGGTCTCCAGACCCGCCTCCTCGAAACCGGGCAGTTGCGCCACCTGGTCGATCTGCGCCAGATGCTCCATGGCGAACAGCATGTCTTTGACGGGAGCCGAGTAAGTCATTTGTTGAACCTTCCTGAACAGAACCCGGGTCGCCAGCGCTGCGCGGCGGCCCGGGACAAGGGGAACAAGGGGCGGCTTCAGTGCCTCACTGCGTGACGCGGCCCGATGCGTTGACGATGGACAAATCCACGAACTTCGAGCCCGCCTGCGAGCCCGGACGATAGGAAACCCAGTAGCCGCCCAGATCGACGGCATCGAGCCCGCGCAGCGAGGCCGCCAGCTTCTCGCGCGAGACGGGCTGGCTGCGGCGCATGGCCTCCACGATCACGCGCGCGTTCACATAGCCCTCCATCATGGCGTAGCTGACGGGCACGGTCAGTGACTTGCCGGCGGCGGTGGCCGCGTCCCTGAACTCCTTGTTCAGGCGCATGGTGACCTTGTAGGGACTGGGAACGACCTGGGCAATGGACAGACCGCTCATGAACTCCACGGGCAGGCGCTTGGCCAGTTGCTCGATATCGGCTTCCGAGGTGGCATAGATCTGGGCCGTGCCACCGGCCATGCGGTAAGCCTCGACAAACGCCGAGGTCACGGGGCTGGATGCCACCACCAGGATGGCCTGCGCCGAAGGCTGGGCCTTTTGCAACTGCGACACGGCCTTGTCCATGGCACCCTTGCCGGAGCTCAGCGCGGCGCTGACCACCAGCTTGGCCTTGGAAGGAGCAATCGCCTTGCCCACGAGTTCGGTCACGGCCTTGGCATCGGGGCGCTCGTCATGCAGCAAGGCCAGGCGGGTGATGCCCACGGTGGCCAGGTGCGATGCGATCTTGGCCATTTCCTCGGGAAGGTTGGCCCGCGTGCTGAAGACCTGGGGCGCGCTCAGCACACGGGTGTCCGTGCTCTGGTAGCCCACCAGGGAGATCTGGGCCTGGTCGAGCAGCTTGCTGTCCAGCAGGGCCGCCATGTTGCGGTTGCCGAAGTAGCCGGCCAGCACCACGGGCTTGGACTCGTCCAGCAGCTTGCGGGTCTTGTCCACGGTTTCCTCGGGATGGCCCACGTCGTCCACCGTGACCAGTTGCACGGGCTGTCCCTGCACGCCACCGGCCTTGTTGACCTGGTCGAAGTACAGGCGCATGCCCTGGGCATAGGCCCGGCCCTGCGTCGCACCGGCGCCCGACATGGGCGCCACCTGACCCACGACCCAGGCATTGGCCTCGGCGGCCAGGACCATGGCGCCACAGACAAAAGCCACGGCCGTGCGGGCCAGGCGCAAGCGCATCATCTTCATTTCAATTTCCCTCTCGGTTCATGCCATCGCCGGACCCGGCTGCGGCCAAACCGCTGTTGTAGTCTGTGGCGGGCGCCATGACCAGCGGACCACCCCGGCATCCATGCCGAAAAAAGAGGGGCATATGCCCCTCTTTTTTCGGCTTCCGGCTTTTACAGCGCCTGAACCAGTTCCGGCACGGCCTGGAACAGGTCGGCTTCCAGGCCATAGTCGGCCACCGAGAAGATCGGCGCCTCGGGGTCCTTGTTGATCGCCACGATCACCTTGGAGTCCTTCATGCCGGCCAGATGCTGGATGGCGCCCGAGATGCCCAGGGCGATGTACAACTGCGGCGCGACGATCTTGCCGGTCTGGCCCACCTGCAGGTCATTGGGCGCATAGCCTGCGTCCACCGCCGCGCGCGAGGCGCCGATGGCGGCGCCCAGCTTGTCGGCCAGCGGCGTGATCACTTCCTGGAACTTCTCGCTGCTGCCCAGCGCGCGTCCGCCGGAGACGATGATCTTGGCGGCCGTCAGCTCGGGGCGGTCGCTCTTGGTCACCTCGCGGCCCACGAAGCTGCTCTTGCCGCTGTCGCCCGCGGCCGCCAGCTGCTCCACCTGGGCGCTGCCGCCCGTGGCGGCCGCCGCATCGAAGCCCGTGCCGCGCACGGTGATGACCTTGACCTTGTCGCTGCTCTGCACGGTGGCAATGGCATTGCCTGCGTAGATGGGACGCTCGAAAGTGTCGGCGCTGTCCACCTTGGTGATGTCGCTGATCTGGGCCACGTCCAGCTTGGCGGCCACGCGCGGCGCAGCGTTCTTGCCGCTGGCGGTGGCGGGGAACAGGATGTGGCTGTAGTTGGACGCAATCGCCAGCACCTGCGCGGCGATGTTCTCGGCCAGGCCGTCCTTGAGGCTTGCGCCATCGGCATGGATGACCTTGGACACGCCAGCGATCTGGGCCGCAGCCTGCGCGGCGGCGCCGGCATTCTCGCCCGCCACCAGCACGTGCACGTCGCCGCCGCAGGCCAAGGCCGCAGTGACGGTGTTGAGCGTGGCGCTCTTGATGGAAGCGTTGTCGTGTTCTGCAATAACGAGGGATGTCATGTCGCTGTCTTCCTTAGATCACTTTGGCTTCGTTCTTGAGCTTGGACACCAGCGTGGCAACGTCCGGCACCTTGACGCCAGCGCCGCGCTTGGCGGGCTCGGCCACCTTGAGCGTCTTCAGGCGCGGGGCCACGTCGACGCCCAGCTCTTCAGGCTTGACCGTGTCCAGCTGCTTTTTCTTGGCCTTCATGATGTTGGGCAGCGTGACATAGCGCGGCTCGTTCAGGCGCAGGTCGGTGGTGATGACGGCCGGCAGGCTCAGGGCCAGGGTTTCCAGGCCGCCGTCGACTTCGCGCGTCACATTCACCTTGTCACCGGCCACTTCGACCTTGGAGGCGAAGGTAGCCTGGGGCAGGTCGGCCAGGGCCGCCAGCATCTGGCCGGTCTGGTTGGCGTCGTCGTCGATGGCCTGCTTGCCCAGGATGATGAGGCCGGGCTGCTCCTTGTCCACCAGGGCCTTGAGCAGCTTGGCCACGGCCAGGGGCTGCAGCTCCTCGGTGGTCTCCACCAGGATGCCGCGGTCGGCACCGATGGCCATGGCCGTGCGCAGGGTTTCCTGGCACTGGGCCACGCCGCAGGAGACGGCGATGACTTCGGTGGCCACGCCCTTTTCCTTGAGGCGCACGGCTTCCTCGACGGCGATTTCGTCGAAGGGGTTCATGCTCATCTTGACGTTGGCGATGTCCACGCCCGTGCCGTCCGACTTCACGCGGACCTTCACGTTGTAGTCCACCACGCGCTTGACCGGGACCAAAACCTTCATTGCAGCGGCTCCTGATTGATTGATAGATTGACGTTTACGTAAACCGAAATCATTGTATGCGGCGCTGCAGCAGCTGCGGCAGGAATCCCTGACGACCCAAGGCCGACTGAGCGCCCATAAAAACGAACGACCGTGCCATTTTAAGCATGCCCCATGAGGAATCCCCTAGGGAAATGGGCCGAACTCAGGGTATGCACCTAGGAATAATCCTAGCCTCTTTCCGCAGAGGCCTGAGCTACCGGGGCACCACGCTCGGTGATCTGCACGACCTGCCTGGGCACCGGCAGATGGATGCCTGCCTCGCGCAGGCCGCGCAGCACGGCCAGGTTCACATCGGAACGCACATTGCCCTGCCCGTTTTGCGGATCGTTGATGGAATAGCCCAGGCTGAACTGCAGGCCCTGCTCCACGAAGTCCACCAGGGTCACCGTGGGCGCAGGCGTCCTCAGCACGCGGGGCTGGGCGACCGCGGCGTCCAGCAGGATGCGGCGGACCTGCTCCACGTCGCTGTCCATGCCCACCACGATCGTGGTGGACAGCCCGAGCTTGACGTCGAAGCCCGTGAGGTTTTCGACGCGCTGGGTGATCAGCGTCTCGTTGGGCACGATGGATTCGCGTCCGTTGAGCGCCCGGATCACGGTGTAGCGCGTGCGGATGTCGGTGATGCGGCCCTCGAACCCGTCCACGCGCACGTTGTCGCCGATGCGCAGCGCCCGCTCGATCAGCACCAGGAAGCCGCTCACATAGTTGGAGGCGATCTTCTGCATGCCGAAGCCCAGGCCCACGCCGATGGCGCCCCCCATGACGGACAGTGCCGTCAGGTCCACGCCCACCATGGACAGGGAGACCAGCAGGCCTACCAGGATCAGCACGCTGCGCGTGATGTTCATGGCCACCTTGCGCATGGACAGATCACTGACCCATTGATTGATCACCTTCTGCTCGAACAGCGTGGACAGCCAGAGCACGGCCACCATCATCAGGCCCGCCGACAGCGTGCCCTCGATCAGGTTGAGCAGGCTCACTGGCGTCTTGCCGATGTTGAACTGCAGGGCCTCCAGCTCCTCCATGACCTGCGGCAGCAGGCCGATGCTGTGCAGCACGGCGGCGCCCCAGGCCAGCCAGGAGAAGATGCGCTCGATCAGGCGCACCACGGTGGAATGCGGGAAGGTGCGGCTGAGCACGCGCGCCACGAAGCGGATCACCGACAGCGACACCAGCAGCGACACCGCCACGCGCAGCCAGAACACGGTGGAAAAGCGCGCCAGGATTTCCTGGCTGGTGAAGACCAGCACCAGGGCCAGCAGCGGGAACAGGGCTCCATCGAGCGCATGCCGGCCTATCCATACGGAGGGCTTTCCATCGTCGAGATGGCCATAGCGCGCATGCAGGCCGCGCATCGCCCCATAGGCCAGCAGCAGGCAGGCAATGAGCAAGGAGAACTCCAGCCAGGCGCTGGAGCTTTGGAAGTCGTTGATGAGCTTGTCGAAGATATCCATGGATCAGGGCTGTTTCACCGCAAAAGGCGTCAGGACGAGATCATCGCCCAGATCCCGGGCCCGCCTGCACGGGCCTGCGCCTACAAGCGGGTCGGTCAGCGGCCCGTCTTCCAGGCTGGCTCGCGCTTTTCGGCAAAGGCCCGGGCGCCCTCCTGGGCGTCGGCGTCCATCATGTTGGCGGCCATGGTCTGGCCGGCCAGCTGGTAGGCGGCCTCGATGCCCATCTCGCGCTGGCGATGGACCAGGGCCTTGCCCATGGCCACGGCCGCACGCGGCTTGCCGACGATGGATTGCACGAAGTGCTCGACGGCCTCGTCCAGCGCCTCCTCGGCCACCACGCGGTTGACCAGGCCCTGCTCCAGCGCCTGGCGTGCGTCGATGAAGTCGCCCGTGAGCAGCATCTCCATGGCCTGCTTGGCCGGCACGTTGCGCACCAGGGGCACGCTGGGCGTGGCGCAGAACAGGCCGTAATGAATGCCGCTGGTGGCAAAGCGGGCCTGGTCCGAGGCCACGGCCAGATCGCACTGGGCCACCAGTTGGCAACCCGCCGCCGTGGCAATGCCGTGCACGCGCGCAATCACGGGCACGGGCAGCCTGTGGATGGACAGCATCATGCGGCTGCACCGGGCGAACAGCTTCTGGTAGTAGTCCAGCTGCGGATGGGCCGCCATGTCCTTGAGGTTGTGCCCCGCGCAGAAGGCCTTGCCGGCCGCGGCGAGCACGACCACGCGCACGGACTCGTCGCCGGCCACGGCGTCCAGCGCCTGCTGCAGCGCGTCGAGCATCTGCTCGCCCAGCGCGTTGAATCGCTGCGGGTCGTCGAGCGTGAGCCGCACGACGCCGCGCGCGTCGCGCTGCACATCGAGCAGGCCATTGCCGGCTGCGGGCTGGGCATCCATGGTGTTCTCCTGAGGGTCCGGTTCAGAGGTCGGCCAGCACGCGCACATGGGCTTCCACACTGCGCGCCAGGGGGCCCATCACGTAGCCGCCTTCCAGGCAGGAAACGATGCGCCCCTTGGAAAACCGGCGCGCGATGTCCTTGATGCGTGCCGTGATCCAGGTGAAGTCCTGCTCGGTCATGCCCAGCTGGCCCATGTCGTCCTCGCGGTGGGCATCGAAGCCGGCGCTGATGAAGATCAGTTCGGGCTTGAAGGCCTCCAGGCGGGGGATCCACATCATCTCGACGATCTCGCGGATGTCCATGCCCTTGGTATAGGCCGGCACCGGCACGTTGACCATGTTGGCGGCCGGGTGCTGGTCTCCGCTGAACGGATAGAAGGGATGCTGGAAGATGCCGCACATGAGCACGCGGTCATCGCCCGACAGGATGTCTTCCGTGCCATTGCCATGGTGCACGTCGAAGTCGACCACGGCCACGCGCTTGAGATGGTGGCGGCTGAGCGCGTACTTCACGCCGACGGCCACGTTGTTGAAGAAGCAAAAGCCCATGGCCTGGTGGCGCGTGGCATGGTGGCCCGGCGGGCGCACGGCGCAGAAGGCGTTTTCCAGCTCGCCGGCCATCACCGCATCGGTGGCCGCCAGCGCGGCGCCGGCCGCGTGCAGTGCGGCCGAGAAGGTATGGCTGTTGATCGAGGTGTCGGTGTCGATCTGGGAGTACTCGGGGCCACCGGCCTGCTGCTCCTCGACCAGACGCTGGGTCAGGCCCTGCAGAGCCGCCACGTGCATGCGGTCATGGGCCAGTTCGATGTCGGCCAGCGAGGCCTGCGGCGCCTCATGCCGCTCCAGGGCATCGGCCACTCCCGTCACCAGCAGCCGGTCCTCGATGGCGTCGAGCCGGGCCGGGCATTCGGGGTGCCCCGGCCCCATCTCATGCCGCCAGCACTCCCTATGGGTGAAATAACCCGTCTTGCCCACAGTCATGTCTCCGCGATGTTTTTTTTAGGATAACGTCGCGCCATGCAAGCAACACACAAGATCAAGGCGCTTCTGGATCAGCTTAACACGGTGGTTGTGGGGAAACCGGCACAGGTGCGCGACAGCGTGGCCTGCCTGCTGGCGGGGGGACACCTGCTGCTGGAAGACGTACCGGGCGTGGGCAAGACCACGCTGGCCCACGCATTGGCGCACAGCTTCGGGCTGCAGTTCTCGCGCGTGCAGTTCACGGCCGACCTCATGCCCAGCGACCTGACGGGCGTGTCCATCTTCGAGCGCGCCAGCGAGTCCTTCGTCTTCCACCCCGGCCCGGTGTTCGCCCAGGTGCTGCTGGCCGACGAAATCAACCGTGCCAGCCCCAAGACCCAGAGCGCCCTGCTCGAGGCCATGGAAGAGCGCCAGGTGTCTGCCGAGGGCCGCACGCACCGGCTGCCCGAACCCTTCTTCGTGATCGCGACGCAGAATCCCCAGGAGCAGCTGGGTACCTTTCCGCTGCCGGAAAGCCAGCTCGACCGTTTCCTGATGCGCATCAGCCTCGGCTATCCCGACCGCGCCGCCGAGCGTGCCCTGCTGTCGGGCAACGGCCGGCGCGCACAGGCCGACGCGCTGGCGCCGCTGCTGACCACGGATGAACTCCAGCAGCTGCAGGCGGCCGTGCTGCAGGTGCACGCCAGTGACGCCCTGCTCGACTACGTCCAGGACCTGCTCGAGGCCACGCGCTCGGGCCAATGGTTCGTGCAGGGACTGTCGCCACGGGCCGGCATCGCGCTGCTGCGCGCGGCGCGGGCCGTGGCCCTGATGGAGGGGCGCGACTATGTGGCACCCGACGATGTGCAGGCCATCCTGCCTCAGACGGCCGCCCACCGCCTGGTGCCCATAGGTTCCTCGGGCCGCGGCGCCGTGGAGCAGGTGCGCGCCATGCTGGACGCCGTGGCGCTGCGCTGATGCCGGCCGCCTCTTCGGCCGGAGCCACGCCCGGCGCATCGCCACGCCCACGCTGGTCTCCCGCGCGGCGCATGCGCCAGTGGTGGCATGCCCGCCTGCCCCGCACCGACAGCCTGAAGCTGACGCAGCGCAATGTCTACATCATGCCCTCGCGCGCGGGATGGGCCCTGGCCCTGACGCTGTGCGTGCTGCTGGTGGCGTCCATCAACTTCCAGCTCAACCTCGGCTATCTGCTGACCTTTCTGCTGGCCGGCAGCGCCGCCGCGGGCATGGTCGTGGGCCATGGCAATCTGCGTGGCACGGCCCTGCACCTGATGCCCCCTGCGGGCAGCTTTGCGGGCCAGCCCTGCCGCTTCGAGGTGGTACTGCACAACGCGCGCCACAGCACCCGCTGGGGCCTGGGCCTGGCCATCCATGGCGATGACGGGGCCACCGAATGGAACTGGATCGATGTCCCGGCCCAGGGCAGCACCACGGTGCAACTGGCCTTCACACCGCAGCGGCGCGGCCTGCAGTCCCTGCCCACGGTCACGGCCGCCACCCGCTATCCGCTGGGTACGTTCCGGGTCTGGGCCCTGTGGCGTCCGCAAACCCAGGTCTGGATCTATCCCGCGCCGGAAATCAATCCGCCGCCCCTGCCTCCTGCCAGCGCCGATGCGGGTGGCCGCAGCGCGGCCGCCACACGTCATGGCGATGAGTTCGACGGCGTGCGCGCCTACCGGCGCGGCGATCCGCTGAAGCTGGTGGTCTGGAAGAAGGCCGCCCAGGCCTTCGCTGCCGGCAGCAGCCAGCTCGTGAGCCGCGACCGACCGCTGGCCCAGCAGCACCGGCTGTGGCTGGACAGCAGGGCCACCGGCCTGGCCGACCCCGAGGCACGGCTGAGCCGGCTCGTCGCCTGGGTGCTGGCGGCCAGCCAACAGGACCTGACCTGGGGGCTGCGCCTGCCAGATGGCCGGGAGATCGCGCCCGACCGAGGGGCTGCCCACGCCACGCTCTGCCTGGAAGCCCTTGCGGTCTGCCCATGAAGACAATGCCCAACGCCTACGCCGCCGCCACGCCGCTGGCGCCCGCCACCTGGCGCCAGCGCCTGGCGGCCCTGCCCCGCGATGCGCGCGACACCTTGTTCCTGCTGGCCGTGGTTGCCTGGGTGCTGCTGCCCCAGGCAGGGCACACGCCCTGGTGGACCATGCTGTTCACGGGCTGCCTGCTGCTGTGGCGTGCCCTGCTGGCCTGGCGCGGCCAGCCATTGCCCGGCCGCTGGCTGCTGGGCGGCCTGCTGCTGCTGGCCGTGGCAGCGACCTGGACCTCGCACGGCACCTTCGTGGGACGCGATGCGGGCGTCACCCTGATCGTGCTGCTGCTGGCGCTCAAGACACTGGAGCTGCGGGCCCGGCGCGATGCCATGGTGGTGTTCTTCCTGGGCTTTTTCGCACTGCTCGCCAATTTCTTCTACTCGCAGTCCCTTTTGCTGGCCCTGGCCATGGTGCTCGGGCTGCTGGGCCTGCTCACCGCCCTGGTCAACGCCCACATGACGGCGGGCCGGCCGCCGCTGATCCAGGCACTGCGCACGGCCGCCCTGCTCACGCTGTGGGGCACGCCGGTGATGGTGGCCCTGTTCCTGTTCTTTCCACGCATGGCTCCGCTATGGGGTGTGCCGGGCAATGACCTGGCCGGCCGCAGCGGCCTGTCGGAGAACATGCGCGTGGGCTCCATGGCCTCGCTGGTGCTGGACGACAATATCGCCCTGCGCCTGCGCTTCGATACGCCTGATGGCTCAGTGCCGCCCGCCAGCACCTTGTACTTTCGCGGGCCGGTCCTGTCACACTTCGATGGACGGGAGTGGGAGATGGACACCGAAGCCGTGCTGGAGGACGCGCAGCTGCGCGTGTCGGGCGAGCCCGTGCGCTACCAGATGACCATCGAGCCCAGCCGACGCACCTGGCTGACCATGCTCGACGCCACTGCGCAGCCCCCCGAGCTGCCCCAGGGCATGGGCAGTGCCCGCATGACACCCCAGCTGCAGTGGCTGACCTGGCGCCCCATCACCGATGTGGTGCGCATCAATGCCCAGAGCCATACCCGGTTCAGCCATGGCCCGCTCAAGCCCACGCGCGCGCTGCGCCGCTACCTGCAATTGCCGCCGGACAGCAACCCGCGCACGCTGGAGATGGCCCGGCAGATGCGCGCCGACCCGCAACTGGCCGATGCACCGCCCCGCGCCTGGGTACAGGCCGCCCTGGAGCGCCTGCGCAGCGGCGGCTACACCTATACGCTGGAGCCCGGCGTGGTGGACAGCATGCACACGGCCGATGACTTCTGGTTCGACAGCAAGGAGGGCTTTTGCGAGCACATCGCCTCGGCCTTCGCCGTGCTCATGCGCGGCATGGGCGTGCCTGCGCGCATCGTGACCGGCTACCAGGGAGGCGAGCGCAACCCCGTCGATGGCTACTGGACCGTGCGCAATGCCGATGCCCATGCCTGGACCGAGGTCTGGCTGGAAGATGAGGGCTGGGTGCGCATCGACCCCACGGGGGCCGTGGCTCCCGCGCGCGTGGGCGAGTTCCAGCGCCTGCGGGCCCCTCAGGGCGCCATCGCGGGCGCCATGGGCAATCTGGTGAGCGTGGGCATGCTCCAGCAGATGCGCGCGGTCTGGGAGGCCGTCAACAACAGCTGGAACCAGTGGGTGCTCAACTACACGCAAAGCCGCCAGCTGGACCTGCTGAGGAACCTGGGCGTGCAAACGCCCTCCTGGGTGGACCTGCTGCGCTTGCTGGGCGCACTGGCCGGCGTGGCCGCGCTGGGGTGGCTGGGCTGGATGGCACGTGCCCAGCGCAGCAGCCGTGACGAGTGGCTGCGCCTGATGGACGGCACGCGCGCACGGCTGCGGCGTGCCGGCCTCGGCGCAGACGCCAGCATCCCCCCCCGCGCCCTCGCGGCTCAGGTGCTGGCGCGCTGGAAAGGCAGCGATGCCCCTGCGGCGCAAGCCCTGCATGACTGGCTGGTGGCCATGGAGCGCCAGCGCTACGCGCCCGCCAAGGAGACCCCCGGCCTGCCCGCCCTGCGCCGCCAGTGGCGGGCACTGCGATGGCCACGCACGCCGCAGCCGCAGCCACAAGCTGCGGCCAGGGCAACCACGACAGGCACTTCATGACCAAGCAAAGACTGATCCCCAGCGCCATGCTGCTGCTGGCCGCTGCCGCCCTGCCTTGCGCAGCGCTGGCCGGCAAACCGGCACATGCCCCCACCCACGCGGCCAGGCAGGCGCCCAAGCCTTCGGCCAAGTCCACCGCCCCCAAGCGTGCGGCCGCCGCAACTGCCGCGGCCGCGACGGCCACGGGCGGCTCCGCCGCAGCCAGGGCCGTGCAGGGCAGCACGCCCTATGGCGAGCGGCCCGAGGCCATGCAGATGGCCGCCGACATCGCCACACGCCATGACCTGCCGCTGGACTGGGTGCGTTCGACCATGGCCCAGGCGCGCTTCCTGCCCCAGGTGCCGCGCCTGATGACGCCGGCCACCCAGGGCACGGCCAAGAACTGGACGGTGTACCGCAGCCGCTTCGTCGAACCCATCCGCATACGCGCCGGCGTGCGCTTCTGGCAAGCCAATTCCGCGGCGCTGGCACGCGCAGAAAAGGAATACGGTGTGCCTGCCGAGATCATCGTCGGCATCATCGGCGTGGAGACCATCTACGGTCAGCAGATGGGCAACTTCCGCGTCATCGACGCACTGGCCACGCTGTCCTTCGACTTTCCCGCGGCCCACCCCCGCGCCGCCGCACGCACAGAGTACTTCCGTGGGGAGCTGGAGCAGTTCCTGCGTTTCACGCACCGCGCGGGCACGGACCCGTTCTCGCTGCGCGGCAGCTACGCCGGCGCCATGGGCATGGGCCAGTTCATGCCCAGCAGCTGGGTGAAGTGGGCCGTGGACTTCGATGGCGACGACCACATCGACCTGTTCGGCAGCGCGGCCGACGCCATCGGCTCGGTGGCCAACTACTTTGTCGCGCATGGCTGGAAGAGCGGCATGCCGACCCACTACCCCGTGATCATGCAGGCCCGGGGCGCGGACCTCGCGGCACTGCTGGCCCCCGACATCCTGCCGCAATTCACGGCCTCCGAGATGGACGCGCGCGGCGTGCAGCTGCCAGGCAGCGGCGCGGCCCACCAGGGACCGCTGGCCCTGGTCAAGCTCGACAACGGCGCCGAGGGCCAGCCGCTGTACATCGCGGGCACCGAGAACTTCTACGTCATCACGCGCTACAACTGGTCGAGCTACTACGCGCTGTCCGTGATCGAGCTGGGGCAGGAAATCGCTGCGGCCATGGGCCGCTGAGAAAGCGGCCCGCAGCGGCATCCGCCTCCCGTGGCGCCGGACCGCTGCGCGGGCGAACCAGATAGCGGCATGGCATCGCTTTTCAAGACCTCGCGGCGCAATTTATTCCTGCCCTGTTCCCTCTTGAAATGCGGTCAACGCCGCTTAACTACGCTCCATGCGGCGACAACTTGGATGAAGCCGCGCAATCCATAGGAGCCACACCATGATCTTCTCGCCTGTTCTCCGCCGCAACGCCTTCGCTCCCCAAGCCGCCGATCTGGCCCTGCAGCGCTTTTTGCAAGGCACCCTGAGCAACGCCGTCCCCTTCCCCTCGTCGGTGCAGGTGCAGCGCGATGAGAAGGCCACGACGCTGCAGCTGGATGTGCCCGGCCTGTCGCGCGAGCAGCTTCAACTGAACATCGAAGGCGCCGTGGTCCGCCTGTCCAGCATCGAGGGCGCTCCCCGCCAGGTGCAGCGCGCCTGGGAACTGGACCATGAGATCGACACCGGCGCCAGCAGCGCCAAGCTGGAAAACGGCGTGCTCACACTGTCCCTGGCCCGCCTGGAGCCGCAGAGCAAGGCCACCACGCTGAGCATCCAGTAAACGGGTTGTGCACCCGGGCTGCCCACCATCCTTTCTTCCCTCCTCTTACCCAAGGTGGGAGCCCGTTTCCATAGCCCGGCACATGCCGGGCCTTTTTTGTGCCGCACAGCGCGGCGATGGCAGAGACGGCCGAAAAATCAGGCCAGCGAGTCCAGAGGCCAGCGCGGCCTGACGTCGAAGGCATAGTGCCGGCTGGCCGCCTCGCGCCCCGCCTGCAATCGCATGGCGGCAGCCATGGCGATCATGGCGCCGTTGTCGGTGCACAGGTGCAGCTCGGGATAGTGCACGCGCAGCCCGCGCCTGGCACAGTCCGCATCCAGTTGCGAGCGCAGCAGCCGGTTGGCACCCACGCCGCCGGCCACGACCACGCGCTTCATGCCCGTCTGCTCCAGCGCCGCCAGCGTCTTCTTGACCAAGACCTCGACGATGGCCGCCTGGGTGCTCGCAGCCAGGTCGGCCTTGCGCGCCTCCAACTCGTCACCCAACTTCCTGGCCTGGGTCAGCACGGCCGTCTTCAGGCCCGCGAACGAGAAATCCAGATCGCCCGAGTGCAACAGCGGCCGAGGCAGCTTGAAGGCCTGGGCATTCCCGCCCTCGGCCAGGCGCGAGAGCACAGGACCACCCGGATAGGGCAATCCCATGAGCTTGGCCGACTTGTCGAAAGCCTCGCCTGCCGCGTCATCGATGGTCTCTCCGAGGATGGCGTACCGGCCCACGCCGTCCACGCGCATCAGTTGCGTATGGCCGCCAGAGACCAGCAGGGCCACGAAGGGAAATTCGGGCGGATCGGCACTCAGGAAGGGGGAAAGCAGGTGGCCTTCCAGGTGGTGCACGCCCAGCACCGGCTTGTCCAGTGCCGCGGCCATGGCACAGGCCACGCCCGCGCCCACCAGCAGGGCGCCCGCCAGACCGGGCCCGCGCGTGAAGGCAATCACATCGACCTGGTCGAGCGAGCGCCCCGCCTCGGCCAGCACGGCTTCGGTCAGCGGCAGCACACGCCGGATATGGTCGCGGCTGGCCAGCTCGGGCACGACACCGCCATAGGCACGGTGCATGTCGATCTGGCTGTGCAACGCATGCGACAGCAACCTGGGCACACGCCCATCGCCGGGCGCGCCCACCAGGGCCACGCCGGTTTCATCGCAGGAGGATTCGATTCCCAGGATCAGCAAACTCATGGGACCCGAGTGTAGAACCTGCGGACCTCGCCAGAAACGGGCGCCGACAATGGCCCCGCCGCGGGAGTGCTACAGGTTGTCGATGTAGGAGGAGCGTGAAAACTGCACGGGCTCGAAGCCGTCGGCAGTCCAGATCTCGCTGGCGATCAACGCCTGCGCATCCATGGGGCGCGCGAAGTAAAAGCCCTGAAGTTCATCGCAGCCCAGCACCTCCAGCACGTCGCGTTGCTGCTGGGTGGCCACGCCTTCGGCAACGACGCGCAGTCCCAGCGCATGGGCCAGGCGCACGATGGCATCGACCACCGCCCGTGCGTCGCTCTTGAGGGCCACGTCCCGCACGAAGCTTCGATCGATCTTGACCTCGTCGGCGCACAGCTGGCGCAGCAGGGCCAGGCTGGAGTAGCCGGTGCCGAAATCGTCGATGGAGATCTGCACCCCCATACCCGTCAACTCGCCAATCACCGCCATCGTGGTCTTGTCATCCTCCATGGCCACCGACTCCGTGATCTCGAAGACCAGTTGCTCCGGCCGGATGCCATGTTTGTCGATGGCGCCCCGGATGTACTGCGCCAGGCGCGAGTGGAAGATCTGGAAGCCGGAGATGTTGATGGAAACCCGCATGTAGCGCCGCTGCAGGGCCCACTGCGCCGTCTGCCTGCAGGCTTCGTCGATGACCCAGTCGCCGATCTCGCCGATCAGGCCGAAGCGCTCGGCCAGCGGGATGAATACCCGGGGGCTGATCAGGCCGAACCGGGGATGGTTCCAGCGGGCCAGCGCCTCCACCCCGCGTATGCGGCCCGTGCGGGTATCTATCTTGGGCTGGTAGTGCAGCACCAGTTCCCCGTTGGCCACGGCACGGCGCAGGGCCTGCTGCAGGTCGAACTGCGCGGCAATGCCCTGGCGCATGCTCTCCTCGAAAATGGCATAGGTGTTTCCGCCGGCACGCTTGGCGGTGTACATGGCTGCGTCGGCCGCAGCCATGAGCTTGTCCTTGTGGCCATGGTCGGGATAGAGCGCCAGGCCGATGGAACTGCTGATGGAGACCGTCTTGCCCGGCAGGTCGAAGGGCTGACCTATGGCCATCTGTACGCGGCTGGCCATGGCCACGGCATCGTCCACCGACGCCAGGCTGCCCAGCAGCAGCACGAATTCATCACCGCCCACGCGCGCCAGCGTGTCCGCCTTGCGGGTCATGCGGCTCAGGCGCACCGCCACCTGGCACAGCAGGGCATCGCCAGCCGCATGGCCCTCCACGTCATTGATGGGCTTGAATCCGTCCAGATCGATGAACAGCAGCCCCACGCGCGCTGGCACACCCTCCGGACGACCAGCGACCGAACTGTCCGCCTGCGCGATGGCCCGATGGAGCCGGTACTCCAGCAACGCACGGTTGGCGATGCCGGTCAGGGGATCCCTGAAGGCGATACGCTTGAGCTTTACATTGGCGCGCAGCAGCTTCTCATTGGTCTTTTGCAGGGACTGCGTCAGCCGCTGGGCCTTGTTGCGCATGCGCAGGTACAGCACGGATGACACCAGGAAGACGATCAGCACCGGCACGGGGCCGAACCGGCCCAGGCCCTCCCAGTAGCTGCTCCAGAAGCCTTCGTCGCCAACCGGCATGGACTCGGCCGGGAGGTCCGCCGCAGCCGCCGCCAGGGGACGTGCCAGGAGCCAGGCCCACACAGCCACCACCGCGAGCAGCCGCCCCAACGCGCCACCCCCCATATGCTGCGCCCCCCGTGGACCGTTCGTGCCGCGGTACTCCAGTCTCATGTGATTCACCCATGTGCGGCGCCTCGCTCGCGAACGCCTTGTATTGAATGACCGCCCCCCGCCAGCCCGTACGGCACTTGGTGGCGCACTGCGCCTGCATTTCCCGTGGGACCGAGCGCGTGGAATTTGCCGCTCTTGCGAATATATATATCGAAAATCTTCCGTATTAAAAAAATTCTATCAAGCAACGCCCTGCAGCACACGGCGGTCAACTGGATGGCATGGGAATTGCAATAGGCAGACGCCCCCTTTTCGACCTGCCCATGAAATCCGCACTCCGCTTCCTCGTGGCCGCCCGCCAGTGCGAGATCGGCGAGCTCGAGCAGCTCCAGCGCACCAGTGCGCTGGTGGACCAGCTCAGCCGCCTCATCCATGCGCTGCAAAAGGAGCGCGGCCTGTCCAACGTCTACCTGGCCAGCGCGGGCATGCGCGGCGGCCCGGCCCGGCTGGCCCAGATGGCCGAATGCGACCGCGTCGCCGCCATCGCGCGCGAAGGCTTCGACCGGTTGGACCTGCAGTCCGGCGCTCCCGCGCATCCCGGACATGGCGCTCGGCTGTTCAGCCGGATTGCCCAGGTGCTGCAGTGCCTGGATGCCCTGCCCGTCCTGCGCGAACGCATCTCCAGCCGGGACATGGCGGCCGAAGCGGCCACGGCAGCCTTCATCGACCTGGTGGCCGGCCTGCTGGCCGTGGTCTTCGAGGCCGCCGACAGCGCACCGGAGCCCGGGATTTCGCGCCTGCTGGTCGCCCTGTTCAACGTCATGCAGGGCAAGGAATTCGCCGGCCAGGAACGCGCCACGGGCGTGGCCGCCTTTGCCTGCGGCAGTTGCGATGCGCCGCGCCAGCAGCACTGGCTGCACCTGATCGCATCGCAGGAACGGTGTTTCCAGGTCTTCGCGGAGTTCGCCCCACCCCGATCCCTGGCGCTGTGGCAGGAAAGCAGTGGGGCCGACGCCACGCTGGCCGTGATCGAACGCCTGCGCCGCGTGGGCTGCACGGCAAGCCCCGGAACGCCTCTGTCCACGCAGATGGCAGAGCCCTGGTTCGACAGCTGCTCGCTGCGCATGGATGCGCTGCATGCCGTGGAAGCCCGGCTCACGGCCGAGCTGCAGCAGCAATGCGAGCACCGCATCGCCGATGCGCGCGCAGCGCTGCAGACGCTGGTCCGGACCCCGTGTGTTCCGGGCACCCCGCCTCTTGCACTGGGCGATCTGCCGGCACCGGCCACACGGCTGGGGCCCCAGCTGGACCGCTCGGTGATGGATCTCGTGCGCGACCAGTCACAACGGCTGCAAGCCATGCAGGCGGAGCTGGAGACCGTGCGCGCGGCGCTCTCGGAACGCAAACTGCTGGAGCGCGCCAAGGGCCTGTTGATGCAAAGGCGCCAGCTCAGCGAGAGCGAGGCCCACAAGCTGCTGCGCCAGACCGCCATGAACCAGAACCGCCGCCTGGCCGAGGTGGCGCAGGCCGTGCTCTCCATGGCCGAACTGCTTGCACCCACCCCCTGAACCGGTGGGCCACGCGCCATGTTGCAGCGCCGCACCGACTTGGTGCGGCGGCGCGCACCAGAACCTCACCCATGGCGCCTGTCGCCGCCGACCACCCAGGCAGCCCCCTCGGGACTGCCCTGGCATGCTTTCTGCAATGATCCCTTCAAACCCGGCCAAAGACGGTCGGGCACAGGTCTTGATCCAAGGCCCCAGGACAACGGCGTCACTCCTGCTGCCCAGCGCGGCCGGAGAGGACGCCGTTTTTGCTGGGACGGCCGGTTTGCAAGTGTTCCATCCCGACGATCGAAGGAGTTCCGCCATGGCGCCATCGCCCAAGTCCCCCACAGGCCCTCTCTCCGGCACCCAGCCCCTGCCCCGGCGCGGCTTTCTGCGCCAGGCCGGAGCCCTGGCAGGCGCCGCCGCGCTGTATGGCAACCTGGGCCATCACGGCGCCTGGGCCGCCGGCTCGGATGCGCCTGAAAAGAAGGAGGTGCGCATAGGCTTCATTCCGCTGACCGACTGTGCCAGCGTGGTCATGGCCTCGGTGCTGGGGTTGGACCAGAAATACGGCGTCAAGATCATTCCGACCAAGGAAGCCAGCTGGGCCAGCGTGCGCGACAAGCTGGTCAACGGCGAGCTGGATTTCGCCCATGTGCTCTATGGCCTGGTCTATGGCGTGCAACTGGGTGTGGGCGGCACGAAAAAGGACATGGCAGTGCTGATGACGCTCAACCACAACGGCCAGGCCATCACGCTGTCAAGGAAGCTGGCCGACAAGGGTGCGGTCAACGGCGCGGGCCTGGCCCGGCTCATTGCCGGCGACAAGCGCGAATACACCTTCGCCCAGACTTTCCCCACGGGCACGCATGCCATGTGGCTGTATTACTGGCTGGCGGCCAACGGCATCCATCCGCTCAGGGACGTCAAGGTCATCACCGTTCCCCCGCCGCAGATGGTGGCCAACATGCGCGTGGGCAACATGGACGGCTTTTGCGTGGGCGAGCCCTGGAACCACCGCGCCATCATGGACGGCATCGGCGTGACGGCCACCACCACCCAGGCCATCTGGAAAGACCACCCCGAGAAGGTGCTGGGCACCACGGCCGAATTCGCGCGCCAGTACCCGAACACCGCGCGCGCCGTCACGGCAGCCATCATCGAGGCGGGCCGCTGGATCGATGAAAGCCTGGCCAACAAGAGCCGCATGGCCGACACCATCGCCGGCAAGGCCTATGTGAACACCAGCGTGGACGCCATCAACCAGCGCATCCTGGGCCGCTACCAGGACGGCATGGGCAGGACCTGGGACGACCCCGACCACATGAAGTTCCACGGCGACGGCAGCGTGGGCTATCCCTATCTGTCCGACGGCATGTGGTTCCTGACCCAGCACAAGCGCTGGGGCCTGCTCAAGGAGCACCCCGACTACCTGGGCGTGGCCCGGTCCGTGAACCGGCTGGACATCTACCAGCAGGCCGCCACCGCAGCCAAGGCACCGCTGCCCAAGGGGGAGATGCGCAGCAGCAAGCTCATGGACGGCACGGTCTGGGACGGCAAGGAGCCGCGCAAGTATGCCGACGGCTTCGCCATCAAGGCCTGAGCGTTTCACTTTGAAGACCCACCCCACCGAGGAACACACCATGGTCAGCGCCGTCTTCCACTTCCCGGCCGAATCCGCTGCTGCAGCGCCTGCGACAGCCCTGGCGCCGGCAGCCGTACACGCACCCGCCACACCCTCCAAGCCCGCGGTTCGGACCACCCCCAAGCCCTCCGCCCCCACGCGCGACTGGGCCGCGTTCTCGCGCACCTTCTGGCTGGCCCTGCTGCCGCCGCTGTGCGGCCTGGGCCTGCTCACGGGCCTGTGGTCCCTGGTGGCCGCGGGGCCCGGCCAGAGCATTCCCGGCCCGCTGGAGACCTGGCAGCAGGCCGTCGAGGTGTTCAGCGACCCGTTCTACCGCAACGGACCCAACGACCAGGGCGTCGGCTGGAATGTGCTGGCCTCGCTGCAGCGCGTGGCCATGGGCTTCGGCCTGGCGGCCCTGGTGGGCATACCGGCCGGTTTCGTGATCGGGCGCTTCAGCTTCCTGTCACGCATGTTCAATCCGCTGATCAGCCTGCTTCGCCCCGTCTCGCCCCTGGCCTGGCTGCCCATCGGCCTGCTGGTCTTCAAGGGCGCCAACCCGGCGGCCATCTGGACCATCTTCATCTGCTCGATCTGGCCCATGCTCATCAACACCGCCGTGGGCGTGCAGCGCGTGCCCCAGGACTACATGAACGTGGCACGCGTGCTCAACCTCAGCGAATGGAAGATCGCCACCACCATCCTGTTCCCGGCCGTGCTGCCCTACATGCTCACAGGCGTGCGCCTGGCCGTGGGAACGGCCTGGCTGGTCATCGTCGCGGCCGAGATGCTCACGGGCGGCGTGGGCATCGGCTTCTGGGTCTGGGACGAGTGGAACAACCTGAATGTGAAGAACATCATCATCGCGATCTTCGTGATCGGCATCGTCGGCCTGCTGCTGGAGCTGGCCCTGGTCAAGCTGGCAACGGCATTCACGTTCGAAGAGGTGAAGGCATGAACGCATCCTCCAGATTCATCGAGATCCAGGGCGTGGAGCAGAGCTTCAAGACCGCCAAGGGCCTGTTTCCGGCACTGCGCAACATCGACCTGAACATCACCAGGGGCGAATTCGTCTCTCTGATCGGCCACTCCGGCTGCGGCAAGTCGACCCTGCTGAACCTGATCGCGGGCCTGACCACGCCCACCTCGGGCGTGCTGCTGTGCGCCAACAAGGAGATCAAGGGCCCGGGGCCCGAGCGTGCCGTGGTCTTCCAGAACCATTCGCTGCTGCCCTGGCTGACCTGCGAGGGCAACATCCTTCTGGCCGTCGAACGCGTCCATGGCCGCAGCGAAGGCCGCGCCCAGCTCAAGGCCCGCACCATGGCAGCGCTGGAAATGGTGGGCCTGGCCCATGCCGCGCACAAGCGGCCCGGGGAAATCTCGGGCGGCATGAAGCAGCGCGTGGGCATCGCGCGCGCACTGTCCATGGAGCCGCAGGTGCTGTTGATGGACGAACCCTTCGGCGCGCTGGACGCGCTCACGCGCGCCAGGCTGCAGGATGAGCTGCTCGAGATCGTGGCACGCACGCGCAGCACCGTGGTCATGGTCACCCACGACGTGGACGAGGCCGTGCTGCTGTCCGACAGGATCGTGATGATGACCAACGGCCCGGCCGCGACCATCGGCGAGGTGCTGGACGTGGGCATCGCCCGCCCGCGCAACCGCGTGGCACTGGCCGAGGACGAGCGCTACCTGCTGTGCCGCAAGGCGGTGATCGACTTCCTCTACACACGCCAGGGACATGTGGAGAAAGCGGCCTGAGGCCGCCTTGCCGCACGGCCCCGGGGCCGGCTCAGTGCCGGCCCGAGATGTAGTGTTCCAGCTGCTCGATGATGAACTTCTGCTCGGAGATGATGTCCTTGACCAGGTCCCCGATGGAGATCAGGCCCAGGAGGCTTCCGGCCTCATCCACCACGGGCAAGTGGCGCAGCCGGTTCTCGGTCATCACCGCCATGCATTCCTGCGTGGTCTGGGCGGGTCCCACGAACAGCACATCGCGCGTCATCACGTCGCGCACCAGGGTGGCGCCCGAGGTACGCCCCAGCAGGGCGATCTTGCGCGCATAGTCGCGCTCGGTGACGATGCCGGCAATGTGCTCACCCTCCATCACCAGCAGGGCGCCGATGCCCTTGTCGGCCATGAGCCGCAGTGCATCGAGCACGGAATCGGTGGGTGCGATGCTGTACACCGCATTGCTGGGCTTGGACTTGAGAATCTCTGCAACTGCTGTCATGGGGGCCTTTCAGTCGTTCGCCAATCCGGTTCTAGTGTCATCCGAACCACGCCCAAAAAGCAACAGGGCCAGCGCGTGTCGCACACGCACCGGCCCTGTCCGCCCCAGAGACCGCGGTGGGTCAGCGGCGGCCGCCCAAGAGGCTTCCGCCGATCTTCAGCAGATCGCCCAGACCCACCTGGCCATCGCCATCCTGGTCGAGCAGGCTGCCCAGCAGCCCTCCGCCCAGGCCGCCCTGCTGCTGCGCATGGGCCTGCTCGCGGCCCAGCGCCTGGCCAAGGCCGCCAGCATCCAGGCCTCCCGCTTTCACGCGCTGTGCGAGAAAGGACATGACGATGGGCGCCAGCAGTTGCAGCAGCTGGGCCGCACCGCTGCTGCCCAGGCCCGTGGCCTGGCCCAGTCCGTCCTGCGCGCGCTGCTGGTTGCCGCCCAGGATGTGGCCGAGGATGGCCGCTCCATCGAGGCTGCCGCCACCGCCCGCAGCTCCCGCGCCCCCGCCCAGCAGCGAGCCCAGCAGGCCCCCGAGGTCCAGGCCCGCGCCACCGCCCATGGCACCATGGTCGCGCTGCAGCGCACCGAAGAGGTTGGCCGCACCTTGCGGCTCGGCCGCGTTACGGCCCAGCGAGGCCAGCAGGACGGGAAGGGCCGCGCCCACGGCGCTTTCGGTCTGCGCGGGGCTGGCGCCGATCTGGTTCGCCATCTGCTGCATGGGCGCGCCCTGCAGTTGGGCCATCAGTTCGGCGGCCAGGGAAGAGCTGGAATTCATGGTCGTTCCTTCATCCGGTCGCCCGGACAACACAAAGCGACATGGTATGCGCAAGCGGGCGCACCGTGCATGGCAGCGCCCGGCCCAAGTGTCAACGATGTTTTCCAGTGGCGCACGGGCACCGCCCTGTCCTGACTGTGCTCAGGCCGCCGTCAACGCGCGCGGGGGCTGCGCACGCGGCTGGCGGGCCTGCGCCTTCATGGCACGGCGCAGGGCCACGGCATCGCCCGCACCCGCCGCAGTCCGGGCTGCGGTATCGAGACGGAAGACCTGCACGGTCTCCGCCACGGTCTGCGCCTGGGCCTGCAAGGCCATGGCCGAGGCGGCGTTCTGCTCGACCAGGGCTGCATTCTGCTGCGTGATGTTGTCCAGGTGCGCCACGGCCGCATTGACCTGCGAGATCCCGCTGAGCTGCTCGCTGGAGGCGCTGTGGATCTCGCTGATCAGCAGGCTCACGCGGCGCACCAGGTCCAGGGACTCGGACATGGTCCTTTGCGCGACCTCGGTCTTCTGGTTGCCGTCCAGCACCTTGGCCGCGGAGTCGTCGATGAGCTCGCGGATCTCCTTGGCCGCGGCCAGCGTGCGCTGCGAGAGGCTGCGCACCTCGGCGGCCACGACGGCGAAGCCCCGGCCCTGGTCGCCCGCGCGCGCCGCCTCGACGGCCGCGTTGAGCGCGAGGATGTTGGTCTGGAAGGCTATGGAGTCGATGAGCTGCGTGATCTCCCCGATGCGCCCGGACGCGGACTGGATCTGCTTCATGGTCGCGGCCACGCCGTCGACGGCGCCGCTGCTGCGTTCGGCCACCTCGCTGGCCTGGGTCGCGAGGTCCGTGGCCTGGCGCGCCGAGTCGGCCGTGTGCTTGACGGTGCCGGTGATCTGCTCCATCGAGGCCGCCGTCTGCTGCAGGTTGCCGGCCTGGGTCTCGGTGCGCGCGGAAAGATCTTGGTTGCCCTGGGCGATCTCCCGGCTGGATACCTGCATCTTGTCGCTCTCCTCGCGCGCATCCCGCACGATGGACAGCAGGTTCACGTTGAGCTGGCTCAGCGCCTTCTCCAGATCGCCGACCACATCCTTGCGCGTGATGCGCAGCGTCTGCGTCAGATCCCCCGCCGCGAGCCGGTTGGCCTGGCGCACCATCTGCGCCAGCGGCGCCACGGTCAGGCGGTAGGCCCAGCCCACGGCCAGCACCGTGAACGCACAGGCGGCCAGCCAGGCCAGGCCCGACCACAGGTGCAGCGTATGACCGCCCGCCATGGCCGCGCCGAAGGCCGCCGCCAGCACCAGGGAAAAGACGAGGGCCAGCTTGCCCGCCAGCCCCAGGTTCAGCGCATCGGTCACGCGGCCTCGCAGATTCTTGCGCACCAGGTGGCCGGCACGCAGCACATGGACCAGGCGCCCCGCCTCCTTTTCGGCACGCATGGTGGCGTACAGGTGCTCGGCCGCATCGATCTGCTCACGCGTGGCCTCGGTGCGCACCGACATGTAGCCCGAGGGTTGCTCGCCTTCCATCAGTGGCGTCACATTGGCCATGACCCAGTAGTAGTCGCCGTTCTTGCGCCGGTTCTTCACGGGTGCGGACCACGGCAGGCCGGCGGCGATGGTCTCCCACATGTCCCGGAAAGCCTCCTCGGGCATGTCGGGATGGCGGATCATGTTGTGGGGCTGGCCCAGCAGTTCCTCCCGTTCGTAGCCGCTGACCTCGATGAACATCGGGTTGCAGTACAGGATGCGGCCCTTGAGGTCCGTGGTGGACACAAGGGTCTGGCCCTTGGGGAACGCGTATTCGCGCGTGTTGACTGGCAGATTCACTCTCATAGGCAGGCTCCCCTGAAGAAGAAAAATCTTTCACGTCATGGGCAGGCCCGGCAAAGCCGACGTCCCGCAGGCACTGGTTGTAGTCCCAATCCGTCACATTTGAAACAAATAAGCACAAAAGCTCCATTCGATTCAGCCATCTGATATGGCTGTGTCGATAGCGTGCGCACCACTTTGCAGCGACGGCGCACCCCCATGGCTCCGCCAAAGTGGCCGCAACGGCCTTGCCGCCGTCTCACGAGGCGGCCTCGCACTGGCACGCCGCTTGCTAACTCCTGCGCATGGCCATTCGTGGCCGCAGGGCAAGGTGCAATGGCGTGCCGCAGCCCAGGACGAAGGCGTCACCCAGCGCGCAGGCAGCCGCCGCGCAGCGTGGGGACGCCTTTCTTTTTTTCCGGACCGCAGCGGAGGCACGATGAAGAAATCGAGGCTGGTGATGGTGGGCAACGGCATGGCCGGGGTGCGCATGCTGGAGGAGTTGCTCGCGATCGCGCCCGATCTCCACGAGATCACGGTATTCGGCGCCGAGCCCTACCCCAACTACAACCGCATCATGCTGTCCCCTGTGCTCGCGGGCGAGCAGCAGCTCGACGCGATCATCCTCAATGACTGGTCCTGGTATGAGCGACACGGCATCACGCTGCACGCGGGCTGCCGCGTCCATGCCGTGGACCGCGCGCGCCGCATGGTCCACGCGATGGACGCCACGGGAAGGCCCGTGAGCGCCGCCTACGACCGGCTGATCCTCGCCACGGGTTCACGCCCTGTCATGCTGCCCGTGCCAGGGTGCGAGCTGCAAGGCGTGCTCGGCTACCGAGACATCGCCGACACCCGGGCCATGATCGCAGCGGCGGCCAGCCACCGCCATGCCGTGGTCATCGGCGGTGGTCTGCTGGGACTGGAAGCGGCCAACGGCCTCATGAAACGCGGCATGGAAGTCACCGTCGTCCACGCAGGCGCGCGGCTGCTGGACCGCCAGCTTGACGAGACGGCCGCGGCCCTGCTGCAAGTCTCGCTGGCCGAGCGCGGCATGCGCTTTCTGATGCAGGCCCAGACCAGGGCGCTGACGGGCGATGGCCGGGGGCGAGTGGCCTGCGTGCACCTGCACGATGGCCGCGAGGCGCCGGCCTCGCTGGTGGTCATGGCCGTGGGCATCCGCCCCGAGACCGCGCTGGCCGAGCAGATGCACCTGCACGTGGAGCGCGGCATCGTGGTCAGCGACACCCTCCAGACCGTCACCGACCCGCGCATCCATGCCGTGGGCGAGTGCGCCGCCCACCGGGGCGTGGCCTACGGGCTGGTGGCACCGCTGTTCGAGCAGGCCAAGGTGCTGGCCAACCATCTGGCCGAGATCGGCATCGGCAGCTACCCGGGCTCGCAGACCTCGGCGAGGCTCAAGGTCACCGGCATCGACCTGTTCAGCGCGGGCGACTTCCGCGGGGGCGGGGACACGCAGGAGCTCGTGCTCAGCGATCCCGGCGCGGGCGTGTACCGCAAGCTGGTGCTGCGCGGCGACCGGCTGGTGGGCGCCTGCCTCTATGGCGACACCGACGGCGGCAGCTGGTACTTGCGCCTGCTGCGCGAGGGTGCCTCGGTGCAGGACATCCGCGACCAGCTCATGTTCGGAGAGGGCCAGGCCGACGCCGGGTGACGGTGCCGTGCTCCGCGCCACCACCTCCCACGCCCCCTCATCCCACATCAGGCACGCCATGCAAGAAACCAGATCCACCTGCCCCTACTGCGGCGTAGGCTGCGGTGTCCTCATCGAAAGCGACGGCGCGCGCATCACGGGCGTGCGCGGCGATCCGTCCCATCCCGCCAACCACGGGCGCCTGTGCACCAAGGGCAGCACGCTGCACCTGACGGCCGCCCCCGCCCTGGCGCGGCAGACACGGCTGCTCCAGCCGGCACTGCGTACCGCACGCGGCGCTGCGCCGCAGGCTCTCTCCTGGGACGCGGCGCTGGACCTGGCCGCCGCGCGCCTGGCCGGCATCGTGCGGGAGCACGGGCCCGACGCCGTGGGCCTGTACGTCAGCGGCCAGTTGCTGACCGAGGACTACTACGTCTTCAACAAGCTGGCCAAGGGCCTGATCGGCACCAACAACATCGACACCAATTCGCGCCTGTGCATGAGCAGCGCCGTGGCCGGCTACAAGCTCACGCTGGGCGCCGACGCGCCGCCCGCCTGCTATGAGGATGTCGACCATGCGGACTGCCTCTTCATCGTGGGCAGCAACACCGCCTGGGCCCACCCCATCCTGATGCGGCGCATCGAGCAGGCGCGCGCCGCGCGCCCCCGGATGAAAATCATCGTGGCCGATCCGCGCCGCACGGAAACCGCAGGCCTGGCCGATCTGTTCCTGCCGCTGCGCCCGGGCAGCGACACCCTGCTGTTCCACGGCCTCCTGCACATCATGGAACTGGAGGGCTGGCTGGACGAGGGCTACATCGCGCGCCACACCAGCGGCTTCGCCGGGCTGCAGGCCCTGGTGAGAGATGCCACGCCCGAGCGCGTGAGCGAGGCCTGCGGCCTGCCGCGCCATGACCTGTTCCAGGCCGCGCAATGGTTTGCGCTGGGCGGCGGCACGCAGGCCGGCAGCCGCCGAGGTGCGACGCTGAGCCTGTACTGCCAGGGCCTGAACCAGAGCAGCAACGGCACCGCCAAGAACGCGGCGCTGATCAACCTGCACCTGGCCACGGGCCAGATGGGGCGCGCGGGCGCGGGGCCGTTCTCGCTCACGGGCCAGCCCAATGCCATGGGCGGGCGCGAGGTCGGCGGCATGGCCAATCTGCTGTCGGCCCACCGCGACCTGGCCAACCCCGCCCACCGCGCCGAGGTCGCTGCGCTGTGGGGCGTGGACGACGTGCCCGCGCGCCCCGGCAAGACCGCCGTGGAGATGTTCGAGGCCGCCGCCGAGGGAGAGATCCGCGCGCTGTGGATAGCCTGTACCAACCCTGCCCAGAGCCTGCCCGACCAGGCCCTGGTGCGGCGCGCGCTGCAGCGCGCGGAATTCGTCATCGTGCAAGAGTCCTTCGCCACCACGGCCACCTGCACCTATGCCGACCTGCTGCTGCCGGCCTCCACCTGGGGCGAGAAGATCGGCACCGTCACCAACAGCGAACGGCGCATCTCGCGCGTGCGTGCCGCCGTGCCCGCGCCGGGTCAGGCGCGCCATGACTGGCGCATCGCCGTGGACTGCGCTCGCCGCATGGAGACCTTGCTGCGCCCGGGCCTGCCCACCTTGTTTCCCTACGACACCGAAAACGCCGCCATGGGCGCCGAGGCCATCTGGAACGAGCACCGCGAAAGCACCCGAGGACGGGACCTGGACATCACCGGCCTGTCCTGGCCCCTGCTGGAGGCGCAGGGGCCGCAGCAATGGCCCCTGCCCGAAGGCACGCCCCAGGGCCGCGCCAGACTCTACGAAGACGGCCGCTTTCCCACGCCCGATGGCCGTGCGCGGTTCAGCACCCTTGGCTGGCAGTCGCCGGCCGAGGCGCCGGATGCCGGCCACCCCTTCAGCCTGACCACGGGCCGGCTGCGCGACCAGTGGCACGGCATGAGCCGCACGGGCCAGCTGGGACGCCTGTTCGGCCATGCGGCCGAGCCCCGCGTGCACATGCATGCCGGCGACATGCAACAGCGCCAGCTGCGCGACGGCGATCTCGTGCGGCTGAGCAGCCGGCGCGGCTCCATTCTTCTTCCCGTACAGGCCGACGCGGGACTGTCCCCATCCCGATTGTTCGTACCCATGCACTGGGGTGGAGAGTACCTGGGAGGCAACGCCTCGGGCGGCATCAACGCGCTGACCACGCCAGCCCTCTGCCCCGCCTCCAGACAGCCCGAGCTCAAGCACACCGCCGTCAGCCTGGACAGGGCCGAGCTGCCCTGGACCCTGCTGGCCATGGCCTGGCTTCCCGAAGGCCGGGTGCTGACCGTGCGCGAACAACTGGCAGCGCTCATGCCCCGCTTCGCCTTCGCCAGCTGCGTGCCCTTCGGCAATGCCGTGCCGCTCGAGGAGGCGGCCCGGGCCCGCCACGGCGTGCTGCTGCGCGCCGCCGCGCACGAGGCCCCTGAAGAATCCCTGCTGCGGCACATCGAAACCCTGCTGGGACTGGATACGGCCGACACCCTGCGCTATAGCGACAGCGGCCGCCAGCACAGCCGTGCACTGCGGCTGGACCATGCAGCCGCATCCACCAAGGTCGAGGCCCTGCTGCTGGCAGGCGACACGCGCGCCGCAAGCTGGCTGTCCACCCTGCTCCTGGACCAGTTGCCGGCCCAGGACTACGGGCGCCTGCTGCTCATGCCCAGCGGCAGTGCGCCCCTGGCACTCAAGCCGCGCGCGCGCCAGGTCTGCGCCTGCTTCGATGTGGACGAGGACGCCATCGAAGGCCTGCTGTCCGGCTGCAGGGGCAGCGCTGATGCCCGCCTGGCCGAACTCCAGGGCCGCTTGCGCTGCGGCACCCACTGCGGCTCCTGCCTGCCCGAGCTCAAGCGCATGGTCCGCCAAGCGCCTTCCGCGCGGGACCACGCCTCGGCATGAAAGACCGCCATCAAAGATGGGTTTGCATATATAGCAAAAAGTAATGAAACCTGCGGGAAAATATGCCCCACAGGATTCACCTCCCACGACCACAACGCCATGGGCATCAGCCAATACATCAAGGAAATAGGCCGCGGCGCACGCGGAGCCAAGGCCCTGGACCGCGCACAGGCGAGCGACCTGTTCGGCCAGGTGCTGGATGGCGGCGTCAGCGACCTGGAGATCGGCGCCTTCTGCATCGCCATGCGCATCAAGGGCGAGACCGTCGAGGAAATGAGCGGCTTTCTCGATGCCGTGCACGCGCGCGCGGCACGCTTTCCCGCCAGTGCCTCGGGCCGGCCCGTGATCGTGCTGCCCAGCTACAACGGCGCACGCCGCCTGCCTGTGCTCACCCCGCTGCTGGCCTTGCTGCTGGCGCGCGAGGGCCTGCCCGTGCTGCTGCACGGCATGCGCACCGAAGCGCGCCGCATCCTGGCCAGCGATGTCCTCCAGGCGCTGGGCCTGCCGGGGCTGCCAGCCCCCCAGGCCCTGGCCGGCGGCCAGGTGGCCCACCTCCATACCGAGCACTTGCACCCGGCCCTGGCGCGGCTGCTGTCCGTGCGCGAGGTCATCGGCCTGCGCAATCCGGGGCACAGCGTGGTCAAGCTGCTGGCGCCCTGCGCGGGCCCGTCCCTGCTGGTGACCGCCTACACCCACCCCGAATACCTGCCCATGCTGCATGGCACCTTCGAGGCGCTGGCCATGAACGCCCTGCTCTCGCGCGGGCTCGAAGGCGAAGTCGCGGCCGACCCGCGGCGGCTGCCGCGCTACGACGGCTTCATCGCCGGCGCCCACCAATTGCTGGCCGAGCAGCAAGGCGGCACGGCCTCCGAAGTGCCGGGCCTGCCGTCCGAGATCGACGTGACCAGCACGGCGCGCTACACCGAGGCCGTGCTTGCCGGCCGGCTGCCGGTACCACCCGCGCTCATGCGCCAGATGGAACATATCGTGCACCTCGCCAGCCAGATCCACGCAACATCCACCCCAGACGAAGCCCTGCCATGACGACCCCGTCCCTCCCCCCCGCCAACACCGCCCGCGCAGGCAGTTGCACCCTGGTCGGCGCCGGCCCCGGCGACCCCGAACTGCTGACCGTCAAGGCACTCAAGGCCATACAGGCGGCCACCGTGCTGCTGGTGGACGACCTGGTCAGCGACGCCATCGTCGCGCACGCCGCACCCACGGCACGCATCGTCTACGTGGGCAAGCGCGGCGGCTGCAAGAGCACGCCCCAGGCCTTCATCGAAAAGCTGATGCTGTCGGCCGTGCAGGAGGGCGAAAACGTGGTGCGCCTGAAGGGTGGCGACCCTTTCATCTTCGGTCGCGGCGGCGAAGAGGTCGAACACCTGCGCGAAGCCGGCATCGAAGTCCAGGTCGTCAATGGCATCACGGCCGGCCTGGCGGGCATCACCAGCCTGGGCGCGCCACTCACCCACCGCGACCACGCCCACGGCGTGGTCTTCATCACCGGCCATGCCAAGCCGGGCGACAGCGGCACAGACTGGCGCCAGCTGGCCGCCACCGCGCGCGACGCCAGGCTCACCCTGGTGGTCTACATGGGTGTGAGCGGCGTGGACCATATCAGCGCCGAGCTGATGCATGGCCTGCCCTCAGCCACGCCGGTGGCCGTGATCCAGCACGCCAGCCTGCCCCGGCAGCGTCACGCCCTGACCACGCTGGGCGCGCTGGCGCAGTGCATCAAGGACAGCGGCCTGGGCAGCCCCAGCGTCATCGTCGTGGGCGACGTGGTGCGGGGCGTACAGGCCATGCAAGCGCCCCAGGGATCGACGGCGGCGCAGGCGGCGGTTGCCTGAATCGCCAAAGGATATGACTATCGATCAACAAAAGAATTAGTTTTCATCAAAAATCCTTCTTCACTGCCGAAAAGCGGGTAACCCCTGTTTTTGCAAGCCGTGGGCATGGCCGTCAGACGGTCACGCTGCCACCGGAGAGGATTGAATGGAAACCCCAGGCCCGACCCCTTTTGCCGCCGGCCGCTGCCCTCGTGCGGCCGGCCCCGCGCGCCGCCCGCGCGGAGCGACGCCGCACTGGCGTCATGCCGCGGTGCAGGTCCTGGCCTGCGCCGTGCTCGCCCTGCCTTGGCCCGCGCCCTGCCACGCCGCTGCAGCAGACATTCTGCTGGCGGCACGGGGAACGTCCGCCGCGCAGGCCTGGCTCAAGCCTGCTCAGCGCCGATGGCTGGAGGAGCGAGGCCCGCTGACCCTGGGCATCTCCACGCCCGACCACCCGCCGCTGGGCATGCTCGATGCCGGGCGTTTCCAGGGCATCACGGCCGACTATCTGGGATTGCTGTTTCCCACGCCAGTGCGCATCCGGGCCTATGCCTCGCGCGCGGCCATGCTCGACGCGCTTCAGCGCGGCGAGATCGACCTGGGGTGCGGGGGCACCGCACTGGAGGCCGCGCGCAGCGAGCTGCGGCTGAGCGAGCCCTATCTGCCAAGCCAGCCCGTGCTGGTGTCGGTGATGGATGCGCCCTTCGACCCGAAGCGCAAGGGCACCCGCCTGGCCATGACGCCAGAACAGCTGCCGCGCTCGCTGGTCGCGGCCGCCTATCCCGCCAGCGAGCTGGTGACCTACGAAACGCCGCGCAGGGCGCTGGAGGCGTTGAGCCTGGGCGAAATCGACGCCTTCATCGGAGACACCGTCTCCGTGCACTATCTGATGCAGGCCCACTCACTGCTCAACCTGCGCGTACAGGGCTTCGCTCCCGTCGAAAGCCGGGGCTTCGGATTCCTGCTGAGGCAGGACGACACGCTGCTGGGCGCCTACCTCGACCAGGCCCTGCCCCGGATCGCCATGCAACATGGCGACGACATCCTGCGCGGCTGGAGCGGCAGCCACAGGCCACTGCAGATCGGCGACCGCGTGACCCTCACGCCGGCCGAGCAACGCTGGCTGGACACGCATCCCAGCGTGCGGGTGGCACTGAACGGTTCCCTGGGCTCGCTGGGTCGGGTGGATCCCGAGGGCCATGCCCATGGCATAGGCCCCGACTATCTGGAACTGATCGGCCGCCGCACCGGTCTGCGGTTCGAGTACACCGGCGCGCGCAACTACGCCGAGCTCGAGGCCCTGCTGGGGACAGGCCGCGCGCTTCTCACGCCGACCTACACCCCGCCGCAGGATCCGTCCCCCGCAGTCCATCTGCTGGCACCGTTCCTGCGCAGCTCGGTCGTGGTGATGACCCTGCCCCATGCACAGGCTGCTCCTGCACAGCCGCCGAAGCCAAGGCGCATACACCACCTCCATGAGCTTGCGGGCCAGCGCGTGGCCATGGTGGCCGGCTTCTTTCTGGAAGGGGTGGTCAGGCGTGAGCATCCCGCCATACGGCTGCAGATGTACCCTGACCTGGTCCAGGCCCTGTCCAGCGTGGAAGCCGGCAGCAGCGATGCCTTCGTGGGCAACGACCATGCGGCGCGCTATGCCAACGCTCTGCAGCACGAAGGCCGCCTGCAGCTGACCGGCATCCTCGACGACTACACGCGCCCCGTCGGCCTGGCCGTGCATGCCTCCGCGCCCGAACTGCGCAGCATCCTGGAAAAAGCCCAGTTGTCCATCGCGCCCGAGGAAGTGGCCACCATCGTCAATCACTGGGCGCCCCGCGATCACGCCGGCGGCGCCCGATTCTGGCGCGAGCATCGCCAGCGCCTGCTGCTGCTGGCCTGCGCGCTGGCACTGGCCACCGCCATCTCGCTTTTCTGGGGCCTGCGCCTGAGCCGGCAGGTGCGCAGGACACGCCGTGCCGAGCGGCGCGCGGAGGCCGCCAACCAGGCAAAGAGCCTGTTTCTTTCCACGACCAGCCACGAGATCCGCACGCCCCTGAGCGCCATCATCGGCCTGCTGGAGCTGGCCCAGGACAGGGAAAAGCTGGGCCTGCCCCATCGAGAGCCCCTGGCCAACGCCCGCAAGGCGTCCCAGAGCCTGCTGCTGCTCCTGGGCAATGTCCTGGACCTGCACCGCATCGAATCGGGCCATATCGACTCCACTGCCCAGCCCGTGGCACTGAAACCATTGATCGAGGAAATGGCGCCCTTGCTGCAGGGCCTGGCACATGCCAAGCAACTGGCGCTGCACACCGACGTCGGGGCGGACGTGGACCGCTGCGTGACGGCGGATCCCCTGCACCTCAAGCAGATTCTTTTCAATCTGCTGAGCAATGCCATCAAGTTCACCGAGCGCGGCAGTGTCACGCTGCGCGCCCAGGGCGCCAGCCGCCACGGGCGCATGCTGCTGCAACTGGAAGTCGAGGACACGGGAATAGGCATTTCGCCCCATGACCAGGCCCGCCTGTTCCAGGCCTTCTCCCAGGTCGACGCCGCCGGGCAGGCCCAGGCCTTCGGCAGCGGCCTGGGCCTGAGCATCACGCGCCGCCTGGTGGAACACATGGGAGGGACCATCCACCTGGACAGCGCCCCCGGCAAGGGATCGTGCTTCCGGGTAAGGCTGAGCCTTCCCCTGGCACACGCCGATGCAGGCCCTGCTGGCGGCCCGTTGCTGCATGCCGCCATGGCCCAGGACAGCGCCGGCCGCCAGGGACAGGGCGGCATCCGGATCCTGGCCGTGGAAGACTATCTGTTCAACCGCGAGCTGCTCAAGAGCCAGCTGGCAGCCCTGGGCCACAGCATTGTCCTGGCGAGCGATGGGCAGGAAGCATGGTCATGCTGCCTGGCCGAGCCCTTCGACCTGATCATCACCGATGGCCGCATGCCCCAGATGGACGGCGTCGAACTCATCCGGCGGCTTCGCCAACACGAGCAGGAGGGCCGTTTGCGCCGCTGCCACGTGGTCGCGCTGACCGCCAGCACCGACGCATCGGAGGCACGGCGCTACCTCCAGGCCGGCGCCGACGAGGTGCTGTCCAAGCCAGCCTCCATGGAGGACCTGCAACGCATCGCCAGCCAGGTCGAGGAGGACCTGCACGGCGGCTGCATGCCGCCGCGTCCGACCCTCGTCAGCCCGGCCTGACCGAGCTGCTGGCCGTCACGCGGCTTTGCTCGAAGCGCTGGGCCAGCTCGCGGCGCAGGTCCTTGCGGATCAGAGCCGCCTGCCAGCGGCGCCTTTCCTCGTCGGTGGAAGGCACCAGCGTCGGCACGGCGGCCGGCTGCTTGTTCTCATCCACGGCCACCATGGTGAAAAAGCAGCTGTTGACATGGCGCACCACCTGGGTACGGATGTCCTCGGCCACCACCTTGATGCCGATCTCCATCGACGACTTGCCGGTGTGGTTGACGCTGGCCAGGAAGGTCACCAGCTCGCCCACATGGATGGGCTGCAGGAACATCACCTGGTCCACGCTCAGCGTGACCACATAGCGGCCCGCATAGCGGCTGGCGCAGGCGTAGGCCACCTGGTCGAGCTGCTTGAGGATGGCGCCGCCGTGGACGTTGCCCGAAAAGTTCGCCATGTCGGGCGACATGAGCACGGTCATGCTCAGCTGGTGCGATGGGAAATTCATCGAAGGATTCTAGGAAAAAGCGCCATTGCGCGAGAATGGGCGCCCTTTTGCCCCCCGAGTGACGTTTTTGTGACCACCCCCCTCTCATTCGACGCCATCGTCATCGGCGCCGGCGCGGCCGGCCTGTTCTGCGCGGCCCAGGCCGGCCAGCGCAGCCTGTCCGTGCTGCTGATCGACCATGCGGAGAAGGTCGCCGAGAAAATCCGCATCTCGGGCGGCGGCCGCTGCAACTTCACCAACCGCGACCTGGACGTGCGCGCGCCGCACAGGCATTTCGTGGGCGCCAACCCGCAGTTCTGCCGCTCGGCGCTGTCGCGCTACACGCCGGCCGACTTCATCGCGCTCATGGACCGGCACGGCATCGCCCACCATGAAAAGCACAAGGGCCAGCTGTTCGCCGACCGCTCGGCCGAGGACATCATCGCCATGCTGCTGGCCGAATGCCAGGCCGGCGGCGTGCAGCGCTGGCAGCCCTGCAAGGTGGAATCCGTAGAGCATGCGGACGGCCGGTACCACCTGCGCACCAGCCGTGGCGCCGTGCAGGCGCCCAGCCTGGTCATCGCCACGGGCGGCCTGTCCATCCCCAAGATCGGCGCCACCGACTTCGGCTACCGCCTGGCCCGGCAGTTCGGACTGCCGCTCGTCGAGCGCGCGCCCGGCCTGGTGCCGCTGACCTTCGACGGCGATGCCTGGGCGCCCTATGCCCAGCTCGCGGGCCTGGCCCTGCCCGTGGAGATAAGTACCGGAAGCAAGAAGGAGCGCATGGCCTTCATGGAAGACCTGCTGTTCACCCACCGCGGCCTGTCGGGTCCCGCCGTGCTGCAGATATCGAGCTACTGGAAGGCGGGCACGCCCCTGTCCATCAACCTCGCGCCCGGGGTGGACCTGCAGGACGAACTGCTCAAGGCCAAGTCGCGTTCGCGCAAGCGCATCGCCAACGAACTGGCGCAGTGGCTGCCCGCGCGCCTGGCCGATGCCTGGGTGCAGCAGGACGCGGCCTGGCAGCGCCCCATTGCAGAAGCCTCGGACAAGGCCCTGAACCAACTGGCCGAGCGCCTGTCGCGCTGGGAAATCGTGCCCACGGGCACCGAGGGCTACAAGAAGGCCGAGGTGACGCTGGGCGGCGTGGACACGCGCGCCCTGTCGCAGCAGACCATGGAATGCAAGGCCCAGCCCGGGCTGTATTGCATTGGCGAGGTCGTGGACATCACGGGATGGCTGGGCGGCTACAACTTCCAATGGGCCTGGGCCAGTGGCCACGCCTGCGCGCAGGCATTGCCGGCCGCAGGATTTGTCACCTCTGCAGCATCTCGCGTATAATCGCCCGCTTTGCTGGCAATTGCCCCGTCGGCCAATACTAGTTAACTTTTGACGGGCACAAACCGCTGTTCATGGCTCCCAGGCCCGATCTTCCCGGGAACCCGCTGACAGCACAGATATCTGGAAATCTAGCTAATGACCACCATCCGCGTTAAAGAAAACGAGCCCTATGAAGTTGCCCTGCGCCGCTTCAAGCGCACCATCGAAAAGCTCGGCCTGCTGACCGACCTGCGCGCTCGCGAGTTCTACGAGAAGCCCACTGCCGAACGCAAGCGCAAGAAGGCTGCCGCCGTCAAGCGTCACTACAAGCGCGTTCGCAGCATGCAGCTGCCCAAGAAGCTGTACTGATCGGCTCTTGACCAGCCGGCTCTCGTCAGCCGCAAAACCCGCGCTCGGGACGCCAGGCGCGGGTTTTTTGTTTTTGTTGCCTGTTTTCCGCCGTCACCTTCCCAGGAGAAATGCCATGAGCCTCAAGGCCCAGATCACCGAAGACATGAAGACCGCCATGCGCGCCAAGGACAGCGAGCGCCTGGGCACCATCCGCCTGCTCCAGGCCGCGATGAAGCAAAAGGAAGTCGACGAGCGCATCGAGCTGGATGATGCCGCCATCGTCGCCATCGTGGACAAGCTGATCAAGCAGCGCAAGGACAGCATCGCCGCCTTCGAGGGCGCGGGCCGCCAGGACCTGGCCGACAAGGAAAAGGCCGAGATGGCCGTGCTCACGGCCTACCTGCCCGAGCGCATGTCGGCCGAGGAAGTGGCCGGCGCCGTGAAGGCCATCGTGGCAGAGCTGGGCGCATCGGGCCCCGGCGACATGGGCAAGGTCATGGGCGCGGCCAAGGCGCAACTGGCCGGCAAGGCCGACATGGGCCAGGTCTCCGCCGCCGTGAAGGCCGCCCTGGCGGGTTGATCCATGGATGGCCGCCGCCCTGTCAGGGTGCGCCGGCCATCCACTCCTGCCGGAAATGCTCCTGCAGGAATTCCACGCACACCCGCACCTTGGCCGACAGCTGCAGCCGTGTCGGATAGACGGCCCAGACATTCGCCTCCTGCCGCCACTCCGGCAGCACCTGCACCAGGCGCCCGGCCTGCAGATGGGGCCCCACATCCCACAGCGAGCGCAGCGCAATGCCGCGCCCGTCCACGGCCCACTGCACCACCATTTCGCCATTGTTGGCCGACAGCGGCCCCGTGACCTTCACCGATTGCTCGGCAGCGCCTGCGCGCAGACGCCACACGCCAAAGGCCTGGTCGCGCTCCTTGATGGCCAGGCAGTCGTGCGCCGACAGCTCGGCCGGCGTGCGCGGCGTGCCACGGCGCGCCAGGTAGGCAGGCGCGGCGCACAGCACGCGGTGGTTGTCGGCCAGCCGCCGCGCAATCAGGTGGGGCGCGATCTCGTCACCCACGCGCACATCCAGATCGAAGCCCTCGCCCGCCACGTCCACCAGCCGGTCGAACACGTCGAGCCGCACCTGCAGCCCCGGATGGCGCTCCACCAGGCGGGACAGCGCGGGCGCGATCACATGGCGGCCGAAGCCGAAGCTGCTGCTCACGCGCAGCAGGCCGCGCGGCTCGCTGCGCGTGACGGCCACCTCCTGCATGAGCTGGTCCATGTCGTCCAGGATGCGCTGCGCCCAGTGGAAGACCCGCTCGCCCTCCTCGGTCACGGCCACGCGGCGCGTCGTGCGGTGCAGCAGCTTCACGCCCAGTTCCTCCTCCAGCAGGCGGATGCGCTTGCTCACATAGGCAGGCGATGCGCCCAATTCCTCGGCCGCTGCCGCAAAGCCCGACTTGCGGGCCACCACAGTGAAGACGCGCAAATCCTCGGGGGCAGGCTGTTTATTCACGATCTGTAAACAATGGAACCACGGTTGGCCGATTGTATTTGCCGCCATGGCGGCCAACAATGCCATGCATGCGGCCCACCCGCCGCTCCATTCACCGATTTCCCAAGGACAGCATGCAAGACACATTCAAGATCGCAGTCATCGCCGGCGACGGCATCGGCAAGGAAGTCATGCCCGAAGGCCTGCGCGCCCTGGAGGCCGCCGCCCAGCGCTTTGCGCTGAAGCTCGAATTCCATGCTTTCGACTGGGCGCACTGCGACTACTACCTGGCGCACGGAAAAATGATGCCCGACGACTGGAAGGCCCAGCTGTCCGGCATGGACGCCATCTTCTTCGGCGCCGTGGGCTGGCCCGCCACCGTGCCAGACCACATCTCGCTGTGGGGCTCGCTGCTCAAGTTCCGCCGCGAATTCGACCAGTACATCAACCTGCGCCCCGTGCGCCTGTTCGAGGGCGTGCCCTGCCCGCTGGCCGGCCGCAAGCCCGGCGACATCGACTACTACGTGGTGCGCGAGAACACCGAGGGCGAGTACACCTCGCTGGGCGGCATCATGTACGAGGGCACGGACCGCGAGATCGTGATCCAGGAGTCGGTCTACTCGCGCAAGGGCGCGGAGCGCCTGCTCAGGTACGCCTTCGACCTGGCCCGCAGCCGCGAGCGCAAGCATGTCACCCTGGCCACCAAGAGCAACGGCATCGCCATCAGCATGCCCTGGTGGGACCAGCGCGCCGAGGACGTGGCCAAGGGCTACCCCGAGGTCACGCTGGACAAGCAGCACATCGACATCCTGACCGCGCGCTTCGTGCTGCAGCCGGGCCGCTTCGACGTGGTGGCCGCCACCAACCTGTTCGGCGACATCCTCAGCGACCTGGGCCCGGCCACCACGGGCACCATCGGCCTGGCCCCCTCGGCCAACCTCAATCCCGACCGCACCTTCCCCAGCCTGTTCGAGCCCGTGCACGGCTCGGCGCCCGACATCTACGGCAGGAACATCGCCAACCCCATCGCCATGGTCTGGTCGGCGGCGCTGATGCTGGACTTCCTGACCCACGGCCAGGGCGCGGGCCGCGCAGCCCATGACGCCATCGTTTCGGCCATCGAGGAAACCATCAGGAGCGGCCCGCGCACGCCCGACCTGGGCGGCACGGCCAGCACCACCGAAGTGGGCCAGGCCATCGCGGCCGTGATCGCGCGCGGCTGACACACCGTCACGCCAGGGTCATGCAGGGGCGATAGGGTGGCAGCAGCCACGCTTCAGACCCTTTGCCATGATCCTGCGCCGCCACCTTCTGCTATCCGCCGCCGGCACCTCGCTGCTGCCCTCCATCCTCCAGGCGCAAAGCGCGCCCGCCGCCATCACGCGCGACGCCGCGCGGCCGCTGCTGCCCTCGGGCCTGCAAAGCGGCGACGTGCTGGCCGACCGCGCCATCGTCTGGGCGCGGGCCAGCCGCGACGCGCGCATGTGGCTGGAGTGGTCCACCACCGCCGGCTTCGCCGATCCCACGCGCGTGCGCGGGCCGGACCTGCTGGTGGACAGCAGCGATGGCACGGGCCGCATCGACCTGCTCGGCCTGCCTGCGGGCCAGGACATCTTCTACCGCGTGGTGCTGGAGGACTTGTCCAGCGCCAATGTGCGATCCCCGGCCATGCAGGGGCACTTCCGAACGCCGCAGGCCCCGGGCGGGCCCGCAAAGCGTCCTCTGCGCCTGGTCTGGAGCGGAGACACCGCAGGCCAGGGCTTCGGCATCAACGAGGCTTTCGGCGGCATGCGCATCTACGAGGCCATGCGCAAGACCGACCCCGACGTCTTCCTGCACAGCGGCGACACCATCTATGCCGACGGCCCCATCGCCGCCGAAGTCAAGCTGCGCGACGGCACGCTGTGGAAGAACCTGGTCACGCCCGAAGTCGCCAAGGTGGCCGAGACGCTGGACGAATTCCGGGGCCGCCACCGCTACAACCTCATGGACGCCAACGTGCGCGCCCTGGGCAGCGAGGTGGCCCAGATCTGGCAGTGGGACGACCACGAGGTCACCAACAACTACTCGGACAGCAAGAGCGTGGCCCAGGATGCGCGCTACACCGAAAAGAACGTGCAGCTGCTGGCCGCGCGCGGCCAGCGCGCCTTCATGGAGTACGCGCCCATGCGCCCCTTCGGCGCGGCCATGCACCAGCGCCTGTACCGCCACCTGCCCCAGGGCCCGCTGGCCGACATCTTCGTGATCGACATGCGCAGCCACCGCGGCCCCAACAGCCACAACCTGCAGACGACCGAAGGCCCGGACACCGACATGCTGGGCCGGCCCCAGGTGCAATGGCTGCTGGAGGGCCTGAAACGCAGCCGCGCCACCTGGAAGCTGATCGCCAGCGACATGCCCATCAGCCTGTTCGTGCCCGACGGCAAGGACGCCGAGGGCCGCGCCCGATGGGAGGCCGTGGCCAATGGCGATCATGGCGCGCCCAGGGGCCGCGAGCTGGAGATGGCGCGCCTGCTCAAGGGCATCAAGGACGCGGGCATCAAGAACGTGGTCTGGCTCACGGCCGACGTGCACTACACGGCCGCCCACCACTTCAGCCCCGAGCGTGCCAGCTTCCAGCACTTCGATCCGTTCTGGGAATTCGTCTCGGGTCCGCTGAACGCGGGCGGCTTCGGCCCCAACGAGATGGACAAGACCTTCGGCGGCGAGGTGGTCTTCCAGAAAAGCGCGGGCTACGACAACTCCGCGCCCAGCGAAGGCTTCCAGTTCTTCGGCCAGCTCGACATAGACCACCGCAGCCAGGCGCTGACCGTGGTGCTCAAGGACCTGGACGGCAAGGCGCTGTACACCAAGACCCTGGAGCCGCAGAGCGCCTGAGCATTGCCCCCAGCCCGCGCCCCCGTGCGCGGAAGAAGGCAAGATCCTGCGTTGGCGGCATGCGGGCCGCCCCCCCCCAAGGAGCACGGATCTTCCATGAAACACTACGACTACATCGTCATCGGCGGCGGCAGCGGCGGCATCGCATCGGCCAACCGCGCGGCCATGCACGGGCGCCATTGCGCGCTGATCGAAGCCGGCGAGATCGGCGGCACCTGCGTCAACGTGGGCTGCGTACCCAAGAAGGTCATGTGGCATGCAGCCCAGATCGGCGAGGCCATGCACCGCTACGGCCCCGACTACGGCTGGGATGCCACCGTCAACCGCCTGGACTGGCAGCGCCTGGTGGACAGCCGCAGCGCCTATATCGACCGCATCCATGCCTCGTATGAAACCGGACTGGCACGCAACAAGGTCGAGCTGATCCAGGGCTTTGGCCGCTTCGTGGATGCACGCACCGTGGAAGTGGGCGGCCAGCGGCTCAGTGCCGACCACATCCTCATCGCCACGGGCACGCGCCCGGCACGGCCAGACATTCCAGGCGCCGAGCTGGGCATCGACTCCGACGGCTTCTTCGCTCTCAAGGCCCTGCCCGCGCGCACGGCCGTGGTGGGCGCGGGCTACATCGCCGTCGAGATCGCGGGCGTGCTGCATGCGCTGGGCTCCGAGACCCATCTGTTCGTGCGCCAGGACACGGCGCTGCGCGGCTTCGACCCGCTGCTGAGCCAGACCCTGATGGAGATAATGGAGGCCGAAGGCCCCACCGTGCACCGCCGGGCCACCCCGAAGGCCGTGGTCCGCAACGCAGACGGCAGCCTGGACCTGCAACTGCAGGACGGCAGCCGCCACACCGTGGACTGCGTGGTCTGGGCCGTGGGCCGCAGGCCCGACACCTCGGGACTGAACCTGGCAGCCGCCGGCGTGGCGCTCAAGGACAGCGGCCACATCGCGGTGGACAAATACCAGGACACCAACGTGCCCGGCATCCATGCCGTGGGCGACATCACGGGCCGCATCGAACTCACGCCCGTGGCAGTGGCCGCGGGCCGGCGCCTGTCCGAGCGCCTGTTCAACGGCAAGGCCGGCGAGCACCTGGACTACGAGAACGTGCCCACCGTGGTCTTCAGCCATCCGCCCATAGGCACGGTGGGCCTGACCGAGCCGCAGGCGCGCGAGCGCTTCGGCGACGGCCAGGTCAAGGTCTACCAGTCGGCCTTCACCGCCATGTACACGGCCGTCACCCGCCACCGCCAGCCCGCGCGCATGAAGCTGGTCTGCGTGGGGCCCGAGGAGCGCATCGTGGGCATCCACGGCATAGGCTTGGGCATGGACGAGATGCTGCAGGGCTTTGCCGTGGCGCTCAAGATGGGCGCCACCAAGCGCGACTTCGACGACACCGTGGCCATCCACCCGACGGCGGCGGAGGAGTTCGTGACGATGCGCTGAAGGGTCGGATACGCGTGGAGGGCGCTACAGCGCGAAGGACTCCCCTTCACGCGGCACCACCACCTCGGCCGCCTCCCAGCCCGGCTGTCGGCGCAGGGCCTGTGCCAGAGCCTGTGATGCTGCCTCCTCGCCGTGTACCACGAAGGTGCGAGCGGGCGTGCGCTGCAAGGCCCCGGCCCATCCCAGCAGCGCCTTCTGGTCGGCATGGGCCGAAAAGCCTCCCAGCGTGTGGACGGAGGCCCGCACCGCGATATCGTCCCCCAGCAGCCGCACGCGCCGTTCGCCATCCACCAGCCTGCGCCCCAGCGTGCCCTGGGCCTGGAAGCCGGCGATCACCACCGCGCACTCACGGCGTCCCAGGTTGTTGTGCAGATGATGCATCACGCGCCCCGCATCGCACATGCCGCTGGCCGAGATGATCACGGCCCCGGCGCCCACACGGTTGAGCCGTATGGAGTCCTGCACATCGCTGACGAAATGGATGCGCAGCTTCTGCTGCAGCTGCCGGGCCTGCGCGAACAGCTGGCGCGCCTCCTCGTCGAACAGCGCGAAATGGCGCAACGTGATTTCCGTGGCCGCCACGGCCATGGGCGAATCCACGAAAATGTCCAACGTGCCCAGCCTCCCCTGGGCCGACAGCCTGAGAAAGTGGTAGAGCATCTCCTGCGTGCGGCCGACCGCAAAGGCCGGGATCACGACATTGCCGTGGACCAATGTGCGCTGTACCACGTCCACCAGTTCGTCCAGCGTGGACGGCATGTCCTTGTGCAGGCGGTCGCCGTAGGTGGACTCGATCAGCAGCACATCGGCTTCGTCGATGGGTACGGGATCGCGCAGGATGGGACGCCCCGGCTGCCCCAGATCGCCACTGGCCACGATCTTGCGCGTGACGCCCTGATCATCCGCCACCCAGATCTCCACGATGGCCGATCCCAGGATATGCCCCGCGTCGCGAAAGCGCGCCTTTACATGCGCATGGGCTGCGAACTCCTGGTCATAGGGCACGGTGCTCAGTTGGCGCATGCAGCGCTCCACATCGCGCAACGTGTAAAGGGGCCGGCGCACCTCGGCATGCGGACCATGCCCGCCGCAACGGCGCTTGCCTGCACGCTTTTCGCTGCGCTCGTACTCCATTTCCTGGATGTGGGCGCTGTCCTTGAGCAGCACCTCCAACAGGTCGGCCGTGGCGGGCGTGGTGTATATCGGCCCGTCGAAGCCCTGCGCGGCCAACCGGGGCAGCAGGCCGCAATGGTCTATGTGTGCGTGCGTCAGCAGCACGAAGTCGAGCTGCCGGGGATCGAAGGCAAATGGCTGGTAGTTGCTCTCCCGGGCCTCGCGCCCGCCCTGCACCATGCCGCAATCGATCAGGAAGCGGCAGCCCGGGATCTGCACCAGAAAGCATGAACCCGTCACTTGCCGGGCCGCGCCATGGAAGGTGATTTGCATTGGAATGGTGTTCCTTCAGGCGCCCCGGCTCCAGGCGGCATGCCCGGGCCGGGGCCCCGCAAATTCTTGCACAGGGCCCAGGCGCCGCAGCGCTCGCTCCATGACGCAGGTCAATGTCAGCCCCGAACGCCAGGGCCTCGCAGGCACTGGCCCAACAGGCTGCGCACCCCGTGCGCTGGATCCACCCATGGTCCAACGCAGCATGCCTGCCGCCTCTCAACGAGAAAAGGCCTGTCGCGAAGGCTCAGAGCGCCACGGCCCAGGCCAGCACGCCGGCGGCCACCGCCACGGGCGCCGCGCGGCGGCCCCACTGCGGGGCGTAGGTCAGCAGCAAGGCCAGCGCCATGGCGGCGAAGGTCAGCAGGCCCAGCCAGGCGGCCACGGCCACCGAAGGCCCCCAGCGCAGCAGGCAGGGTGCCAGCGACACGGCCAGCAGCGCGAAGCCGGCCCAGCGGCAGGCCTGCTGGCGCGCGGGCTGAAGTTGCTCGGTGCCCAGCTGGCCCGTGTGCCGATCCATGGACGCGGCGATGACGGTGAAGGCCGCGAAGGCCAGCAAGATTGCGGCGAGGGCCATCATGATGCGCGCTCCATGGATTGGACTGCTGCCACAGGCGCCATGTTCTGCGCTTTGCGTGCCGCCTTCTGGGCAGCGGCAGCGGATTCGCCGCGCAGCAGCCACCAGGCCACGCTGGCGTGGATGGCGGCCAGGGCCAGCAGCAGCAGGTGGAAGTTGGCGATGCTCCACTGGCCATCGAGCACGCTGGCGGCCAGCGATGCGCCGCCGTCCAGCATGCCCAGCAGCGGCAACAGCGCATACATCAGCGCGGCCAGGCCCATCTGCTGCAGCCAGGCATTGCGGTGCGAGACCAGCAGTGGATGCAGCAGGCACAGCAGCCATACCAGGAAGAAGCCGTTGATCTCCCAGTCGGCCCGGCCCTGCATGGGTACGGGCAGCAGTCGATTGAGCCAGAAGTAGCTGGCCACGGCCACCGACAGGCCCGCGATGGAGCCCACGTTGAGCACCTCGACCAGGCGGTGGCCGACGGGCGTGCGGCCCAGCTTGCGCCGCTCTGGCAGGCGCTTGACCACCCACAGCACCATGCCCGATGCGGCCATGCAGGTGCCGATCAGCCCGCTGAGCAGCAGCAGCCAGCGCACGGCGGGCTCGGCGAAGCGGCCCAGATGCACGCCCGAGACCACATTGCCCGTGGCCCGCACCCAGGAAATGGGCTGTGGCTGCGGCCGCTCGCGCATCTGGCCCGTGATGCCGTCGAACAGCAGGCTGTCGGGCAGGCCCCGGTTGACCAGGCTGTCCGCTCCGCCTTCGCGCAGCTCGATGGTGGCGTGCGAGGTGCCCGGCGCGTTGACCGTGATGCTGCCCACGCCATGCTCGGGCCAGCGGCGGCGGGCCTCGGCCATCATGGGCGCGATGTCGGCCAGCTCCGCTGCCCGGGGTGCCTCGCCCCCTTCCTTGCGCCCACCGCCCTGCCCCAGGGCCGGCGGCAGCCCGCGCGAGGCGCGCACGTCGGCGAAGTAGGCATTGGTGTCGCCGTCGTAGGCGGCCTGTATGCCCCAGGGCATGAGCATGAACATCAGCAGCACCAGGCCGCTGAAGGTGATGACGATATGAAAGGGCAGCGCCAGCACCGCCGTGGCGTTGTGCGCATCCAGCCACGAGCGCTGGCCCTTGCGCGGGCGGAAGGTGAAGAAGTCGCTGAAGATCTTCTTGTGCGTGATCACGCCGCTGATGATGGCCACGAACATCATCATGGTCGCGAAGCCCACGATCCAGCGGCCCCAGATGCGCGGCATGGCGTGCAGCTCGAAATGGAAGCGGTAGAAGAAGTTGCCGCCGCGCGTCTCGCGCGGCTCCAGCTTCTCGCCCGTGGCCGCGTCCAGCTCGGCACGCCTGGTGCCGGCGCGTCCGGCGGGCGCGCCCTTGTCGCGCCACGAGGCCTCGACGGCCACCTGGCGCGGGCCGGGCAGGCTCAGCGTCCAGGTCGCTGCCTCGGGGGCGAGTCGCCGCATGGTGGCCAGCGCGCGCTGCGCGGTCTCGGGGCCTTGCACCGAGCCGTGCAGCTCGGGCCGCATCCAGTCGTTGATCTCGTCGCGGAAATAGCTGAGCGTGCCCGTGAAGAACACCGCATACAGCAGCCAGCCCAGCAGCAGGCCGCTCCAAGTGTGCAGCCAGGACATGGACTGGCGCAGTCCCTCGGGTTTGCCGTCGACCCTCATGCCGCCGCTCCGCCGGCCAGCACCCAGGCCAGCAGGGCAAGGCCCGCGCCCGGCAGGCAGATCACGGCCCAGGCGCGCCAGGCGCTGGCGCAGCCGAAGGCCCACATGGCCGCCACGGCATAGACGATGAAGGCCAGCATGGTCGTGCCCAGCGCCGCGTCGGCGCGGGCCACGCCCAACCAGACCAGGACGCGCGCGCCCACGGCTGCGCTGGCGGCCGACAGCAGGTAGCCGCCGCCGATGGCGGCCACGGCCCGCGAGGCCACGGCTGCGCGGTAGCGCAGCAGGGAAGGAGTGCCTCCAGGGGCGGAGGATTGCATGAGGATGGCCTTTCTCGGTTCCGCCACTGCCACCGCGCGCGCGACCAGCTTCGCTGCGGCTTGCTCCGGACGGACAAGGCGCCGCCACAGGCCTGGCCTGCGCGGCGCCAGAACAGGAGAGCAGGCATCAGGGCCCGCCACTCTTCAAAGAACGGCAATGATAATGATTTTTATTACATTGGTCACTTGAAGAAATGCAAAGCGGGGCGGCACAGCCGCCCCGCCCTCAGCGCCGCGCCAGCCAGCGCCCGCCGAACTGGTTGATGCACATGCCGGCCAGCACGGCCAGCGTGCCCAGCCACTGCATGGGCGTGGGCCGCTCGCCCAGCAGCAGCATGGCCGAGACCAGGCCCACCACCGGCACCATCAGCGACAGCGGGGCCACCGTGCCGGCCGCGTAGCGCTGCAGCAGCCGCGTCCACAGGCCGTAGCCCAGTAGCGTGGCCAGCAGCGCCAGGTACAGGATGGAAGCCAGGGCCGTCAGGTCGATGCCCCGCACCTGCTGCACGACCGCATCGGTGCCATCGGTCCAGGCCGCCAGCGCCAGCAGCGGCACGATGGGAAAGATGCTGCTCCAGACGATGAACGGAAATGGTTCATAGGGCCCGTTGTGCGCCGCATAGCGCGTGATGAGGTTGGACACGGCCCACATGCAGGCCGAGCCCACGGTCAGCAGGAAACCCGCCAGCGTCATGGCGTCGCCGCCCTCGCCATGGGCGCTGCCGATGGCCACCAGACCGGCCAATGAAACCAACAGTCCCAGCCAGTGCCAGATGCGCGCGGGCTCCTTCAGGAAGAAGGCCGCCAGCAGCAGCGTGACGAAGGCCTGCGTCTGCAGCACCACGGATGCCATGCCCGCCGGCATGCCCAGCTTGAGCCCAAGGAACAGCAGGCCGAACTGGCCCACGCCCTGCACCACGCCATAGGCCGCCAGGTAGCGCCATCCCACGGATTTCGGTGGCCGCACGAACAACAGGAAAGGCAACGAGGCGGCCACGAAGCGCAACGCGCTCAGCAGCATGGGCGAGAGCGTCTGCAGCCCGAACTTCATGGCCACGAAATTGGTTCCCCAGATGACGATGACCAGCAACGCGCGTGCCCAGTCGCCCCGGCTCAGGTGCTGGGCGTTCATGCGAACGCCCCCGCGCGGCAAGGGCGCGAACGATGGAAGACAGGGGCCGGCAGCACCGGCGAAAGACAGGAGGAAGGCATGGCGGGGGCTTGCAAGAAAAAGGGGCGGCTCGCATCCGCCCCCGGCGTTTGTACCACCGCGCGCCAGTGGCTGCCGGACGGCCGTGGCCAGGCCCTGCGCGTCCCTGCGCTTCAATCCGCCGTGCAGTCGATGGGATCATAGGCATGCTGGCGCCCCAGCGCGCCCGCCATGGCCAGCAGGAAGGCCAGTCCACGCCGGACTTCGGGCTCGCGCGCCATGCGCATCAGGCCGATCAGGGTCGGAGTCTCCTGCATGGCCTGTACCCGGGCCGCTGCCATGCGCGCGGCATTGCCCGTGGCCCAGGCCGCGCCCACGCCCTCCTCGAAGGCCTTGGCGAGCTTCTCGACCATGTAGTCGTCGCCCATGTCCACCAGATCGGCGGTGGCCGACAGCAGGTCCACCACGCGGTTCAGGCGCCGGCCCGCGAGCAGCGGCTCCAGTTTGCCCATCAGCTCGGCCAGGCCCTCCAGCGCAGCAGCATCCTGCAGCAGGCCGGCGGCAGCGGGCTGCGCCAGGGGAATGTCGGAAGCGATGTTCATCTCGGTGCTCCTTGCATGCGTGCTTGGGAAGACTGTTCGGCTGCCGGGCCTCAGACCAGGGCGCGGGCCACGGCCCAGTAAATTCCGCGGTTGAAGCCCTTGCGCATCATCGAGCCGACCTTGGTCGGCGGCGTGGGCTTGACGTCGACCTGGTAGTCGTACCACAGCGGCATGCCGGCCTCCAGCCCCATCTGGGCGATGGCCACCACGCGACCGTCATAGGCGTCGCTGGTGCGGCCGAAGCGGATCTGCGAGGCGATGTTGTTCACCACCACGGGCGACTGGCTGTGGCAGGAGCCGCCGGCCTTGCTCACGGGCAGGTCCACCGTGTCGCCCAGCACATAGACATGGCGCTGGCCCAGCACCTGGAGGGTCTCGTGGTCCGTGGGCAGCCAGCCCTCGCCATCCTGCGCCTGGGACAGGCCGCAGTCACGCACGGCCTGCACGGCGCGTATGGGGGGCGTGGCCATGAGGATGTCGAAGTCCTCGGCCTGCCCCTCCTCCGAATACGCCACCCGGGCCTCGGGGTCGACGCGCGCCAGCGTGAAGCCGCGCTGATGGCGTATGCCGCGCTGCTCGAACACCGTGGGCAGGATCTCGCAGGTGTCCTTTTGCAGGAACAGGCAGTTGCGAAGCAGTTGCGACACCGTGGGGTAGGTGTAGACGATCTCCACCTTGTCGCGCACGCCGCGCCGGCGCAGCAGGTCATCGAGCATGAGCGTGGTCTCGATAGGCGCGATACCGCACTGGTGCGGCACATTGGGCGTCTTCGGAAAGGTCACGGTGACGAAGATGCGGCCTTTTTCGATGCGCGCCAGCTTGTCGGCCAGCTGGCGCGCGGGCGCGTGCTGGTAGAAATGGTCTCCGGCCTCGGCCAGCCCCTCGATGCGCTCCGGGCAGGGCACGCAGCCCGTGGAGATCACCAGGTGGTCGTAGCCGAAGCGCCTGCCGCTCTTGCAGTGCACGGATTGCAGCGTGAAGTCGAAGCCCTCGACCTCTTCCACCTGGAAGTCGATCTCGGGCCGCAGCAGGCCGCGCTGCCTGCGCCTCAGCTCGTCGCGGAAAAAGGCATTGAAGGCCACGTACATGAAGGCCGGCTTGTAGTAGTGCCAGGGCGAGTTCGACAGCACGGTGATGCGGACCTTGCCGGTCACCACCTCCGGATACAGCTTGGCGACCAGATGATTGGCGGTCATGGTCCCGCCGATGCCGCCGCCGATGATCAAAATGTGATGCGCCATCCCTGCTACTCCTTCTGATTTCCCCTCAGTGGAACAACAGCCGGCGCCGCCCGGCGCCGGCCCCGGAAAACGCAGCTCAGTCAGGCTGCAGCGAACGCCACACGCCGTCCCACAGCGCGTCGAACAACGGATCGATGGACGCCTCGATGATGCCGTCCAGGCGCAGGCAGATCATGCGGATCGCCGCGCCATACATCAGGCTGGCCGCCACCATGGGCTCCATCTCGCGGATCTCGCCATCGGCCATGCCCGCGAACACGAAGCCGCGCATGCGCACGAAGGCAGACGCCGAGCAGATCGCCGGCTCCTCGGGCAGGAATTCCCGGTGGCGCGCATTGACCACGAAGCCCATGGCCTCGGGTTCGGCCTCGGTCAGCCCGAACAGCATCCGCAGCACGGCCCGGCAGCGCTGCTCGCTGCCCGCATGCTGCTCCTCGATCTCGTCGAGCAGCACATTCATGCGCGCCAGCAGGTGCCGGTACAGTTCGCGCGCAATGCCTTCCTTGTCGGCGAAGTGGTTGTAGAAGAAGCCGATGGAGACACCGGCCTCCGCGCACAGGTCCTGGATGGCCGTGTTGAAGAAGCCCTTTTGCACGAACAGCCGCAGCGCCACGCGCAGCGTCTGCACGTGGCGCGAGCCGCCGTGCGGAAAGAAGGTCCAGGCCTCGTCTTGCATGGGGACATGGTAGAACGAATCTTCGTTCTATTCTTGATAAGCGTTTCCCAGGAACGTCAGGGTTTTCCTGAAGCATGGCGGGGCCGGCCGTTCCGCCAGCCGCTCAGCGCACGTGGCGCAGGAACAGCGTCGCCAGTCGGGACGCCGCCAGCGACAGCGGCGTGGCCCGCAATTGCAAGATGCCCAGCGTGATCGAGGGCAGCGCCAGGTCCACCGGCACCCGCACGATCTGCTGGTCATAGGGTGCGATGCGCGTGAAGCGCTCCGGCAGTATCAGCAGGGCATCGCCGCGCGTGACCATGGCCCAGCTCACGCCGAAGCTGTTGACCTCGGTCACCCGGCCGGGCAAGGCCAGCCCGCGCTCCCGCAAAAAACGGTTCACGGCGCTGTGGTGGGTGCCCGGCCCCAGGTGCACCACCCAGTCCGCGTCCACCACTTCGCTCCACTGCCGGGCGCGGGCCAGTGGATGGCCGGGACGGCAGGCCACCATCATTTCCATCTCGCCCATGGACTGCATCACGAGATCGGCATCGAGTGATCCCTCCATGGCACCGGCCACGGCAAAGTCGATGCTGCCCTCGCGCAACAGGGGCAGCACGGCCGGCATCAGCCCTTCATAGAGCTTGAGCTGCGCATAGGGCATGTCACGCCGGAAGTCCTTGAGCACCGCGTTCAGCTCGCCCATGAAGACCACGGGGGTCACGGCCGCCGCCACGCGTGCGCGGCTGCCACCCTGCAAAAGGCGTATGTCCTGCCGTGCCAGCGCCAGTTGCTCCTCGGCCAGGCGTGCGCGCATGGCCAGTTGCTGCCCACACTCGGTCAAGGCGATGCCGCGCGGGCTGCGCGTGACCAGGCTGGCATCCAGCGCCGCCTCCAGCTCGCGGATGGCCTTGGTCACGGCCGGCTGGCTCAGGCCCAGCGCGCGCGCCGCCGCGCGTATGCCCCCCGTCTCGGCCACGCGCAGGAAAGCATTCAGTTGAGAGTTCTTCATCGCAGACAACCCGCAGTTATCACCCGGACGAACAGATTGTCTTCTGCGCGGGCGCGGCGAACCCTAGAGTGAAGTCATTCGTTTTCGCCTATCGACAAAGCCTGAGGAGACATGCCTGTGAAACCGCCTTTTGCCTTATGCCTGTGGCTGCCAGGCACCGCCCTCCCCCTCCTGCTCGCCTTGGCGCCGGCGCCGGTCCAGGCGCGCGAGACGTGGCCGGACAAGCCCCTGAGATTCATCATCCCCTATGCGGCGGGCTCGGGTGTGGACGTGTCCATGCGCCCCGTCATCGACGGCATGGCCCGCCAGCTGGGCCAGGCTGTGGCGGTCGACAACCGGCCCAGCGCCGGGGGCATCATCGGCTCGCAGCTCGTCGCCAGGGCCGCCGCCGATGGCTATACCCTGGGCTACGGCAACATCGTGACCCTGAGCCTCAACCCCTCGATCTTCGCCAGGCTGCCCTACGATCCGGCCAGGGATTTCTCCACCGTGGGACTGATCTCGCGCAATGCCTATGTGCTGGTCGCCCGCAAGGCCTTGCCCGCTACCAGCTTCCAGCAACTGGTCGCCCACAGCAAGGCTGCGGCGCGCCCGCTGTCGCTGGGCACCTCGGGTGTGGGCAGCATCAGCCAGCTCGCGGGGGAAATGCTCCGGGTCGATGCCGGCCTGGCCTCGGAGCCCGTTCCCTACAAGTCGGGCGTACAGATGGTGGGCGACATGGTCAACGGCCAGCTGGACATCGCCCTGGACAACATCGCCGCCGTGCTGCCCTTCGTCCGTGACGGCCAGGTCAGGGCCATCGCCGTGACCAGCGCGCAGCGCGTACCCGTGCTGCCCGATGTACCCACGCTGGCCGAGAGCGGCGTGCCGGGCTTCGATGTCGTGGCCTGGGGCGGCGTGGTCGCGCCGCGCCAGACTCCGGCGGCCGTCATCGCCAGGCTCAACGCCGCCCTGCGCGCCGCGCTGACGGACCCTGCCGTCATACGCGCCAACGAGGCACTGTCCCTGGAAGCCCTGCCTTCCAGCCCGCAGGAAATGCAGGAACTGGCGCAGCGCGAGACACGCCGCTGGGCCGAAGCCGCGCGCCGCGCAGGTATCTCGCCGCAATGACTTTCCCGGTGGACGCCCCAATGCCTCCCTCAAGGACCCCCTCGATGAACAACGAACCCTGGATGCTGGACGCAACCGAGCTGGCGCAGCGCATACGCCGGCGCGACATCTCCTGCCACGAGGCCATGCAAAGCTGCCTGCACCGGCTCGACGCGGTCAACCCGCGCATCAACGCCGTCGTCGACTGCCGCCCCGAAGCGGCCCTGGCAGAAGCCCGTGCGGCCGACGAAGCCCTGGCCCGTGGCGAACCGGCAGGACCGCTGCACGGCGTGCCGGTGACCATCAAGATCAATGTGGACCAGCGCGGCTGGGCCACCACCAACGGCATCGCCGCCAGGCGCGGCGACATCGCATCGGCCGACAGCCCCGTGGTCGCCAATCTGCGCAAGGCCGGCGCCGTACCGCTGGGCCGTACCAATACACCGGCCTTCTCCATGCGCTGGTTCACCGACAACGATGCCCATGGCCGCACCTTCAATCCGCACAATGCACAACTGACTCCCGGCGGGTCCAGTGGCGGAGCCGCCGCCGCCGTGGCCTGCGGCCTCGGCCCCATCGCCCATGGAAATGACCAGGGAGGCTCCATCCGCTATCCGGCCCATGCCTGCGGCGTCTATGGCCTGCGACCCAGCGCGCAGCGTGTACCGGCCTTCAATCCCAGCATGCCCTCGCGCGCCCTGGCCTTCGAGCTGACGTCGGTCCAGGGTCCGCTGGCCCGCAGCGTGGCCGATCTCCGTTTGGCCCTGGCCGCCATGTCGGCACGTGATCCGCGCGACCCCTGGTGGGTTCCTGCGCCACTGGAGGGGAGGCCTGACAGGCAGCCCATTCGCGTCGCGCTGTACACCGGCCAGCCCGGTTTCACCGTGGATCCCGAGGTCGTACTGGCGCTGGAGCAGGCGGCCAGCTTGCTCGAAGACGCTGGCTACCGCGTGGAGCCCGCCGAGCTGCCCCGATTCGCGGACTGTGCACGCCTCTGGTTCGAGCTGACGATCAACGATACACGGCTGACCCTGGAACAGGCCCTGATGCGCGATGGGGACGATGCCATCCGCCACGCCTATCGCGCCATGGCCTCGCGCGTGCCGCAGCCCCTGGATCTTCCCGGCTACCTGGCCCTGCTCAGCCAGCGCACCACGCTGCGCCGCGCCTGGTCGCTGTTCATGGAGCAGTACCCACTGGTGCTCATGCCTGTCTCCTTCAAACGGCCGTTCCCGGTGGATGCCGATCAGGTTCCATTCCCGCAGGCACAGGCCTTGTTCGACGCGCAAAGCCCTTTGCTGGCCGTGGCGGCCCTGGGCCTGCCCGGCCTGGCCGTTCCCCTGCCTTCACCGGCAGGCATGCCCACGGGCGTCCAACTGGTCGCAGGCCTCATGCGCGAGGATCTTTGCCTGTCCGCCGCCGAGGTGCTGGAACTTCGCAACGGCAGGCTGAGCCCGGTCGACCCCGCCTGACCTCGGCGGGCGATGAGGTCGCGCCAGACCGTCCCCAGGCTCAGGCAGGCCTCCTCGCCGCGAGCACCCGGAGGCCGGCAACGCTGGAAATCTCCGCCCTCAGGCGAAAGCCCGCCAGGTTCGGGGGGCGGTAGTGCAAGGTCTCCAGCACGCCCGTCCCGGTATCGCGCAAGGCAAGGCCATGGGAACCCATGAGGGCGCAGGCTACTGGCCGCGCGCGTGCCTGGCAGGCAGGGCATCGATGGACCGCAGGATGGCGCGCGTGATGCTCAGGCGTTTGGGCAGGTCGCCCTGGCGGTTCGGCGTATCCATGTTCATGGCGAAGTACACGGGGCCGGCGGGCCACTCCACCCAGCCCACCCACCAGCCGATCTGCCCGGTCCAGCCCGTCTTGGCGCGCAGTATCCAGTCCGGCCCGGCCTCGTTGATCATCACGTCCTTCACCAGCCGCTGGTGCTCCACCGGCAGGGGCAGCTGGTTGCGGAACAGGCGCCGCAGGAACTCCACCTGTTCGATTGCGGAGATGGCCAGGTCGCCGTCCACCCAGAAGGGTTGCGCGCCCGTGGCCAGGGCATTGCCGTACCCGATCTTGCGCAGGTAGGCGGTCTCGCGCGCCGGGCCAAGCTCCCTGGCGAACCGCTCGTACACCCAGACGGTGGAGTTCCTCATGGCGGAGCGCAGGTCCTGGTCGGCATTCCAGGCGGGCAAGGTCCGGCTCACGCCATCCCATGCGAACCGCTGGAATTCGTCGCGCACCAGGCCGGCATCGAGCGCGAAGAGGCTGTGCGGGATCTTGAAGGTGGAGGCCGGCGAGTAGCGTCTCTGGGCACGCGCCAGGTCGTGGGCATAGGCCGTCTCCTGCGCTCCACGGGCGTCGAGCACGACGATGCTGCCCTTGGCATCGGCGTCCGTGAAGAAGCGGGCCCATTCGGGCTTTTCCTGGGGTTGCGGCCCCGCCATGGCCGGCTGCGCCAGGCAGGCGGCCAGGAGGGAGAGCATCAGATGTCGTCGATTCATGCCGGTAGTTTAAAAGCCGCATGGACCCGCGCTGGCCGCACACCGGTGGTGCATTGCCACCCGTCGCGCCCTGTTTTGACACGCCCGATGGGCTTGTTTGGTGTGCCGCGGCATGCCTGGTCCCGCCCCGGGGCTGGCACGACTTGTGCAGGGGTCACTGCCATCGGGCAAGGTCAGATACGCATATCGACAAGGGGGAGTTTCAATGCACAGGTGCGCACGGGCAGCAGCTGGAACAAGGGCATTTGGGACAGGAGCAGCGGCGATCGCGGCCATGGCCGTGCCGGCAGGCGCCGCGCTGGCCCAGGTGGTGGAGCAGGCTGCGCCCCAGGTGATCAGGCGCCCCTCGGTGGTGGCGCTGGAGGCCATCAGCGCCGTGGACACCGCCTGGCTGATGACGGCCACGGTGCTGGTCCTGCTCATGACGCTGCCCGGTATCGCGCTGTTCTACGCAGGCATGGTCCGTCGCAAGAACGTGCTCAACACCATGGCAAGCGTGACCGCCATCGCCGCCGTGGTCAGCATCCTGTGGTTCGCCCTGGGGTATTCGCTGGCCTTCACGCCGGGCAATGCCTGGATAGGTTCCGACTCCCGCGCCTGGTTCGCGGGGCTGGACCTCCACACCACCAGGGGCCTGGTGGCGGTGAGCCATCTGGCGCCGCATGTGCCGGAAGCCGCCTACGCGATGTTCCAGCTGGCTTTTGCCGTGATCACCGCCGCGCTGCTGGTGGGCGCCTGGGTGGAGCGCATGCGCTTCGGCGCCATGCTGGTGTTCGTGGGGCTGTGGAGCCTGCTGGTCTACGCGCCCGTGGCGCACTGGGTCTGGGAGCCCGGCGGCTGGCTGGCACGCATGGGGGCGCTCGATTTCGCGGGTGGTACCGTGGTGCATGTCAATGCGGGCGTGGCAGGCCTGGTGTGCGCCTGGTTCCTCAAGCCACGCCGGGGCCATGGACAGGAAGCCTTCGAGCCCTACAGCCTGGCCCTGACGATGATGGGTGCCGCCCTGCTATGGATGGGCTGGTTCGGCTTCAACGCCGGCTCGTCGCTGGCGGCCGACAGTCGCGCCGCCCTGGCCCTGGCCGTCACCCACATCGCGGCCAGCGCTGGCGCCCTGGCCTGGGCGCTGGCCGAGTATGTGGTGCGCGGCAAGGCCTCGCTGCTGGGGCTGTGCTCGGGCCTGGTGGCGGGGCTGGTGGCGATCACGCCTGCGGCCGGTTTCGTGACGCCGCTGTCGGCGCTGTACATCGGTCTGATGGCCGGCGTGGCCTGCTACTGGGGCGCGACAGGGCTCAAGCGCCTGCTGCGCGCCGACGATTCGCTGGACGTGTTCGGCGTGCACGGGGTGGGCGGCATCGTCGGCTCGCTGCTGACCGGTGTATTCGCCAGTCCCCAGATCGGCGGCGTGCAGGCCAGCGTCGCCACCCAGGCCCTGAGCGTGCTGGCGGTGGCCGGCTTCACGCTGGTGGCCACGGCCGTGCTGCTGTGGCTGCTGGACATGCTGTTCGGCCTGCGCGTGGACGAGGACAGTGAATGGCAGGGGCTGGACCTGGCCCTGCACCGCGAACGGCTGAGCGGCTGAGCACGAAGCGCCGCCAGGCGCCTGCACAGCCTGCACGATCATCGAATGAAGGAGTGCCCGACATGTCCGAAAGCGAGCTCCTGGCCATCGCCGCCCATCTGCACGTGCTCTTGCGCAGAAGCTGCGGCCGCGTGACCGATACCGAATGGCTGGCCGCCAATGCCGAGTACGCGGCCGAGATCATCCGCTTCGCGCGGGCCCAGGAGGGCGAGCGCAGCACGCCGCAGTTGCTGGACTGGACCGACCGCTTCGAAGCCGCCTGGAATGCCGCCCTGTCCGGGCCTGCCGAGCGCTCACCGCTCATGCAGCGCGCCGGCGAACTGATCCGCCAGCGCGCGGAGGGCCGCAAGTACATCGGGACGCTGCGCTAGCCCCTGCCCCTGCGCCGGCCGCGTCAGGCGGGCGGTGGCGGCACGGAATGCAGCAGCACCGGCGCCTGGCCATCACCACCGACGCTCTCCAGCTGCACGCCGAAGCCCCACAGGCGCGCGGCGTGCTTGAGCACCTCCAGCGCATCGTCGGACAGCGGCCGGCCCTGATAGCGCGTATGGCGCAGGGTCAGGCAGCGATCGCCACGCAGGTTCACGTTCCAGACCTGGATGTTGGGCTCGCGCGCGCCCAGGTCGTACTGCTGCGACAAGGTCTGGCGCAGGGCGCGGTAGCCGTCCTCGTCATGGATGGCGCTGACCAGCAGCTCGCGCTGGCTGGCGTCGTCGTGGATGGCGAACAGGCGCATGTCGCGCATCAGCTGCGGGCTCAGGTACTGGCCGACGAAGCTCTCGTCCTTGAAGTTCTGCATGGCATGGTGCAGCGCCGGAAGCCAGGGCGTGCCCGCCAGGTCGGGAAACCAGCGCCGGTCCTCCTCCGTGGGATCCTGGCAGATGCGCCGGATGTCGCGGTACATGGCAAAGCCCAGCGCGTAGGGATTGATGCCGCTGTAGGCGCGGTGCCCTGCCGGGGGCTGGTAGATCACGTTGGTGTGCGAGGAAAGCCACTCGATCATCACGCCGTCGGTCAGCCAGCCCTCGTCGTACATGGTATTGAGCAGGGTGTAGTGCCAGAAGGTGGCCCAGCCCTCGTTCATCACCTGGGTCTGGCGCTGCGGGTAGAAGTACTGGGCGATCTTGCGCACGATGCGCACGATCTCGCGCTGCCAGGGCTCCAGCAACGGGGCGTTCTTCTCGATGAAGTACAGCAGGTTTTCCTCGGGCTCCTTGGGAAATCGCTCGCTGGCCTGCGCCGCGCTGTCCTTGCCGGGGCGGGCCGGCAGGGTGCGCCACAGCTCGTTGACCTGCTGCTGGGCATAGGCCTCGCGCTGTTCGCGCTCGGCGCGTTCGCGCGCCAGGCTTTTCTTGGAGGGGCGGCGGTAGCGGTCCACGCCCAGGTTGGCCAGGGCGTGGCAGGAATCCAGCCATTGCTCCACCGTGGTCAGGCCGTGCCGCTCCTCGCACTGAGAGATGAAGTCGCGGGCATAGACCAGATAGTCGATGATGCTGCCCGCATCGGTCCACATGCCGAACAGGTAGTTGTTCTTGAAGAAGCTGTTGTGCCCGTAGGCCGCATGGGCGATCACCAGTGCCTGCATGGCCGTGGTGTTCTCCTCCATCAGGTAGCTGATGCAGGGGTTGGAGTTGATGACGATCTCGTAGGCCAGGCCCATGTGGCCGCGCCGGTAGCGCCGCTCGGTGGCGATGTATTCCTTGCCGTAGCTCCAGTGGCGGTAGCCCACGGGCATGCCCACGCTGGCGTAGGCATCCATCATCTGCTCGGCCGAGATCACCTCCAGCTGGTTGGGATAGGTGTCCAGGCCGAAACGCTCGGCCGTGGCCGCAATCGCCGCGTGGTAGCGCTCGATCAGCTCGAAGGTCCAGTCGCTGGGGTCCGGCAGGGGCTGGGCCGGGCGCTGGCCGGCCGGCAACGGGGCAGTGGGCACGACACGCTGTGCCCACGGCCCCGGGACGGCCCTCCACTGTGGGGAGGCATGGCGAGGCGCCAGCACCGGATACTGGGAGAGGTTCACGCTCATACCGCCACCCCTTCCTTCTTGAACAGATCGCGGAAAACAGGATAGATCTCGCTGGCCTCGGACACCTTGCGCATGGCGAAATGCGGGAACAGCGCCAGCAGCTGGCTGTATTCCTCCCAAAGGCTCTGCTCCTCCTGCACCACCTGCACATAGGCGAAGTAGCGCACCAGCGGCAGTATCTTGTCGGCCAGCAGGTTGCGGCAGTTGGAGCCGTCTTCGCCGAAGTTGTCGCCGTCGCTGGCCTGGGCCACGTAGATGTTCCAGTCGCCTGCGGGGTAGCGCGCGCAGATGATCTGGTCGAGCAGCACCAGCGCGCTGCTGACCACGGTGCCGCCGCTTTCCTGGGAGTGGAAGAACTCGTCCTCGCTGACCTCGGCCGCCTGGGTGTGGTGGCGGATGAAGACGATGTCGATCTTCTCGTAGTGCCGCGTGAGGAACAGGTACAGCAGGATGAAGAAACGCTTGGCCAGGTCCTTGCGGTCCTGGTCCATGGAGCCGGAAACGTCCATCACGCAGAACATCACGGCCTGGCTGATGGGTGCCGGCACGCGCGTGCGGTTGCGAAAGCGCAGGTCCAGAGGGTCCAGGAAGGCCACCGTGCCCATGCGCAGCTTCAGGGCGTCGATGCGCTGCTGCAGCTCGGCCACCGCCTCGCTCGTGCCATCGTCCTGTGCCAGCAGGGCTTGCAGTTCATCTTCCAGCGCCTTGAGCTCCCGGTGGGGCGCCTTGGTCAGGGCGATCCGCCTGCCCAGGGCCCCGCGCATGGTGCGCAACAGGGCCAGATTGTGCGGCGTGCCGTCATGGCTGTAGCCCGCGCGGCGCGTCTTGTACTGCATGGTGTTGCCGATGTGGGTGCGCAGCAGGCGCGGCAGGGCCAGGTCCTCGAAGAAGAGCTCCATGAACTCCTCCCTGGTCAGGGTGAAGGTGAAATCATCCTCCCCTTCCCCGCTGTCGCTGGCCTGCGAGCCCCCGCCGCCGCCACCGCCCTGGGGCCGCGCGATGCGGTCGCCGCGCACATGCTCGCTGTTGCCCGGATGCACCGTGTCATGGATGCCGCCCTGCCCATGGTGGAACACGGGTTCGCGGATGTCCTTGCGGGGAATGGTGACGTTCTCGGCCTCATCGATGTGGCGGATGTCGCGCTTGTTCACGGCACGGCGCACCGCCTCGGCGATCTGGTCCTTGTAGCGGCGCACGAAGCGCTCGCGGTTGCCCACCGACTTGTTCTTGCCGGCCAGCCTGCGGTCGATGATTTGCAATGCCATCTGTTCCCCCCTGCCCTGCCTGGGCGCGCAGAAAAGCGGCGCGCCCGTCCGTCAGTTGCTCTTGCGCACGCGCAGGTACCACTCGCACAGCAGGCGCACCTGCTTGGAGGTGTAGCCCTTGGCCTCCATGCGGGTGACGAAGTCCTCGTGCTTGCGGGCATCCTCGGCGCTGGCCTTGGCATTGAAGCTGATCACGGGCAGCAGTTCCTCGGTGTTGGAGAACATCTTCTTCTCGATCACCACGCGCAGTTTCTCGTAGCTGGTCCAGCTCGGGTTCTTGCCCTGGTTGTTGGCACGCGCGCGCAACACGAAGTTGACGATCTCGTTGCGGAAGTCCTTGGCATTGGCGATGCCGGCCGGCTTCTCGATCTTCTCCATCTCGGCATTGAGCGCATTGCGGTCGAAGGCCTCGCCGGTGTCGTTGTCGCGGTACTCGCTGTCCTGGATCCAGTAGTCCGCGTAGGTGACGTAGCGGTCGAAGATGTTCTGGCCGTACTCGCTGTAGCTTTCCAGGTAGGCGGTCTGGATCTCCTTGCCGATGAACTCGGCATAGTGCGGCGACAGGTACTCCTTGATGTAGCTGGTGTACTTGGTCTCCAGTTCGGAGGGGAACTGCTCGCGCTCGATCTGCTGCTCCAGCACATACATCAGGTGGACCGGGTTGGCCGCCACCTCGGTGCTGTCGTAGTTGAAGACCTTGGACAGGATCTTGAAGGCGAAACGCGTGGAGATGCCCGACATGCCCTCGTCCACGCCCGCATAGTCGCGGTACTCCTGGTAGCTCTTGGCACGCGGGTCCGTGTCCTTGAGACTTTCGCCGTCATAGACCTGCATCTTGCTGAAGATGCTGGAGTTCTCGGGCTCCTTCAGGCGCGTGAGCACCGCGAACTGGGCCATCATCTTGAGCGTGCCTGGCGCGCACACGGCGCTGGCCAGGGAGGACTCGCGGATCAGCTTCTCGTAGATCCTCACCTCCTCCGACACGCGCAGGCAGTAGGGCACCTTGACGATGTAGACGCGGTCCAGGAAGGCCTCGTTGTTGCGGTTGTTGCGAAACGCCTTCCACTCGCTCTCGTTGCTGTGGGCCAGCACCATGCCGTCGAAGGGAATGGCGCCAAAGCCCTCGGTGCCCTTGTAGTTGCCCTCCTGCGTGGCGGTCAGCAGCGGGTGCAGCACCTTGATGGGCGCCTTGAACATCTCGACGAACTCCAGCAGGCCCTGGTTGGCCAGGCACAGGCCGCCCGAGTAGCTGTAGGCATCGGTATCGTCCTGGGCGAAGTTCTCCAGCTTGCGGATGTCCACCTTCCCCACCAGGCTGGAGATGTCCTGGTTGTTCTCGTCACCGGGCTCGGTCTTGGCGATGGCCACCTGGCGCGAGATGCTGGGATATCGCTTGACCACGCGGAACTGGCGGATGTCGCCGCCCAGCTCCTCCAGGCGCTTGACCGCCCAGGGCGAAAGCACGTGGTTCAGGCAGCGGCGGGGAATGCCGAACTGCTCCTCCAGCACCGGGCCGTCCTCCACGGGGTCGAACAGGCCCAGCGGCGATTCATTCACGGGCGAGCCCTTGAGTGCATAGAACGGCACCTTCTGCATCAGGTACTTCAGGCGCTCGGCGATGGAGCTCTTGCCCCCGCCCACTGGGCCCAGCAGGTACAGGATCTGCTTGCGTTCCTCCAGGCCCTGGGCCGCGTGGCGGAAGAAGCTCACCACCTGCTCGATGGAGTCTTCCATGCCGTAGAACTCGGCAAAGGCCGGATAGCGACGGATGACCTTGTTCGCAAACAGCCGCGACAGGCGAGGATCGTTGCGCGTGTCCACCATCTCGGGCTCGCCTATGGCCGCCAGCATGCGCTGGGCGGCGCCTTCGTAGACCATGGGATCGCGCTGGCAGAGGGCGAGATACTCGTCCAGCGACATCTCCTCCTCGCGAAAACGAACGTAACGTGCAGCCGAGTTGCTGATGACATCCATACGACCTCTCCCGGCGGCACCCGAGGGCGAACAGTGCCGCGAAGTTGCAAGGCATTCGCTACCGTGTGGAACTGTTGTAGCACCTTGCATCCGGTTTGAATAGCACATACGTCCCACACGGCCGCGCCGCTGGCGGGGTCACAATGTCAGGCTCCAGGACTACTGCATTTTCCGCCCCTGCGGCGCAGGAACCCTGGCCCCCAGGGTGCGCAGCAACGCCTGTGGACAAAGCTTCGGACGCTCCTGTTTTTGAGGCATGATAGTTTGCACTCACACCATGCCACAGGCCTGAATTCAGCAAAGATGCCCCCCCGCCGAGACCGATCTTCTCCCGCCCCCCTTCCCCGCCCGTGCAAGGCCTGCCTTCAGGGCCGTGTGGCTGCTGTCCGTGCTCTGCCTGGCACTGTCGCTGCTGCTGCCGACCCCCGCCATGACCGCACCGGCAGCAGGCCCTTTGGGCGCCTTGCAAGGCACGCTGGGCGGCAGCAACTCCGCGTCGGACCAGGAACGGCGCAACGCCATCCAGGCCCAGCTGGATGCAGCGGCATCGGCCGGCAAGGAAGCCGATGCCCTGGCACAGGAGCTGGACCGCCTGCGCGCCAGAGCCGCGAGCGCCGTCCCCGCCCAGCCTGCGCCGCTCAGCGACGAGCAACTGGGCAGCCTGTTCGACCGCTGGAAGGAGCGCATTCCCGCCAACGCCAGCCAGGAAGTGCTGGAGCGCCTGCTGGCCGACGAGCGCGATGCCATCGCCACGCTCAAGGCCGGCATCGACAAATCCGCCGCCGACCAGGCCAACCTGGTATCCCAGCCCGGCCCGGGGCGCGTGGACCTGTCCATCCTGCAGCAGCGCGTGCAGGAAAGCGCGCAGCCCGTGACGGCCGAGCCGGGGAGCCGGCCGAGCTCACCCAGGCGCGCCAGGCGCGGCGCAGCGCCGAACACCGCCGCGCCCAGCTGGAGCTGGCGCTGCGCCAGGAGGAGCAATCCACCATCGAGGCCCGCCAGCGCCTGCTGGCCACCCAGTTGCAGGCCCAGCGCCGCGAATTGCAGGAGCGCATGCCGCGCGCGGCATGGCTGACCCAGCGTATCGCCGATCGCAGCCGCCAGAAGCTGGAGCAGCAGGTGCAGGAAATGGAGCTGGCCGCCGCCCATGCCTCGGCGGCCGACCCGGCCATCCGCGATCTGGCGCAGCAAAACGCGGCCCTGGCGGCCCAGATCCTGAAGAACTCCAATGCGCTGGCCCAGGAGCGCCAGACCCTGGCCAATGACGAATATGTCCGCGACCAATTGAGCGCCACGCTGCGCGACACCCAGGCGAGGCTGCGCCTGGGCGGGGCAGCGCCGCCGTGGGCCAGTGGCTGTGGCAGCAGCGCGTGGAACTGTCGTCCGCCAGCGCCACGCAGGCACGCCACCGGGCCGTGCAGCGCCAGCTGGCCGAGCTGCGGCTGACACTGTTCAACTCCAGCAAACTGCGCCTGAACCCTGGCTCCGGTGCGGCGCACGGCACCGTGGACGCAGGCATGCCCTCCGCCAGCCCCGCACAGCCGGCCGACGCCGCCACCTCGGCCCGCCAGGCCGCGCTGCTGGCCCGGCAGGTGGCGTTGACCGACCAGCTCCAGCCCGTGCTGCTGCGCCGCATCGCGGTGCTGGAGCAGACCGACGATGCCCTGCGGGCTGCGCTGCGCAGCGGCGGCGAGTTGCGGCAGGTGCTGGACAAGGAACTGCTGTGGTTCCCCAGCCACCGTCCCATGGACCGCGCCTGGCTCGGCGAATGGCGGGCGCTGGAGCAGGACATCGAAGGCAGCACCTCCCCTGGAAGACGGCACGCGCACTGGCCGCCAGCATCTGGAACGACCCTGGGCCTTCGGCGCTGTCGGCCTGATCGTGGCCCTGCTGCTGGGCCTGCGCCGCCATGCGCTGCGCCAGTTGCAGTCCATTGCCGTGCGCGTGGGCGACTTCACGCGGGACCACTTCGGCCTGAGCCTGCTCGCCCTCGGCTGGAGCCTGCTCTACACCCTGCCCTGGAGCTTTGCGGCCGCAGCGCTGGGCGGACTGCTGCAGGGGCCGGAGACCGTGGGCACGGCGCTGGAACCCCTGGGATCCGCCCTGGTGCAGCTCAGCGACTTCATCTTCGTCGCCACCCTGCTCAATGCGCTGTTCTGCCCCGGCGGACTGGCGCTGGCCCACTTCGGCTGGCCAGCCGAGCGCGTGCAGATGCTGCGCCAGATGGTGCGCCGTGCCGCCTGGCTGATCGTGCCGGCCGAACTGCTGGGTGGCATTGCCTTCTACAGCCATGACAACCACGCCATCAGCACCTGGGGGCGCATCTCCATCCTGATGCTGTCGCTGGGCCTGGCCTGGATGGCCTGGCTCTACTTCCGCCGCGCGCACCAGCAAAGCGCACGCGCATCCACTGGGGCCAGATCGTCAGCGTGGTGCTGATGCTCATGCTCAGCGCCCTGGCGGTCGGCATCGTGCTGGGCTATGTCTACACGGCCACCGAATTCATCCAGGCGCTGATGGCCAGCTTCGTGTTCCTGGGCGCCGTCGAGGTCCTGGTCAGCCTGCTGCGCCGCTGGCTGCTGCTGGGCGAGCGGCGCCTGGCGCTGAACCGCCTGCGCGAGGCCGCAAGACTGGCCCAGGCCGGCATGGCCGCCGACACCGGCAAGGCCCCGACCGACGAAGCCAGCCAGATGGCCCTGGTGACCGTGGGCACGCAGGCCCACCGGCTGCTGGGCCTGCTGCAGCAGGTGCTCGTCGTGCTGACCCTGGTCTATGCCTGGCTGCCCGTGCTGCCCGCGCTGCTGCGCTCCGAGGGGTGGTCCTCTGGTACACCACCAACACCGGTGCCGACGGCATTGCGCATGCCGCGCCCGTGAGCCTGATGGACGCACTGCTGGGCGTGATGATCCTGCTGCTGACCATCAGCTTCGCACGCAACCTGCCCGGCCTGGTGGAGGTGACGCTGTCGGCGTCCACGCGCATCAGCAGCTCCGCGCGCTACACCATTGCCACGCTGGCGCGCTACGCCATCACCATCGCGGGCACGGTCAGTGCCGTCACGCTGCTGGGGCTGCGCTGGGGCCAGCTGCAATGGATGGTGGCCGCGCTGACCGTGGGCCTGGGTTTCGGCCTCCAGGAAATCTTCGCCAACTTCGTCTCCGGCCTGATCCTGCTGGTCGAGCGCCCCTTCCGCGTGGGCGACGTCATCACCATCGACACCCTCACCGGCACCGTGACACGCATCCGCACGCGCGCCACCACGGTGCTGGACTTCGACAACAAGGAAATCGTCATCCCCAACAAGACCTTCATCACGGGCCAGGTGACGAACTGGACCCTGAGCGATGACGTGACACGCCTGGTGATCGACGTGGCCGTGGCCCATGGCAACGACCCCGGCCAGGTGCGCGACATGCTGCTGAACGTCGCCCTGGAGCACCCAAGGTGCTGCGCGAGCCCGAACCCAACTGCTGGTTCATGGCGCTGGAGGGCAGCGGCCAGCGCTTCGAGCTGCGCGCCTACGTGGGCAAGGTGGAAGACCGACTGCCCGTGCGCCACGAGCTGAACCAGCGTGTCAACGACCGGCTCAAGGCCGCAGGCATCACCGTCGCCTTCCCCAGCTGGACCTGCATGTGCGCGATGTGCCGGCGCCTGCGGCACCGCAGGGCATCACGCCCGCGCCCCAGGGACACTGAGCGCCCGGGACTCAGCCGGATCCAGCCGCCGGACCGGTCCTTCCGGGCGGTGGCGGCGCCCAGGCGCTTCGGACGGGCTATTCCCATGGCCCGCCTTGGGGACAGGCATGGTCATCGCCATTCGAAAGACATCAAGACCTCGCGCAATTCCGAATTTCCACAATCACTTCTCAAGAATGGGGGCAGTAGCTTATAGCATCCTGTTGCAACTCGCGCTCAATCTTCATTCGCCTTCCGGACAGGAAATACCTTCAACACTCTCAAGCTGATAAACAACCATTTCGCCCCTGCACGACGTCGATAGCAAAAAATTTGCATAATAAAACGTTCTATTAAAACTATTCTGCGCCTGTGTTGTTCTGATGAGAACTCGATATACATCCCCTGGCGTCAATTCAGATATATTCCCAACACGATTTTCTGAAGAAGGTTCGTGAAACACATCTGTTCCATACGGGGTGCAAGTATTATTAGCAAGTATCATTTGCTTATAATTATTTTCGTCATATTTCCATAAATTATAATTTCCCTTCATCACAAGAATCAGAGATATCTTTGTTTTCTTCGGATCAGAAATTTCCTTATTTGGCATACCAAAACAAGGCACCCCATCTACCTGAGCTACAGATGCATCACCAAACCAGGGGTCCTCAAACCAGAAGCACCCTGCCATCAGCATGGCAGGCAGCAAAACAGCGCAGATTCCTGTGTATTTCTTCACCTCAAAGACCACGGCAACCCATCTCCTCCCAGACCCTAGCGTTCCGTATATTCCATAACCGCAACCGCTTCTTGAATCGCTACTTCTCAGGGCAGACATACTCCTTGGCACTTGCAAGCTGCATAACAATTATTCCCCGTCCACCTGGCGTCTGAAGCAGAAATTTGCACGATAAAACGTTCTATCAAAACCATCATTTTCCCTTCTTGATCTGACAAGCACCCTGTAGACAGTACCCGCCTTCAACCCATGTATTTCTCCGATATTCTTCGCGCGGGGGGATTTTTCACTTAACGCCTCTACTGTGTAAGGAATACATGAACTTGCGGCGAGTCGCATCTTTCCATAATCTTTCTCGCTGTAACTCCATAGCTCATTTTCACCTTGACTCAGCACCACAAAGGAAATTTTGGTTGTTTCATAGTCGGCGATCTCCTTTTTCGGAAGCCCAAAGCATGGTACTCCAGAATATTGAGTCACTAGTGCTTCACCGAACCAGGGGTCTTCATACCAAAAGCATCCTGACAATAGCAAAGCAAGCAAGGTACTAGGGAAGATTATTTTTTTTATCACACGGATTCTCAAGAAAATCTGCAAGTAAACTCTCATAGATTGGTATCCATTCTTCACCAAAATATTCATCGTTACTGATCGCTTCTTTTTTTTTCTTCAAATACTTCAGAACAAAATAGTCAGCAACGATATTACCTTGCGCCTCCATATTGTAGTCAGACAGTTTTTTATCAGCATCCAATATATATTCATAGCTCAGACCCAGCCGTATGGCTCCTCGCGCCATAACAGGATATCCCTGCTGATATTGCCAAATATGAGTCATCTCATGAACAAAAAATATATTTCATTGAAGACTCAATTTCCATCGAGTAATCCTCCGAAAATATCTCGGGAGGAAAAAATATATCCCCGCAGGTGCCATGGCCGTATGGCTTGGCTGGAACGGAATGAACCGGCCCCTGTAGATTCTGACCATGGAGCAGTCCACCGAGTCGCCGAAGATCTGCCGGACGATGTGCCGCTCTCCAAAGGTCAGAGGCCGGCTGCCATTCCTGGGCGTGGTTTTATGGATGGCGGCGGGGTCGTACCTGGGGTTCCACTGGTCACCCACATACATGGGTTCGGAGTCCTCGATGCCACGGCCACCCTGGGACGGTGGCTGGCTGCATGAAGAACCGTTGGTCCCCGCATCCACGGGCCTGCCACCGTTGGAGCCGCATACGGGCCCTGGTCAATAGAACAAAATCATTGAATCTCCGCCTCGATTGAAAATTACTTCGCCAGTATGGCGTCGCAAAAGCCAATCCTCCAGGCGGCCTGACCAAGGCATTGCGTGAATGCGCAGTGGCTTGCGTCCGCTCGCGCAGCAACCACCAGCAGCATTCCTCAGAGACCTGTCCGCAGCGGACCATAAAGACCCCGGAGCAATTCCCTCACCAGGTCATGGACTGCCATGGCCGCCCGGCTGCGCACGGCCTCGGGCTTGATGGCCAGGACCACGTCGCGGTACATGCGGTCGGCATCCAGGGGGCGGATCAGCAACTGGCGGCGTGGCCGCAGCAGGCGCAGGCTGATCCAGGGAAACACGCTGGCGCCCAGGCCGGCGAGCACCGCGGCCACCTGGGTGGTGGTGGAGTTGACCTCGCCAGCCACCTGGTAGCCGGTGTCCAGCGGCGCGAAGGCCCGGTCCAGCGCGCCGCGCGTGGCATTGGGCAGGCTGGGCAACAGCAGGAGATGCCGCGCGAGTTCGGGCAGCGGCATGGGCTTGCCATCGCCTTCGCTGGTCAGGGCACGGGCGCAGCCGAAGAAGAAGGGCTCACGCGCGACGGCCTGGGTCTCCAGCCTGGCCGTGGCCTGCGAGGCATAGAGCACGGCCATGTCGAAGCGGCCGCTGTGCACGCCTTCCACCAGATGGCCGCTGAGCCCCTCATGCAGGGACAGGACGACCGCCGGCCAGCGCTCTCGGCAGGCGGCCAGCAATGGCACGGCCAGCGCCTGGGCGATGCTGCCCGCGATGGCCACGGACACCGCGCCGGCCACCTGGGACTCCTCGACCTGCACCAGAGCCCTGGCATCGGCCACCTGGCGCAGTATGGCCTGGGCCTGGCCATAGAGCAGCCGGCCCGTGGCCGTGGGCTGCACGCCCAGCGGGCCGCGGACCAGCAGGGTGCTGTGCAGTTCCTGCTCCAGCAGCTTGAGCTGGTGGCTCACGGCGGAGGGCACCACATGCAGCGCATCGCAGGCGCGCGTGATGCTCTGGGCATCGATCACGGCCACGAGGTATCGGAGCTGGCGCAGTTCCATGCGGATCCCCTGGGATTCGGTTTGCGAGAAGGCGGGTTCTGAATTCCTCAGCCACGGGCACGAGGGTGCTGCCTACATTGTGCTCACCACCATCGCCAGCGACCACGCCCGCCCCATGACCTTCCGCCCCCGATCCCTGCTCTACATCCCGGCCACGGCAACGCGCTTCATGGCCCGCGCCGCGCAGCGCGGGGCCGATGCCATCGTGCTCGACCTCGAGGATGCCGTCGCCCCCGCGCACAAGGCGCAGGCCCGCGCGCTGCTGGCGCCGGCCATCGCCGGCCTGAAAAAGGCCTGCCCCGTGCTCGTGCGCATCAATGCCGACGAGGCCCTGTGGCGCGAGGACACCGGGGCCGCGCTGTCGGCGGGCTGCGATGGCCTGGTGATTCCCAAGGTGGAGTCGGCCGCCGATGTGCAACGCGTCGCCGCACTGGCCGAGGCCCGCGGCGCGCGCGCACTGCATCTGCAAGCCATCGTGGAGACGCCCCGGGCGCTGCTGCACCTGGGCGAGATCGCCCACGCCTCGCCCCGCCTGACGTCACTGGCCTTCGGCGGCGAGGACTTCGCCACGGCGCTGGACGTGGCGCCCCTGCCTTGCGCGCTGTCCATGCCGGCGCAGGCCGTGGCCATCGCGGCCGTGGCGGCCGGACTGCACCCCATGGGCCTGGCCGGCACCATAGGCGGCTATGGCGACCTGGAGGCATTCGAGGCCCTGGCCCGGCTCTCTCGCGCCCTGGGCATGCGCGGCGCCGCCTGCATCCACCCGGCCCAGTTGCCGGTGCTGCACCTGGCCTTCGGCGCCAGCGAAGAGCAGTTGCAACAGGCGCGCGAAATCGTGCGGGCCCACGAGCATGCCCAGGCACGGGGCCAGGGCGCCGTGGCCGTCGCGGGCCACATGGTCGATGCGCCCATCGCCGAACGCGCGCGCCGCCTGCTGCGCGATGCCGGAGAACAGGCATGAGCGCCCCCGCCCTGCCCCTGCACGGCATCCGGGTGCTGGACCTCTCGCGCCTGGCCGCGGGCAACATGCTCACACTGCAGCTGGCCGACTTCGGCGCCGAAGTCATCAAGGTCGAGGCGCCCGGCGGCGACACCTTACGCGACTGGACGAGCGACGGCCAGCCACTGTGGTGGCAGATCTACGCGCGCAACAAGAAAAGCATCTGCCTGGACCTGCGCGAAGGCGCCGACGTTCAAAGCCTGCTGCGGCTGGCCGAATCCGCCCAGATCCTCGTCGAAAGCTTTCGCCACGGTGCCCTGGAGAAATTCGGCCTGGGGCCGGATGTCCTGCTCGAACGCAACCCCCGCCTGGTGATCGTGCGCATCTCGGGCTGGGGCCAGACGGGGCCCTATGCCCGGCGCCCCGGCTTCGGCACCCTGGTCGAGGCCTTTTCCGGCTTCGCCGAGAAGAACGGCTTTCCCGACAAGCCCCCCGCCCTGCCCAACCTCGGCCTGGCCGACATGATCGCAGGCCTGGCCGGCGTGGGCGCCGCCATGTTCGCCCTCAGGGAGGTGGAAACCAATGGCGGCCAGGGCCAGGTCGTGGACCTGTCGCTGCTGGAGCCCCTGCTGGCCGTGCTGGGCCCCGATCCCGCCATTTTCCGCCGCACGGGGCGGCTGCCCAGGCGCATGGGCAATCGCGCCGAGATCGCCGCGCCACGCAACGCCTACCCTTGCGCCGATGGCCGCTGGCTGGTGATGTCCGGCTCCACCCAGCGCATGGCCGAGCGCATCTTCGAGGCCATCGGCCGCAAGGAGCTTGGCGCCGATCCCCGTTTCGCCACCAATGCCGCACGACTGCGGAATGCCGATGCGCTGGACACACTGATCGGCGGCTTCGTGGCCCGGCGCAGCCTGCCGGACAACCTGCGGCACTTCGCCCAATGGGAAGTGACCGTGGGCCCGGTGCTCGACGTGGCGCAATTGCTGGACGACGAGCATGTGCGCTCCAGGGGCTGCATCACCGACCTCCCCGATGCCGAAGGCCGCCCCCTGCCCATGCACAACGTCTTTCCGCGCCTGTCGCGCACGCCGGGCTCCATACGCAGCCTGGGCCCCGCACTGGGAGAACACCAGGACCTGGTGCCGCCCGCCGACAGCGCCGACTGAAGGCATGCCCATACAACGACGGAGACACACCATGGCCCTTCTCAGCACCTTTGCCAGCACCTTCCTCGGCACATGCCTCATCCGTGCGACCGCAGCAGCCGTGGCCGCCACGCTGGCTGCCGCGCCTGCCCATGCCGCGCCTGCACAACTGGTCACCCTGGTCGTCCCCGCGGCCCCGGGCGGCGCCAACGACATCGTGGCGCGCGTCATGGAGCCGCTGCTGCGCGTCGAACTCGGCAGCCCGGTGGTGGTCGAGAACCGGGGCGGCGGTGGCGGCAACGTGGGCGCCGCCCATGTGGCACGCGCGGAGGCCGGCAGCAACCTGTGGCTGCTGACCTCGGCCAGCATCATCACCATGAACCCCGGCCTGTTCGCCAATCCGGGCTTCGACACGCTGCGCGACTTCGTGCCCGTGGCGGGCATCGCCAGCGTCCCCCATGTGCTGCTGGTCAACAAGGACTTCGCCCCCTCCACCCTGCGCAAGGCACCCGGAAAGTACTTCTTCGGCTCGGCCGGCAATGGCACCTATTCGCACATCCTCATGGAATTCCTCAAGCGGGCCGAAAAGGTGGATGCCGCCCATGTCCCGTTCCGGGGCGTGGCGCCGGCCATGACCGAGCTGATGGCCGGGCGCATACAGATGCTGATCAGCACCCTGCCCTCGGCCATGCCATATCTTGAAAGCCGCGACGTCAAGGCCCTGGCCGTGTTCTCCGAACAGCGCAGCGAATTCCTGCCCGACCTGCCCCTGGCCCGGGACACCGTTCCCGGCCTGGTCGGCGACCTGTGGATCGCCCTGTATGCCCCCAGGACCACACAGCCCCGGGAGGTGGAACGCATGCGCCAGGCCGTGGGCAAGGCCCAGGCATCGCCCGAGCTGCGCGAGAAGTTCCGCAAAATGGGGGCCAGCGTCCATGCGCCCACGGTCCAGGAGCTGCGCCAGCAGACCTCGGCGGATCTGGCACGCTGGAGCCAGCTGATCAGGCAGGCCGGCATCCAGGTTGACTAGCGTGTGTTTACAGGAGACCCCATGAAACTGCTGCGATTCGGCCCCGAAGGCCAGGAAAAACCCGGCCTGCTCGACGCCCAGGGCCACATCCGCGACCTGTCCGCCCTGGTGGACGACTACACGCCGCGCCTGCTGGGCCGCGCGGCACAGCGCGCGCTGGCCGCCATCGACCCGGGCAGACTGCCCCTGGTCCAGGGTCCGGTGCGCATCGGAATGCCCTGGAGCGGCATGTCCAAGTTCATCGCCATCGGCCTGAACTACCGCGACCATGCCGAGGAAGCCGGCATGCCCATCCCGCAGGAGCCCATCCTGTTCGCCAAGTGGCCCAGTTGCGCCTGCGGCCCCGACGACGACATCCCCCTGCCGCAAGGCAGCACGCGCATGGACTGGGAGGTGGAGCTGGGCATCGTCATCGGCGAACGCGCGCGCAACGTGCCCGTGGCCGATGCGCTGGACCATGTGGCCGGCTACTGCGTCGCCAACGATGTCTCCGAGCGTGAATACCAGATAGAGCGCAGCGGCGGCCAGTGGAGCAAGGGCAAGGGCTTCGACCGCTTCGGCCCCATAGGCCCCTGGCTGGTCACGCGCGATGAGGTCCCCGACCCGCAGGCGCTGTCACTGTGGCTGGACGTCAATGGCGAACGCCGCCAGACCGGCAGCACGCGCACCATGATCTTCGGCTGCGCCGAGCTCGTCAGCCACTGCAGCCGCGTGATGACCCTGGAGCCCGGCGACCTCATCATCACCGGCACCCCGCCCGGCGTGGGCATGGGCATGCGTCCGCCGCGCTATCTCGAGGCAGGCGACGTGATGGAACTGGGGATCGAGGGGCTGGGGGTACAGAGGCAGCGTGTGGTGTAGGCCGCTTTCACCGAGGCGCAGCGCCGGCCGCTCAGCTGCCCGCCACCTTCATGCGGTTGACCAGCAGCGAGCCCACGGTCTTGGCGCCGTAGTTGTAGGCGTCGGCGCCCACGGCCTCGATGCCCTTGAGCATGTCCTTGAGGTTGCCTGCGATGGTGATCTCGTGCACGGGAAAGGCGATCTCGCCGTTTTCCACCCAGAAGCCGCTGGCACCGCGCGAGTAGTCGCCTGTCACGTAGTTCACGCCCTGGCCCATGAGCTCGACCACGAACAGGCCCGTGCCCAGCTTCCTGAGCATGGCGGGCAGGTCGTCGCCGGCCTTGGTGCTGCGCGAGGTCAGCACCAGGTTGTGCGATCCGCCCGCATTGCCGGTGGTCTTCATGCCCAGCTTGCGCGCCGAGTAGCTGGACAGGAAGTAGCCTTCGACACGGCCCGCGTCCACCACCTTGCGCGCCTGCACGCGCACGCCTTCCTCATCGAAGGGGGAGCTGCCCTTGCCGCCAAGGATGAACGGGTCTTCGGTGACGTCGATGTGCCTGGGAAAGACCGGCTTGCCCAGCGAATCCAGCAGGAAGGTGCTGCGGCGGTACAGCGCGCCGCCGCTGATGGCCTGCACGAAGCTGCCCAGCAGGCCGGCGGCCAGCGTGGACTCGAACAGCACCGGGCATTCGGTGGTCGGGATCTTGCGGCTGCCCAGGCGGCTGAGTGCGCGCTGCGCGGCGTAGCGGCCCACGGCCTCGGGCGAGGCCAGGTCGGCCGCGTTGCGCATGGAGCTGTACCAGGCATCGCGCTGCATCTCGCCATTGCGGCCCGGCAGCGACGCAATGGGCGCCACCGACAGGCTGTGGCGCGAGCTGGCATAGCCGCCGCGGAAACCATTGGTGTGGGCGCTGAAGAAATGGCTTTGCTGGGCCGAGACGCCCGCGCCTTCGCTGTTGGTGATGCGCTTGTGCGTGCGCAGCGCGGCGTCCTCGCACTGCAGTGCCAGCTCGGCGGCGGCCTCGCTGGTCAGGTCCCAGGGATGAAAGAGCTGCAGGTCGCGGTGGGTGCCGGGCTCGGCGATGTCGGCCGCATCGGGCAGTCCGGCCATGGGGTCCTCGGCCGTGAAGCGCGCGATGTCGTAGGCGGCCTGCACGGTCTGCTGGATGGCGGCCTCCGAAAAGTCGGAGGTGCTGGCATTGCCTCGGCGGTTGCCCAGGTAGACGGTCACGCCCAGCGACTTGTCGCGGTTGCGCTCCACGGTCTCCAGCGCCCCCTTGCGCACGCTCACGCTCAGGCCGCAGCCCTCCGAAGCCTCGGCTCCGGCGTCGGTGGCGCCGAGCTTCCTGGCATGGGCCAGGGCACGGTCCACCAGGTCCTCGAAAAACGGTTGGCTGTAGGCAAAGCCGGAATCGGCCTGCGGTTTGGCGGTGCTTGCCGCGCGGGGACGGGGTTTTTTCATAGCGGCGGCTATGATAGCCGCCACTGCGGCGCTCCCCGTGCCGCCACCGCATTTGTCCCCTACCCCATGTCACGCAAACCCAAAAAAGGCTATTACGTCAAAGGCCATTTCGTTGCCGAAGGCAGCGAACTGGACCTGCAGCTCAAGGCCGAACTCAAAGGCACGCCCGATTCCAGCAAGACCGACCTCAAGCGCGAAATGGATGCGCTGCAGGATCTCGGCAAGGAACTGCTGACGCTGCGCGCCGACCTGTTCAAGCGCCTGCAGTTGCCCGACCAGCTGGCCGACGCCCTGGCCGAGGCCAAACGCATCACCAATTTCGAAGGCAAGCGCCGCCAGATGCAGTACGTCGGCAAGCTCATGCGCAAGCTCGACGAGGCCGAGATCGCCGCCGTGCGCGCCGCGCTGGACGAGCAGCACAATGGCTCGGCCGCCGAGAAGATGGCCCTGCACGCGGCCGAGCAATGGCGCGACCGGCTGATCGCCGAGGAATCGGCCCTGTCCATCTGGCTGGACCATTTCCCCGATACCGACATCCAGCAGTTGCGCGCCCTGATCCGCCAGGCCCGCAAGGACATGCCCGGCGCGCACGAGGCCAATGTGCAGGAGTCCACGGGCCAGGCCCCGCGCAAGGGCCGCGCCTACCGCGAGCTGTTCCAGCTGGTGCGTGCACAGCTGGGCGGCACGGACAAGGACCAGGCCGGGGACGACACGGACGAGGAAACGGACGATGAGTGACGGCCTCCATGACGCCGTGCGCATCGGCATCGTCTCCATCAGCGACCGCGCCAGCAGCGGCGTCTATGAGGACAAGGGCCTGCCGGCCCTGCAGGACTGGCTCACCCGCGCCCTGAGGAACCCCGTCACCTTCGAGCCCCGCCTGATCCCCGACGAACAGGCGGTCATCAGCGCCGCGCTGGTCGAGCTGGTCGACGCCGGCTGCTCGCTGGTGCTGACCACCGGCGGCACCGGCCCCGCGCCACGCGACGTCACGCCCGAGGCCACGCTGGCCGTGGCGGACAAGGAAATGCCGGGCTTTGGCGAGCAGATGCGCCAGATCAGCCTGGCCTTCGTGCCCACGGCCATCCTTTCACGCCAGGTGGCCGTGATCCGGGGCAAGAGCCTCATCATCAACCTGCCGGGCCAACCGAAGGCCATCGCCGAGACGCTGGAGGGCCTGAAGAACCCCGACGGCACGCAGAAGGTCAACGGCATCTTCGCGGCCGTGCCCTACTGCATCGACCTGATCGGCGGCCCGTACCTGGAGACGGATGACGGCGTCTGCAAGGCGTTCAGGCCCAAGAGCGCGGTACGCGTGCCCCGATCGGCCGACTGAGCTTCAGGATTTGTCCACGCATTGACAAAGGCAGCTCCAGGGCTGCCTTTTTTCATGCCGTGGCACTGTCGCGCCCAGGCCACCAAGCCCGTGCTTGCCCCAATGCGGTCTGCCCCCCTCCCTGACAGCATGGAACGACCTCATGGCCCCTGCGTGCACGACAGCAGCGGGCTTTTTCCATCCCACACAAGGAGACTTCATGCAGCAACGCCCCAAGACATCGTTGATGACGCCGCTGGCCCTGGCACTGTGCGCCGCCGCACTGGCAACGCCGGCCCAGGCGCAGCAGGACAAGGTCCGGATCGGTTTCATCACCGACATGTCCAGCCTGTACGCCGATGTCGAGGGCAAGAACGGGGCGGTGGCGATCCAGATGGCCATCGACGACTACGGCGGCAAGCTGCTGGGCAAGCCCATCGAGCTGCTGACGGCGGACCACCAGAACAAGGCCGACATCGCCGCCAGCAAGGCACGTGAATGGATCGACACCCAGGGCATCAGCCTGGTGTTCGGCGGCACGAACTCGGCCACGGCGCTGTCCATGGCCAAGGTGGCGCAGGAGAAAAAGCGCGTCTTCATCGACAACGGAGCAGGCAGCTCGGCGCTGACCAACGAGCAGTGCAGCCCCTACACCGTGCACTATGCCTTCGACACCGTGGCCCTGGCCAAGGGCACGGGCGCGGCCGTGGTGGAGGCCGGCGGCAAGAGCTGGTACTTCGTGACGGCCGACTATGCCTTCGGCCACGCACTGGAAGCGGACACCACCAAGATCATCGAGGCGCGCGGCGGCAAGGTGCTGGGCTCGGTCAAGACGCCGCTGAACGCCAGCGACTTCTCCAGCTTCATGCTGCAGGCCCAGAACTCCAAGGCCCAGATCCTGGGCCTGGCCAATGCGGGCGGCGACACCATCAACTCCATCAAGGCCGCGCGCGAGTTCGGCGTGACCAAGGACATGAAGCTGGCCGGCCTGCTGGTGTTCTTCACCGACGTGCACAGCCTGGGCCTGAAGAACACGCAGGGCATGCAGTTCACCACCAGCTGGTACTGGGACATGAACGACGCCTCGCGCAAGTTCGCCGATGCCTTCATGGCCAAGACCCAGCGCCGCCCCAGCGAGATCCACGCGGCCGACTACTCGGCCACCATGAACTGGCTCAAGGCCGTGGAAAAGGCCGGCACGCTGGACGCCGACAAGGTCATGGCCACCTGGCGCGGCATGAAGATGGACGACTTCTTCGGCAGCGGCTACCTGCGCGAGGATGGTCGCTACGTGCACGACATGTACCTGATGGAGGTCAAGTCCCCCGCCGAGTCCAAGGGTACCTGGGACTACTACAAGCTGGTCAAGAAGCTGCCCGCCGAGCAGGTCTGGACCACCAAGGCGGAAAGCAAGTGCCAGTACTGGAGATGATTCCGGCTGCGGCCTGGCCGCAGCCTGTTCTCCATTGAATCTCCACGCCTTCGTCAATGCCAGGACACCGAGCCGCGCCAGACTGGTAAGTTCCAGTATCTGGCGCGGCGCTGGGCAGGGACTGTCTTCCCCGCGGCGCAACGCGCGGCAGGGGAAGAATGAAGTTCAACCGCAAATGGACCGTGGGCGCCGTGATCGGCGCCTGCCTGATCGCCGGCATTGCACTGTGGAAAGCCAATGCCAAGCCCGCCACCCGCTATGCGACCGCACCCGTCACGGTCGGCGACCTGGAGCAGACCGTGCTGGCCGTGGGCCGGCTGCACGCCAAGGAGCTGGTCTCGGTGGGTGCCCAGGTCTCGGGCCAGGTCAAGCGCCTCAACGTGGAGCTGGGCCAGCAGGTCAAGGCCGGCGACCTGATCGCCGAGGTCGATGCCCAGCCCCAGCGCATCAAGCTGCGCAACGCCGAAGCCTCGGTGGCCGCGCTGCAGGCCCAGCTGGCCGCGCGCCGCGCATCGCTGGTGCAGGCCCGGCTGACTTTCCAGCGCCAGCAGGAGCTGCTGCAGGCCGATGCGACATCGCGCGCCGACCATGAAGCGGCCAAGGCAGCGCTGGACACGGCGCAGGCCGAGGTCGGCGCCCTGCAGGCCCAGATAGAGCAGGCGCGCACCCAGGTCGAGACCGAACGCATCAACCTGGGCTACACGCGCATCGTCGCGCCCATGGACGGCGTCATCGTGGCCGTGGTGACCAAGCAGGGCCAGACCCTGAACTCCTTCCAGACCACGCCCACCATCGTCATGCTGGCCAAGCTCGATGTGATGACCGTGCGCGCCGAGATCGCCGAGGCCGACGTGGACAAGATCCAGGTCGGCCAGCCCGTCTGGTTCACCACGCTGGGCAGCAGCCGCCAGAGGCACGAGGCCAGGATCGAGCGCATCGAGCCCGCGCCCGCCTCCATCGTCAACGACGCGGGCGGCGGCGCGGCGGCCACCGGCGCCACGCCGGCCGCCAAGGCCGTCTACTACAACGCCCAGTTCGACGTGCCCAACCCCGAAGGCCGGCTGCGCCCTTCCATGACCGCCCAGGTCACGGTGCGCGTGGCGCAGGCCGACAAGGCGGTGCTGGTGCCCGCGGCCGCGCTGGGCGCGCGCGGCGCAGACGACAGCTACACGGTGCGGGTGCGCGACGGCGAAGGCAAGGTCTCCGAGCGCAAGGTACGCATCGGCCTGCGCACCAATGCCCAGGCCCAGGTGCTGTCGGGCCTTCAGGCCGGCGAGCAGGTGGTGATCGGCGAGGCCGGACCGGCCGGCGCACCCGCCACCACCGACCCCATGGGAATGTGAACATGGGCCAGCCATTGCTGCAGATGCAGGGCCTGCGCCGCGAATTCCCCGCAGGCGACACCACCGTGGCGGTGCTCAAGGACATCGACCTGGACATAGCGGCCGGCGAGATGGTCGCCATCGTCGGCGCCTCGGGCTCGGGCAAGTCCACGCTGATGAACATCCTGGGCTGCCTGGACCGCCCCACCTCGGGCAGCTACCGCATCGCGGGGCGCGAGACCGGCGAGCTGGAACCCGACGCGCTGGCCGCGCTGCGGCGCGAGCACTTCGGCTTCATCTTCCAGCGCTACCACCTGCTGCCCGACCTCACGGCCCAGGGCAATGTGGAGCTGCCCTCCGTCTACGCGGGCACGGCGGCCGCAGACCGGCATGCGCGCTCGGCCGCCCTGCTCGAACGCCTGGGCCTGGCCGACCGCATGCAGCACCGCCCGGGTCAGTTGTCGGGCGGGCAGCAGCAGCGCGTGTCCATCGCCCGCGCGCTGATGAACGGCGGCGCCGTCATCCTCGCCGACGAGCCCACGGGCGCGCTGGACAAGGCCAGCGGCGAGCAGGTCATGCGCATCCTGCAGGAGCTGCACGCCGAGGGCCACACCATCATCCTGGTCACGCACGACATGGCCGTGGCCGCGCATGCCTCGCGCGTGATCGAGATCAGCGACGGCGCCATCATCGCGGACCGGCGCAGCGCACCGCAGGCCACCCCATCCGCCGTCCAGCCCGAGGCCGCCCCGCGCGCGGCCTCCTGGCGCCAGTTCGGCGACCGCTTCGGCGAAGCCCTGCGCATGGCGCTGCGCGCCATGAACGCGCACCGCCTGCGCACCTTCCTGACCATGCTGGGCATCATCATCGGCATCTCCGCCGTGGTCTCGGTAGTGGCGCTGGGCCGTGGCGCGCAGCAGCAGGTGATGAGCCAGATCAGCGAGCTGGGCACGAACACGCTGGACATCTTCCCGGGCAAGGACTTCGGCGACACGCGCGCCGCCGCCATCGAGACCCTGGTCGCCGCCGACGCCCAGGCCCTGGCCGAGCAACCCTATGTGGACAGCGCCACGCCCAATGTCTCGGTCAGCGTCACCGCGCTGTACCGCGAGAACGCCGCCACGGCCCAGGTCACGGGCGTGGGCTTCGAGCATTTCCGCGTGCGCGGCCTGCGCCTGGCGTCGGGGCGTTTCTTCGACCAGCGCGACGTGGACCTGCATGCCCAGGTCGCCGTGATCGACCAGAAGGCCGCCACCGCGCTCTTCCCCTCCACCCCCAGCCCGCTGGGCGAGGTGGTGATGCTGGGCGAGATGCCCGTGGAGATCATCGGCGTGCTGCGCCCGGCGCAAAACAGCTTCGGTGGCTCCACCCCCACCTTCTTCGTGCCCTACACGGCGGCTGCCACGCGCCTGGTCGGCAAATACCACCTGGACAGCATCACGCTGCGCATCAAGGACGAAGTGCCCGCCGAGATCGCGCTGAAGGCCGCCACCGCCCTGCTGACGGAGCGCCACGGTACCAAGGACTTCTTCGTCTGGAACTCCGACCAGATCCGGCAGGCCATCACGCGCACCAGCACCACGCTGACGCTGCTGGTCTCGGCCATCGCCATGATCGCGCTGCTGGTGGGCGGCATCGGCGTGATGAACATCATGCTGGTGTCGGTGACCGAGCGCACGCGCGAAATCGGCGTGCGCATGGCCATCGGCGCGCGCCAGTCGGACATCCTGCAGCAGTTCCTCATCGAGGCCGTGCTGGTCTGCATCGTCGGCGGCATCCTGGGCGTCTCGCTGGCCCTGGGGCTGGGCCTGGCGGTCAGCCTGTCGGGCAGCAGCTTCCAGCTCTCGTTCTCGGCCGCCTCCATCGTGCTGGCCGTGGCCTGCTCCTCGCTCATCGGCATCAGCTTCGGCTTCCTGCCGGCGCGCAGCGCCGCGCGCCTGGACCCGGTGCAAGCCCTGTCAAGAGATTGAAATTGCAATGCAACTCCTGAAGACCAGCGTGCTGGCCTGCGCGGCAGCCCTTGCCGGCTGCGGCGCGCTCACGCGCACCCCCTACGAGGCCCCCGCAGTGGCGCTGCCCGCGCAGTTCGAACATGCGCAACCCGCCACGGCCCAGCCCATGGCCGACCCCATGACCGCCCCCTGGTGGCACCGCTTCGGCGACCCACGGCTCGACGCCTGGATCGCCCTGGCCCTGGAGCGCAACCCCGACCTGGCCACGGCCGGCATCCGCGTGCGCCGCGCCGCGCTGCAGGCACAACTGGCCGGCCGCGCGCTGCTGCCCCAGCCCAGCGGCACGCTCGGCACCGGAGCCAGCCGCCCGCTGTCGGGCAGCCCGCGCAGCACGCTGGAGACCTCCAGCGCATCGCTGAGCGTGGCCTGGGAGCTGGACCTGTTCGACCGCCTCGGAGCCCAGCGCGATGCCGCCCGCTTCGAGGCCGAGGCCAGCGCGCAGGACCTGCAGGCCGTGCGCCTGACCCTCACCACCACCGCCGCCGGCCTCTACTGGCAACTGGCGCAGGCCAACGAGCGCCTGGACTCCACCGGCCAAAGCCTGGCCTACGCGCGCCGCACCCTGGAGCTGGTGCAGGCCCAGTACCGCAGCGGCGCCGTCTCCAGCCTGGAATTGCGCGAGGCCCGGCAATCGCTGGCCCAGCAGGAAGCGCTGCAAAGCCAGTACCTGCAGGCCCGCGCCGAACTGCGCCAGAGCCTGGCCGAGCTGCTGGCGGGCGCCCAGCCCCCCGGCGGCGAGCCGCAGGCCTTGCCCACGCTGGCTTTGCCCGCCGTGCAGGCAGGCCTGCCGGCCGAGCTGCTGGGCCGACGCCCGGACCTGCGCGCCGCCGAATTGCGCCTGCGTGCCGCGCTGGCCAGCAGCGACGCGGCGGCCGCGCGCTACTACCCCACGCTGTCGCTGACCGGCAGCCTGGGCGGCTCCAGCAACGCGCTGCTCGACCTGCTGGCCAACCCCGTCGCCGCACTGGGCGCCAACATGACCCTGCCCTTCCTCAACGTGGGCGAGATGCGGCTGAACACGGCCATCGCGCGCAACCAGTACGAAGAGGCCGTGGTCAGCTTCCGCAAGTCGCTGTACGCCGCGCTGTCCGAAACCGAAAAAGCCCTGTCGGCACGCACCCGGCTGCAGGAGCAGGAAGGCGCCCAGCAGCGCGCACTGCAGGAAGCGCTGGAGATCACGCGGCTCTATGAGGCCCGCTACCGGGCTGGCCAGGTCCCGCTGCGCTCCTGGCTGGATGCCCAGGAACGCCAGCGCACGGCACAACTGGCCCTGTCCGCCCTGCACCTGGAACAGCTTCAGAACCAGCTGACCCTGTACAAGGTGCTGGGCGGCGGACTGACGGCGCCAGGCTAGAACGAATGCACCATGCCCAGATACAGCCCTGCCTGCGAGCGGCCCGGCGCCGGGTTGTTGTTCGTGGCTTGCACCGAGAAGCTGGCGTTGCCACCATTGCGCACCGTGCCCACGCTGGCATACAGCAGGGTGCGCCGGGACAGACCGTAGTCCGCCCCCAGCATGAACAGGTTGGCGCTGCCACCGCCCCGGTTCACCGTGGTGCGATAGGCCGCGCCGATCAGCGTCAACGGCCCCGTGGCCCGGTAGCGCGCGCCCATCCAGTAGTGCCTGGCCTTGTCGGGCTGGCCTGCCGCACTGTCCGGCGCGGACAACTGCTCGTAGGCCGCGAACAGCTTGAGCGCATCCAGCGTCACCGAGCCGCCCAGCGTGAGGTTGCGCGAGCGGGTGTAGAGATCGCTGTAGCGGCCGTTGGCATCGCGGGCCACGTCGTAGATGGCGCGCAACTCATAGGTGGGCGTCGTATAGGCCACGGACAGCGCATCCTTGCGCAGCCGTGTCACGCCCTGGGCCTGCTCGCCCAGGCTGGTCAGGGCCAGCGCGCGCAAGCCGTTCCAGTTCGGCGTTTCATAGGACACCATGTTGTCGTGCCCGCCCCAGTTGCGCCCGCGCACCAGCGTGGCCGAGCTGATGAACTGCTGGCCCGTGGGGTCCAGCGCCCAGTGCGCGTCCGAGATCGGCATGTCCTTGCCCAGCTTCAAGGTGCCCCACCCGCTTTGCAGGCCCACGAAGCTGCGGCGATTGAAGAAGCCCGGACCGTTGAATCGCGCATCGTCCAGGCTGAAGCCCGATTCGAGCAGGAACAGCGCCTTGAGCCCTCCGCCCAGGTCTTCCTGGCCCTTGAAGCCGAGCATGCTCGTGCCCCACTGGTTGCCGCCTCCGCGCCACAGGATGCCGGACTTTCCGGTGGCCGGGTCGTACACATTGGTCTGGTAGTCGATGCCCCCCGATACGCGCCCGTAGAGCGTGACCGTGCTCTGGGCCTGGACCGTGCCCGCCGCCGCCAGCATGAGCGCGGCGCCCAGCCAATGGATCGTCTTCTGTCGCATGCTCCCTCCTCCTCTGGATTGCCAGTTGGCGAACGCCCCCGCGCCGGATTCCCGACCAGTGCGGAGGCACACTGAAACCCGTCGCCAGGCACGCCGTCGTCCGGGGACAAGGGCGCAACCGGGCCGCCAGCCTGTTGTTGCTTTGGATGCCGGGAGGGAAACGCGGGACCCGATCCGGCTGTGGCTGGTCGTCAGATTCTCCAAGGCCCACGGGCGAACAGATAAACGATTCAGCGGTGCGGTGATCGTTATCCGGCGTGATGGGCCAAGTGTTTTCCCTTGGTGCACTGCTGCCGCATGGGCCGGACGCCAACCCGGCTTGCTTGCTCGCGGGCTCCACCCTCACATGGCCAAGGACACGCGGCCTGGCTGGCCATGGATCAAGCGGCAGAGTCCCCGTTGCATGAGCCCGGCGAGTGTTGCGACCGAGCTTCATTCAGGGCATGGCACACGAATAAGGCAGTGATGGACAGCGTGTTCTTTCTTTGCACTGCAGTGCCGGCCCCCATGCCAACCCATCACGCATGATTTATCGCAATGAGTCCGTAGCAAAATATTGATTGTTTTCATGAAAATTGTACAATCCAGCACCACCTAATAATTCAATGCGATGCTCAATTTCAACCAAATTCTGAATTGCCAACTGAATACAATCCCTTTTCGCTGGGCAGAAATATCCGGACTGTATTCACCAGAAAATTGTGCATTGCTTTCTCAAACCTACCCAACCGACCACTTCCGCACCGTAGAAGCCTACGGGGGAGAAAAGGACTACCGATACGATGCCAGGTCATTGATTCCAATGGGCGAAAAAAATATATCCCGACCGGAATTCCTGAGCCCTGGCTGGATGGAATTCGCGCAAGACCTGATTTCCGATGATTATCGTAGTGCCATGTCATCATTGACTGGAATCGATTTATCACATTTCCCCATGGAGGCAAATCTGTACCATTATGGATCTGGTGCATTGCTTGGACCCCATCGCGATCTTCCGGAAAAAAAGGTCACGCATGTCTTTTATTTCAATGAAAACTGGCTTGCAGCAGATGGCGGCTGCCTTGCCATACTCAATTCATCCAATGCCAAGGATGTTGCAGCCCTTGTCAGCCCGAATGTAGGAAATTCCGTGGCTTTCGTACGCTCGGATGAATCCTGGCACGAAGTAACCAAGGTTTCTGCACGGGTTCGTGCATCGCGCCGCAGCGTGACCGTGACGTTCTATCAACCTGGCTCCATCAGCTCCATGTGGCCACCTGGCTCGGAAATGGAACTACACGACTATGTTGCTGATTGAAGCAAACCCGGCTACTCCATCCATGCAAGGAATTCATACTCCTTCGACATGCAGCCCATCAAAATGACAAAATCCGTACGCCAGCCACCTCAATCCGACTTCGCGTTCCTGGAAATCTGCGTTTTTTAGAAAAGCCTTGAAGGATTCTCCGATGTCTTCTGATTTTTCAATTGAGGTTGAGTCTCTGAGCAAGTGCTATCGGATCTATGACAGCCCGCAGGCTCGGCTCATGCAGATGCTCCCTTTTTTCGGCAGACAGCGGTTTCGTGAATTTTGGGCACTGAGAGATATCTCTTTTCGCGTCGCAAAGGGCGAGTCCGTAGGAATCATTGGCAGAAATGGAAGTGGAAAATCGACACTGTTGCAGATCATTTGTCGAACACTGAATGCAAGTACGGGAAGCAGCCTGACCCGAGGAAAAGTCGCAGCCCTGCTGGAACTGGGATCAGGCTTCAACCCTGATTTTACAGGTCGTGAGAATGTCTATCTCAATGGTGCTTTGCTTGGGATGAGCCGGGAAGAGATGAATTCCCGTTTCGATGAGATCGCCGATTTTGCGAATATCGGTGACTTCATGGAACAACCCACCAAGACCTATTCAAGCGGAATGCTTGTCCGCTTGGCATTTTCCGTATCTGCATGCATTGACCCGGACATTCTGATCATCGATGAGGCGCTGGCGGTCGGAGATGCCTCCTTTCAATTCAAATGTCTCGGCAGGCTTGAAGCATTGGCGAAAAATGGAACCACACTGCTGTTTGTTTCTCACGACATGAGCATGGTGAAACGCTTCTGCAACAAGGCAATCTATCTCAGTGCAGGGAGGTTGAAATCCATCGGCTCGCCCGAAGAAATGGCAGAAATGTACCTGCTTGACATGAGAGATGAGCAGCGCCAATGGGCCAGCAGCGGGAAAACTCCTGTAGCACAGAAGAAAATTGTGAATAATGCACACTTCGCGTTCGGCACCAAAGAAGGAGAAATCACTTCCGCTCATTTCACCAATACAGGCGGCTTCTACTCGTCATTCGCATTTGGCGAAAACATTGATATTGAAATCAACTGTCGATTTCATGAATCCGTCCACCGGCCCAATATCAGCCTTACCGTTCAGGAGGCAAGGCTTCTTGTCGTAGGCGGGCAGAATTTCCAAATCTCTTCCAAAGATGCAGACAACGGATGGATTTCCGCAAGCCTGGTCTTTCGTTTTCCGGCCAAGCTGTCTCCAGGCCGATATCACATTACCATCAAGCTGATGAATGGACACAGCGAAGAAACATCGCTATTGATTGAAAAGCAAGTAGGCTTGCTAAGCTTCGACACGGTAGCCAGTCGCAATCATTCATTTCTCGGTATTGTAGACCTTGGAATCGAACTGAGCACACCCACCAATACCGATTCGAATTGAATATATCAAACAGCCCTCATGACACCGATGGCAAAGTCGGTCTCAAGAAAATTATTAGAAATCATCGTATCCTCAATCTGAAACAACATTTCAAGCAATTCCATTGAGCGAGGATCACTTTCCACGAAATTTCCCGCAATCCCATGCAGGGCGAATTGCAATATATTCCCGCCACAGGCATTGAATGCACACTCAGAAAAATTCTCGGACAATACCCTTCTTATATCCTGGGATCTGATAGCCTCCGATGGGTCAACCTTCACCACTTCAGCAGGGTCAGGTAGCGGAACCCCGTGCTGCACCTTACCGAAATGCTCCACCTGGAAAGATCGGCGATATTCCGGGGGAATCAACTGAAATGCACCAGAAATAATCGAGCGTTGAAAATCACTGAATGCAAAGTGATTCGCACCGACATATTCATTGAAAAAAACCCAGCCACCGGGCTTCAGTGCCGCACGAACAGACTGGCAAACCTTTTCAAGCTGCTTGATGTGGTGCAAGGACCCGTTAAACCAAACGGCATCGTAGATTCCGTTGCCAAGCGGCGTGCTTTGAACATCCTTGACAATGTAATTAATATTGCCAGCACCAATCGCATCTGCCTCAGCACGGGCAATGTCAATGGCCCCCTTCGCAATATCAATTGCATCAAAATGACCAAAGGCATTCAGCCGGAACAGTTCCCGCTCCAGAGATCCGCTGCCACAGCCAATACTCAGCATTCTTGAGGAGGCAGGGGATCTGTCAAAAAACTCCTTCATGCAATAGGTTCCCCACCACTCATGTGGAGTGTTGGCACAAGCCTTTCGCTGAAAGCGTCGCTGCACGGCCGGAACAGCCAGCCAGTAAACCTGTGGCGAAAAGGCATCTGAACTCGCCACATTTTTTGACCAATGATTCGCGGTAATCTCTTCGTCGGAAATCATGAAAACCTTTCTGAAGATCGGCTATTGGAATGTGGTGTCCATGTACCCCATTTGCTTTCGAAATATGCCTGATTTCGCTCCCAGATCACCTGATACTCACCCGAGTCGATCAATTTCTTGAAGGATGCCTGACCGTAGTGGTGCACAAAAGAGTCTTCCGCACACACCGTACGATATCCGGCAGCCTGAAGCCGGCGGCAGTAATCATCATCCTCAAACATGCCAATGCCAAATCCTTCATCAAGGGCACCGATCTCCTCGAATACCTCGCGCCGCATTGCCACACAAAACATGGCCAGCACGGAGATATCAAAATGATGGCCGGCGTTCGCGACGGTATGGCGGGCAGCAAACTCGTGCATCTGCTCCAGATTGGTGTAGTCCACAGCGATCTTCGCCTCGTTGCCAACTGAGTTGGTGACCGGCCCAACCAGGCCGATTCGACTGTCCCGCAAGTGCCGCAGCATGGCTTCGAGCCAGTCATTGGTGACCACCGTATCATTGTTGAGAAGCACTACATACGCCCCCTCGGCCTGCGCGATCCCTTGGTTGTTAGCCGCGGCAAAACCACGATTCTCATCATTGAGAATCAATTTCAGGTTCGGGATGTGGCGCTGCATGGCAAGCAACATATCGCAAGTATCATCCTGGGAGGCATTATCCACGACGATCACTTCGTAATGAGGATATGTGGTGCGTGTGACAATGCTTTCGATGCATTGCCGGGTCAAGTCGGAATTATTATAACTGACGATGACAATGGAGCACTTTGCATACAGGGATTTCAACGCCTTTTCCGTTGAAACATAGCGATGCCTCCAGTCATTGGCCTTTGCCAATTGAATCCTGCGATGGATCAGATCCGCATCCTCTTCCCTCAGCGCAGCCTCGATCCTGGACAGAAAGTCGCCATATTCCGCAGCAAAGTAGACATAGTCCTCGTAGATCGCCATCTCTTCCAATGGAACACTGACAACCGGCTTACCCACGCTGATGTATTCATAGAACTTGACAGGGTCCACCGCGTGAGTGACCTTGTTCAACTTGAATGGAATCAGGCAGACATCAAATCCATGCAGGTAACGGGGCATATGATCGTAGGCCTTCTTCCCCAACAAATGCACATTAGGCAGCCTATCAATGCCTTCGACGTCTTTGACAAAACAATCTCCCACCAAAACAAAATCCCATTCCGGACGCCGTGTCGCCAGATAATTCAGCAGAGCGAAATCTATCCAAGGCGCCAAGGCCCCATAGAATCCTATGACCGGCCTCTTCAAATGGGCAAGCAATTCATTTTTCACACAATTGGATGAGAAAAATTCAAAATCCACCCCATTTCTAACCAAGGCACATTTTCTGCTCTTGGCCGCCCATTTTCTCTCCAGGATGGATGCAGTAACCGTCACCAGATCAGCCTTGTCGATAAGGATTTCCTCCTCCATCAGAAGCTGCTGACCGATATCTGGGAAATCTTCCCACTCATCCATGCAGTCATACTGCAGGCGCCAAAATCTTTTCTCTTGAAGATCCACTGCCAACTTCGTCCAGTAGGACAGATGAACTACAATCAGAGCCTCCCTGATTCCGGCATCCGACGACAACCGTGAAAACGATCCGTTGACAGCAAGAAAATTTTCATGAGACATTCCATTCTTATAGAAATCCTCATGACAAAAAAAACCCAGACCTACTTCATAGACGTTTGGAGCTACTTGTCGCATGACGTAAGGCCTGCCCTGCTCCGGATTTATGGATCGTACAATATAAAATACACGATGACCATTGGCAGCAAATTGAGACATCATATGCTGCGGCCTTTGATAGCGCGCAGACCATTCAATGTTGGCCAGGCAAACTATATCCATTCTTCCGTTGCAAACCCCGGGCAGCAACCGCTGCTCGTCTCTTTTTTCGTGATGAATGACATGCTGCTGGCTTGCCCGCTGACCATTGAGAGAATTTGAATACAACCGGTTTTTCAAACGATGGGGTAGCAACATATTTCCCAGCGTCCGAGCCAGATGAGAGCGCTCCGCAATCAGGTACAGCCCATCAACCAAGAGGTATCGAAAACTTCTCCTTCGCTGTTCAAGCATCTGCTTTACTGCATCAACTTCACTCCGGAGCCAGGCGATGCCCATGTCACGCGATGCAACGACATCTTTGCTGAGCTTCAACTCTTTCTCAAGCTGTTCAATTTTCTGCTGCAAGACAGCAATTTCACCCCTGGACGTCTGAGAGTTTCCAATCTCGTCAGATTTCACATCCAGCATACTTGCAGAAGATGGAAGTGCTCTTTGCTCATCCGTATTACTTTTCATGGGGTTCCATAGCGTTGGCTTGAATTCTGGCAGCTGACTTGCCGATTCTCAAGGCGTCTCTCGAGTATTTATCGATCCAGCATCGAATCAATGCTTTTTTCTCACGAACAGTCTTTTTCTCATTCGCCATGGGAACCCTCGAGCAGGAATGGCAATGACATCATGAACTCGTTCATCGCAGCTATAGACTGAGGATGACGAACCCCAACACAATCTGCCACATGGTCCCAATGCTGCCTCAATTCATTTTCGGCACCGGCCATCAAATCCAGTGGCATTTTTCTGCCAAGCCGGTTTTTCAGCCATAGAGGATCATCAACCGCCAAGGTGGACAATGGATACACCGTTTCGAACTTTGACAGCGCAGTAAACTTTCCGATAGAAAGATCGCTTGGAGTGAAAACCGGAACACCTGCGCACAACGCAGTGATTGCAAGATGATAGCTATGACCGGCAACACCTTCCGACTCCGCGATCAGTGCCGCGAGAACCATTGGAGATGGCCATTCAGGCAAGCTGTAGGTATCGGGCAATTCCCGATCGATGAACGATTCATGATCACACAGCACCGGACCCAGACGCAGAAGAAGAAAACTGACATCAGGCTGCTCATCACGGAATCTTCGGATGTGATCGGTGAATCTTTCCAGGTTCTGGGTCGCCTGGATGACTACATAAGGCTTCTTCAAGCCCAACTGCTCTCGTATGAGCCTGGCCTTTTCGGTGGCAGCATGCTGGGGGATGAACCGTCCCAACGAGAACGCCGTATCAGGAACCATTTTCACACGATCAGGATTCAGAAATTTCTCCAGCGCCTTCTTGCTCGGTTCATCGCGAACCGATACATAGGTACTGTACTTCAACATCACCGAAAGCAATGGATGACTCCACAATGGGATGTCGTTGCAATGCATGCCCGGCGCATTCCATATGACAGGAATTCCATGCTGGATACCTATCAATGCAGGAGCCAACCAATATCCAGTGGGATGGTGAATCCAATCTTCCGCTGGCACATATCCTGGTGCTACGAACTTGTCAAAACGAACTATGAAGCCACCACCGATGAGAATGGCATCAAGCTCGCCCGCCATGCGAGGCAGGTCGGCGAGAGAAACGACATCATATGGCCAATCCTGCGATGACTTGGCATGATAGGAAAATGGAATCACTTCCACCGCCCCCAGCCGCAGCGAAAGCTCCAGCTTCGCGATTATTGGAAAAAGAAGATCACCATAATTTTGAACATCAAAGGTTCCAAAAATACCTATGCGCCACGGCCTATTTTTTTGCGATGATTCAATTTCCATACCATTCATATTTTCATGTTTTCAAATAGGTGAAATTTTCAATTTACTTGAAAATCAGAATTCAATTATCAATTCAAATTTTCTAGTCTAACCAAATTGTCGCAACATCTCTTGTGATGTTTCATGCTACATCAAGCAAAAGAAAACTTCCATACCTTCTTGGAATCTGAAAGTGCGGCAGACGGCGCCTGCATGGCGGGCAGCTCCTGCTGGCGAGGTTGTCCATACAGGATGCCGTGCCATGCATCTATCCCCTGAAAAATTATTTTCCCTATAAGAATCACGAAATCAATAGCCATCAAGAAAAAGTTACCAACATTTATCAAATCAGCAGCATTTCAATAAATATCATTTCATTTTTTCAAATTCTCAAAAAATACTCCTGAATCTCAAAATAAGTCAGAACCGCGTTTCAATCCGCGCGCCCGCGAAGGGCGCGACTGCTGATCGAGCAATCGACAGCAGCAGGTCTCGGTTTCAATCCACGCGCCCGCGGGCGATGGAGTCCAGGCCCGCCTCGGCACGCAGCACCGTGGGAAAGTCCACATCCACGCCGGCCTCGATCAGGCTCGTCGAGACAAGGCGGCAGGGCTTTCCATCCTTGAGCAGTTGCCGCACCTCGGCCAGCACGGCGCTGCGGTGCCTGGCACACATGAGCGTGGTCAGATGGCGTGCCCCAGGCAGATCGGCCATGGCCTGGAAGACGGCCCGCGCATGGCGGCGGTTGTTGACGATGCACAGCACCTGCTCGCGCGAGCGCATGTGTTCGGCCAGTGCCTCGTCGTCCAGCACACCCAGATGCCGCACGCGCACGCGCTCCAGTTGCTTGAACAGTTGCTCGGGCGCTGGCGCCAGTTCACGCACCTGCTGCAAGCCCCCTTCGAACGCAGGAGCCGCCAGCGCCGGCTGCGTGGCCGTGCACAGCACCAAGCTGCTGCGGTAGTTGCGTGCCAGCTCGTCAATGGCCGCCACACAGGGCCGCAGCAGCTTGAGCGGCATGGTCTGCGCTTCGTCCAGCACCACCACGCTGCCCGCGATGCGGTGCAGCTTGCGGCACTGCGAGGGTTTGGCGGCAAACAGGCTTTCGAAGAACTGCACGGCCGTGGTGACGACGATGGGCGCGTCCCAGTTCTCCATGGCCAGCTGCAGCTTCTTTTGCGACTGGTATTTTTCGGGATCGTCGCGCGGCGGCTCGGACGGCACGAAGGCGCTGTGGTGTTCCAGCACGGCGGCATCGCCCAGCGGGCCCAGCGCCTTGCGGAACACGGCGGCGTTCTGCTCCACGATGCTGGTGAAGGGGATCACGAAGATCACGCGGCGCAGGCCATGGCGTATCGCATGGTCCAGCGCAAAGGCCAGCGAGGCCAGCGTCTTGCCCCCGCCCGTGGGCACGGTCAACGAGAACAGTCCTGGGGCCAGATCGGCCTGCCCGCGCACATGCTGCAGGATGCCTGCGCGAGTGGCGTTGACGCTCCCACCGGATGGCAAGCCCGCCAGATACGCGTCCAGTTGGGACCGCAGCGCCTGCAGACTGGGCGCTGGCTCACCACCACTTCGGTGATCGGCACCGCTCTCGGTCTTCCCATAGAAGCGCTCGGTATCCAGGAAATCCGCATCGACCAGGCAGGAAAACAGCATGCGCGTGGCGAATGCCAATTGGAAATTCCTGCGCTCACGGCTGTGGATCTTCAGGTCCGGCATGGCGAGCTGCGGCGGCAGCGCGATATCAGCCTCCCAGGCGGCATCGAGTGCGGGCAATTCATAGCCGTCATCCAGACGCTGGCGCAATGCCGTGCGCTCGCCCTCTCCATCGCCATTGGCCAGTCCCGCGTGGTGGCCTGCAATGCCGTAGGCCAGCAAATGCCCTATGCCGGGATAGTGCCTGGCCGCGATGCGCGCACCCCAGGTGGAATGGTCCACGCGCACGCTGCTGCCCTGCAGGCGCAGCTGATACGGCTGCGTGTACTTGCCCAGGTCATGCAGCCACCCCTGCACCTCGGCCAGCGCGCCTGCGCCAAAGGCGTCGGCGAACTGCCGGGCCAGCGCGCCCACGCCTTTCAGGTGATCCGGCAGGCTTTGCCAATTGCCCTTTGACGTGTCGGACGTTGAATGCGCGAAGAAGTCTCCCATAGGACTGGTCTGATTTTCTGTTGTATTCCCTCGAAATTTCGGATTTGTCCCAAGCAGAAACACCGCAGGCGCATCAACGCCTGCGGTGTCCGGGAGTCAATCCAAGGCTGGATCGACTATAGAAGAAACACCGGCCTTGCCGGTATTTCCTGCCTCAATCGGGCGGTCTTTCAGCGCGCCGTGGTATCGCTGGCAATCGGTATATAGAACTCTCCCCCCGCACGATTGAATTCCTGGGCCTTGGCCTGCATTCCGGCGGCAATGCCGTCCTGTTCGGAAATACCCTTGGCGGCGGCGAATTCGCGCACTTCCTGGGTGATCTTCATGGAGCAGAACTTGGGGCCGCACATGGAGCAGAAGTGGGCGACCTTGGCGCTGTCCTTGGGCAGGGTCTCGTCGTGGAAGGCGCGCGCAGTGTCGGGGTCCAGGCCCAGGTTGAACTGGTCTTCCCAGCGGAAGTCGAAGCGCGCCTGGCTGAGCGCGTCGTCGCGGGCGCGGGCGCCGGGGTGGCCCTTGGCGACGTCGGCGGCGTGGGCGGCGATCTTGTAGGCGATGATGCCCTGCTTGACGTCGTCGCGGTCGGGCAGGCCCAGGTGTTCCTTGGGCGTGACGTAGCACAGCATGGCCGTGCCGAACCAGCCGATCATGGCCGCGCCGATGGCGCTGGCGATGTGGTCGTAGCCGGGGGCGATGTCGATGGTCAGCGGGCCCAAGGTGTAGAACGGCGCCTCGTGGCAGTGCTTGAGCTGCTCGGTCATGTTGGCCTGGATCATGTGCATGGGCACGTGGCCAGGGCCTTCGATCATGGTCTGCACGTCGTGCTTCCAGGCCAGCTGGGTCAACTCGCCCAGGGTCTGCAGTTCGGCGAACTGGGCCTCGTCATTGGCGTCCGATGCGCAGCCGGGGCGCAGGCCGTCGCCCAGCGAGAAGCTGACGTCGTACTGCTTCATGATGTCGCAGATGTCCTCGAAATGCTCGTACAGGAAGCTTTCGCGGTGGTGGGCCATGCACCACTTGGCCATGATGGAGCCACCGCGCGAGACGATGCCCGTGCGGCGCTGGGCCGTGAGGTGGATGTAGGCCAGGCGCACCCCGGCGTGGATGGTGAAGTAGTCCACGCCCTGCTCGGCCTGCTCGATCAGCGTGTCGCGGAAGATCTCCCAGGTCAGGTCCTCGGCGATGCCGCCGACCTTCTCCAGCGCCTGGTAGATGGGCACGGTGCCGATGGGCACGGGCGAGTTGCGGATGATCCAGTCGCGCGTGGTGTGGATGTTCTTGCCCGTGGACAGGTCCATGACGTTGTCCGCGCCCCAGCGGATGGCCCAGACCAGCTTTTCCACCTCTTCCTCGATGCTGGAGGTCACGGCCGAGTTGCCGATGTTGGCGTTGATCTTGACCTTGAAGTTGCGCCCGATGGCCATGGGCTCGATCTCGGGGTGGTTGATGTTGGCCGGGATGATGGCGCGGCCGCGCGCCACTTCGTCGCGCACGAACTCGGGCGTGATGATCCTGGGGATGGCCGCGCCCAGGCTGTTGCCGGCCAGGCGCAGCTCGCGCGCGGCGTCCTTCTGGTACTCGGCCATCCATTCGCGGCGGCCGTTCTCGCGCAGGGCCACGTATTCCATCTCGGGCGTGATGATGCCCTTCCTGGCGTAGTGCATCTGGGTGACGTTGCCGCCGCTTTTCGCGCGGCGGGGCTGGCGTTGCAGCGATGCGGCCTCGGCGCGCAGGCGGGCCACGCGCTCGTCCTCCTCGCCGCGCTTGCCGCCATCGTCCAGGGCCTGGCGCAGGCGGCCGGCGTAGTACTCGCTGTCGCCGCGCGCCTCGATCCAGGCGTTGCGCACGCCCGGCAGGCCGCTGCGCACGTCGATGGCCACGCTCGGGTCGGTGTAGGGACCCGAGGTGTCGTAGACGCTGACCTGCTCGCCATTGGTCAGCTGGATGTCGCGCACGGGCACGCGCAGGTCGCTGTGCAGCGCGCCCTGCAGATAGCTCTTGGTGGATGACGGGAAGGGCTGGCGCGATTGTGCCAGCAGTTCGGCGAAGCGCTGCGCGTCGGGAGCCGCGCCTGCGGCGGGGGTGAAGATCGGATCGGGAGCGTTCATGTCGGTTCCTTGCAGTCAAAGCGTTGCTTGTCAACGCTCCGGGAACCGGACACTCCTTGGGCTTTGCCACGGCCGCGCACCGATGCCGGTGTGGGCCTGCCAGGGCCTGTCGGCCTTGGCCCCTGATGGCCGCGCACGCCAAGGTGCGCGAGCATCCTTGGGTGGCAAGGGCCGATGCGCAGGGACGATGGGCCTTGCGGCCCGTGTCCGCGAGCCGGGGGCTGCGGACGTCTTCCTCTGGTTTCGGCCCTGCTTCAGGGTCCCGCTCTTCTTCCGCCGGTATGAACCGGATCAAGTTCGTCGGGTTCGCCGCCTGGCCCATGCAGCGCATGGACCGGTTGGCATCTCAGTGCATCAGCACACCCCGGAGCAGCGGCCAGTATAGGCGATGGCAGGCCGTCGCCCGGCTACGGGTTTGCCCGATGCCAGCGCCAGCCTTCAGGCGAAGCCGCGCAGCTCGCCCCACTCGGCCAGCGGTGCGCGCGTGGCGCGCCAGCCGTTGATGGGCGCGCTCCTGTCCTCGTAGCCCAGCGCGATGCCGAAGGCCACGTGGTAGCCCTCGGGCAGGGGCAGCGCCCGGGTCACGGCCTCGTTGTAGCGGCGCCAGAAGCCCTGGGCGCAGGTGGCCAGGCCATGGGCACAGGCCAGCAGCATGAAGGACTGCAGGTAGATGCCCAGGTCCGTCCACTGCGGCAGGCCCATGCGCTCGTCCACGGCCACGATCAGGCCCACGGGCGCGCCGAAGAAGCGGCCGTTGCGTGCCAGTTGCTCCAGGCGCGCGGGCTTGTCCTCGCGCGGGATGCCCAGCGACTGGTACAGCTCCTCGCCGTTGGCGAAGCGCCGGCTGCGGTAGGGCTCCCACAGGTTGGGCGGGTAGGACAGGCCCGGCCGGGCGTCGTCGGGCTGGGCGGCTGCGACGGCATCCAGCAACTGCTGCAGCGGCTCGCCCGTCAGCGCCAGCACGCGCCAGGGCTGGAGGTTGCCGCCCGAGGCCGCCTGGGCCGCCTGTTCCATCAGACTGCGCACCAGGGCCGCATCGGGCACCCGGGGCAGGAAGGCGCGCACGGAGCGGCGCGCATGCAAGGCCTGTTCAACGTTCATGCTGGCTTCTGTCTCCTGAAAGAATCGTCTTCGCTGCGGGCTCACTTGCCCAGGATCTGGTCGATCCTGTCCTTCTGGAAGGCCTGCGGACGCTCGGACTCGCAGGGCACGCAGTCGCCCACCTTGCTGCCGGCCGAGAGCTTGGCGATCGCCTCCCACAGCAGCGCGATCTGCTGCTCGTGGGCCGACGCGCCTTCGCTGAGGCTGCGCATGGCCTGGGCCACGGGGTCCACCTCCTGGGTGATGCCATAGGCCGTGAACGGCTGGGGCGCGGCGGCAGCCGGCACCTTGATGGCATCGGCCCCGGCAACGGCCTGCTCCTGCTCGGTCACATCCGCGCTGTGGCCGTTCTTGCTGGGAATGATGCGCGCGGGAATGCCCACGGCCGTGGCGCCCGCAGGCACGGGCTTGATGACCACGGCATTGCTGCCGATCTTGGCGCCGTCGCCCACCTCGAAGCCGCCCAGCACCTTGGCGCCCGCGCTGACCACCACGTCGCGGCCCAGCGTGGGATGGCGCTTGGCACCCTTGTACAGCGAGGTGCCGCCCAGGGTCACGCCGTGGTAGATGGTGCAGCCGTCGCCCACCACGGCCGTCTCGCCGATGACGACGCCCATGCCATGGTCGATGAAGACGCGCTCGCCGATGACGGCGCCGGGGTGGATCTCGATGCCCGTCAGCCAGCGGCCGATGTGCGAGATGAAGCGCCCCAGCCACTTGAGGCCATGGTTCCAGCACCAGTGCGCCGGGCGCTGCAGCCAGATCGCATGCAGCCCCGGATAACAGGTGATGACCTCCCAGGTGCTGCGTGCCGCGGGGTCGCGGTCGAGGATGCACTGGATATCGGAGCGCAGGCGGTCAAGCATCTAGGGGCTGGTTATTGTTGACAAGACCGCTCAGTCTAGCGGTTCGGTGGGGTGCTCTGCAGCATGGCCTTCGCGACACCGCGCAGGATGTGGATTTCCTCGGTGGTCAGTTGCGAGCGATTGAAAAGCTGGTTCAGGCGCGGCATGAGCTTCTTGGGCGCTGCCGGATCGAGGAAGCCGATGTGCGCCAGCGCCTGCTCCCAATGGCCCAGCATGCCGGCCACCTGGGCCGCGTCGGCGCGCTGCGGCGCGGGCGTGTGCTCCACCACGGGAAAGCCGCCCAGCGCCTGGCGCCACTCATAGGCCACGACCTGGATGGCCGCCCCCAGGTTCAGCGAGCCGAACTGCGGATTGGACGGAATCGACAGCGCCACATCGCTGCGATAGACATCCTCGTTGCTCATGCCGAAGCGCTCGCAGCCGAACAGGAAGGCCACGCCCGACTGGTTGCAGCGCGGAGCCGGTGCATCCGAAGGCAGCGCGGCTTCATCGGGCGCAGCCGGCACATCCAGCGCTCCGCTGAGCAGCAACTCGAAATGCTGGCGCGGCGTGCGCGTGGGCGGGCCGAAGTCGCGCGGCGTCATGGCCGTGGCGCACAGGTGGCTGATGCCGTCCAGCGCTTCTTCCAGCGTCTCGACCACGCGGGCATTGCCCAGCACGTCCAGGGCGCCGCTGGCGCGCTGTATGGTCTCTTCCTTGCGCAGCACGTTGGGCCAGCGCGGGCGCACCAGCACCAGGTCGTCGAAGCCCATGGTCTTCAGGGCGCGGGCGGCGGCGCCGACGTTGCCGGCGTGGCTGGTCTCTATCAGTACGAATCGGGTTTTCATGGCATGGCGGGCTTGGCAGCCGGCGCGCGCCGGGCAGAGTCCCCAGGGTGGAACGGGTCGCGCAGCACAAATCGGGCAAGCCGGTTAAAATTGCGCGCTATTGTCGCCGCCCCGCATCGCCGGACGCGGCTTTTTCCGTTCTTATCCGCGTCAAACAGCCTGCTATTCGCCACTGCGGCACAACCGCATGCGCAGCCGCTGCCCCGCCCACGCTTCACAATCTATGTCGACCAACCTGCATCCCATGCTCAACGTGGCCATCAAGGCCGCACGCGCCGCCGGCGCCATCATCAACCGCGCGGCCCTGGACGTGGAATCCGTGCGCGTCGCACAGAAGCAGGTCAACGACTTCGTGACCGAGGTGGACAAGGCGGCCGAGCAGGCCATCATCGAGACGCTGCTGGGCGCCTACCCCGGCCACGGCATCCTGGCCGAGGAATCGGGCAAGGAATTCGGCGCCAAGAACTCCGACTACGTCTGGATCATCGATCCGCTGGACGGCACCACCAACTTCATCCACGGCTTCCCCGTGTACTGCGTGAGCATCGCGCTGGCCTTCAAGGGCAAGGTCGAGCATGCCGTGGTCTATGACCCCTCGCGCAACGACCTGTTCACGGCCACGCGCGGCCGTGGCGCCTACCTGAACGACCGCCGCATCCGCGTGTCCAAGCGCATCCAGCTCAAGGACAGCCTGATCTCCACGGGCTTCCCCTTCCGCCGTGGCGACAACTTCAAGCAGTACATGAACATGCTGGGCGACGTGATGCAGGAAACCGCCGGCGTTCGCCGCCCCGGCGCCGCCGCGCTGGACCTGGCCTACGTGGCAGCCGGCTTTGCCGATGGCTTCTTTGAAAGCGGGCTGCAGATCTGGGACGTGGCCGCCGGCAGCCTGCTGGTGACCGAGGCCGGTGGCCTGGTCGGCAATTTCACGGGTGAGGCCGACTTCCTGGAGCAGAAGGAATGCCTGGCGGGCAATCCGCGCATCTATGGGGCGCTGGTGGGCATCGTTGGCAAGTACAGCAAGTTCGCCACGGCGGGCGAGAAGGCCGGCGTGCGCCAGGCGCTGGCCGAGGACGGTCGGGCGGCCGAGCAGCCCGCCCCCGATGCCGACGCCGATGCCGAGGAATCGGCCCAGCCCGGGCAGCAGCCCGGCGCCTGATACAGATCACATTCAGCGCGGCCCCAGGCCCAGCCTGGGCACCAGCGCCGCGTAGAACGCGGCATCCCTGTCGATGACCGCCTGGAACGCAGCGGCATCCATGTAGGCCCAGCCCAGATGGGCCTTGCCGAGCGCATCGCGGAACACCGCGTCATCGGCGGCCTTGCGCGCCACCTCTCCGAGCCGGGCGACGACCTCGGCCGGTGTGGACCGGGGCACGGCCAGCCCGCGCCACACGCCGATGGACAGATCGATGCCGCTTTCGCGCAGCGTCGGCACCTTCCCGAACATGCCGCCGACCCGCTGATCGGCCATCACCGCCAGCGTGCGCAGCTTTCCCGCCGCCACATGCTGCGCGACCTCGCCAGGGCTGACGGCGATCGCATCCACATGCCCTCCCAGCAAAGCCACCACGGCAGGTGCGGCGCCCAGGAACGGGACATGGTTGACAGGCACATCGGCTTTTTCGGCAAAGGCCGCCGCAGCCATGTGCCAGATCGACCCCATGCCCGCATTGCCGATGGTGACGGGATGGCTTTGCTGGCGGGCGTGCGCCAGGAACTCGTGGATCGACTGCCAGGGCGCATCGGCCCGCACGGTCACGGCGGAAGGATCGGCATTCAGGCCCGCGACCGGGCGCAGGTCGGCGGCCGTGTACCGGGTGATACCCAGGTGGGGGATGATCGTGATCTCGCAGATGATGATGCCGATCTTGTAGCCATCGGGCCTGGCCTGGATCAGCTCCGACATGCCGATCGCGCCACTGGCCCCGGGCCGGTTGATGACCAGCATGGGCTGCTGGGGCAGGTATTTCTTGGCGGCCTCGGCAAAGGCCCGGCCGACCAGGTCGGTGCCGCCACCCGCCGCCACGGGAACGATCAGCTCGATCGCCTTGGAAGGGTAGTCGCCGGCGGCCTGCGCGCCCCGGGGCCAGCCCGTGGCGGCCAGCACACAGGCCGATGCGGATGCGGATACGAGGGCCGCGCGTCGTGTCATTGTCATGGTCTGCCTCCTCCGTGCCCGGCCCAGTGCCGGGTTCAGTGCCTGGTCAATAGGTCGCCCTGCCGCCCGACAGGTCGAACACCGCCGCAGTCGTGAACGAGTTTTCCTCGGACACCAGCCAGGCCACCATGGAGGCGACCTCCTGCACCTCCAGAAACCGCCCGCGCGGAATCTTCGACAGCATGTATTCGATGTGCGATGCGGACATCTGCTCGAAGATCCGCGTGCGCGCGGCGGCGGGCGTGATGGCGTTCACGGCGATGTTCTGGTGGGCTGTCTCCTTGCCCAGGCTTTTCGTCAAGGCAATGACGCCGGCCTTCGCGGCGCTGTACGCGGCGGCGTTCGGGTTGCCCTCCTTGCCCGCGATCGACGCGATGTTGACGATGCGCCCGTAGTTGCGCGCCGCCATGCCTGCGACCACGGCGCGATTGACATGGAAGGCCCCGGTCAGGTTGACCTCGATCACCCGGCGCCACTCGGCGGGGCAGTAATCAGCCACCGTCGCATTGGCACCGGCGATGCCGGCGCCATGCACAAGAATATCGATGGGCCCGCACCCCGCCTGCGTGGCGGCCACCGCCTGCTCGACCTGCGGCAGGTCCGTGACGTCCACCCGCACGGTATGCACGGCCTGCACGGCCAGGCCCTGCAGGGACCGGGTGGCCGCGGCAAGCGCATCGCCATCCTGGTCCCACAGACACACCCGCGCGCCTTCGGCCAGCAGGCGCCTGGCCACGGCCAGGCCGATGCCCTGCGCGCCGCCTGTCACGACAGCGGTTCGCCCTTCAAGCGGATGGCTGGCCATGCGAAGCCTCCCCATGCGCGACGACACGCTGCTGCTGCACGCCCAGCCCGTCAATGCCCAGGCGCATGGTCTGTCCGGGCCGCAGAAACACCGGCTCGGGCTTGCACCCCATGCCCACGCCGGGCGGCGTGCCGGTGGAAATCACATCCCCGGGCCGCAGGGTCATGAAGCGGCTCAGATAGGCGATCAACTGCGGTATCCGAAAAATCATGGTGGCCGTGCTGCCATCCTGGTAGCGGCGCCCGTCCACCTCCAGCCACAGGCCCAGCGCATGCGGGTCGGGCACCTCATCGGCCGTGACCAGCCAGGGGCCGGTGGGGCCGAAGGTGTCGCAGCCCTTGCCCTTGTCCCAGGTGCCGCCGCGTTCAAGCTGGTAGCTGCGCTCCGACACGTCGTTGACCACGCAATAGCCGGCCACGTGGGACATGGCCTGCTCCTCGCCCACATAGCGCGCGGCCGTGCCGATGACCACGCCGAGCTCGACCTCCCAGTCCGTCTTCATGGAGCCGCGCGGCAGCACGACATCGTCGTTCGGCCCGACGACGGCCGACGTCCACTTGCCGAAGACCACCGGCTCCGCCGGCACGGGCATGCCGGATTCGGCCGCGTGGTCCGCGTAGTTCAGCCCGATGCAAACGAACTTTCCGATGCCGGCCACGCAGGCACCCAGGCGCGGCCTGCCTTCGACCAGCGGCAGCTTCGAGGCATCGAGCGCCCTGAGCCTGTCCAGGCTTGCGGGGTCCAGCACCGTGCCGTCGATATCGGGCACATGGGCGGACAGGTCCCTCAGGCGTCCGTCCGTGTCCATGAGACCGGGCTTTTCGCGGCCCGCCAGTCCGTAGCGCAGCAACTTCATTCAGCTCTCCTGGTTGGAATGAGAACAGCCCACGCCAGGAAACGCCTTCTGTGCCGCATCCCTCCCGCATGGGTATGCCTGAAATTGTGGGCAGCGCCCCCGCTACTGCATAGTGAGACCTGTTGATCACGCCATAACCAACGGGAATCGCCATGCTCCCCAGTCTTGCCTCCATCGCTTCCCGCCTGAAGTTTCGGCAGCTCAGCCTGCTGGTGGCCCTGGAGGAATGCGGCTCCCTGCACAAGGCCTCGCAACGCCTGGCGATGACGCAGCCGGGCCTGACCAAGGCCTTGCAGGAGGTCGAATCGACCTTCGGCACCGCGCTGTTCGTGCGCACGCCCCACGGCGTGCAGCCCAACGAAATGGGCCGCTGCATCACCCGCTACGCAAGGCTGATGCACGCGGACCTGGGCAACCTGCGCGAGGAAATGGACGGCGTGCTGCGCGGCAGCGGCGGGCGCCTGGCCATCGGCTGCATCACCGGCGCGCTGCACTCGGTGCTGATGGGGGCATTGGCCCAGCTGCGGCAATTGCAGCCCGCCATCCTGGTCCATGTGCGCGAGAGCATCAGCATCGAATTGCTGAACCAGGTCAACCAGGGCACCCTGGATCTGGCGCTGTGCCGCACCAGCGTCTCAAGCCACCCCGAGCACTTCGACTACGAGCCGCTGCTGGACGAAGACGTGGCCATTGCCGTGGGCATGCACCACCCCCTCGCACAGGCCCCGCAGGTCACGCTGGAGCAACTGGTCGAATCGCATTGGGTGCTCTACCCCGGCAGCATGCCCTTGCGACATCTGCTGGAGCGCGAGTTGGCGCAGGCGGGCCTGAGCCTGGCGTGCCACCCCATCGAGACCGCATCCTCCCTGGCCACGATGCTGCTGCTCAAGCAAGACCCGCAAGCCGTCGCCCTGATGGCAACGGGCACCATGGCGTTCTGCGAAGAACACCAGATCGCGCGGCGCCTGCCGCTGACCCTGCAGGCGCGGCACGAAGGCTTTGGCATCGCCACCCGCCGGGGGGCGCGGCTTTCGCCCGCCGCCACCCTGCTGGCCGAGTGCCTGCGCACCGCCGCGCAGGCCGCCAAAGCGTGTTGAGACGCCTGTTGCGCGCTTACTTCGCCCTGGCGTTGATCACCGCTTCGGCCACGTTGCGGGGCGCTTCGGCGTAGTGCTTGAACTCCATGGAGTAGGTGGCACGGCCTTGCGTTTGCGAGCGCAGGGAGGTGGCGTAGCCGAACATTTCGGACAGGGGCACTTCGGCCTTGATGGACTTGCCGCCGCCGGCCATGTCGTCCATGCCCTGCACCATGCCGCGCCGCGAGGACAGGTCGCCCATGACGGTGCCGGCGTAGTCTTCGGGCGTCTCGACCTCGACGGCCATCATGGGTTCGAGGATGACGGGGCTGGCCTTCTTCGCGGCCTCCTTGAAGCCGAAGATGGCGGCCATCTTGAACGCCATTTCGTTGGAGTCCACGTCGTGGTAGGAGCCAAAGGTCAGCGTGACCTTGACGTCCACCACGGGGTAGCCGGCCAGCACGCCGCTGGTCAGTGCCTCGACCACGCCCTTTTCCACCGCAGGGATGTACTCGCGAGGAACCACGCCGCCCTTGATAGCGTCGACAAACTCGAAGCCCTTGCCGGGTTCCTGGGGTTCCACCGTGAAGACCACGTGGCCGTACTGGCCCTTGCCGCCTGACTGGCGCACGAACTTGCCGTCCACGTCGGTCACTTTCTTGCGGATGGTCTCGCGGTAGGCCACCTGGGGCTTGCCCACGTTGGCTTCCACGTTGAACTCGCGCTTCATGCGGTCCACGATGATTTCCAGGTGCAGCTCGCCCATGCCGGCAATGATGGTCTGGCCCGATTCCTCGTCGGTGCGCACGCGGAACGACGGGTCTTCGGCCGCCAGGCGCGACAGGGCGATGCCCATCTTTTCCTGGTCGGCCTTGGACTTGGGCTCCACGGCCTGGGCGATCACGGGCTCGGGGAAGACCATCTTCTCCAGCACGATGGGTGCGGACGGGTCGCACAGGGTCTCGCCCGTGGTCACGTCCTTCAGGCCCACGCAGGCGGCAATGTCGCCGGCATGGATTTCATCGACCTCCAGGCGTTCATTGGCATGCATCTGCACGATGCGGCCGATGCGCTCCTTCTTGTCCTTGACGGAGTTGAGCACGCTGTCGCCCTTGTTGAGCACGCCCGAGTAGACGCGCACAAAGGTGAGCTGGCCCACGAAGGGGTCGGTCATCAGCTTGAAGGCCAGGGCAGAGAACTTTTCGCTGTCATCGGCATGGCGCACGATGATGGAGCCGTCTTCCGCATGGCCCTCAACGGGCGGCACTTCCAGCGGGGAAGGCATGAGCTCGACCACGGCGTCCAGCAGGCGCTGCACACCCTTGTTCTTGAAGGCCGAGCCGCACAGCATGGGCTGGATCTCGCCCGCAATGGTGCGCAGGCGCAGGCCGCGCAGGATGTCGGCCTCGGGCAGGTCGCCCTCTTCCAGGTAGCGGTTCATCAGGTCTTCGCTGGCCTCGGCAGCCGCCTCCACCATGGACTCGCGCCACTTTTTGGCGTCCGCCAGCATGGCGGCGGGAATGTCCTGGTACTCGAACTTCATGCCCTGCGTGGCCTCGTCCCAGATGATGGCCTTCATCTTGAGCAGGTCCACCACGCCGGTGAACTGCTGCTCCGCGCCAATGGGCAGCACGATGGGCACGGGGTTGGCCTTGAGGCGGTCCACCATCATCTGCCGCACGCGCAGAAAATCCGCGCCCGTGCGGTCCATCTTGTTGACGAAGGCCAGGCGCGGCACCTTGTACTTGTTGGCCTGGCGCCAGACCGTTTCGGACTGCGGCTGCACGCCGCCCACGGCGTCATAGACCATCACGGCGCCGTCGAGCACGCGCATGGAACGCTCCACTTCAATCGTGAAGTCCACGTGGCCAGGGGTATCGATGATGTTGATGCGGTGCTGGTCAAAGCGGCCGTCCATGCCCTTCCAAAAGCAGGTGGTGGCCGCCGAGGTGATGGTGATGCCGCGCTCCTGCTCCTGCTCCATCCAGTCCATGATGGCCGCGCCTTCATGCACCTCGCCCAGCTTGTGGCTCACCCCGGTGTAGAACAGGATGCGCTCGGTCGTGGTGGTCTTGCCGGCATCAATGTGCGCGGAGATACCAATGTTGCGATAGCGTTCTATGGGGGTATGGCGGGCCATGAAAGGACTCCTGAGTGCTGCAAAAGCGTAGGTGCGTGATCTGCCGAAGGGTCGGATTCTCGCGGGGGTTGAATGAGGGTTGATGACAATTGGAATGTACGAAGACAATCGTACTATCTTCCGCAACTTCTTGCAGAACGATTCATGTTTTCACCACGCCATGCCCCTGTCTGCCAGATAACTGCCCGCGCCACGCCGCATCAGCGACGTGCGGCATTGCTTCCATGGCACAGTGGCGCCCCATCGAGAGGATTACGACTTGCGCAAGAAGGAACGCCCCCAGCGTTTTGCCACAGGGCGCAGCGCTTAGCTGCCACCTGTTTGCACAAGTCCTGAGGACGATTCATGCTTGCCAACCACCCCGACCGCGAACAGATACGCCTGGAAAACCTGCTCAACGCCCTGGGCAACCCCCTGCGCCTGGCCGTGGTGCGCGCGCTGGCCGCAGGCCATGAGCGCGCCTGCGGCTCGCTCTTGCAGGGCCAATCCAAATCCACCATGACCCACCACTGGCGCGTGCTGCGTGACAGCGGCGTGATCTGGCAGCGCCCGGACGGTCGCGAGAACCTGCTCTCCCTGCGCCGCGAAGACCTGGACGCACGCTTTCCCGGCCTGCTGGACGCGCTGCTGCAGGCCCTGGCCGAAGACCCTCTCACCGAACAGACCACGGCAGCGCACCTCAAACCCTGCCCCTGAAGCCCGGCCCCCGCAACGCAGGCGGCAGCCCTGCGCCCTACCCCTTCACGGCAAGCGCCGCAGCAACGCCCTCATCCGCAAACCGCTTGGCCGCCTTGAGCAGATAGCTCACGGCATAGAGGATGGGGTCGTCAGCCTCATCGCCATTCAGATGGTCCACCACCTCAATGGCATAGCCCAGGTTCACCGCCGTGTCGTACAGCAGGCCCAGCAGTTCCTTGTCCTGCGGCTCAAGCGACTGCGCCTGATCGGCCTTGGCGTAGTAGATGCGCAGCAGGTCGCGGCACACGCAGTTGATGGCTGTGATGTTGTGACGGGCGTGCAGGTCAAGGACGTCCAGGGCAGCGCCAAGGTGCAGGACGGCGTCTATGGCTAGGTCTTCGAGGTTGGGTTGGGGAGTGGTGGCGGAGGTTCGTTGCTCAAATGAACCTGGGTGTGCGTGAGTCATGGCTCACAATTCTTGGTTCGCAAGGTGCGCTGGGCCACGTTTTCTTTAACTCATGGCCGGGGGTGCAAACGATCAGCGCAGGCTTCAAAAGCCAGCCGTCATCAACCAACCTCGCCGATATCGAGCGCTCGTACACGGACCAGGTGGAGCGTGGCGAGCACATGCCGACCTCGACTATCGTGTTCAAGGATTGCGCGGGGGCTGGGGTGTAGTACGGCTGAGGTGATGGGGAGGGCTAGGAAGAGTTAGGGGCGGAGGCCCAGCCTGCGGAAACAGAAATTCAGTGATTTGCCCGAAGCTCGAAGTCACTTCCAAGGTGAAAACACATCACGACCGCCCTCACATAACCTTGGGCACTACCCCAAATCAGCGATTAGACCTCCCGCGTAACCAATCTACTTCTCGGAACGTTGGATATTGGGGGGATTACCCTGCACCAGCAGATCAAATACTATTCGCGCAAAGTTGGCTGCCTTGCTCGGATCGGCCAGCAACTGCATCATCTGGTTCTGATGGGCTTCACTGCTGTCCATGATGGCATCGTCTATCGCCTTGGAGAAGTCGCCCAGCATGGCCTGTTCGGGCGAGTTGTTCTCGATCTGCTTCATCACCTTGATGTTCTCGCCCACCTTGTCGCGGATCGTATAGGCGTAGTTCACCATGTCCTTGTCGGTGAGCTGGTCGGTCACAAACACCTCGTTCAGGCGGTGGATGATCTGCGATAGAAACTCTTCCTTCTTGTCCTGCGGCTTGGCCGTGCCCAGGCCTTCGCCGGGCACCAGCTTGTACTCTGCGCTGTTTTCTTTCAGCACCAGATCCTGCTGGCGAATCTTGGCTACGCGGTAGTGGCTCAGCACCACGTTGCCCAGGTCAATGTCGTCTTCGCTCAGCAAGGTTTCGCGCAGCATGGGTCGCAGGCTGCGCGCGTACAGGCTCAGCTTTTCCAAGTCGGTGTCGTCGTAATCCACGATCTGCGACATGAACTCGTAAAAGCGCACAAACGTGCCCAAATCCTTCTTGAAAATTTCGAGCGCGTCTTTTTCCTTTTGGCATTCCTTCAGGCTTTTCTCGGCGTTCGCAATCAGCACGGCATCGCCCGTCTTTTGGGTGCGTTCAAACATGTCCTTGGCGCTCTTGAACGCCTCCACCGCTGATTTGTAGCGCAGCTGCCAGCGTTGCACCGCCGGCTTGCAAATGTTGGCAATGGCCGCGTTGCTCCTGTTCTTCACATAAAACGCCGCGCAGAACTGCTCCACCTCCTGCCACGTAAAAATGCCCCCTGCCCGCAGCTTGTCCTGCAGCGCAAAGATCAGGTTCGGGTCCGACACATCCAGCAGCTCCGCCGTTTGGTAGTAGGGCTGAAACGCCGCAAGGATTTCATCCGGCTCGTTGAAGAAGTCGAGCACATAGGTGCCTGTCTCGGCCTTGTTCGGGTAGGTGCGGTTCAGGCGCGACAGCGTCTGCACGCACTCCACCCCGACCAGCTTTTTGTCCACATACATGGCACACAGCTTGGGCTGATCAAAGCCGGTCTGGAACTTGTTGGCGACGATCATCACCTGGTAGTCGTCCGAATCGAAAGCCTTGCGCATGTCGCGGCCCTTGAGGTTCGGGTTCATATTCGTCTCGGTGAACTTCTCGCCGATCTGGCCCGCCGCAGCCGGGTCTTTGTCGGTGAACTCCACCTCACCCGAAAACGCCACCATGGCGTGAATCTTCTGGTAGCCCTTCTCCGTTATGTACTTATCGAAACACTGCTTGTAGCGCACCGCCTCCTTGCGCGAGCTGGTCACCACCATGGCCTTGGCCTGCCCGCCCAGCAAGCCCATCACGTTGTCTTTGAAGTGCTCCACGATCACCATCACCTTTTGGGCAATGTTGTGGTCATGAAGGCGTACCCATTGGTTCAGCTTCACCTTGGCGCGCTTGCTTTCCACCTCGGCATCAGCATCCTGCACCTTCAGAGCCAGCTTGTAAGCCACCTTGTAGTTGGTGTAGTTCTTCAACACGTCGAGGATGAAGCCCTCCTCAATCGCCTGCCGCATGCTGTACACGTGGAACGCCGCTGGCTTGTTGGTGGCGGAAGGCACCTCGTCCGGGCGCGGCACGCGGCCAAACAGCTCCAGCGTCTTGGCCTTGGGCGTGGCGGTAAAAGCAAAGTAGCTCAGGTTGCCCGATGCGGGGCGCGACGCCACCGTGGCGGCAATGATGTCGTTGCTATCCAGTTCGGCAGCCTCATCTCCCGCTTCACTGGCTTCCTTCATCAGCACCTCTTTGAGCTGCCGCGCCGTGGAGCCGCTTTGCGACGAATGCGCCTCGTCGGCAATGATGGCGTAGCAGCGCTGTTTCAGGCTCACGCTGTTTTCAATCGCCTTCAATACAAACGGAAAGGTCTGGATGGTGACGATGATGATGGGCTGGGCAGACTCCAAAGCCGCGGCTAGCTTCTCAGACTTGGAGCCATCGCCCTCTTTGTTGTTGATGCGCCCCACCACGCCATCGGTGTGCTCAAACTGGTAGATCGTGTCTTGCAACTGCGCATCGAGCACCGTGCGGTCCGTCACCACAATCACCGAGTCAAACTGCTTTTTGCCCTCGGCCTTGTACAGCGACGAGAGCTGGTGCGCCACCCAGGCAATCGAGTTCGACTTGCCCGAGCCCGCGCTGTGCTGAATCAAATACTTCTGCCCCGGCCCCTCGCTGTGCGCCGCCGCCAGCAGCTTGCCCACCACGTCCCACTGGTGGTAGCGGGGGAAGATCAGGCTTTCCTTCTTGTACTTGCGGCCTTCCCAGTCTTCCTTGTCCTCAATTTGCAAGTGCACAAAGCGGGCCAGGATGTTGAGCAGGTTGTGCGGCAGCAGCACCTCGTTCCACAGGTAATCGGTGGCATAACGGTGGATGTCGTCTGGCACATCGTTGCCCGCGCCGCCGTCTGCCGTGCCTTTGTTAAAGGGCAAAAAGTACGTTTCCTCGCCCTCCAACCGCGTGGCCATGTGCACCTCGTACTGGCTCACCGCAAAGTGCACCAGCGCACCGCGCTTAAATGTCAGCAGCGGCTCCGGCTTCTTGGCCACCGGGTCCACCGGCAGGCGTGTGGTTTTGTACTGCCGCACTGCCCGGTCCACCGCCTGCTTGAACTCGCTTTTCAGTTCCAGCGTGGCCACCGGCACGCCGTTGACAAACAGCACCAGGTCAATGCGCCACGCCTTGGCCTTGGCGCCTGTCTCCGCTAAACAGGCATCGGTACACCACGGGCTGTACACCAGCTCCGGCACCACGCGCAGGCGGTTTTTGGCGTAGCGGGCCAGCGTGTCCGGGTTCAGGTCGTGCTCGGGCTTGAACTGGCACAGCGACAGGCGCGCATTGCGGTCGCGCAGCTCGTGGCGCAGCACCCCCAGCGTGCCAAAGGTGCGGCTGTCTTTGTGCGTGGCATTCGGGTCGCCTTTGCCCAGTTGCGCAGCGATCAGTTGCAAGAACTTCTGCTCCGCATCCTTAGGGTGGTTGGCGCAAAACCTTTGCCACTGCGTGTCTTGCGTCTCTTGCACAAAGCCCAGCGCATCCTCGGGGTACAAGGCCAGTTCGCGGTTGTACTTTTCCGGCGAGCCTAGCAACCAGCCATTTGCCAGCAACTGGCGAATGATGTCGTCTTGAAAGATGCGTTCAGTGGCTTGGTCGCTCATGGTCAAGGAAGGTTTGGCTTTGCGGGTGAAGACAGTCAGGCAGCGGCTTGCCAGTCGCGCACGTCGATCTTGCCGGTAACGGCGGCGGAAATGAGGGCAGTGCGGCGCTCTTGAAGCAATTCAATGCCATTTCTTGCTTTTTCCAGCAAGGAATCAACAATATCAGTCTTATTTATGAGCCAAACGGCAATTTCCGCTTGCTCATTCTCTGGAGGGATAGGCAGCAAAATTTCTGCCAATTTTTCCCTGTTGATTTTTGGCATTGCGACACGATCAGATTCGAGTGTGACAAAGCTTGTAAACCAGTTTGAGAGCAAGCTCCAATATAGAAATTTATTAGAAAGCCCATTTATTCCACTGATCGGATACATATCAGCGCTGCAAATAGTTTCATTGCTTGGCGATAGACACACTTTTGCCAAATTTGGGCGAATCTTTGAATAAATAACCTCTCCCTCGCTACACAAATACTTTCCACTATCAGCACCTTGATCTTCTGCAATTTCGAGGCCAATAATTTTCCCCGTTCCACTTTCGATGTGATTTGGCGCGATTAATGTGAACCCGCTGTATGGAAGCCTGGTCGGATCGACTTGACCACTTTTGACAATAGTGCAATGACTGAATTTTTTAACAACCCAATGCGCGGGTACTTCGCCTAGCCACTCCACGCCAGAATCTTTCATCGGGGCATTGGGGTTGAGACCTTTGGTGACGGCGTGGCTGATAACGGCTTGGCGCTTTTCCTTAAGCAACTCAACCAGCCGCTGCTGCCTCTCGATCAAGGCATCAATCTTCGCCGTTTCGTGGTCGAGGAAAGCGGCGATTTTCTTTTGGTCGTCATCTGGAACGCAAGGCAAATGCACTTGTGAAAAATTCTCGAATCTAAGTGCCTGGCCGTCACGAACTAAGTTTGATGTACTTTGTAAAGCCTGGATGTATGGGGAACATTTAAATAGGTACTTAAAAAACTCAGGGCGTACGTGCTTGATTGGAATTAATCCAACGTAAGCGGAACTGACACAGCCTGGATAGCTGCACAGCTCTAGCCCACCCTGAAAGCTACGCATACTTATTACAAAATCGTTTTTCTCAACATGCTTGAGGATGTCAGTACCAGTAAAAACTTGAACAACGCTTTGTCCTTCAAGCTCCATAAAAAGCTTTTGGTAGATAACGCCGTATTTCTGAGATGCAGTTAGTTGTTCATCGCCTTGTCGCGCTCTTTCTTTGCGCTGAGCAAAAAGGCGACGGCTCTGTACAAGATCCCAATGTGTAGGAATATGACCTAACCATTGAAGCCCGGAATCCTTGTACTCCGGATAAGCCTTGTACCGATTCACGAATGCACCTCGTGCAGCAGGGCCATGATCTCGGCGCTCACGGCATCCAGATCGGCATCAATGGCTTCCAGCGGGCGTGGCGGCTGGTACTGGTAGAAGTGGCGGTTGAACGGAATTTCGTAGCCGACGATGCCAATCTCGCCATCCTTGGCGTCGCGCTTGCTGGCGTCCATCCACGCATCGGGCACATGGGGCTGCACTTCGGCGATGAAGTAGGCCTCCACGCTGGCGCTCACCGTGCGGCTGGGGTCCAGGGCCACGTTTTCAAAGTCGCGCAGCTCTCCATCAGCCTGGTATTCAATGACTTCCTGGTTCACGGCAAACAGGCCATACAGTGGGTTGGCCTTACCTTTGTGCACCTTCTTGACCACTTTTTCAGCGGCGGGGTTCTTCCAGCTCACGGCATCGGCGATTTGCTTTTTCTCTTTGGCGTCGAGCGTGATGCCGGCCCGCTTGCTCGCGGCCTTGATGGCTTCGTCATAGGCATTGAAGTCGTCGTGCTGGGCGCTGCCGATTTCACTTTGCAGGGCGCGGGCTTTGAGCAGCACGGCCTTTTGCGCCAGCCAGGTTTTGGTGTCGAGCAGGTCTTTGATCTGCTTTTCCTTGAGGTCGGCAAAGTGGCGCTTGAGGTGGGCGCGTATTTCTTCGGTGTAGTCGTCCAGCTGGCCGTAGAGGTCGCAATCGACAGCGTCTTGCCAGTAGAGCTGGCCGTACTCGGCGTAGACCCACTGCATGGCTGCATTCAGCGCGCCAGACTCAAAGCGCAGGCTGGCAATGCGTTCATCGCTGAACTGCCACGACAGGCGCAGGGGCCGCTCGATGGTGATGCGGCGGTAGCCAAACTCGTGCGTGGAAAAAATTTTGCTGGCAAAGGTTTTGACGCCTTCAGGCTTGGGGTTGGCGGCTTGGCGGCCCCGGTTGCTTTTGGCTTCCGCCGGTTTGTTGAGCGCCTGCGCTTTGACCACCTCAAATTGGCCAAAGCAACGGGTGATGGTGGCAATGTCGGCCTCATCCATCACATTGCGCTTGCTACCCAGCGATTTTCGCATCTTGCCGCAGAGGTTGGTGCCATTGATAAGCTGCACCTTGCCTTTGCGCTCAGCACGCTTTTTGTTCGACAGCACCCACACATAGGTGGCAATGCCGGTGTTGTAGAACATGTCGGTGGGCAGGGCGACGATGGCTTCGAGCAGGTCGCTTTCCAGAATATGGCGGCGGATTTCCGATTCGCCCGAGCCTGCGCCACCAGTGAAGAGCGGCGAGCCATTGAGGATGATGCCGATGCGTGAGCCGCCGTCCTTCACATCGCGCAGCTTGCTGATGAGATGCAGCAAAAACAGCAGCGAGCCATCCGACACACGCGGCAGGCCGGGGCCAAAGCGGCCGTCAAAGCCTTTGAGGGTGTGTTCGTCGGTAATGTCGCCTTCGATCTTTTTCCAGTCCACGCCAAAGGGTGGGTTGGAGAGCATGTAGTCAAACTTGCTGGCGTAGAGGTGGTCGTTGGACAGCGTGTTGCCGAGCTTGATGTTGTCGACCTCTTGCCCCTTGATGAGCATGTCGGCCTTGCAGATGGCATAGCTCTCTGGGTTGAGCTCCTGGCCAAAGGCGCGCATCACGGCCTGGGGGTTCAGCTCGTGCACATATTCCATGCCTGCCGAGAGAAAGCCGCCCGTGCCCGCTGTGGGGTCGTAAATGGTGCGGATGATGCCGGGCTTGGTGAGGGCTTCATCGTCTTCCATGAATACCAGCGAGGTGGTGAGGCGCACGATGTCACGCGGGGTGAAGTGCTCGCCTGCCGTCTCGTTGGAGCTTTCGGCAAACTTGCGGATCAGCTCTTCAAACACCAGACCCATGTCGTGGTTGGAAACGACCTTGGGGTGCAGGTCCATGGTGCGGACTTTTTGCACGACCTTGTAGAGCAGGTTGGCATCGTTGAGCAAACCAATGAATTCAGCGAACTTGAAGTGGTCAAAAATCTCGCGGGCGTCTTTGGAGAAGCACTGGATGTAGCGTTCCAGATTGGCTTTGATGCCCGACTCGCCCAGGGTGCTGAGGTCCATGGGCGAGGTATTGAAGAAAGACAGGCCACCGGTGGCACGCCGGAGCAGCTTTTCTCTGGCCTCTTCGGCAATGGCCATTTTCTCGACCTTGGCGGCTTCGGCCAGCACAGCTGGCTTGCTGCCCTCCAGCACACACTCCAGGCGGCGCAGCAGCGCAAAGGGCAGGATGACGCGGCCATATTGGCTCTGCTTGAAATCGCCGCGCAGCAGGTCGGCCAGCGCCCACAGGTCGGCGGCGAGGTTGTTGGTTTCTTGGGTCATGTGTTACGAACGAGGGCTTGGGGTTTCAACCCTACGAGGGCGAGTATTGCACGGGCTTCGGGGTGGATTTCCGCCCAGCCCTCCCCAAGGCTTTTCGCAGGCAGGCACAACCCACGACCCCACCGACCGAGCTATGACAGGCAGCCATCACCTGGCTCGTCACCCATGCCGTAACCCCCACCGTCCACTGGCTGGACATCGCCCAGGCGGCCGACGTTCCGCGCGAGATTGCCGAGTCGGTGTTGATTGCCGGGCTGCAGTTCTTGCTGATCGCAGGCGTGATGCGACCGCTGGAGAGCCTGTTTCCGGCCGAGCGCTGGAGCGACCGACGGCTGACCACGGTGAACCGCAGCTACACGCTGTTGCCGGGGAGCTATGCAGGCGCAAGGGCGGCGAGGCAGGGAAACGCAGGGTCAGCTGCATGGGCGCGGCTCGCGTTGAGCAGGTAGTCGCCTCGGCGGCACCAACGGCTACATATTTGCTATTTATGCAATATTTGCTGAACAGCAAATATTTGAAGGATTCATAACTTAGCTGTTTTACATAGATTTGCTGTACAGCTAATATCGCATCCATGCCAAAGGTATCCGATGCCCGCGTTCAACTGTTTCTCAACGCCCTTGACGAAGTTGCGGGGCTGAGCGTTGTCGACTGCAAGGAGGAAGAACCGTTTGAAGCGGAGGGGCAACGGCTAAGACTCGATTTCCTGGTGCATGCGCACCTTGGCAGTGAAAAGAAGGCCACGGCACTGGGCATAGAAGCCCTGGACAGCGCTTACCCGCGCGATGCCCAAGTGCTGACGCAGAGGTTTGCTGCGCGTGCCAAGTACCTGGCGGGAACCGACGAAGTGCCCATTGTGGTCGCCAACCACTTGAGCAGTGCCACCCAAAAGCTGCTGCGCGAGGGGCACGTCAACTTCTACGAGGTGTCCTCGGGGACGCTTTACTACCGGCATGGTCAGAGGCACATCGACATCCAGCGCGAAAGCCGGGAGCCTGCCGAGCAGCGGAAAATCCGAAGCGTGTTCAGTGGTGCGCGGGAGCAGGTGGTGCATGCGCTGCTTGAGCACTGGCGACGCGAGGGAGACGAGGCGTGGGTGTCTGGCGCTGAACTCGCGGACATGGCGGCTACCTCACCATTTACGGTTTCGACAACCCTGCAGGAGCTCGAACGGCAAGCCTGGGTCGATGCCACGGGTGCCGGGCCGAATCTGAGGCGCAGACTCAGCCGCCCGGAGTTGCTGCTCGATGCCTGGGCCCAGGTCTGGAAACAAAGGTTGCCCAAGGAAACGAGCACGCGTTGGTACGCCTATGTTCGAACTCCGGAAGGAATCGTGGACGACATGCTGGAGCGGCTGGGTGGGCTGGACGGTTGGCTGATGACGGGCGCCGGTGCGGCCAATGCAGTCGTTCCACATCTGACCGCCGTGGATCGCGTGACCCTCATCGTGCCACCGGGCGGCGTCAGCAAGCAGTGGGCTGCCGACTTGAAGCTGGAGCCCGCAGAGAAGGGCTCGAACGTAACCTTCATCGAAAGGACTGGCGCATCGCTGATGTTCGGCGACACGCATCCGGAACGACCGGGCTCTCGCTTTGCAAGCCCGTTCGTGGTCTATCTGGACCTGTTGAACGGCGTCGGCAGGAACAAGGAACTCGCGGCAGAGTTTCGGCGCCGGGCGCTGAAATTGGGGGAGATGGCCAGTGGCTGAAAAGTACGACAAGGCGGCGCTCTACAGCAACGAAGTCACCATCGCGTGTGAAATCGCGCTCGGCCTGCTCTTCGAGGCCTTCGGGGGTTTCAAGGACAGTCTGCGCTTGATTGGCGGTCTGGTGCCGCGCTATCTGGCGCCGGTTGAACCCGCTCACATAGGCACGACCGATGTGGACATCGTGCTCGATGTACAGGTGCTGCTGGCGGGCGAAGACTACAGTTCGCTGCGAGATCAATTGAAGAGGGCGGGCTTCCAGCGGCTGGTAAAGGACGGCAAGGCGAGCAGTTGGCAATGGCAACTGGTGGTCCATGGTGTGCCGGTCGTTGTCGAGTTCCTGGTGAACTCCGACAACCCGAACGAAAAGGGGCTCGTACCGCTGGATGGCGAGGAAATCTCTGCGTGCAGGATTCCTCATGCGGGGATGGTCAAGGACTGGTTTGTGGCCCACACCCTGCGCTTCGAAAGACCTGATGGAGCGGGCATCTCGACGGAGACCATCCGCCATGCCGACGCCGCCGCCTTCGTGGCATTGAAGGCGCTGGCGATGAGGTATCGGCACGAGTCCAAGGACGTCGCCGACCTGGTGCACGTTCTGCGCAACTACGAGGGCGCGCCAGCATCGATTGCCGAGCAGTACGCCGCAAGGCTCACAGCCGGGGAGTATGCGGAGCCGCTTCAACTGGCGCTCGCGACACTGGAAGAGAAGTTCTGCACCGACCCACACACGGCTGGCTACCTCAAGGACGGGCCTGGGCGCTACGTCCAATTCCATGACATCACTGACGCAGAAACGCGCACGCTGGAGTTGCGCCAAGTTAGCGGACTGCTCACGGAATTCGTTCAGTTGGTACGTGCACGGGTTGGGCAATAACCTGCGCCACCAAAGCCTGCTCACAACACAATTCAACCTCCTTCTACACCCGCGCACCCCACACACTTTCTGCACAAACCCTGCCCATAATCCCGCCCGCAACCCCCAGCCCTCCCCAAGGCTTTTTGCAGGCAGGCACAACCCATGACCCCACCCACCGAGCTGTGGCAGGCAGCCATCACCTGGCTCGCCACCCACGCCGTAACCCCCACCGTCCACTGGCTGGACATCGCCCAGGCGGCCGGCGATCCGCGCGAGATTGCCGAGGCGGTGCTGATTGCCGCGCTGCAGCTGTTCCTGATCGCGGGCGTGATGCGGCCGCTGGAGAGTCTGTTTCCGGCCGAGCGCTGGAGCGACCGGCGGCTGACCACGGTGGACCGCAACTACACGCTGCTGATGCTGCTGGGGCTGTTTCCGCTGTTCAGTTTTCTGGTGCTGATGCCGTTTGCCAGCATGCTGGGCGGCGGGCCGGCGGCCGAGGAGGCCACGGGGCTCAAGCATTGGGTGCCGTGGTTTGCGGACCATCCGGTGGCGCTGTTCCTGGTGTACTACGTGGTCTACGACCTGGTGTATTACTGGATGCACCGCGCCCAGCATGTGATTCCCTGGTGGTGGGCCATGCACAGCATGCACCACAGCCAGCGCCAGATGAGCTGCTGGAGCAATGACCGCAGCCATTACCTGGACGGCATGCTGCAGTCCTTCATCCTGGCCACGGTGGGGCTGGCGATGGGGGTGGAGCCTTCCGAATTTGCGCTGCTGGGGCTGCTGAGCGAGCTGGTGCAGAACTTCTCGCACGCCAATGTGCGGCTGCGCCTGGGCTGGCTGGGCCGCGTGGGTGAGCGCGTGCTGGTGGGCCCGCTGTTCCACCGCCACCACCACATGCTGCGCGACCCCGAGCGGCCCACGCGCCACAACTGCAATTTTGGGCAGGTGCTGCCCTGGTGGGACATGCTGTTTGGCACGGCGCTGTACACCGATGAGCCCGTGCGCCCCACGGGCGTGAGCGACCCCGAGGTGGATGCCGACAACGAGCGCGGGCTGGTGGCCATGCAGTGGCATACGCTCAAGCGGTTCTGGGGCGCCTTCCGCCGGCGCGAGGGCTGGCGGCTGGGCGATGTGTCGTTCGGGCCGGGCTACCGGCCCATTCATGACGACGATGGGGCCCAGCCCCACCCTGCGGCCGGGGCGGCTGCGGTGACTGGGGCGGCCGGGGCTGCGCCTACGGCTCCAGGTTCGGCCGCATCAGCGCCTCGAACCACTCGATAAAAACCGCCAGCCGGCGCGAGCGCTGGCGGCGGTGCGGGTACAGCAGCGCCACGGGCATGGGCGCTGCGCGGTGGGCGGGCAGCACTTCCACCAGCTCGCCTGTGTCCAGCAGGTGCTGCACGTCATAGCGCGGGATCTGGATCAGCCCCAGGCCTGCGCGGCAGCAGGCGATATAGCTTTCTGCATTGTTGGTGACCACGCGGCTGGGCACGGCCAGGGTCTGCGGCCCATCCATCCCATCCACCCCACCCACATTGCTCGCCCCACTCCATTCCCACGGCAGTTCCCGCCCCGTGCGCGGCGAGGCATAGCCCACGCTCCAGTGGCCGTGCAGCAGGTCCTGCGGTTGATCGGGCAGGCCATGCTCGCGCAGGTAAGCGGGGCTGGCGCAGTTGATGAGGGCAATGCAGCCCAGCGGGCGCACGACCAGGCTGCTGTCATGCAAGGTGCCCACGCGCACGGCGCAGTCCACGCCTTCCTGCACCAGGTCGATGGCGCGGTCTGACGAGCCCAGCACCAGTTGCAGCCCCGGGTGGCGGCGCATCAGGGTCGGCAGAGCGGGCGCCAGCAGGCGGCGCGCGATGCGGCTGGGCACGTCCACATGCAGCCGGCCAGAAGCTTGGCGCGTGCGGGCCTGGAACATCTGCTCCACGTCCTCGGCCTCCGACAGCAGCGGGCGCACACGCTCCAGCAACTGGGCGCCATCGGCCGTGAGGCTGACCTGGCGCGTGGTGCGGTGCAGCAGCCTTGCGCCCACCTGCTCCTCCAGCTGCTGCACGGCGGCAGACACCGTGGCGCGGGGCAGGTCCAGCGCATGGGCGGCCTTGATGAAGCTGCCCATCTCGGCCACCTGCATGAAGATCCGGTATCGGTCGAGTCGGTCCATGGGACGCAGCATAGCCGGGGGGCAATGCGTTTACTTGGCCTACTTGGTGGTGTAGCCGCCGTTGATCAGGATGGTCTGCCCGGTGATCCACCAGCCGTCGCTGACCAGGTGGCGGATGAAGGGCACTACGTCTTCGATATGCGTCAGCCCCGAGGGCGAGAACGGCGACAGCGCCGCCGCGCTCTTGTGATAGGCCACGGCGTCCGCGCCTTCCTGGCCGTAGAAGAACGGCGTGTCCATAGGCCCCGGCCCCACGGCCGTGACCGAAATGCCCCGCGCCCCGAACTCCTTGGCCGCCGCCCGCGTGAAATGCTCCACCGGCGCCTTGGTGCCCGCGTAGGAGGAATAGAACGGCGTGAACGCGCCCAGCAGCGAGGTCACCAGGGTCACGACCTTGCCGTGGTCGTTGACATGGCGCCCCGCCTCCTTGAGGAAGAAAAACGCCGACTTGCCGTTGACGGCCGCCATCTCGTCGTACTCCGCCTCGGTGATCTCCATCAGCGGCTTCTTGAGCACCTTGCCCACGGTGTTGATGGCAATGTCCGGCCGGCCCACGGCGGCCACGGCATCGGCGAACAGCTGCTCCACCGCCCCGGCACGCGTCAGGTCGCCCTGCAGCGCCACGGCCTCGGCCCCGAGCGCACGCACCGCCGCCACCGTGGCATCCGCGTCCGCCCGGGAGGCCTCGCTGTTGTAGTGCACGGCCACGGCCCTGGCCCCGTGCCCCGCCAGATCGCGCGCAATCAGCCCGCCCAGATTCTTGGCGCCGCCTGCAATCAACGCCACCTTGCCGCGAATGGAATGGTCTGCCATGGAAACGCTCCTTGTTGCTTGGATGAAGCACCCAGCTTAGGCAGCCCGCCCCTCGCGATAAACCGGCCCAGCCGAGATGGATCATCCAGAAAACAAGAACAATCGCGCCCAAAAACTGCCTGCCACTGCCCCCGCCTCCGCTCCCCCTTCCCGTATGCCCGCGCCTGCGTCGTGGCGCTTGCGGGGTTGCAAGCCTGCCGAAGGACAGGCTTGCTTCGTGATCTGACTTGCCGCAGTTGTCTGAGCGGAGCGCGAAGCGCGCAGCGAGTTCTGCGGCAAACCCCGCAAGCGCCACGACGCAGGTTGCCCGCAGCGAAGCGGAGGGTCGCGGGCATCCGGGTCGCCTTCTTTGGCCCGGTTTCTTGGCGAGACAAGAAAGCGGGTCGGCCGCCGGGCCGAGACCCGGCCTCGAAAAACCACCACCCGGCAGGGTCAAGAACAAGCTACACACCGCCCGTGTCCCAAGACATCAGGACAGCTCCCGCTCGTACATATACCTCCGCGACCACGGCAACGAAGCAGCCCCCTGCCCCGCCCTCCGACAAACAACCTGAAAGATAGACACATCATCATGCTCAAACGCATAAGCACACCCCGCCAAATACACCCTCCAAATCCGAAACTTCTCCTCCTCCACCAGCCCCCGTATCTGCACCGCATTTGCCTCAAACCGCTCCAGCCACAACTGCAACGTGCGCACGTAATGCCGCCGCAACCCCTCAACATCCAGCACCTCCAGCCCCCCACGCTGCATGCACTCCAGCGCCAGGCTCAGGTGCGGCAGTTCGCCATCAGGAAACACATAGCGGTCAATGAACGCACCGCCGCCCAGGGCCGTGGCGCCCACGTCCGCATCGGTGGAGGTGATGCCGTGGTTCAGCGCCAGCCCGTCATCGGCCAGCAGCTCGCGCATGTGCGCAAAGTACATGGGCAGGTTGCGGCGGCCCACATGCTCGAACATGCCGACGCTGGTGATGCGGTCAAAGCGCCCCTGCACGTCGCGGTAGTCCTGCAGGCGGATCTCGATGCGGTCGGCCAGGCCTGCTGCACGCACGCGCTCGGTGGCCCATTCGAACTGGTTGCGCGACAGCGTCACACCCACGCACTGCGCGCCGAAGCGCTCGGCCGCACGCAGCACCAGCGCGCCCCAGCCGCAGCCTATGTCCAGCAGGCGCTGGCCGGGCTGCAGGCGGATCTTGGTGAGGATGTGGTCCAGCTTCTTGCGCTGGGCGGTGGCCAGGTCCTCGTCGCCCTGCTCGAAGTAGGCGCAGGAATAGACCATGTCCGCGTCCAGCCACAGCCGATAGAAGTCGTCGGAGACGTCGTAGTGGTACTGGACGGACTCGCGGTCCGTGGCGCGGCTGTGGCGAAAGCGCCGCGCAGCACGTGCCGCAAGTGCCAGCCGCCCGGGCGCCCGGCCCGCACCCTGGGTCCTGGACATGCCGCGCACCAGCGCGTAGCAGAACTCGATGATGTCGGGTAGCGGCCCGTCGATGTCGATCTGACCCTTCACATAGGCCTGGCCCAGGTGGTCCAGGCTGGGGTCCAGCAGCAGCGGCAGGGCCGCCGCGCTGCGCACGGTCAACGTGACGCGCGGCTGCTCGAAGCGGCCGAAGTCGAACTGCTCGCCATTCCACAGCACCAGGCGCGCGGGCAGGTCGGCGCGTGCGCGCACGGCCTCGGCCCAGCGCCGCAGCTTTCTGTCCCAGAACATTGCCGGCCTCCTTGGGGCCGTCCACGGCCCCGCGAGATGAAATGCAGATGACCAGTCTTGCCGCCCCATGTGACGGCAGGACGTCAAACCCGCGACAAATCCGGTAGCGGTTCGATACAGACTCGCCGCGCCCCGCGCTTGGGCCCGGCCGCCGCATAGGGCACACTGGCCGGCGTTCGCTGCGTGCCCGCCGCAGGCCGGGACGATGCTCCCGGCCTGGCGCCGCGCTGAAGTTGCAGCCCATGCCCTCTCCGGAACGACCACCATGGCCATGACACACACCCAGGCGCTGGACAAGCTTGCCGCCGACGTCCTCGTGCAGACCCTCGAAGAGGATGTGGCGCGCACGCTGTCGCGCGCCTACGCGCTGGGCCGGCACGATGCCGCCATCGCGGCGGACTATGGCGCCCATGTGCTGCCCGCCCTGCTGCGGCGCTGGAACTGCGTGCTGCAGGCCGATGACGCCAAGGCCTCGGCGCTGTACCGCCACAAGGCCGCGCTGGCCCTGGCCATCGTGCTGCACAGGAACGGCATCGCCGATGCGCACCTGAGTGCCGCCGCGCGCACGGCCATCGACCAGCTCAATGCCGAGGTCGCGCTCAGCGACGATTTCTTTCGCAAGTCGGCACAGATCCGCAAGGATTTCCTGGACACGCCGCCCGCGCCGCTCAAGCGCGCACCGGGCCAGCCGGACTGCCTGACCTTCTACCGCGCGGCCGACGTGGTGGCGATGGAGCTGGACGGGCGCTTCCACGCCCTGTACGTGCATGGCTGCGCCAGCACCAACCAGAGCCCCATCGTCGAGTTCTACGACGCGGTGTTCGACCATGTGCCGCAGATCGCGGAGCTGGCGGGCGCGCGCGCCAGGGGGCGGCGCTACAACGACGGCGTCGAGCGCGTGTCGCGCTTTTCCGTGGCGGGCATGAAGTTCCTGCCCGACCCTGCGGGGCAGCTCACCCTGGTCAAGGCCTGCGTGGAGACGCCTCCCGACCCGGGCCACCTGCAAAAGGGCGTGGGCCTGTACACGGTGTCCGACATCCTGCGGCTGCAGGCGGACATCGACACCATGTTCGGCCCCGGCGCCAGGCCCTGAGCCGGCGCAGCGCCCCCTTTTTTTTCGAGGACCTTCATGACGCATCCAAGGCTTTCCATCCTGTCTTCCCGCATGGCCGTGCCGGCCCTGCTGGTACTGGCTGCCACGCTGGCCCTTGCGGGCTGCAACCAGCGCCACGATACGGCGTCCATGGAACCCGCATCCGCCCCGGCGCCCATGGCGTCCGGCGCGAGCATGAAGCAAGGCCGCGCCGCAGTACAGGCCGAGATACAGGTCGAGGCACAGGACGCGGCGGCGGCGCCCCCGGCGAAGGACGAAGTGGCGCAGCGCTACCTGGCCGTGCGCCAGGAGCTGAACGTGGAGGTGCCGCAGGCCCGGCTGGCCGATGCCTGGGGCCAGGTGCGCGACCAGTGCGCCACGCTGCGCTGCGAGTTGCTGTCGGCATCGCTGCTGCGCGAGACGCCCCAGCAGCCCGGCCACGCCCAGCTGGAGATGCGCGTGGCGCCGGCCGACGTGGACCGGCTGCTGGGCACGCTGGCCGGCGTGGCCAGCATCGTGTCGCAGAACACCTTGAGCGAGGACAAGACGGCCGAGGTGATCGACGTGGAGGCGCGCATCAGGAACCGCACCGAGTTCCGCGACAGCCTGCGCCTGATGCTGCGCGACACCACCACCAAGCGCACCATGTCCGACCTGCTGGAGATCCAGCGCACGCTGTCGGACACGCAGGCCGAGCTGGACGCCATGGCCGCCCAGCGCAAGGTGCTGGAGCAGCAGACCAGCAAGCAGCACATCCAGATCCAGTTCAGCCCCACGCGCACGCTGGTGCAGGGCGGCAGCAGCTACAGCCCCATCGGCCGTGCGCTGCGCGAGGCCGGCGATGTGCTGGCCGAGAGCGTGGCCGCCCTCATCACCTTCGCGGCGGCCGTGCTGCCCTGGCTGCTGCTGGTCGTGCTGCCGCTGGGCTGGATCACGCGCGTGCTGTGGCGGCGCCGGCGTGCGCGCAAGGCCTGAGGCCGCGCTCCTGATGCCTCAGGCCTTGCAGCCACCGGCCTGCGCGCATGCCACGGGGCGCGGCGCACGGCCCGGCGCGAAGACCCACAGGCAGGCCAGCGCCAGCACGAAGGCGCTGGCAGCCCCATAGGCCGTGACCGCGCCGAAGCCGGCCGCCAGGGCCTCGGGCATCTGCCGCGGCACAGCACCGGCAGGCAGCATGGCCGTGACGTCCCCCGAGGCGATCCTCTCCGCGACGCCGCGCAGCGCCGCCGCATCCGGGCCCGGCGCAGCGCCGAAGCCGCCGCGCAGGGCGGCCAGCACGCCTTCCAGCAGGATGAAGCCCATGATGGCGATGTTGAGCGTCAGCGACAGCATGCGCGCGCTCATGTCGGCCCCCGATGCCATGCCCGCGCGCTCGACCGGCACGGCGGCCGTGCTGGTGTTGGAGACCGGCGTATTCGTCAGCCCCAGGCCCAGCCCCGCGACCACGCAGCCCGTGATCAGCAGCGCGGCCGGTTGCGCCGGCGCGGTGCCGGCCCACATCAGCACAAAGCCCAGGCCGATGGTGGCCAGGCCCGCGGGAATCACCAGGCCCGGCTGGTAGCGCAGGGACAGGCGCTCGGCCAGCGGCGGCACGAACAGGGTGGGCAAGGTATAGGCCAGCAGCGCCAGCCCGGTCTGCAGGCCGTCGTAGCCACGCACCGCGTGGAAGTAGATGGGCAGGTAGACGATGAAGGGCCAGAAGCTGAAGTTCATGCCCATCGATCCCAGCAGCGCGCCCGAGAAGCGGCGGTTGCCGAACATCGAGAATTCGACCATGGGGCGCGCGCTGCGGGTCTCCACCACCACGAAGCCCGCAAAGCCCGCCACGGACAGGCACAGGATGGACAGCGCCGCCGCGCTGCCGAAGCCCAGCACCGGGCCCTGGGTCACGAACAGCACGAGGCAGAACACCGCCGCCGACAGCGTCAGCATGCCGGCGATGTCCAGGCGGCCGGCGCCGCCGTCGCGCGACTCCTGTACGCCGGCCCGGCTCAGGCCCAGCGTGACCACGGCCAGCAGGCCATGGACCAGGAACACCCAGGGCCAGCCGGCCAGCGCCAGGATGGCGCCGCCGACGATGGGGCCGAAGCCCAGGCCCACGCCGAAGATCACGCCCCACCAGGCAAAGGCCGTGGCGCGTTCGCGTCCGCCGCGGAACTGGCTGGCCAGGATGGCGAGCATGCAGATCAGCATCAGGGCCGCGCTCAGGCCCTGCAGGAAGCGCGCGGCGATCAGCAGCGGCGCGCTGGCGGCCAGCCCGCAGGCCAGCGAGGTGAGGCCGAAGGCGACGATGCCGATGTGGAACAGGCGCCGGCGCCCGTAGCGGTCGGCCAGCGTGCCCACGGCCATCAGGATGGACGTCATGGCGATGGTGTAGGCCGCCATGATCCATTGGAGCTGGCTGAAGCTGGCCTGCATGTCCCGCTCCAGCGTGGGCAGGATGGGCGGCACGCTGGAGATTTCCAGCCCCAGCATCAGCGCGGACAGACAGACGGCGGCCAGCGCGTAGCGGCCCTGGCGGCGAAGAGGTTCATTCATTGAAAAGGCTTCCTGACATTGCGAAACACGGCGCGGCCACCCGGCATGGCGGGCCCCACGCCCTGTATGGGCATGGTAGGAAGCGGGCATGCATTGCACAACGCTATGCTCGGACATATCTGAGACAACATTTCCGGATAGATCATGAACCGACCCACGCTGGATGTGGAATCCGTCCAGGCCTTCGTGAGCATCGCCGAGCTGCAAAGCTTCACCAAGGCCGCCGATGCGCTGGGCAGCACGCAGGGCGCCATCAGCGTCAAGCTCAAGCGGCTGGAACAGCGCCTGGGCTGCAAGCTGATCGAGCGCACGCCCCGCCAGGTGCGCCTGTCGGCCCAGGGCACGCTGTTCCTGCAGGCGGCGCGCGAATTCATCGCCGCGCATGACCGCGCGCTGGCCGAGCTGAGCGCCGAGCGCCGGCACTTCCGGCTGGGCATCGCCATGCATGTGGCCGGGCCCGAGATCGCGCTGCTGCTGGCGCGGCTCAACGAGCGCGATCCGGCGCTGACCATCGAGGTGCGCCTGGAAAACTCGCGCAGCCTGCTGGACGACTTCGACCGCGCCGAACTCGATGCGGTGATCGTGCGCCAGGAAGACGACCGGCGCGATGGCGAGGACCTGGGCCCCGAGCATTTCGGCTGGTTCGCCGCGCCGGGCTTTTGCCCGCGCCCCGGCGAGCCGCTGCGCCTGGCCGCGCTGCTGCCCTGCTGCGGCGTGCGCGACATCGCAACGCAGACGCTGAATGCCGCGGGCATCGCGTGGTCCGAGGTGTTCGTGGGCGGCAGCGCCGCCGTGGCGGCGGCCGTCTCGGCGGGCCTGGCCGTCTCGGTGTTCTCCTGCAGGCTGGCGCCACCGGACACCATCGAGGTCAGCCAGCGCTTCGGCCTGCCCGCCCTGCCCTCGTCGCGCATCATGCTGCACTCCACGCTGACTGACCGGCGCTCGCGCGAGGCCTTGCGCACGCTGGTCGCGGCCTACCGCGAGCACCAGGGCCCGGCAGTTTGAGCCGCGATTGAAGGCTGCCGCGCCACGCTCAGCGCAGCAGCAGGATCACCGCGCCACAGGCCAGTCCCGCACCCGCCAGCCCCAGCCAGGCGTGCCGCGCGCTGCGCGCGGCAAAGCACCAGATGGCCGCGCCGGTGTAGAGGGCAAAGCTCAGCAGCCCGGCCGCCTGCACGCCTTCGGCGAGCGTACCCAGGCCCAGCCCGGGCCAGGAGACGGCCAGCGCCGATGCGCCCAGCGCGGCCACCGCATAGCTGCCCGGCAGGCCGGCCAGCACGCGGCTGGCGATGGTGCCCCAGGGCGTGGCCCGGCCGTTGGGCGTGGCCGCCCTGGCAGGCGCGGCCTTTTTTCCTGTGGACGCACTCCCGCCACCGCGCATGCCGCCTCGCACGCGCCAGGCCATGGCGGCCAGCGCCAGCCCCAGCGCCGTAGCGGTCAGCTCCACGCCCGCGCGCTGCCAGTCGCCGGCCAGCGCATAGCCTCCCAGGTGCTGGCCCGTGGTGGCGAGGTTGAGCAGCGGCAGCAGCAGGCACAGCAGGGCCGCGGCCGCGAACTGCTCGCACCAGGCCCGGCCGGCAGGCCGCAGCGCGGCATGCACCAGCGTGGCCAGCCAGGCCAGGAAGAAGCTGCGGATCTCCCATCCCTGGCGCCCGGCCAGCTCGGCGGGCAGCAGGCGGTTGGCCCAGAAATAGGCGATGCAGGCCACGGCGATGCCTGCGACGGCGGCGATGTTCAGCACCTCGATGGCGCGGTAGGCGCGCGGTGTGAAGGCGCCGAATTCCTGGGCGCTTTTCTGGCGCCGCTTGACCATGAACAGCACCGTGCCCGTGGCCACCATGGCCGTGCCCAGCAGGCCGCTGAGGAAGTACAGCCACTTCATGGTCCAGCCGCCGAAGGTCACCAGGTGCAGGGCGTTCATCACGCCATGGACCGGGCTGCCGCTCTTGCCGCCGCCACCCGTCCGCACCTGCAGCAGCTCGCCGCTGACGCCGTCGAAGCCCACCTGGGGGGCCGCCGCCAGCAGGTCACGCCCGTCCTGCGGTGCCTCGCCATGGACCTGCACCAGCATGGCGGCGTCGCCGGGCTGCTCGACCACGAGCATGCGCGGCGCGCTGCCGGTCAGGGCGCGGGCCTGCCGCAGCATGGGCGCGAGGTCGGCCAGCGCGGCAGGCTCACCCGTGCGCGGGCGACGCAGCGGCGCGGCCTCGCCGGACAGTTCGGCCTGCATGCGCGCATGGGCCCTGGCGTCGTCGCCATAGGCGGCCTTCAGCGGCCAGGGCATGTAGCTGGAGTAGAAGACGGTCAGCCCGGTATAGCCGATGACGAACAGAAAGGGCAGGGTCAGCACGGCCGTGGCGTTGTGCGCATCCAGCCAGGAGCGCTGGCCCTTGCCGGGCCGGAAGGTGAAGAAGTCCGCGAAGATGCGCCGGTGCACGGCCACGCCCGAGACCAGGGCCACCAGCATGAACAGGGTCACCGCGCCCACGGCCCAGAAGCCCGCCATGCCGCCGTGCAGCGCGTAGTGGAAGGACATGAAATGGCGTCCGCCCTCGGTCTCGCGCCCCCAGGGCATGGGCAGCAGGGCGCCCGTGGCCGGGTCCATGGCCTGCAGGCCGCGGCCGTCCTTGGCCGCCCAGGCCAGCAGCAGCGCATCGCCGCTGCGCTGGGGCAGTTCGATGCGCCAGAAGCGCGCCCCGGCGGCCTGCGCCTGCAGGTAGGCGGCGGCCGCCCGCAGCGCGGTGCCGTCGCCGGCCTGCTGCGCATCGGCCCCCCCAGGCACCGAGGGCCGCGCCTGCATCCAGTGCGTGATCGGCTGGCGGAATACGCTGAGCGTGCCCGCCAGCATGATGGCGCACAGCAGCCAGCCGGCCACCAGGCCGCACCAGGTGTGAAGCCCGGACATGGATTGGCGAAAAGAAGACTTCATATCCGCCCCACCCTGCCACTCGCCTCGCTCCCGGCGGCCCCGGCACGCGCTGGCCCAACCCAGGGACACCTGGCAAGCGCCGCCGCGCAGCGAGGGTGTCGTCCCCTTGGGGGAAGCGGCAAAGCCGCACAGGGGGGGCTCATCTCAGAAAGTCCCCCTCAAAGTGAGCGTTGCATTGCGCGGCATGCCGTAGTAGGAGCCATTGCGCGCGCCGCCGATGGCCGCCCAGTAGGTCCTGTCGGTCACGTTGCCGACGTTGAGCGCGGCCGTCCACTGGCGGTTGATGCGGTAGGAGGCGCGCAGGTCCAGCACGGCATGGCCGGGGTTTTGCACGTTGTCCACGCGCGCATGGCTTTGCGCGCCGAGGTTGGCGCCCACGGTCCAGGCCGACCATTCGCCGGGCAGCCGGTAGCTGGTGGACAGGCGCAGCAGGCTGCGCGGGGTGTCGCTGCTCAGCGGGCTGCCTTCGTCGTCGCGCGTGTTCAGCCAGGTGTAGCCGCCCGCCACCTGCCAGCCGCGTGCCAGCTCGCCCCCGATCTCGGCGTCGAACCCCTTGCTGCGCAGCACACGGGCGTTGCGGTAGCAGTCGTTGGTGGTCACGCCGGGGCAGCGGCCTTCGTTGACGAAGTCCTGCACGGCCACGTCGCGCTTCTTGATGTCGAACACCGAGAACGCCAGGTTGAGCCTGCGCTCGAACAGCTCGCCCTTGATGCCGGCCTCGTAGTTGCCGCCCACGGCGGGCTTGAGGCGGCTGCCGTCCACGCTGGCGTACTGCGACTGCGGCACGAAGGTGCTGGTGTAGCTGGCGTAAACCGACCAGCGCGGGTCGATGTCGTAGACCACGCCCGCATAGGGTGTGAACTGCGCATTCTGGCGATAGTCGTTGGTCAGCGCGCCCGTGAAGTAGTCGCTGGAGCGGAATTGGTGCCAGTTCAGGCGCCCGCCCAGGTGCAGGTGCAGGCGTTCGGCCAGCTCGAAGCGGCCGCTGCCGTACAGGCCCAGCTGCTGGCGGCGCTCCCTGAGGCCATGGTCATAGGCGGGCGCATCGGGCTCGGGGAAGCGGGAATGGTCGAAGTCGAAGATGTCCAGCGGCACGATCTGGCCCGAGGACGCGGTCTGCGTGAGCACCTTCTGCAGCGTCCAGCTCGTGCCGAACATGAGCTTGTGCGTGCCGCCCAGCGCCTGGAAGCTCCCCGTGACGCCGGCATCCAGCCCCGTGGCATGGATGTCGCGCGCGATGAAGTCGTTGCCCGCGTAGCGCAGGCCCTGCAGCGTGACGGGGTCGATGGCGCCGCGCGCCGAGCCCAGCTTCTGGTCGATGGTGGTCTTGCTGCGGTTGAGCGTGAGCCTGGCCACCCAGTCGCCGCCCATGCGGTGCTCGACCTCGCCGAACACGTCGTCAACCTGGGCTTCGTGCCGGTTCCAGCGCTGGCCCAGCGAGGTGGAGCGCGGCAGGCCCAGCGAGGCCCCGCTGGAATAGCTGGGCAGGCCGAAGATGCTGTAGCCGTCGATGTCCGAGCGCTGGTGGCGGTAGCCGGCCGTGGCCTTGGTGCCCGCGCCCAGGTCGGCGTCGATCACGCCGTAGAGCATGGGCGACCTGGAGTGCACCAGGTCGATGAAGCCGTGGCGGTCGGTGTAGGCGGCCACCACGCGGCCACGCACCGTGCCGGCCTCGTTGAGCGCGCCGCCCCCGTCGATCTCGGTGCGGAAATTGCGCCAGGAGCCGATGCTCTGCGCGAACTCGAAGTGCTTTTCGGCGCGCGGGCGCTTGCGCACCATGTTGACCACGCCGCTGGGGTCGCCCGCGCCCACCACCAGGGCGCCCGCGCCGCGCAGCACCTCCACGCGGTCGAGGATGGCCGTGTCCATGGGCACCCAGCCCGTGGGGCTGTAGGTGCCGCCGGCCACGCCGTCGAGCAGGTAGTTGGCATCGGGGATCTCGTAGCCGCGCAGCATGTAGACATGCGCGCCGTAGTTGCGCTGGGACTTGGAGGTGCCCGTGGTCCGGGCGATCACGTCCTCGACGCTGGACAGGTTCTGGTCGTCCATCTGCTGGCGCGTGACCACGGTCACCGACTGGGGTGTCTCGCGGATGGATTGCTCCAGCTTGCCGATGCTCAGCGCGCGCGTGGTGTAGGAGCCGGTCTGCTCGGTCGTGGGGCTGACGATGGCCTGCGCCGTGACGCGCACCTCGGCCAGGGCCCGGCCGTCCGCCGTGGCGGTGCCTGCGGCCCGGGCCGGGGTGGCGGGCGCGGCAGGTGCCGTGCGCAGCCCCCAGTTGCCCGAGCCCGTGCGCACCAGCTCCAGGCCGCTGCCTTGCAGGGCGGCGCGCGCGGCCTGCTCGGGCGTGTAGCTGCCGCGCACGGCGGGGGCGCTGATGCCGCGCACCAGTTCGGCGTCGATGCTGATCTGCTGGCCGCTGTCGGCGCCTATGCGCGCCAGGGCACTGCCCAGCGGCTGGGCCGGCAGGTCATAGCTGCGCAGGGCCGATGCGGCGGCGGCAGCGGGCGCGGTAGAGGCAGTCTGGGCGTGGGCGCCCAGCGCGCAGGCCAGGGCGGCGGCGGCGGCCAGGGTGCGCAGGGGCAATGGGCAAGGAAGCAGCATGCGGTTTCTAGACAAGGGATTGGGAAGGGCCTGGGAGCCAGGTTTCCAAGGCTTGTCGAACCTGCCGCAAAAAGTGTTCATCTTTTTGCGCGGGCATGCCGCTGTCACTCGATGGTCACCAGCCAGCCGCGCTGGTAGACCTTGACGGCGATGGGCAGCGTCTCGGCCAGCGCCGCCAGGGCGCGGTCCGTGTCGTCCAGCGAGAAGGTGCCGTAGACATGCAGGGCCGCCGCGCGTGGCGCCACGCGGATGAAACCCGCGCGATAGGGGCGCAGCGCCTGCACCACCTCGCCCAGCGGCAGGTCATGGGCCTCCAGCATGCCGCGCTGCCAGGCCGAGGCCGTCGCGGGGTCGGTCGGATCCTCGGCGATGCCTGCGCGGCCGAAGCGCGCACTGCGGCCCTGCTGCAGCACCTGGCTGTGGCCCTCGGTCGTGGTGATGCGCACGCTGTGCTCCAGCATGCTGACCAGGGTGCTGTCCGCGTCCTGGCGCACCACGAAGCGCGTGCCCAGCGCCCTGACCCGGCCATGGGCCGTGCGCACGGTGAAGGCGTCGCCGCCTTGTCCCACCACCCAGGCCCGTGGAGCGGCATGCGCGAGCACTGCGCCCTGGCGAAGAAAGACGTTGCGCCGGCCGCCGCTGAAATCCAGGTCGGCGGCCGAACGCGCATCCAGCGTGACCGTGCTGCCATCGGGCAGCGCGAATTCGCACCGTTCCCCCGTGCCGGTGCGCAGGTCGGCGGTCCATTGGTGGATGGGGGCATGCCGGTGGGCCACGAAGCCGGCGCCCAGGGCCATGCCGCCCAGGCCCAGCGCGCCGCGCAGCAGGCTGCGCCGCCGGCGGGCGCGGGCCTCGGCCCGGCCCATCGCCTCGCTCATGGCTTCGCCCATCCGTCCCGCCGTGCCAGGCCGCAGCGGCGACAGCATCTGCTGCAGCGGGCCGTGCAGTTGCTCCCAGGCCGAACGGTGGCGGGCATCGGCCTGCAGCCAGTGCTCGAAGCCCTGGCGCTCGCTGGCGCTGACTTCGCCGGAGTTCAGCGTCACCAGCCAGCCCACGGCCGCTTCGGTCGCGGCATCGAGGGCCGCGCCTTGCACTGCCGCCATGCTCAGCGCCCGCGCGCGGCAGCGATGCCGGCCTGCTGCTGCGCCAGCGCCACCGCAATGCGCCGAAAGCCTTCCGCCATGTGGCGGCGCACGGTGCTCACGGAAATCTCCAGCCGGTCCGCGATCGCCTGGTAGGTCAGGCCATCGAGCTGGCTCAGCAAAAAGGCCTGGCGCGCCTTCAGCGGCAGGCCGTCCAGCGCCTGGGCGATGTGCTCCAGCGTCTCCAGCAGCACGGCACGCTCCTCCGGCGAGGGTGCCAGCGCCTCGGGCTGCAGGGCCAGCGTCTCCAGGTAGGCGCGCTCCAGCTCACGGCGGCGCCACAGCGTGAACAGCAGGCGCTTGGCGATGGTGGTCAGGAAGGCGCGCGGCTCGTGCACCGGCCCCGCCGCACGCGCGGCCACCACGCGCACGAAGGTCTCGGACGCCACGTCCTGCGCCTCGGCCGTGTCGCGCAGCCGCGCCTTCAGGCGCGACAGCAGCCAGGTGTGGTGGCCCACGTACAGCTGATGGACCTGGAGCATGGGGTCGGGGGGCGTGTGGGGCACGGACATGATGGGGCGGTATTCTATCCGCCGCGAATAGGAATGGTTTGCATTCCAACATTCGCCATTGCCGCAGCCGACGGACCACGCAAGCGCCCAGGCACTGCCCGCGCGCCCCGCAGCGCGCCCGGCCCTCAGACGCTCTGCAGCCCCGACCGGTCCAGCGACTCGGCAGCTGCCAGGGCACGCTCTTTTTCCTGCAGGAACGCCGATGTGCAAAGGCCCGATACCGATTGGATCAGCCGCTCGTCGGCGCCATCGTAGGCATGCCGATGGTGCAGCAGGTTGAGCGAGCCGATGACCTGGCCGTCAAACCAGATGGGCAGATTCAGCACGGAGTGCAGGCCATGCCCGATCAGCCACTCGGCCTCCGAGAAAACGGTGCGCAGGTCGTTCTCGTCGCTGCCGATATAGGGCAGCCCCTGGTCCAGGACCCTGGCCGACCACGGCCCTTTGCCTGTGGCCTTGAAGCCGCCCGGCGGGCTCACCCGCGCATCGGTCGAGAAAATGCGGCGCATGAGGCGCAGCTCTTGCAGGTACACCAGGCCGGTCAGCAGGCGGTAGCCAAGGACGGCATTGGCCAAGCGCGAAATCTCGGACCATCGGGCCTCATCGCCCTGCGCCCGGCCCAAGGCCTGGGCGGCCCGGGCCAGGCTCGCCCAAGCATGCTCGCCGTTCATTCGTTGATGCCTTCCAAAGCCACGCCCCGCATGTCCTTGCCGAAGAAAAGGATGCCCAAGCCTCCGATGAGGAGAACCGAGGTGATCATGACGAACACCCCGCCAAAACCCAGCACCGGATACGCGGCTCCGACAATGGTGGGCGAGGCGATCGAGCCGATGCGGGCCATTGCCGAGGCCGCCCCCATGCCGGTGGCCCGGATCGATGTGGGGTAGATCTCGGCCGTATAGGTGTACTGGCCCGCAACGACGCCATTGATGCCGAAGGACAGCAGCATGCTGCAGGCGACGATCTGCGTGTCGCCCGCCGCAAAAGCCAGGCCCAGCGCGGCCAGGCACGACACCAGCATGTACGCCAGGATGGTGTATTTGCGACCTATCCTGTCGTTCAGATAGGCAGCCGTGTAGTAGCCGGGAATCTGCGCCAGGTAAATCAGGATCGTGAACGAAAAGCTCTTGGTCACGGTAAAGCCCTTGGCGACCAGCAGGCTGGGAATCCAGACCAGGAAGGCGTAGTAGCAAAAGATGACGGCCATCCAGAACACCCAGACCACGAGGGTGGTGCCGAGATACCGTGGCTTCAGCAGCTGCGCCAGCTGACCCAGGAAACTGCGTCGCGCATTGGCAGGGTCCGGCACCACCGGGTGGGGGAGTTTCCTGGGCTCGGCCAATGGCTGGCCGGTCGATGCCCTGACCTGGGCCTCGATGGCATCGCACACCTGTCCCGCCTCGGCAACACGCCCCACCTGCTCCAGCCAGCGTGGCGACTCCAGCAGTGAGCGCCTCATCCACAGCAGGAAAAAAACCGGCAATGCCGCGATGACCATGAGATAGCGCCAGCCATCGGGGCCTGTCGGCACGACGAGGTAACCGAGCACGGCGGAAAGCACGAAGCCGAAGGAAAAGAAGCCGGCCAACGCCCCCGTGAAGCGCCCGCGATAGCGGCTGCCGACGAATTCGGCCAGGTAGGGCGCGACAATCGCACCCTCGGCCCCCATGCCTGCGCCGGCGGTCATGCGCAGGATGTAGAACTCGTGGAAATTCGTCGCAAAGGCATTGATGAAGGTGGCGACGCAAAACAGCACCAGCGCCCACATCATCACCACCTTGCGGCCGAAGCGGTCACCCAGCAGCCCCGACAGCAGCGCCCCCACCAGGAAACCGACATAGGTGCTGCTGGCGATCCAGCCGGCCTGCGCGCCGGTCAGCCCCCATTGCTCACGCAGGGAGGGCAGTATGAAGGCGATGATTCCGGCATCCAGCGCCTCGAAGGCCAGCCCCAGGCCACCGATGACAAGCAGTGTGAAGTGAAACCGGCTGAATGGCAGCCGCTCCAGGCGTTCCGAGACGGTGTACATGGATTCCTCCCAGGGACGATGAATTGAACGCCGCTCAGAGGCCGTTCTTGTGGATGACGCCGTCCTGCATGACCAGCTTGATCGCCGTGTCGTGCCGGGTCAACAGGGCAATGTCGTCGAGCGGATTGCCGTCGACCAGCAGCAGGTCGGCCCAGGCGTTCTCAACGACCTCACCCAGCAGGCCTGCGTGATTCAGGATCTCGGCACCGATCAGCGTCGCCTGCTGGAGGGTCTTGGCATTGCCCAGCACCCTGGCGCGCAAGAGCAGTTCGTCCGACTGCATGTGGTGCGTCTCGCCCAGCAGGTCGGTGCCATAGCCCATCTTCACGCCGGCCTCGTCCAGCACCTTCAGGGCCTGCAGGCCATGCTTGCGCACCTGCGCGATCTTGCGCACGGACTCGGGCGGCAGCCCGTACCTGGGGCCGTCGTTGGCCAGGCCTTCGTAGGTGATGAGCGTGGGCACCATGAAGGCGCCCTTTTCCCTCATCAACCGTGCGGACGACTCGTCCACCAGGTTGCCGTGCTCGATCGTGCGCACACCGCAGTGCACGGCCCGCGCAATGGCCTTGGGCGTGTAGGCATGGGCCATGACATAGGTGTTGGCGTTGTCCGCTTCCTCCACGATGGCGCGCAGCTCGGCCTCGGAGAAACCCAGATGGACGATGGGATCGTTGGGCGAGGCCACGCCGCCGGAGGCCATGACCTTGATCTGAGACGCGCCTTTCAGGATTTCCTCGCGCACCGCCTTGCGGCAGTCGTCCACGCCATCCACCACGCGTGCGATGTTGCCGAGCTTGTAGGCACAGGCGCAGGGGTCTTCCAGCGTGTCGTTGCGGCCGCGGAAATCCCCATGTCCCCCGGTCTGGGACAAGGCCTTGCCGGCACAGAACAGGCGCGGCCCGACCAACTGCCGCGTCTTCACCGCCTCGGCCAGGGCCCAGTCGGCGCCGCCGGCATCGCGCACCGAGGTAAAGCCACGGTCCAGCATGCCCTTCATGATCGGCACGGCGCGCAGCAGCGCCAGTGCGTTGGGCATGCGGGCGACCGCGCCCAGATCGAAGGACGAGGCCATGACGTGCACGTGGCAGTCGATCAGGCCGGGCATCAGGGTCATGCCCCTGGCGTCGATCTCCAGCGCGCCTTCGCAGGACAGGTCGGCGCCACCGATTTTCTCGATGACGCCCGCCTGAATCAGGACAGCCTGCGTAGAATCCAGCCGGAGATTTCGAGTATCCAAAATCCGGGCATTTCGAATAATGATCGATTGCATCTTTTTATCCATAGTTGCCTCCATGGCAGCAAATCTAGCGAGATGCACTACGTCATGCTTGGTGTTTCAGGCCAACATCCTTCCCATCTACTTCTACCCCCATGAGCCATACTCATACGTACCATGCGAAGACGTTGCCCCACCATCTCGGAACTGAACGCTTTCATCGTTTCGGCGCGGCAACTGTCGTTCTCCAAAGCGGCAAAAGAGTTGTTCGTGACGCAAAGTGCAATCAGCAGGCATATCGCCGAGCTGGAAACCTACCTGGGGCACCCGCTTTTCATCCGATCGCGCAACGGCCTGGCATTGACCCAGATCGGTGAACATTTTCTCAAGCAGGTGCGGCCTGCCCTGCATGCGCTGGAAAGCGCCACGACACAGGTGATGTCCACCGCCAGGCACACGCACCTGCTCAACCTGTCCGTGGCCCCCACCTTCGCTGCCAACTGGCTGCTCAGCCGGCTGGCGGCGTTCAGGTTGCTCAATCCGGACATCTCCATCAACTTCGTGCGCTATCACACGATAGACGCCATGGAAGCCGGCCCGGACCATGACGCCTCCATCCAGTACGGCTACGGAGACTGGGCCATTGCAGAGGCCACCTATCTTATTGGCAAGGAAACCAGTGTCGTATGCTCGCCTGAATACAGGAATCGCCTGGCGGTCAAGCATTTTCCGGATCTGAAACGATGCACGCTGCTACAGCACAATGAAATCCCATCGGCCTGGGAGGACTGGTTTATCAACTATGCAGGCGAATACAAAGATGCCCGTATCGGGCCTGCCTTCAACCTTTTCACCCTGATCATTCAGGCAGCCGTTTCCGGTTTTGGTATTGCACTGGTCCCGTCCTGTCTGGTACAGGATAAATTGATGAGTGGGCAATTGATAGAGCCTTTCGAGCAGCGCTTCGAAAGTCCTCTCGGCTACTATCTTTGTGCACCCAACCATCGCAGCAATATGGACAGCTACCGGCGATTTGGCGAGTGGCTGCACCATGAGTGCTGCCACATCCCCTCGGCGCAGCACCCCACGCCAGAAGAGCCCACACAGACGCCACAGTGCCGCTATTGCAGACAGAGCGCGACCATCACGGCGTAGGGCAGCGCATCGCCGCGTCGCCGGACTCGCAACGCGCGGTGCCGTGGTGCCGTGGTGCCGTGGTGCCGGATCTGCACGGCAAAAGGCAGCCACGCCGGCGCCCTGCCTCCATCAATATTCAATATTTCAACATTTGTTGTATCATCGAAGAATGCAAGAAGCCCAGGCCATCCGCTCCCTCTCCGCCCTCGCCCACGAAGCGCGCCTGCGCGTGTTCCGCGCCCTGGTCGTCGCCGGCCCCGAGGGGCTGACGCCCGGTACGCTGGCCGGGCAACTGGGCATTGCGCCCAATGCGCTGTCCTTCCACCTGAAGGAGCTGTCCCATGCCGAGCTGGTGAGCCAGGAACGCCAGGGTCGCAACGTGCTGTACCGGGCGGCCTTTCCCGCCATGAACGACCTGCTGGCCTACCTGACCGAAAACTGCTGCCAGGGCGCGGCCTGCGCCACGACGGATGCAGCCTCCTGCAACTGCTGAACGGAATCCACGATGAAACGCTTCCATGTCCATATGCACGTCGATGATCTGGCCAAGAACATCGCGTTCTATTCCCAACTGTTTGGCGCCGAGCCCGCCCGCGTGGAAAGCGACTACGCGAAATGGATGCTGGACGAGCCTCGGGTGAACTTCGCCATCTCGACGCGCGGCAAGAAAGCCGGCCTGGACCACCTGGGTCTTCAGGTGGATGAGGCCGAGGAATTGGACGCCCTCAAGGCCCGCGCCAGGGCTGCGGAGCTGGCGATGCTCGACGAAGGCACCACCACCTGCTGCTACGCGCGCAGCGACAAGCACTGGATCACCGACCCGCAGGGCATTGCCTGGGAGCACTTTCATTCGCTGGAGAACATTCCCGTGTTCCACGAAGCCGCGACGGCAGCCGTCGAAGCCGGCGCCTGCTGTACGCCACCGGCACCGCGCCAGGCGGCTGCATCCGCCTGCTGCGCGCCCCGTCCCGCCTCCTCCAAGTCCTGCTGCTGAGCCACCATGTCCGATTCCATCCTCCCCTTGAATGTCCTGTTCCTGTGCACCCACAATTCGGCGCGCAGCATCCTGGCCGAGGCTTTGCTCAACGATATGGGCAAGGGACGCTTCAAGGCGTACTCGGCCGGCAGCAGCCCCCGCGCGAACCAGCAACCCAATCCCTTGGGCTTGCAGGTTCTGCAACGTGCCGGCGTACCTGTGGAGGGCCTGCGCAGCAAGAGCTGGGACGAATTCGCGGCACCCGACGCGCCACAGATGGACCTGATCATCACCGTCTGCGACAACGCCGCCGGCGAGGTCTGCCCTATCTGGCCCGGCCACCCCGCCACCGCCCATTGGGGCTACGCCGATCCCTCGGAAGGCGATGCGCCCGAAGAGGTCAAGCTCAAAGCCTTCCGCCAGACCCTGCACATGATGCGTCGTCGGCTGGAATTGCTGGTCAACCTGCCCGACGACAAGCTGGAAAAGGCAGGTCTACAGGGCACCGCACGCGATCTGGCCTCCCACTGACCGCCCCGCCTTCGTCCACGAAGGTGCACTCTCTGCAACCCAAGTCCCCCCAGCACCATGCTCACGGCCGTCCTGATCTTCGTCTTCACCCTTGTTTTGGTCATCTGGCAGCCGCGCGGCCTGGGCATTGGCTGGAGTGCCTCGCTGGGCGCCATCGTCGCCCTGCTTGCCGGTGTGGTGCATCTGTCCGACATTCCAGTGGTCTGGAACATCGTATGGAATGCGACCGCCACCTTTGTAGCGGTCATCCTCATCAGCCTGCTGCTCGATGAGGCCGGCTTCTTCGAATGGGCAGCGCTGCACTTCGCACGCTGGGGCGGAGGGCGAGGCACCAGGCTGTTCGCCTTCATCGTGCTGCTGGGCGCGGCCGTGTCCGCCCTGTTCGCCAACGACGGCGCCGCGCTGATCCTCACCCCCATCGTGATGGCCATGCTCGCGGCGCTGGGCTTTTCGCCGGCCGCCACGCTGGCCTTCGTCATGGCGGCGGGCTTCATCGCCGACACCGCCAGCCTGCCGCTGATCGTCTCCAACCTGGTCAACATCGTCTCGGCCGACTTCTTCAGGATCGGCTTTGGGGAATACGCCTCGGTCATGGTGCCGGTCAACATCGCCTCGGTGCTGGCCAGCCTGGCCATGCTGATGCTGTTCTTCCGGCGCAGCATTCCCGCCTCCTATGAGCTGGCCCGGCTCAGGCGCCCTGCCGACGCGATCCGCGACCCGGCGACCTTTCGCGCGGGCTGGGTGGTCCTGGCCCTGCTGCTGATCGGCTTCTTCGGCCTGGAGCCGCTGGGCGTGCCGGTCAGCGCGGTCGCGGCCGCGGGCGCGGTCCTGCTGCTGGCCGTGGCGGCACGCGGCAAGGCCATCGCCACCCGCAAGGTACTGTGGGGCGCGCCGTGGCAGATCGTGGTGTTCTCGCTGGGCATGTACCTGGTGGTCTACGGATTGCGCAACGCCGGGCTGACCACCTACCTCGCCGCGCTGCTGGACCGCTTTGCCCAGGGCGGCGTCTGGGGCGCGGCCATCGGCACGGGCGTGCTCTCGGCCCTGCTGTCGTCCGTGATGAACAACATGCCGACCGTGCTGGTGGGCGCGCTGTCCATCGACGCCTCCAGCGCCAGCGGCGTGGTCAAGGAAGCCATGGTGTACGCCAACGTGATCGGCTGCGACCTGGGCCCCAAGATCACGCCCATCGGCAGCCTCGCCACGCTGCTGTGGCTGCATGTCCTCGCCAGGAAAGGCACGACGATCGGATGGGGCTACTACTTCAAGGTCGGCACGGTGCTGACGGTCCCCGTGCTGCTCATCACCCTTGCCACCCTGGCACTGCGCCTGAGCATCTTCGCCTGAATCCCCCCTGCATGGACCCCGCCATGAGCACCATCACCATCTACCACAACCCCGCCTGCGGCACCTCGCGCAACGTGCTGGCCCTGATCCGCAACAGCGGCGAGGAGCCCGCCGTCATCGAGTACCTCAAGACCCCGCCCGACCGCGCCACCCTGGAGCGACTGCTGGCCGACCTGGGCATGCCCGTGCGCGAGGTCCTGCGGCACAAGGGCACGCCGTATGACGCGCTGGGCCTGGGCGATCCGAAGTGGAGCGATGCCCAGCTGATCGACTTCATGCTCCAGCACCCCATCCTCATCAACCGCCCCATCGTGGTGACGCCGCTGGGCACGCGCCTGTGCCGGCCGTCCGAGGCCGTGCTGGACATCCTGCCACGCCCCCAGCAAGGGGCTTTCTCCAAGGAAGACGGCGAAGCCGTCATCGACGCGAAAGGACGACGTGTTGCCAAGCACTGACTTGCCGAACCTGGGCCCGCAATCGTTCGCCGTCCCCAGCCTGGCGCGGCTGCTGCCGCAGGCACGGGCCACGCACGCGCCCCGCATCCTGCTGCTGTACGGCTCGGTGCGCGAGCGCTCCTACAGCCGGCTGCTGACCGAGGAAGCCGCGCGGCTGCTGCGCCACATGGGCGCCGAGCCCCGCATCTTCGACCCGCACGGCCTGCCCCTGCCCGACGCGGCGCCGGAGAGCCACCCCAAGGTCCGTGAGCTGCACGCGCTGGCGCAGTGGGCCGAAGGCATGGTCTGGACCTCGCCCGAGCGCCACGGCGCCATGACCAGCATCCTCAAGGCCCAGATCGACTGGATTCCGCTTTCCGTCGGCGCCGTGCGCCCCACCCAGGGCAAGACCCTGGCCGTGATGCAGGTCTCGGGCGGCTCGCAGTCCTTCAACGCCGTCAACCAGATGCGCGTGCTGGGCCGCTGGATGCGCATGCTCACCATTCCCAACCAGTCGTCGGTGGCCAAGGCCTACCAGGAGTTCGACGAAGCCGGCCGCATGAAGCCCTCCCCCTACTACGAACGCGTGGTGGACGTGATGGAGGAACTGGTCAAGTTCACCCTGCTGACGCGCGACTGCGCCGACTATCTGGTGGACCGGTACAGCGAGCGTCGCGAGAGTGCCGAGGCGCTGTCGCGGCGGGTCGGCCAGGGCAGCATCTAGCGCAGCAGCCGGCGGGCGCATCGACGGCAGGCCTGTGCTCCAATGAATCCATGCCGACCGAACCCAGCCTTGAAGACCTGCGCCGCTACGCGGTGGCACGCAGCCTGTTCACGCCGACCACCCTGCCTGCGGCCATCCAGCGCCTGGGTTTCGTGCAGGCCGACCCCATCCGTGCCCCGGCGCGGGCACAGGACCTGACGCTGCGCCACCGTGTCAAGGACTACCGCGCCGGCGACCTGGAGCGCCGCTACCCACGCCTGGCGATTGACGAGGACTGCCTGGTCAACTACGGCTTCCTGCCGCGCGAGCACCTGGCGCTGATGCATCCACGCCGGGCCAGAAAGGCCTGGGATGCCGAGACCGAGCGCAAGGCCACGGACGTGCTGGCCTTCGTGCGCGAACGCGGTGCGGTCCATCCCCGCGAGGTCGAACAGCATTTCGCGCACGGACGGGTGCAGAACTACTGGGGAGGGGCCAGCAACGCCAGCACGCAGTTGCTGGACGGCATGCACTACCGCGGCCTGCTGCGCGTGCAACGGCGCGACAGCGGCACGCGCGCCTACGAGGCGGTGACGCATCCGCCGACGGACGATGGCCCCGCCGCCAGCGCCCGGCGCGCGGCCGCCCTGATCGATCTGGTGGTACGCAAGTACGCGCCGCTGCCGGCCGCCAGCCTGACCTACCTGGTGCGGCTGCTAGCCTACGGCGCCCCCCATCTGGCCGAGCAGACCCAGGCCGCGCTGCGGCTGGCACGCGAGCACCTGGCCAGTTGCCGCATCGATGGCACCACCTGGTACTGGCCCTCCGACGAAAACCCGCGCTCGCGCCGCCACGCCATCGACGGCCGGCTGCGGCTGCTTGCCCCGTTCGACCCCGTGGTCTGGGACCGGCGCCGCTTCACGCTGCTCTGGGACTGGACATACCGGTTCGAGGCCTACACGCCCCCGGCCCAGCGCCAGTTCGGCTACTACGCGCTGCCCATGCTCTGGCAAGGCCATGTGATCGGCTGGGCCAACGTGACCGCCCGCGAAGGCCGGCCGGAGCCTGCGTTCGGCTATGTCGCAGGTGCGGCGCCCCAGGACGCCGCCTTCCGCAATGCCCTCGATGAGGAAGTGATGCGCATGCAGCAGTTTCTCGTTCCGCGTCGAGACGGGACACTGCCTGCACCAGCGTGCCACGTCACCTGCCCCTCGGTGCCGGAAACTTCCCCCATGGCGCCAGCCCCGATCCCGCCTGGTCGATAATGTGACCTTTGCCCGCCGCCGTGCCCTTGGCTGAATGCAAGCGTCCGGGGCGGCAGGCTCGACACAAGAACACCTGCGCCTTCCCGCGGCCTCGCGCCAGGGGCCAAGGCCTTGCCGGCGCCCGCAGCGCCGCCGCAAACCGTTGATTCCCAAGCCAATGAGCGACCTTTCGCAAAGCACCCAGCCCTCCCCGGCCCCTGATCTGTCGGCGCACACGCCGATGATGCAGCAGCACCATTGAGTGACTTTTTTCTCATTTAGGGATAACGAGTTACCGCATTGACGGCATGATTCAGTCCCCTCTTAGTCCCCTTTGGTGGCTACTCCTGACTTCAGCCGATAGTCTCGAGCCGAGTCAGTGGCCCGCAGCGGCCAATGACCCGTGCGGTGCTTGACAAAAGCACACCGATCGGAGATATTCGCAATTCACGAATAGCGAATATCTCCGCAAATGGACCTCAAACCGCAAGACCTGCTTGTATTGCTGAAGGTGGCAGCCCACCCGCCCCAGCGATGGACGTACGTCGCGCTGGGTGATGCTCTGAGCATGAGCTCCTCCGAGGCTCATGCCAGCGTGAAGCGCGCCGTGGCATCAGGACTTGCCGTGGCGGCGTCCCGGGCCGAATGGTCGCCGATTCGGCCAAACCTGCTGGAGTTCATGTTGCACGGCGTGCGCTACATCTGGCCGGCCGCTGCCGGACCAGTAAAACGCGGCGTTCCAACTGCATTCGGTGCGGAACCGCTGGCCAGCCAGTTGACAGCCGCACCAGGCGAGGCGCCTGTATGGGCGCATCCCGAGGGCAAAGCAAAAGGGCCGACGCTTCCACCGCTTTATCGCACGGCTCCGCAAGCTGCTCTGGCCGATCCATCGCTGCATCGCCTGCTGGCGTTGCTCGATGCCTTACGCATCGGTCGGGCTCGCGAGCGCGGGCTGGCCGCCAAACTACTGGAGGCCGAATTAATGCAAACACACAGTGAGGCGCCCGATGCGAGCAGATGACCCGAATCTGCCACAACTGCGCCAGATCGCTGAGGCACTGGGCAACCTACGTGAACAGGTGGTGTTCGTCGGCGGGGCCGTCGCCGGCCTGCTGGTGACCGACCCTCTAGCCGACCCCGTGCGTGCCACCCGCGACGTCGATGCAGTGGTGAACGCCAGCCGAACCATGTTCTACCGGATAGAGGAAGCGGTGGCGCAGCGCGGCTTTGCCCGCGACGTGACCAGCGAAGTGATCTGCCGCTGGGTGCATAAGGACTCTGGCATGTTGTTGGACCTAATGCCAGTGGAGCCGGAGGTGCTCGGGTTCTCAAACCGCTGGTACCCGTATGCGGTCGAAACCGCCGAGCCTACGGACTTGGGAACTGGCATCACTATTCGGCTAGTCAGCGCAGTAGGCTTCGTGGCCACAAAGCTGGAAGCCTTCGCCGGCCGTGGGGGTGGCGACTACTTGAGCAGCCACGATATCGAAGACGTGCTTAACATCGTCGACGGGCGCGAGGAGTTGGCAAACGAGTTGTCTACGGCCCCTGCCGAGATCCAGCATGCCGTAGGTGATGCTTTCAACGGACTCCTGTCAGATCCGAACTTTGCGAACGTTCTGCCAGGCATGCTTGCTGAGCCAGAACGGGCTGATCTGGTTACGCAGCGCATCAAGGCTATGTGTCGGCGATGAGGACTGATCAGCACTCAAAGCACGTGGCACCTAGCAACACACGGCTGTGATACGTTCTCCAGAACATTAGAAAAATGATCCGAACTTTCCAATCTGCGGCAGAGACTCGAGTCCTCGTCGGATACCTGACTGAACAGCAGGCCGCCTGGTTCTCCAGCCAGTTTTTTGGGCCACGCGCATCAGCATTCCTCGCGCCCGTTTTCGCACGCACCGGGTTTCAGGCTCAGTGCAATGGCGCCACGGCCGCGGCCGCACACCTCCACGATGAGGCCATCGGCGTTGGCCGAACGCATCACCTTTTTCGTCTTCCTGAAGTGCTCGAGCAGGGCGTGGCAGCAGCAATGGCCGACGCCCAGTTCGTCGAGCAGCTTCGTCAGCACTTGACATCGTGCGAGGTGGCACTGGCGCGCCTTGAAACTCTTGCTGTGCCGTGCACTGCAACCGAAGGCGCACAAGTGATGTCGGGCGACTTCTACGATGAAGTCGAAGCGTTGTTGCGATCACTCGCGGGCGTGTATGTCGACGCGTTTCGCCGGGGCATTAAGGCGTTTCCATTCGTGCGGGAGGGCTAGTGGTCCCACCTCACTTTTATACAACCCAGCTGCAAGCCGGTGCAGGCTTGGTCGAAGAGACCCGCCTGCTACTGTCACTTCATGAACCAGGAATGGAGCCGCAGGCATTGCTGGCCAAAGCACTTGAGTCTGGCCTCTTCTCGCGTGTCACAGCCCGCCGGCTTCGCAATGTGGTCATTGAGTGCTTCGCTCCGCGCTATCTGCGCGAACCCGACGCTGCACAACTGTTGAAACGACTTGCAGAGCACCTCAGCCGCTCTGAGCTTCTGCAGTTGCTGTTGCTTTACACCGCTCGCGCGAACTTGATCCTGAGGGACTTTCTGACGCACCTCTACTGGCCGAGATACGCATCTGGTCGCGACGGCCTGACGTCGGAAGACACAAAGGAGTTTGTGCTCGCTGGTATCCGCGCTGGCCAAACTCGAAAGCCTTGGTCAGACAGCACCATCCGCCGGATGTGCAACTACCTGCTCAGTTGCTGCGCCGACTACGAGCTGCTGACCAAGAACATCCGCGGCCCGCGAAAGATCCAGGCGCTTCGTGTTCAAGACCGCGTCGCGGCCTACCTGGCCTACGACCTCAAGTTCCAGGGCCTGGCCGATAACCAGATCGTCGCGCATGAAGACTGGCTGCTGCTCGGCCTTCAGCCCAACGATGTGCGCGACGTCTTCAAGCGGCTCTCGCTGCAGGGCTACCTGATCCTTCAGGCCGCCGGCGATGTGGTGCACATCGGCTGGACCTACAAAACCAAAGGGGAGTTGATCGATGTCCTCGCTCGATCATGATTTCAACGAGTTGATCGAACGCGTCAAGCATGGGCGCGAGTTCGGTCACGCCAGCTTCGAACCCATCTTCTACCTGGTCTTCCACCCAGAGCAGATCTTGGACGTGAAGCGCCGTCATGCCGCTTGGGAAAGCCGCCTGGCCAATGAAGGCTGGGACGTTCACACTTTCTCCATCTCCAAAGAAGTGGCTGAGATTCTGGCCAACGCCCCCATGCGAAAGATCTGGGTGGCCGCTGACCAGAAGGCCCCTCAGTCCTGGGAGAAGACCAACAAGTCGCTCGCCAATGCTGTGGCCACCGGCGCGCTGCAGCAGCGTCTGGAAGCGCGCCTAACCGAGCTGGAAGGCAAGCCCAAGTCCATCCTTCTGGTCACAGACCTGGAGGCCCTGCACCCCTACATGCGCATCGGTGTCATCGAGGGCCAACTGCAGGGCAAGTTCCATGTGCCCACAGTGTTCCTGTACCCCGGTGTGCGCACCGGCAAGACCCGTCTGAAGTTCCTCGGCTTTTACCCCGAGGACGGCAACTACCGATCGGTCCATGTTGGCGGCTGAATCTGAGCAATCTAAGTTATGAATATCAAGCAGCTTTTTGATCCGTCCAAAGACATCTACCGCAGCATCGAGAAGGTCATTGCCTACGGTGTCTCGCAGGAAGAGCGACTGAAGAAGGAAGTCTCCGAATACGTCGTTACCGATAGCATCGATGAGCAGTTCAACAAGCTGCTGCTCAAGATGCAGGCTGCCATGGACGCCGGCGGCGAGAACGAGGTGGGCGTTTGGGTTTCGGGCTTCTATGGCTCGGGCAAGAGCTCGTTCACCAAGTATCTCGGCCTGGCATTCGACGATCGAATTCAGATCGACGGCGTGCACTTCCGGCAGCATTTGCAAGACCGCCTGAAGCGCACGACCACCCGCCAACTGCTCAGCACTGTCGCCAAGCGCTTCCCAGCGGCCGTGTTGCTGCTCGACCTGGCCAGTGAGCAACTGGCCGGCGCCACCATGGAGGAAGTCTCCACGGTGCTGTTCTACAAGGTGCTGCAATGGGCAGGCTATTCGCGCAACCTCAAGGTCGCTGCCCTGGAACGCCGTCTGCGTCGTGAGGGTCGCTACGACGAGTTCTTGAAGCTGTTCGAGGAGGCCACAGGGGGCGAGCCCTGGTCCCAGTACCGCGATGACGATCTGGTCGTTGACAGCCTGGTACCCGGCATCGCCCATCAGCTGTACCCCCTGCTGTTCAAAAGCGAGTCGTCGTTCACCACCGAAACCAGTGATGTGGTCGTCTTCGAGAACGACCGCGTCAAAGAGATGTTGGCAATTGCCCGTGAAGCCTCGGGCAAGGACTACATCATCTTCATCATCGATGAGGTGGGTCAATACGTCGGCTCCCGCCAGAACCTCATACTGAACCTGGACGGCCTGTCCAAGAACCTCAAAGCCTTGGGCGGCGGCAAGGTCTGGATCATCGGCACTGCCCAGCAAACACTGACCGAAGACGATCCCCGCGCCGCACTCAATTCACCCCAGCTCTTCAAACTGAAAGACCGCTTCCCAATCCAGATCGACCTGGAAGCCAACGACATCAAGGAAATCTGCTTCACGCGCCTGCTCGGCAAGTCACCCCAAGGAGCAGATGCGCTTGGCGCCTTGTTCGATCAACATGGCCAGGCCCTGCGCCACAACACCAAGCTGGAAGACGCCCGTGCATTTGGGGCCGACTTCGACCGCAAGACCTTCGTCGACCTCTACCCTTTCCTGCCTGCGCACTTCGACATCCTGCTGCACCTGCTGGGCGCGTTGGCGCGCTCCACGGGCGGCATCGGCCTGCGCTCGGCTATCAAGGTCATCCAGGACATCCTGATCGAAAGCGATGGCACCCGCACCGCTGTGGCGGACCAGGCCATGGGCTGGTTGGCCACCACCGCTACGCTGTTTGATGCGCTGGAGAAAGACATCCAGCGCGCCTTCCCCAACCTGCACAAGCCCGTGCAAGAGGTTTGCCGCAACCGCTTCGCCACCTCGCCACTGCACCACCAGGTCGCCAAGACGGTGGCCGTGCTGCAAATCCTGGGCAACCTGCCCGTCACCCGGCAGAACGTGGCCGGCCTGATGCACGACGGCGTCACCCTGGCCGGTCGAGCCGACGAGGTAAACCGCGCCATTGAAGAGCTGATCACCGACCGCTTTGTGCCCTTTGGCGAGCAAGACGGCCAGCTGCGCTTCTTCAGCGAGAAGCTCAACAATGTCGAGCAAGAGCGCAGCCAGATCCCGCTGCGCGCCGTGGAGCTCAAGCGCATTGCCAACGCCGCGCTCACCGAGGTCTACGCCCCGCTACCCAGCACCCAGCTCAACGGCTCGCTGGCCGTGCAAACCGGGCTCAAGGCCCAAGGCCCCGGCGGCCTGCCCACCCCGTTGGCCGGCGACCGCAACCCCATCCAAACCCTGGTGGAGCTGACCGAACCCAAAGAGTACGAGGCCACCCGCACCCACCTGCAAGACGAATCGCGCCAGGCCTCCGCCAAGTTCCAGGTCTTCCTTATCGGTCGCACCACGCCCGAGATCGACGAACTCACGGCTGACATCTACCGCTGCCGCGAAATAGCCAACAAGCACCGCAATGACCCCGACCAAGAGGTCAAGGACTACTGCAACGGCCAGTTGGACCGCGCCGGCCGCCTGGAAGGCGAACTGCAGCGCCTCATCCGCCGCAGCCTGCTGCAAGGCTCGTTCATCTTCCGCGGCCAGGTGCAGGCGGTGGAATCGGCCGCACCCGAGCTGCTGGACGCCGCCCGCAAGCACCTGGGCGGCGTGGCCGAGCAGGTGTTTGACCGCTACGCCGAAGCCCCCGTGCGTGTGGCCACCGACACCGCAGAACGTTTCTTGCGTGCAGGCAACCTGGCCGCCATCACCTCGGCGATCGACCCGTTGGGTCTGGTTCAGGTCAAGGCCGGCAAGCCCTCGATCAAGGTGGACCACAAGGCCCTGGTCAGCATCCGCGACACCATCGAGCGCATGGGCCTGATCGAAGGCAAGAGCCTGTCCGACCGCTTTGCCGATGCCCCCTTCGGCTGGTCGCCCGACACGCTGCGCTACCTGGTGGCCGCGTTGCTGGTGGCCGGCGAGGTAAAGCTGAAAGTGGCGGGCCGCGAGGTCACCGTTAACGGCCAGCAGGCCGTGGACGCGCTGAAGACCAATAACAGCTTCAAGAACGTGGGCCTGTCGCTGCGCGAAGACAAGCCCTCGATGCACATGCTGGCTTTGGCCGCCGACCGGCTCACCGACCTGAGCGGCGAGCTCGTGGTGCCACTGGAAGACGACATCAGCAAGGCCACCATCCGCCTCTTCCCCGGTCTGCAGCGGCGCTACGCCCCGCTGGGCGAAAAACTCAAGAGCCTGGGCCTGCCGGGTGAAGACCGCCTGGACAGCCTGGGCCACGAACTAGCCGATGTGCTGCTGACGGACGCATCAGACGCCCCCCAACGGCTGGGCAAGCCCGAAAGCCCCCTGTACGCCAGCCTGAAGTGGGCTGCCGACCTGCGCCATGCGCTGGAACAAGGCCTGGAAGCCACGCTGCGCGACCTGCGCGAGCTGCGCACCCTGGTGGACAGCCTGCCCAACACCGGAGTTTCCGCCGCGCTAAAAGCTGACTTGGACGAGCCGCTGGCCCAGTTGGACGCCCAACTGGCCCAAGACGACGCCTACCGCGCCGCGGCCGACCTGAGCAGCCGCCTGACGGCCATGCGTAGTCGCGTCCGTGACGCCGCACTGGCCCAGCAAGCCGCCCAGGCCGAGCGCCTGAAGCAAGTGGCCGCCGATGTGCAGCGTGTGCCCGAGTGGGCCGAACTGACCCAGCAAGAACAGCAAGAGCTGCTGGCCAGCCTGGAGGCCTTGGCCCTGCAAGCCAACCCCGACGCTGCGGGCCTGCGTACCCTGGTCAACCAAGACGCCGTCATCTTCAGCCAGGCGCAAGACGTCAAAGCTCGCATCGAGCGTCTCGGCCGTGAACGCGTGCAAGCCCGCATGAAGGCCGAGATGGACGTCAAGGTCCCAGAAACGAAAGACGGCGAGAAGAATGAAGACAAGCCCAAGCCTGCCGTCAAGCGCCACGTCACGGCCCGCGGTCACATCACCACCCTGGCCGATTTGGACAGCCTGATCAAAGAGCTGCAACGCGTGCGCAGCGAGCTGCACTTTGCGCACGCCTTCGAGCTAGACCTGAAGCTGGAAGACTGAGCGAGCCCGCACCGACATGGCCTTTGACGACAAAACCCGAGGCCGGCTGCAAAAGCTGGTGACCACCTGCCGAGGCTTGCTGACGGATGAGTTCCGCATTCAGGTACAGCAAACCTACGGTCTGGACCCGAACACAGGTGATGTGACGTCGCTGGAGCGGCTCACCCACCTCTCAGCTGCCGAGCGTGAGATCGCAGACCTGCTGCGCCAAACCTTGGCGCACTACTTGGCCTCAGAAGGCCTTGACGACTGCTCCGCACAGCGCGTGCCCGTCATCGACCGAATCGTGCGCGAGCAGGCCTTCACCGTGCTGAACCGCCTGGCCGCGCTGCTGATGATGGAGGCGCGTGGCGTGCTGCAACGGCCAGCTGTGGGTTCAGCACAGCAGTCTCCGGCTTTCGAGCTCTACAAGATAGTGGCGGGCAACGCCCTGGGCGAAACCGGTCAGGCCTACCAGACGTTCCTGTTCAGCCTGTTTGACGAATTTGCTCAAGAGCTGCCCGCGCTGTTTGACCGCTTTGCGCCGCAGGGGCGTCTGTTCCCGCGCGAGGCGGCGTTGCTGCAAGTGCTGGCTGAGCTGAATCACCATGAGATTCAGCCTCTGTGGGGGGAAGACGAAACCATTGGCTGGATCTATCAATACTTCAACGATCCCGACGAGCGCAAACGTATGAGGGATCCGAAGCAAGGTGGCTCGCAGGCGCCCCGCAACAGCCGCGAGTTGGCGGTTCGCAACCAGTTCTTTACGCCACGCTATGTAGTCGAGTTTCTGGTCGATAACACGCTAGGGCGTCTGTGGTTCAACGCTACTGGCGACCAAACCATTCTGCGTGAGCGGTGCCAATACCTGCTGGCCAAGCCTGACGAACAGCCAACAGCTGCCCTGCGCCTGCGCGACCCGCGCACCCTGAAGCTGCTGGATCCGGCCTGTGGGTCCATGCACTTTGGGCTGTATGCGTTTGACTTGTTCCTCGCCATCTACCGCGAGGCTTGGGATTGGGAGCAGAGCCACGGCGCGGGCAGCCTGGACGTGAGCACTCAGCCGGATGCGGGCTTGCTGCCGCTGTGTCAAACCTATGCAGATCAAGCGGCCTTCCTTCGCGATGTGCCACGTCTGATCATCGAGCACAGCATCTACGGCGTGGACATCGATCCGCGTGCCGCGCAGATTGCTGCGTTGGCTCTGTGGCTAAGAGCACAGCGCGCCTGGCACGATGACGGCGTCAAGGCAAAGAACAGGCCAGTCGTCGGCCAAGGCAATGTGATTGCAGCCACTGCGCCACCCGCGGAGAAGGCGCTGCGCGACCAGTTCGCGGCGCAGCTCGACAGTCTGGATGCAGCGTTATTCGCCAAGACACTGCAGATGCTCAAGGGCGTACCAGAGCTTGGTGTGCTGCTGCAAATGGAACGAGAGCTGCCGCGTTTGGTGCAAGCCGTTTTTGGTGAACATGGCAGCTTGTTCAAGGAAGCTGATGTAGAACAGTGGCGAAAGGCTGAGGCTCGCCTGCGTGCGGCGCTCCTATCGTTCGCTCAAGCCGCCAAGTCGACCTACCAGGGGAGGCTGTTTGCGCAGGACGCCTTGCAGGGACTGCGGCTGATCGACCTGTGCCGCGAGGTGTTCGATGTGGTGGTGATGAACCCGCCATTTGGAGCGCTGGCGGCAAACACCAAAGACGTGCTCACCAAAGCTTACGCACGCAGCAAGAACGACCTGTTGGCCATCATGGTGGAGCGTGGTTTGGAACTTCTGCGCCCCGGTGGCCGTATCGGCGCTATCACGTCACGCACCTGCTTCTTTCTCTCCAGCTTCCAAGCTTGGCGGGAGCAGGTTGTATTGGGCATTGCGAAGCCTGAGGTCATGGCTGACCTGGGTTATGGGGTGATGGACGATGCGATGGTTGAAGCCGCAGCTTATGTGTTGGAGAAGCAAGCATGACACATTTTCTTCGCCTTCTGGCTGAGTCCGACAAGGCCGCTGCACTGAGCGATGCGTGTGCCCAGTTCAAGCTAGGCGCGTCGGGTGCGTACCACTTTGATATCCCTCCGTCCTCTTTCGATCCAATCCCTGGAAAGCCATTCGCTTATTGGGTCAGCGATGCTGTACGGCGAACATTCCAACGTCTGCCGGAGTTCCAAAGCGGAGCACGTACCGTCAAGCAGGGTCTGGCGACCGCGGACGACTTTCGCTTCGTGCGTGCTTTATGGGAGATCGTTGCTGATGGAACAAAGAAGAGCTGGTTTCCGTTCGCCAAGGGTGGTGCGTACTCACCCTTCTATGCCGATATTCACCTCTGTGTGAATTGGGCAATGAATGGCGCAGAGATTTCGAACTTCATCGATTTGAAGACTGGCAAGCTCTTATCTCGGCCTCAAAACACTGATTTCTATTTTCGATCGGGGTTGACTTGGCCTCTCCGGGCGTCCCGCTTTGCGCCGCAAGCCCTGCCAGCGGGTTCAATTTTTTCTGTCCGCGGTTACTGCGCCTTTCCAGAGCCTGAACACGAGGCCGCAACCTTGGCGCTGTTCAACAGCCGTGCATTCGACTACCTCTTCAAGACAGCCCTCGGTCGCTATGGCTACCCCGAGTTCATCGTTGGCATTCTTCAAATCATGCCCTGGGCTAGACCACAAGGAGCCGACCTTGAGCAGCTTGGGACGCTGGCGCGACGGGCTTGGTCGCTAAAGCGCAAGCTGGATACCGGTGAAGAGACCTCGCACGCGTTCCTGTTACCGGAAGCACTACTGCATCGCGTCGATGCCTACGACCCGAAGGTCATTGAAACAGAGCTCGCCGATATTGCCAGCGAGATCGACCGCATTGCGTTCGACCTGTACGCGTTCGGGCCGGACGATCGTGCCGCTGTGGTGCAGGCCGCTGACGCGAGGGATGAGGATGACGAAGCCTCGGCAGACGACCAGGACGACAACGATGCAGCGGCACCAGCGGCCGCTGGCGATGCGCTGCTTTCGTGGGCGGTCGGCGTGGCTTTCGGCCGCTTCGACTGGCGCTTGGCCACGGGAGAGCGCGCGGCACCGCCGGAGCCCGAACCCTTCGATCCGCTTCCCCCAAAAAGTCCAGGGATGTTGTCTGACGGTGCCACGCCTTTCCATGGCGGTGCTGGCCTCTTGGTTGAGGACACCAGCCATCAGCACGACCTGCCGCACCTGATCGAAGAGGTCTTCGCTCGCGTCGATCTACCCGCGCCTAGCGATGCACGCCGCTGGCTGCAACGGGACTTCTTTCCCTTCCACTTGCAGCGCTATTCCAAGAGCCGTCGAAAAGCGCCCATCTACTGGCCATTGGGCACGACATCGGGTAGCTACACGTTGTGGGTCTACTACCCCAGCCTCACCAGCCAAACGCTCTACACCGCGATCAACGACTTTGTCGAACCAAAGCTCAAACAAGTGGGTGAGGACCTGAGCGCGCTTCGAAACAAGGGCACAGCCCGAACAGAGGAAGACGAGAAGCAGTTTGAAGCCCTTCAGAGCTCGGAGACCGAGTTGCTGGAACTGCGCGACAAGCTGGAGGAGATCGCTCCAGGCTACAAGCCGAATCACGACGACGGTGTACAGATCACCGCTGCGCCGCTCTGGCCGCTCTTTCGCCACAAGCCCTGGCAGAAAGTCTTGAAGGACACCTGGGTCAAGCTGGAAAAGGGCGACTACGACTGGGCTCACCTGGCCATGGCTTACTGGCCTGACCGCGTGCGAGAGAAGTGCAAGACCGACAAGTCGCTGGCCATCGCCCACGGCTTGGAAGACCTGTACGTGGAGCCCGAGGCGGCTCCCAAGAAGACCCGAGGCCGCAAGAAGGCCGACACCTGACCGAACGACGATTCACGATGCGCATCGAAACCTTCATCCAGCAGGAGATCCTGACGCCTCGCATGGCCGACAAAGGCGTGCTGGTGGTGTACGACCCCGAACGCCGCTACCACGGCACCTGCACCAGCCTGGCTGACGAGCGCTGCCGTGTGGTGGATGCCAGCGGCAGCAGCATCCTCAGCCGAGAGCAGGCCGCGCACGCCCTGGTGGAACTAGGCCAGGGCCGCATTGAGCACCTGCTTGTATACGTGCCCACTGCGGCGCCGCTGACTGATGAGGCCCGCCAGCAAGACCCGTTCAGCCCCTACGCCGCCTGCGGGCGCGTGTTCCCCGATGGCGACGGCGACCGCTTTGAAAGCCTGTGCGCGAGCGCCAAGCCCGACCAGGTGCTGGAACTGCGCCGCATCTTCGAGGCTGACCCAAACCCCAGCTTTGCCGTGATCGACGCGCTGGGTGGCGGTGTGGGCTGGCCCAACCTGCGCGCGCTGCTGGGCGTGGAGTCGGGTCGCGACATCTTGCTGGCCCTGTTGGCGCCCAATGCCGAGCAAGAGAAGGCATTGAAGGCGGGCGACACCTGGGTGAACGAGGCGCGCGAGCTGCTGAAGGCCAGCCTGGCGCTCACGCTGCGCACGCGTGGCCGGGCTTGGTCCAGCATTGCAGAAGAGCTGTGGCGCTATGTGCTGTTCAGCGAGTTTGCGTTTGACTTGCCCGGCCCTTTGCCCGTGGCGCTGCAAGACCTGCCCCGTGCACCCGAGGGGGGACAAGTGGTGGTGTTGGCGCTGTGCGATGACCTGCGCAACGACCACCGCACCCAACCCGTGTACATCGACAGGGCGCAGAAGCTTGAGCAGGAGCTGGCCCTAGCCCAACACTGCGTGGCGCTGAAAGACCTGGGCCCGCGAGAAACCTTCCCGTTTGAAGAGCGCAGCGCGCTGGAGCGCGGCATTGATGCGTTCTTGCGCGACGACGTGGACGCCGTACGCCAGACTTTGGATCACCAGCGTCGCTCGGTTTGGGCGGCTCGTGGTGAGAGTCGTCTGAAATGGGACTTGCTGCGTGCCGCGCTGGAACTGAGCCTGCGCTGCGAAGAGCTAGACAGCCAGTTGCCCCAGCACACCCAAGACATGGGCAAGCTGCTGGCCTTCTACACCGGCAGCCTGCGGGAGGCCGACCGCCTGCACCGCGAGTTTGAGCAGGCCCTGGGCGACTTTGAGTGGCAAGACACCCAAGACGCCATGAAGCCCGTGCGCCAGCAGGCCCGCAAGGCCTACGGCCGCCTGGCCGAGAGGGCGCAACTGGCCTTCACCCGCCACCTGCAGGCGGTGGGCTGGCCCTTGTCTGGGCAGCTGGCCAACGCCGATGTTTTTGACCGCTTCGTGGCGCCCAAGCTGCAGCAGCATGGCCACAAGGTGGCCTACTTGATGATCGACGCACTGCGCTATGAATTGGGCGTGGCGCTGGAGCAGCAACTGGTAGAAGACGGCGCCGTGGCCTTGCAAGCTGCGCTGGCCCCGCTGCCCACCATCACCCCCGTGGGCATGGCCGCGCTGCTGCCCGGTGCCGGCCAGCAGCTCAGCCTGCGACGCGACGGCACGGCCCTGGTGCCCCTGCTGGGCGATCAGCCCGTGACAAACGTTGCGCAGCGCATGGACGTGCTGCGTAAGCGCTACGGCCAGCGCTTCGCCGAAGGCCGACTGGAAGAATATGTGCGTGGTCGACTGGACGTGTCCGCTGATGCCGACCTGCTGGTACTGCGCGCGGTAGAGATCGACAGCCACTTCGAGAATCACCCGGACACAGCGCCGACCGAAATCACCAACGCGCTGCGCCGCATTCGCATGGCGTTGCACCGTTTGGCCAAGGTCGGCTTCTACGACGTGGTGATTGCCACCGACCACGGGTTTTTCATTAACACGCACGCAGGTGCTGGCGATGTTTGCCCTAAGCCCGAAGGCAATTGGTTAATCGAGCATGACCGCTGCGCCCTTGGCGATGGGGCTGTGGGCAACACCCATTTCGTGCTGCCCGCGGACAAGGCAGGCATTCGTGGTGAGCTGGCCAAAGTGGCTGGACCACTGACGCTGGCTGCCTACCGGACTGGCCTACCGTACTTCCACGGCGGTGCCTCATTGCAAGAATGCGTCGTGCCGGTTCTGACAGTGCAACTGAAGGCAAAAACCCAGCCCGAGGTGACTCGCGCTTTGGTGCAGATGAGCTACAAAAACGGTGCGTCCAAGGTGACCACGCGCGTGCCGGTGATCGATTTAGCAGTGGACGCAGGCGACATGTTCTCAGCCGACAGTACGTTTGCGATCCTGTTGGAGGCACAGGATGCCAAGGGCAACGTGGTGGGTGAGGCGCGCTCCGGCGGCGCCGTGAATGCCGCTACCGGGACACTGACGCTGCACGCCGGCGAAAAGGTTCAGGTGGCCGTGAAGATGCAGCTTGAGTTCGAGGGCAAGTTCAAGATGAAAGCGCTCGACCCGAAGACCAACGTTGCGTACTGCCAGATCGATCTGGTAACCGACTACACGGTGTAAACCATGGAATACAGCCCAGACGACCTCGACCGCAAGCTCTCGGCCACCTTTGACGGCAAGGTGGTGCGCAAAGACCTGCTCCACCGCATCAAGAAGGGCACAAACGTGCCCACGTTCGTGCTGGAATTCTTGCTTGCACGCTACTGCGCCAGTGATGACGCCGCAGAGATCCAGGCGGGCATGGAAGCCGTCTTGGATACCTTGAACGAGAACTACGTGCGGCCCAACGATGCCAACGCGGCACAGTCACGAGTGGCCACGAAGGGCAAGCACCGCTTTATTGACAAGGTACACGTCAATTACGTGGAGAAGGACCGGCGCCATTGGGCAGCGCTGGAGAACTTCGATTCTCGCCGCGTGGCCATCAGCGAGAAGTATTACCGCGACAACGACCGGCTGCTGCAAGGCGGGCTTTGGGCGGAAGTGACCGTAGCATACAACGAGGTAGAAGACGATAAGTACACCTTCTACGTGGAAGACCTCAGGCCCATCCAGCTCAGTCGATTCGACTTCGACCGCTATTGCGAAGGCCGCGCGGGCTTCACCCGCGATGAGTGGATGGACGTGATCCTGCGCTCCGTCGGCCTTGAACCAGGCAGGCTGTCTGCACGGGTGAAGTTCCACTTCATTGCGCGTCTGGCGCCACTCATCGAGGCAAACTACAACTTCATTGAACTGGGCCCCCGCGGTACAGGAAAATCGTACTTCTTCAGCGAGTTCTCACCCTACTCCACGCTCATCAGTGGAGGCCAGGCCACCAAAGCCGTGCTCTTTTACAACAGCCAGCGCCACAAGATTGGCTTGGTCGGCTTCTGGGACACCGTGGCCTTCGATGAGGTGGGTGGCCTGAAGGTCAAGGATCCCGACACGATCCAGATCATGAAGGATTTCATGGCCAACGGCCGCTTCTCGCGCGGCGTCGAGGTGATCGCGGACGCGTCCCTGGCCTTCGTGGGCAACCTGGATCTGTCTGTGGATCAGATCGTGAACTCGGAGGTGTACGACCTGTTCCAGCCCTTGCCGAAAGAGTTCGACCTGGCAGTGCAGGATCGTTTCGCCTGCTACTTGCCAGGCTGGGAGATGCCCAAGAACAGCAGCGAGTTCTTGACAGGCCGCTACGGGTTCATCACGGACTACTTGGCGGAAGCCTTTCATCACCAACTGAAGCAGACCAACAGGTACGAGGAGGTCAGCAAGCGTATCAAGCTGGGCAGCGAGGTAGAGGGGCGCGACGAGAAAGGGATCAAGAAGACTGTGTGCGCTTTCTTGAAGATCCTGCACCCGCACGGCAGCCCGACCGATGCCGAATTTGAGGAGTACGTGGCTTACGGGGTGGAAGGCCGCCGCCGCGTGAAAGAGCAGATGAACAAGCGCAAGACAGACGACGAATACGCGCGCATCAATCTGTCTTACATCAGCGCTTCGGGGCAAGAGGTTGTCGTGTTCTGTCCCGAATCTCGTAACGCCACGGCCACGCTCGAGCCTAGCCGTCGCAGTATTCATGGTGGAGCGCCGGTGCAGCCACTGGTACCAGCAGACACGCAACCTGCGGCGACATCACTCACGGCGCCTGAAGCCGCTACCGCGTTGGTTGACCCCAAGGTCGGGTTGGCAACCGCAACCACGCCCCCGTCAAGCACGGCATCTGCGGAGGCTGCACTTAACGAGCAGCACTTCACCATCCATTACGGCGACACCGGCCACAGTTATGAGTCCATCGTGTTGCCCTATCTGCGCAACGCACGCACGGTGACCATCGAGGACCCGTACATCCGTGCCACTCATCAGGTCCAGAACTTCGTGCGCTTTTGTGAGGCAGTCATCAAAGTGGCTTCGGTGCGCAATGTCGTTCTGATCACGAGCTACGATGAGACGACAAACCTGCAAGAGTTGGCTGCGCGCTTGGACGAACTCAAGCAAAGCTTGCTGGAGCTGGATGTGGCTTTGGACGTGAAAGTGAATGAGAACCTACACGACCGCGAGATCCGTATCGACAACGGCTGGACCATCAAAATCGGCCGCGGCCTGGATTTCTTTCAGAAGCCAGACAGCTGGTTTGGCATCGGGGCAAATGACATCAGCCTGCGGCGATGTCTGGAAACCAAGGTGGACATCTTCAAGGCGACTGCCGTTTAGTCATTTGAACCCGCCATTGTTCTGAAGGTCTACGGCGCAATTGGATGACCTCCGGAGCACGAGCTCCAATGCGGGCAGCGCAAGGCTGTAGTCTGAAGCCACATGAACAAGGTCCACAGCCCTCAAGAATCATTGACAACGCCGAAGCCCGAGACGGGGGCCGTCCGTGCGCCCCAGGCCAGTGCACAACCTGCCGGGACAGGCCGCGTTTTTAAGTTTTCGTTCAAGAGCATTCCAGTGGTGGATGCAAAGATGCAAGCTCGCCTGGAAGCCGCCGCGCGCAAGCCGCGAAAGGATCGACGCTTCCCTGTCATGATCGATCCGCCAGATGCCTGACCCATGCAGTCTGCACGATACCGACCCGCCGCTTCTGGCGGGTTTTGCCTTTCTGGACGCCGCCATATGCAAGCGAGTCGGGGATCGGCCTGCGCCACGACACCTGTCCGCCAGCGCTGCAAACTTCCCCCATGGCGCCAGCCCCAATCCCGCCTGGTCGATAATGTGACCTTTGCCCGCCGCCGTGCCCTTGGCTGAATGCAAGCGTCCGGGGCGGCAGGCTCGACACAAGAACACCTGCGCCTTCCCGCGGCCTCGCGCCAGGGGCCAAGGCCTTGCCGGCGCCCGCAGCGCCGCCGCAAACCGTTGATTCCCAAGCCAATGAGCGACCTTTCGCAAAGCACCCAGCCCTCCCCGGCCCCTGATCTGTCGGCGCACACCCCCATGATGCAGCAGTACCTGGGCCTGAAAGCCGACTATCCCGACACGCTGGTGTTCTACCGCATGGGCGACTTCTACGAGCTGTTCTTCGGGGACGCGGAGAAGGTGGCTCGGCTGCTGGACATCACGCTGACCACGCGCGGGCAGACGGCGGGGCAGCCGATTCCCATGGCGGGCGTGCCCTTCCATGCGCTGGAGAACTACCTGGGCCGGCTGATCAAGCTGGGCGAGTCGGTGGCCATCTGCGAGCAGGTGGGCGAGGTGGGCGCGGGCAAGGGCCCCGTGGAGCGCAAGGTGGTGCGCGTGGTCACGCCGGGCACGCTGACGGACAGCGAGCTGCTGTCGGACAAGAACGAGGCCATCCTGCTGTCCCTGCACACGGCCGGGCGCCAGCGCTGCGGCCTGGCCTGGATGGCCGTGACGCAGGGGCGCATCCATCTGGCAGAGTGCGCCCAGGATGAGCTGGGTGCCTGGATTTCGCGCATCGCGCCCAGCGAGCTGATCTACAGCGCGGGCGTGACGGAGCGCTTCGAGCAGGGCCTGTTCGCGCTGCGCCATGGCGGCTCCATTGCCTGTCCGCTGTCGCCGCGCCCGGACTGGCAGTTCGACAGCGGCCTGGGCGAGCGCAAGCTGCTGGAGCTGCTGGGCGCAGCCAGCCTCAAGGCCTGGGAGGCGGAAGGCCTGCCGCTGGCACACGCGGCCAGCGCCGCGCTGCTGTCATATGCCGAGCACACGCAGGGGCGCAGCCTGTCCCACATCCACGCCTTGCAGGTGCAGCGCGACGATGAGCTGATCGCCCTGCCGCTGGCCACGCGCCGCAACCTGGAGCTGGTCAAGACGCTTCGCGGCGAGGATTCGCCCACGCTGTTCTCGCTGCTCGATACCTGCATGACGGGCATGGGCAGCCGCCTGCTCAAGACCTGGCTGCTGGAGCCGCGCCGCGACCGCGCCCTGGCCATGGCACGGCTGGAGGCCACGCGGGCGCTGCAAGGCGGCGCCGGGGGCGGCATGGCCGCGCCCTGGCAGCAGTTGCGCGAGCAGCTCAAGGGCGTGAGCGATGTGGAGCGCATCACGGCGCGCACGGCGCTGCGCCAGGTACGCCCGCGCGAACTCGTGGGCCTGGGCCGCACGCTGCAAAAGGCCGCCGTGCTGGCGCGGGCGGGGCAGACGCCGTCCGCCCACCTGACGCAGCTGTTCGCCGACCTGCTGCCGCCCGAGGGCTGCGCCGAACTGCTTGCGCGCGCCATCATGGAGGAACCTGCGGCCCTGGTGCGCGACGGCGGCGTGATCGCCACGGGGTTCGACGCCGAGCTCGACGAGCTGCGCGCCATCCAGAACAACTGCGACGACTTCCTGCTGGAGCTGGAGGCCAAGGAAAAGCTGCTCACGGGCATTCCCAACCTGCGCGTGCAGTTCAACAAGGTCCACGGCTTCTACATCGAGATCACCAACAGCTACAAGGACGCGGTGCCCGAACGCTACCGCCGCCGCCAGACGCTGAAGAACGCCGAGCGCTACATCACGCCCGAGCTGAAAGCCTTCGAGGACAAGGCGCTGTCCGCCCAGGAGCGCGCGCTGCAGCGCGAGAAATTCCTCTACGAGCAGGTGCTGGACCAGCTGCAGCCCCATGTGCCCGCGCTCACGCGCGTGGCCGGGGCCATCGCCTCCATCGACGTGCTGTGCACGCTGGCCGAGCGCTCGCTGACGCTGAACTGGTGCGCGCCCGAGTTCGTGGGCCACCCGTGCATCGAGATCGAGGCCGGCCGCCACCCCGTGGTCGAGGCGCGGATGGCCGAGACTTCGAGCGGCAGCTTCATCGCCAACCACACGCGCATGAACGCCAACACGCGCATGCAGATCATCACCGGCCCCAACATGGGCGGCAAGTCGACCTACATGCGCCAGGTGGCGCTGATCGTGCTGCTGGCCAGCATGGGCTCGCACGTGCCAGCCTCCAGTTGCCGGCTCGGGCCCATCGATGCCATCCACACGCGCATCGGCGCGGCCGACGACCTGGCCAACGCCCAGTCCACCTTCATGATGGAGATGACCGAGGCCGCCCAGATCCTGCACGCGGCCACGCCGCACAGCCTGGTGCTGATGGACGAGATCGGCCGGGGCACCAGCACCTTCGACGGCCTGGCGCTGGCCAGCGGCATCGCGACCCAGTTGCATGACAGGACGCGTGCCTTCACGCTGTTCGCCACGCACTACTTCGAGCTGACCGAGCTGCCAGCCAAGGCGCGCGCGGCGGTGAACATGCATGTGAGCGCCGCCGAGTCGGGCCAGGACATCGTCTTCCTGCACGAGATCCAGCCCGGCCCCGCCAGTCGCAGCTACGGCATCCAGGTCGCCAAGCTGGCGGGCATGCCGGCCGGCGTGCTGCACCACGCGCGCCATGCGCTGGAGGCACTGGAGGCCCATGCCGACGAGGGCCGCCTGCAGGTGGATCTGTTCGATGCGCCCGACATGCCCGCGCCCGAGAGCCGGCACAACCCGCTGGCCGAGGCCCTGGCCGCCATCAATCCCGACGCGCTGAGCCCGCGCGAGGCGCTGGAGGCGCTCTACCAGCTCAAGAAGCTCGCGGCCTGAACACGGGCAATCGCGCCGCACTAAACTTGCCCCCACCGCAGAATCGGACGCCTTCCCATGACTTATTGCGTTGCCATCAAGCTCAACGCCGGCCTGGTCTTCCTGGCCGACTCGCGCACCAATGCCGGCCTCGACCAGATCAGCTCCTTTCGCAAGATGATGGTCTACGAAAACCCCGGCGACCGCTTCATGGTGCTGCTGTCGGCCGGCAACCTGTCCATCACCCAGTCCGTGCGCGAGCTGCTGGAGAGCCAGCAGCTGCGCGACGAGGCCACGGGCGACATGCTGACCATCTGGAACGTGCGCAGCATGTTCGATGCCGCCCGCGTGCTGGGCGCGGCCGTGCGCCATGTGTACGAACGCGATGGCGTGGCCCTGTCGCGCTCGGGCGTGGACTTCAACATCTCGCTGGTGCTGGGCGGCCAGATCCAGGGCGAGAACATGCGCCTGTTCCAGGTCTACTCGGCCGGCAACTTCATCGAGGCCACGAGCGAGACGCCCTACTTCCAGATCGGCGAGTCCAAGTACGGCAAGCCCGTGCTGGACCGCGTGATCACCCCGGCCACGCCGCTGGACGAGGCCGCCAAGTGCGCCCTGGTGTCCATGGACAGCACGCTCAAGTCCAATCTCTCGGTGGGCCTGCCGCTGGACCTGATCGTCTATGAGAAGGACCGCTTCGCCTCGGACAAGATCGTCAGCATCGACGAGAGCAACCCCTATTTCCGCATGCTGCACGACAGCTGGGGCGAGCGCCTGCGCCATGTCTTCGACAGCATCGAGGACCCGGCCTGGGATGGCAGCGCCTCCCACGTGCCCATCCGCGTGCACAGCCGCCAGGCCCAGCCGCTGACCAAGGTCACCGCACCGGCCGGCGCCCTGCGCTCGGCGGCCCGCTCCATGGGGCGGCTGCCGCCCGCGGCGCTGCGCCAGCCCTACCACAGCGGCGCAGGGACGTCCACGGCCGACGGGCTGGCCACCTCGCCGATGACGCCCCAGCAACCGGGCCCGGCCTCGCCCGCGCGCGGCGACGGGCAGCAACCCCTGGGCCATCAGCAAGCCGGCCTGTCGCAGGAGCCCCGGTCGTGACACCTGTCCGGCCGGCTGCGGCCGGTGGCACGCAGGCGGCGCCACTGCCCGTGGTGTTCTCCCATGCCAACAGCTTCGGCCTGCCCACCTACCAGCTGCTGTTCACGCTGCTGGCCGAGCGCGGCATCGCTGCGCGGGGCGTGGAGCGCTTCGGCCATGATCCGCGCTATCCGGTCACCAACAACTGGCCGCACCTCGTCGAGCAACTGACGGAATTCGCGCGCGCTGAAGTCGAGCGCGTCGGCGGACCTGTCTTCCTCGTCGGCCATTCGCTGGGCGGTTTTCTCAGCGTCATGGCGGCGGCCCGCCATCCGGAACTGGCGCGCGGCGTGCTGCTGATCGACTCGCCCCTGCTCAGCGGCTGGCGCGCCAATGCGGTGGGCGTGGCCAAGCGCACCCAGCTCGTGGGCTCGGTCTCCCCGGGCAAGGTCAGCGCACGTCGGCGCAACGCCTGGGACAGCAACGAGGAGGCCCTGGCCTACTTCCGTGCCAAGAAGGCCTTCGCCCACTGGCACCCGCAGGTGCTCCAGGACTATGTGCAGGGCGGGCTGGCCGACGTGGAGGGCCGGCGCATGCTGCACTTCACGCGCGAGGTGGAGACAGCCATCTACAACACCCTGCCGCACAACCTCGCCTCCCTGCTGCACCACCATCCGCTGCGCTGCCCGGCCGCCTTCATCGGCGGGCGCGCCTCGGTGGAAATGCGCCAGGTCGGCATGGACCTCACGCGCCGCATCACCCGCGGCCGCGTGATGATGCTGGACGGCAGCCACCTGTTCCCCATGGAGCGGCCCCACGCCACGGCCGCCGCCATCGAGGCCTCGCTGCTCAATCTGACCGAAAGCCAGGCCTGACGGGCCTGACGGCGAACCCGCGCATCTGCCAAGGCACTCGCCCTGTATGTGCATGCCCTCCTGCGAACGCCACCACCGTTGCGGCAAAGGCACGAAAGACAGATAGATTACATTTATTGACTGTCATGTATTGAAAGTTTATTTAAATTGCATCGTTTGGCAACCTGACAGGGTTCCGGCGCTGCTTCGTGATTCGAATGCTTCACTGGCCATGGAGCCAGCGCATGGCCCCGCCGTTGCCCAATCCACCAGAGAGGGAACCCAGCATGCAACCGAATCCATCGGCCCACCGGCCTTCACGCGCACGCACGAGGAGGGCGCTTTGCGGCGCAGGACTGGCGCTTTACATCCTGGCCGGGCAGGTGATGGCCGCACCGGGCGTTCCCCAGGCACCCTCCGTCGTATGGAGCGAAAACTTCGAGAACCTTCCCAGTCCGACGAATGCGATGGCTGGCGTCGACCTGGAGTCCTACGTGGGCACCAATCCGGCGGGCCAGCAGTACACGGCAGATTCGATGTATCTGATCAACTCGAACCATTGCAATGGAATCATTGCGGCCTTCGACTTGAACCCCAATGCCTCGACCATGGCCACAGCGTGCCAGCTCAAGATCCACTGGAATGGTCTCCAGCAAATGTCCGAGGTGCTGGGGCGGCTCCAGAATGCGGCCACCTCGCGGAAAAACCATGCCTTGGCCATGCTCACCGTCGGAGGCAGCTATCCGGCGAACTCGACCGCCTTCCGCACGAAAACCAATATCCCGCAGAACGTCAACAGCCGCTTTTTCACGGCCAGCGTGGATGTGGTCGCAACCTTCTGCGGTGCTGGCTATCAGCATCCGCTGCTGCGGTTTTCTCTGGTCAATGATGGCGGCGTGTCCCTCCCCTTGTCCGCGTCGGCCATTGACGCATGCGTGGGCGGCCAGAGCTTCGCATCGATCCCAGTCGGCGATGCGCCCTCCCAGGCCGCCATCGCGCGCACCGTGACCTCTCCCGGCGCACTGCTGTTCAGCGGCACATCGGTCGGCTTCATCCTGCACAACGACCAGACCAGCCAGAACGGCAATGACGCCGCCATCGACAACGCCCGCATCCTGGATGTCACGCCGCAGCTGGACAAGGCCTTCGCCCCTGCCGGCATCACGCAGTTGCAGACCTCCCGGCTGACGCTGACAATCACCAACACAACGGACAGACTCGCCAAGAATGGCTGGTCCTTCACGGACAGCCTGCCGGCCGGACTGACCGTGGCGGGCAATGCCGGAACCACCTGCGGCGCCGGCACCGTGGTCACCGCGCCAGCGGGCAGCAACAGCATCCAGGTGAGCTCGGGCAACCTGGTGGCCGGGGCCACGTTCTGCGAAGTTTCCGTCGATGTGAAGGCCGCCGCCGCTGGCAGCTTCACCAACGATGCCACCAACGTCGCGGCGACGGGCCTGAACCTGCCGGTGGACCCCGCCGTGCTGACCGTCACACCGGTGGCCGACATGCTGGCAGTGGATCTGCAGTTTCCCCCTGGCACGCCGGTGGTGGGCACGCCCATCACGGGCAGCTACACCTGTCGCAACAACGGCCCCAGCAGTGCGGACAATGCCAGCTGCTCCGTCACGGGCCTGCCGGCGGGAAGCGTCTCGGCACCGTCCTGCACGCAGGCCTTGCCGATACCCACCCTGGCTGCAGGAGATTCGGTGCAGTGCACCATCACCTTCACGCCCACGACCACGGCCGCACTGACCGCCACGTTGACCGCGGGCTCCGCCACACCGGACCCTGACCCATCGAACAACACCAGGGCCTACCCGATCCAGCCTGCGGCGCCATCGGCCGACATGCAGGCCGTGGACGCCACGGTACCTGCCAATCTGACCGTTGGCGTGCCCGCGACCATCCCCTACTCGTGCCGCAATGCAGGCCCCCAGGCCGCAGCCATGGCCACCTGCACCATTTCGGGTCTGCCACCGGGCTTTTCTTCATCCTGCACCCCGGGCACACCCACGGCCAGCCCCCTGGGCCCCGTGAGCCTGGGCAACACGATCTCGTGCACCGCCATCTTCACGCCCGTCAACGCCAGTTCGCTGACCATCACCGTCACGGCAGGCAGCAGCACCGCGGATCCGGTTCCGTCCAACAACGTCTTGACACGCACGACCCAGGCCCAGGAAAAAAAGGCCGACATGCAGGTCACCAGCGTCACGCTGCCCAGCAGCATCACGGTGGGCACGCAGGTCACGGGCTCCTTCGCCTGCAAGAATGGCGGGACTGACCCCGCCGTCGCGGCCACGTGCACGATCACCGGCCTGCCCGCTGGCGTCCATCCAGCCTGCACGCCCACCGTGCCCACGGCTGCGCCGCTGGCAAACGGCGGCGAGATCTCGTGCACCCTGTCCTTCACCCCCACCACGTCGACCGCGCTGACGGCCACCATCACGGCCGGCAGCACCACCGCCGATCCGGACCTGTCCAACAACACCCGGACCCACCTCCTGAACGTGGCGGCGGCGCCCAACGTGACGGCCGTCCCCGCCACGGGTACCACGGCCCTGGCGCTGACAACCCTGGCCCTGCTGCTGGCGGCGGGCCTGGCGCTGGACAGCCGCGGCAGGCGCGGCAGGCCCTGAAGGCAGACAGCCCCCTGGCCGGGTCTGGCCAGGGGGCTGTCTGCGGTCAAGCGGGCCGAAGGGGCCGGCTCAGGCCTCGCTCCAGCTCACCACCCCCGTGAAGGCCGTGAGCAGCACGATGATGCCGAAGGCGATGCGGTACCAGGCGAAGGGCACGAAGCTGTTGGTGGAGATGTAGCGCAGCAGCCAGCGCACGCACAGCCAGGCACTGATGAAGGAGAACACCAGGCCGACGGCGAACATGGGAATGTCGGCCGCCGACAGCAGGGCGCGTTCCTTGTAGAGGCTGTAGACACCGGCGCCGATCAGCGTGGGAATGGCCAGGAAGAACGAGAAGTCGGTCGCCGCCTTGCGGGACAGTCCCATCAGCATGCCGCCGATGATGGTGGCACCACTGCGGCTGGTGCCGGGAATCATGGCCAGGCACTGCACCACGCCGACCTTCAGGGCATCCACAGGCGTCATCTCGTCCACCGTCATCACGCGCGTGGCCGATGCCGGACGGCGCTCGGCCCACAGGATGACGAAGCCGCCCAGGATGAAGGTGGTCGCCACCACGGTGGGCGTGAACAGATGGGCCTTGATGAACTTGCCGAAGATCAGCGCCAGCACCACGGCGGGCAGGAAGCCGATGATGACGTTGAGCGCGAACTTCTGTGCCTGGCGGCTGGAGGGCAGCTCCACCACGGTGGCGCGGATCTTCTGCCAATAGACCAGGACCACGGCGAAGATGGCGCCGGTCTGGATGGCGATGTCGAAGACCTTGGCCTTGGCGTCGTCGAAACCCAGCAGCGAGCCCGCGAGGATCAGATGCCCGGTGGAGGAGATGGGAAGGAACTCGGTCAGGCCCTCGACGATGCCCATGATGGCGGCCTTGACCAGCAAAAGAATGTCCACGGCAAGCGTCCTGTCGCAATGCAAAGTCCGCCATTATCAGCGCAGGCCATGGCCCGTGGATGTCAGTCGCAAGCGCTGGCTGCGTCCAATCGCAAACTTTTACGACGGCTTGCGCCTGAGCTTGTACGACGGCCTCGGGCTGTGCTGCAATGTGGGTGCGCTGGCTGTCAGCGCGCCTTCAAAACCATTCCATCATGAAAAAAATCGTTGTTCTGGCAGTTGTCTCCCTGGCTTGCAGCATGGGCATGGCTGCCGGTGACAAGGCCCCCACGGCCCAGCAGAAGCTCATGGGCACCTGCAACACCGAAGCCGCCGGCAAGAAGGGCGATGAGCGCAAGGAATTCATGAAGTCCTGCCTGTCCGACGGCAAGAAGCGCCAGCAGGAACGCATGAAGACCTGCAATGCCGACGCCGCCGGCAAGAAGGGCGATGAGCGCAAGGCGTTCATGAGCGAGTGCCTGAAAAAGGATTGACCCCCTGAGCGGCGCGCCGCTTCCCCTTCCCGCTTCGAGGAAGGGGACGGCCCCCGGGTGCCGGTGGGCCCTTGTTCGGCGTCCCTCGCCTTGGGGCACGCCAGGTTTGGAAGCTGCGCCCTGTTTCCACAGCAAGCTTTCACTGAAGCCACCGTTTTCGGTGGCTTCGCTGTTTTTTGGGGAAACCGCCGCGCGTTGGCCGGACCGCCCTGCCAGGCCCCAACGAAGCGACGGGCCTGCATTTCACGGCGCCAGCCTGCAACTGGCCCCCTGCGGACGCCCCTCCGTCGCAGGGCGCTGGCCCGGGCGGCAGCGGGCGGTGAAAGTCCTGTCTCATACAGGCCCGCAGGACCGGGCCGCCCACCAGGACCCCGCCATGCAAATGACACCGCTGATCGCCATCCACATGAGTGCCGCCATCACCGCCACGGCCACGGGTGCCATCGCCCTGCTGGCGCGCCACCGGTCCGCCGTACATCCCCGCCTGCACCGCGCGGCCGGCTACGCCTTCGTCACGCTGATGCTCTGCGCAGCGATCTCGGCCTGTTTCATCCGCGACTACCGCCTGCCGAACTGGGCCGGCTACACGCCCATCCACCTGCTGATCCCGCTGACCTTCGCAGGCCTGGGCCGCTCGTTCTGGCACCTGTACCACGGCAACATCGCGGGCCATCGCCGGATCATGCGCAGCGTCTACACAGGCGCCTGCATCGTGGCCGGCCTGTTCACCCTGCTGCCCGGCCGCTACCTGGGCAATCTGCTGTGGCAGCAGCTGGGCCTGATCGGATGACCTGTCCCTCCAACGGAGAACCTCCCATGCGCACACTCGCCCCCCTGGACTGCAACGACCACGACACCCTGGAACGTCTGGCACGCCGCCGCGCAGGCGCCAAGCTGGGCTGGTACATCCATGCCAGCATCTATGCGCTGGTCAACCTGGGCCTGGCGGCGCTGTCGCTCTACCAGGGCCGGCACTGGGCCATCTTTCCCGCCCTAAGCTGGGGCCTGGGCCTGGCCATCCACGGCGCCGTGGTCTGGCTGGCCCTGCCCGGCAACGCCTGGCGCAGACGGCTGGTGGAGCGCGAGCGGCGGGCGCTGCAATCGCGCCGGGACCGCTGAATGCGCGGCGCGATTACCATGAACGCCATGCCGCAAGCATCCCCCGCCACTGCTCCACAGGCCGCGCCCGGCTCCACACTGGCGCAACACGGTGCCTTGACGATCGCCGCCTGCCTGTTGATCACCGCCGTGCTCACGCTGGCCGGCCATGGACGCTGGGATGTGAATCTTGTCTACTCGCTGTCCATCGGCCTCATCAGCTGGCTGACCATCGACCTGGGACGCTGGCGCCTGACGCGCGGCCAGGCCGTGCCCTGGCCCGGCGGCTGGCGCGGCGCGGTCCTGGTGGTGGCCGGCATCATGGCGGGCTTTGTGCTGGGTTCGCTGGCAGGCAATGTCTACCAGCAATGGGCAGACCCCGACGCCACCGCCTCCCTGGTGCACAAGCTGTGGATGCCGCTGGCCGTGACCACCATCGCCAGCAGCGTGATGTCCCTGGCATTTTTCCTGATGGGCCAGTCGCGCTATCTGAAGATGCAGGCCGAGCAGGCGCTGCGCCAGGCCGCGGAAGCCCGCCTCACCCTGCTGCAGGCCCAGCTGGAGCCGCACATGCTGTTCAACACCCTTGCCAACCTGCGCGTGCTGGTGGGCAGCGACCCGCAGCGCGCCCAGGCCATGCTGGACCACCTGATCGCCTACCTGCGCGCCACCCTCGGCGGCTCGCGCAGCACCGAGCACGCACTGGAAGAGGAGTTCGCACGCCTGCGCGACTACCTGGCGCTGATGTCCATCCGCATGGGGTCGCGCCTGCACTACACGCTGGAGCTGCCCGCAGACCTGGCCCAGGTGCCGGTGCCACCGCTGCTGCTGCAGCCCCTGGTGGAAAACTGCATACGCCATGGCCTGGAACCCAAGCTGGAAGGCGGGCACGTCACGGTGCGCGCGCGCCGTATCGACGACACCGGGCTGGAGCTGACCGTGGCTGACGACGGCATGGGCCTCGACACAAAGGAGTCCGCCGTGCCCGGGAGCCGCTTCGGCACGGCGCAGCTGCGCGAGCGCCTGGCCAGCCGATATGGCGATGGCGCCCGCTTCGACCTGACCCCCCTGCCCGAGGGTGGCACCCTGGCAAGAATCACCCTGACCCACACGGGCTGACATGACCGCACCTCCCCGCGCCCTGATCGCCGAAGACGAACCCCTGCTGGCCGAGGACCTGCGCCAGGCCCTGGCCCGCGCCTGGCCCGAGCTGCAGATTGCCGCCACCGTGGCCGATGGCCTGAGCGCCGCGCGCGAGGCCCTGGCCCTGCGGCCCGATGTGCTGTTCTTCGACATCCGCATGCCGGGCCAGAGCGGGCTGGAGGCCGCGGCCGAACTGGCCGATGCCTGGGCCGGGCCGCAGCCGTTTCCCGTCCTCGTCTTCGTGACCGCCTACGACCAGTACGCCATGGACGCCTTCGAGGCCCAGGCCGTGGACTACCTGCTCAAGCCCGTGCAGCCCGAGCGGCTGGCGCGCAGCGTCCAGCGCCTGCGCGAGCTGCTGGCCCGGCGCCAGGAGCAGGGCGGCGATGCCGCGCTGGAGCAGGCCCTGCACCAGCTGCGCCAGCTCATGCAGGGCCAGGGCGGCCCAGGGCAGGCGCAGGAACGCCTGCACCTGATCCAGGCGGGAGTGGGTAGCCAGATCCACATGGTGCCGGTGCGGGACATCGTCTACCTGGAGGCCGCCGACAAATACGTGCGCGTGCTCACGGCAGGCCACGAATACCTGGTGCGCACGCCACTCAAGGATCTGCTGCCCCGGCTGGACCCCGATTCCTTCTGGCAGGTGCACCGGGGCACCGTGGTGCGTGCCCAGGCCATCGCCAGTGCCCAGCGCGACGAGGCCGGCAGGCTGTGGCTGCTGCTGCGCGAACGCCCGGAAAGACTGGCCGTGAGCCGGCTCTACACGCAGCGGTTCAAGGCCATGTAGGACCGGTGTTCAGCGCAGCGGTCCCTGCTCGGGCAGCTCCAGCACATCGTCCCAGTCCACACCCTCCATCCGATCCCAGTGGGCGACGATCACGCAGCGCAAGGGCCTGTCATGACGGCCCTGGCCGGCCCGGTTCATGCCGGCCAGCGTGCGCTGCACATGGTCGATGGAGCCCCGGTCCAGGGCGGCCAGCGGCTCGTCGATCAGCAGCAGCGTCGCCCCGCTGGCCCAGCCCGCCGCCATCCACAGCTTGCGCAGGCTGCCCGTGGACAGGGCCAGCAGCGGCTTGTGCAGATGGGGCTCAAGCCCCAGGCCCTGCACATGGGCCTGCCATGCGGCATCGTCCCAGGCTGGGTGGCGCTGGCGCTGCTCCTGCGACCAGTCCCGCGCCGTGCGCTCGCGCTCTTCGGCAGGCAGTTCGGCGCGTGGATCGCGCCAGAACAGCGCGGGGCGCCGTGGGGCCTGCGGGAAACCCAGGCGGCCGCCCTGCAGGGTCAGCTCGCCCGCCAGCGCCTTCAAGAGACTGGTCTTGCCACTGCCTTCGCCACCGCACACCAGGCACAGGCCCGCGGGCCAGGCATGCGAGGCCCCATCCCACAGAAGGCGGCCCGGCGGGCCGAAGCGCAGGGCCTGCGCCGTCACCATCGGCGCCATCGATTGCTGTGCTGCGTCCATTTCCATGTCTTTCCGGTTCTGTGATGCGGGCGATTGTGCACGCGGCACAATGCCGGCCTTTCCTTCACGCGAGCGGACCGCCACCATGACCCTGGACTACCTGGATTTCGACTACAGCGAAGACGACGAAGGCACGGGCTGCCGGGATGCCATGGCCAGCGTGCCCGCCACGCGCGTGCCGGCCCTGGCGGCCGAGGTCGAGCAATTGCTGGGCTGGGCGCACCGCCGCTTCAAGGGCCGGCGCGGTCCCATCGAAGAAGGCGGCGACTGGGACTATGAACTGCAGGCCCAGGACGATGGCGGCCAGCCCCTGCCCTGGCGCTTCGACGCGGCGGCGGCCCGCCTGCACTTCGCGGCGGCCGGTGACGGCCGCACCACGGTGAGCCTGTCGCTCGTCGGCAGTGCCGCCTTCGGCGAGGCGCTGCGCGAAGCCTTCGGCCTGCAGGACTGAGGGTCAGCGGGCCCCGGCCTGCAGCCCCTGCACGGAGGCAGGCCCCAGCGGCTCCCAGCGCCCGGCCACGTTCTTGAGCAAGGTGTTGACGGCCGCCAGGCGCCGGTTGCGCACGTCGATCAGGCTGCGCCGGGCCGACAGCACCGTGGTCTGGGCGCTGAGCACGTTGAGGTAGGCCACCGTGCCCGCGCGGTACTGGTTGTTGACCACGTCCAGCGCCTTCTGCGCGGCGGCCACGGCCTCGACCTGCACCTGCTGCTCGCGCGCCAGCGCGGCAGCGGCGACCAGGTTGTCCTCCACCTCCTGCAGCGCCGTCAACACGGTCTGGCGGTAGGTGGCGGCCGCCAGGTCCAGCGAGGCGCGCGCCGACTCCACGGCCGCCGTGCGCGCGCCGCCGTCGAACAGGGCCAGCGCCAGCGACGGCCCCAGCGACCAGAACAGGTTGGGCGCGCTCACCAGGTTGGACAGCGAGGCACCGCGGTAGCCGGCCGTGGCCGACAGCGTGAGCGCCGGAAAGAAGGCCGCGCGTGCCACGCCCACCTGGGCATTGGCGGCGGCCACGCGGCGCTCGGCCGCAGCGATGTCGGGGCGCTGTTCCAGCAACCGGGACGACAGCATGGCCGGCACCTCGGGCGGGGCCGGCAGGTCGGCGCCGGCCCCCAGGCTGAAGGCCCCCGGCGCCAGGCCCAGCAGCGCGGCCAACGCATGTTCGAGCTGGGCACGGCTGGTCTGCGATTCGATGAGCTGGGCCTGGGTGCTCTTGTACTGCGCCTCGGCCTGGGCCACATCGGCCGACGAGGCCACGCCCGCACGGTAGCGGTTGCCCGTGAGCTTCAGGCTTTGCTCGTAGCTTTGCAGCGTCTCCTGCAGCAGCCGCACATTGGCCTCGGCCGCGCGCAGCGAGAAATAGGTCTGCGTGACCGAGGCCTGGGCCGACAGGCGTGCGGCGGCCAGGTCGTCGGCGCTGGCCTGGGCACTGGCCTGGCTGGCGCTGACCGTGCCCGCCACGCGGCCCCACAGGTCCAGCTCCCAGCTGGCGTTCAGGCCCAGCGAGTAATTGGTCGCGGTGTTGCCCGAGCTGCCACCGGTTCCCGTCGCGCCGCCACTGCGCGAACGCGTGGCCCCGGCCGTGCTGCCCAGCGTGGGAAACAGCCCGGCCTGGCTGCTGGCCACGGCCGCCTGGGCCGCGCGCAGCCGCGCCGCCGCCTGGGCGATGCTCTGGTTGCCGGCAGCGGCCTGCTGCTGCAGGCGGTTGAGTTCTTCGTCGCCGAACAGCTCCCACCAGCGATCAGGCACAGCCGCGCGGGAGGGGTCGACGGGGCGCCAGATGCCGGAGGCGGCCGCCTCGGGCGTGGCTTCCTTGAACTGGGCCGGCACATCCAGCAGCGGACGCTGGTAGGCGGTCTGCGTGGAGCAGCCGGCCAGCAGCGCGGCGGCCAGCCACAGGCCGGTGGAGTGAAGTGTCGATCGCTGCATCTGCTTGTGCATCGGTTGTCGGATCCGGTTCATGGGTGGGCCTCCACCAGCGCTGGCGGACGCCGCCTGCGCAGGCGCATGGCGCGCTGGCGCAGCCGGTCCAGCAGTACATAGACCACGGGCGTGGTGTAGAGCGTGAGCAGCTGGCTGAGCATCAGGCCGCCCACGATGGCAATGCCCAGCGGCTGGCGCAGCTCGGCGCCGTCGCCCCGGCCCAGGGCCAGCGGCAACGCGCCGCAGATGGCCGCCAGGCTGGTCATCAGGATGGGGCGCAGCCGCAGCTCGCAGGCACGGTAGATGGCCTGGGCGGCCGTGGCGTGGCCGGCGCGCTGCCGCTCCAGCGCGAAGTCGATCATCATGATGGCGTTCTTCTTGACGATGCCGATGAGCAGGATCACCCCGATCAGCGCGATCAGCGAGAACTCCGTCTTGAACAGCATCAGCGCCAGCAGCGCGCCCACGCCCGCCGAGGGCAGCGTGGACAGGATGGTCAGCGGGTGCACCAGGCTTTCATAGAGCACGCCCAGCACCAGGTAGATGGTGATGATGGCCGCCAGGATCAGCAGCGGCTGGCCCGACAGCGCCTGCTGGAAGGCGCCGGCGGTGCCGCTGAAGCTGCCGCGCACCGACACGGGCACGCCCAGTTCGGCCACGGCGTTGCGGATGGCTTCGCTGGCATCCGACAGGGCCACGCCCTCGGCCAGGCTGAAGCTGATGGTGCTGGCCGGCGTGCCCCGGTCGTGGTTGACGGCCAGCGGCGTGTTGGTGGTGGTGATGCGTGCAAAGGCCGACAGCGGCACCTGCTCGCCCCGGCTGTTGACGAAGAAGAAGCCACGCAGCGTCTCCGGGCTTTGCAGGTAGCGCGGCGCGGCCTCCATGACCACGCGGTACTGGTTCAGCGGGTTGTAGATCACGCCCACCTGGCGCTGGCCGAAGGCGTTGTTCAGCGTGCCGTCGATCTGCGCCACCGTCAGCCCCAGGCGCGTGGCCGCATCGCGGTCGATGACCAGCGAGGTCTGCAGCCCGTAGTCAGAGACATCGCTGTTGACGTCGGTGATCTGGGGCAGTTGCGACAGCACCTGGCGTATGCGCGGCTCCCAGGTGCGCAGGTCCTGGATGTCGTCGGCCTGCAGCGTGTAGTCGTAGGAGCCGGAGCTTTGCCGCCCGCCGATGCGGATGTCGCTTTGCGTGACCATGAACAGCCGCGCGCCGGGCTCGTTCTTGAGCTTGTCGCGCAGCCGGTTGATCACCTCGTCCGAAGACACCTTGCGCTCGGCCAGCGGCTTGAGCGACATGAACATGTTGGCCGCGTTGCGCTGGCCACCGCCCGTGAAGCCCGTCACGTACTCCACGGCCGGATCTTCCTGCACGATGGCCAGGAAACGCTTGAGCCGCTGCTCCATGGCCTGATAGGAGGTGGACTGGTCGGCGCGGATGAAGCCCATCACACGGCCCGTGTCCTGGCTGGGCATGAAGCCCTTGTCGATGGCCATGTACAGGTGCACGTTCAGCGCCACCACGCCGGCCAGCACCAGCAGCACCAGCGGCGGATGGCGCAGGCACCAGGCCAGGCTGGCACGGTAGCCGGCCATGGCACCCCGCTCCAGGCGCCCCATCCAGGCGGAGAAGCGGCCCCAGGCACGGCCCATGCGGCCACGCGCCCCCTTCGCGGCCTGCTTGCGCGGCTGCCGCAACAGGGCGGCGCACATCATGGGCGTGGTGGTCAGCGACACCACCATGGAGATCAGGATGGCCGAGGCCATGACCACCGCGAACTCCCGGAAGAAGCGGCCCACGATGCCGCCCATGAACAGGATGGGCACGAAGACCGCGATCAGCGACAGGCTCATGGACACCACGGTGAAGCCGATCTCGCGCGCCCCGTCCAGCGCCGCGCGCAGCGCCGTCTTGCCGCGCTCCATGTGGCGCATCACGTTCTCCAGCACCACGATGGCATCGTCCACCACGAAGCCCGTGGCCACGGTCAGGGCCATCAGCGACAGGTTGTCCAGCGTGTAGCCGGCCAGGTACATCACGCCGAAGGTGCCGGCCAGCGACACCGGCACGGCCACGGCCGGGATCAGCGTGGCGCGGCCGTTGCGCAGGAAGAGAAAGACCACCAGGATCACCAGTGCGATGGCGATCACCAGGGCACGCTCCACCTCCACCACCGAGGCGCGCAGCGTGGGCGTGCGGTCGGACACGATGGTCAGGTCGATGGCCTCGGGGATGGAGGCCTTCAGTTGCGGCAGCAGCGCGCGCACGCGCGCCACGGCCTCCAGGATGTTGGCATCGGGCTGCTTGAAGATCTGCAGCAGGATGGCCGGCTTGCCATTGGCCACGCCGTAGTTGCGCACGTCCTGCACCGAGTCCGTGACATCGGCCACGTCCTGCAGCCGGATCGCATTGCCATTGCTCCAGCGCAGCACCAGCGGCGCATAGTCGGCCGCCACGCGCGCCTGGTCGTTGGCCGTGACCTGCCAGTAATGGTCCTCGCGCTCCACCGCGCCCAGCGGCCGGTTGGCATTCGTGGCCGAAATCGCGGTGCGCACCTGGTCCAGCGACACGCCATTGGCCGCCAGCTTCACCGGGTCCAGCTCCACGCGCACGGCCGGCAGCGCCCCTCCACTGATCGAGGCCTGGCCCACGCCCTCCACCTGCGAAAGCTTTTGCGCCAGCACGGTGGACGCCGCGTCATACATCTGCCCGCGCGTCAGCGCGCTCGACGTGAGCGCCAGGATCATGATCGGCGCATCGGCCGGATTGACCTTGCGGTAGGTCGGATTGCCCGGCATGCCCGACGGCAGCAGCGTGCGCGCCGCATTGATGGCCGCCTGCACATCGCGCGCCGCGCTGTCCACCGTGCGCGACAGATCGAACTGCAGCGTGATGCGCGTGCTGCCCAGGCTGGAGCTGGAGGTGATTTCGTTGACCCCCGCAATCGCCCCCAGCGCCCGCTCCAGCGGCGTCGCCACCGTCGCCGCCATGGTGTCCGGACTCGCCCCCGGCAGGCTGGCAGACACCGAGATCGTCGGATAGTCCACCTGCGGCAGCGGCGCCACCGGCAGCAGGAAATACGACACCGCCCCCGCCAGCGCCAGGCCGATGGTCATCAGCAGGGTGGCAATGGGCCGGTAGATGAACGGAGCGGAAAGGTTGGAAAGCTGGCTCATGGCACCGCCCCAAAAACATCAGGCCGAGCAAAGCGAAGGCCCGCCCCCACTCCCCGTATGACCGCGCCTGCGTCGTGGCGCTTGCGGGGTTGCAGTCCTGCCGAAGGACAGGACTGCTTCGTGATCTGACTCGACGCAGTTGTCTGAACGGAGCGCGCAGCGCGCAGTGAGTTCTGCGGCGAACCCCGCAAGCGCCACGACGCAGGTTGCCCGTAGCGAAGCGAAGGGTCGCGGGCATTCGGGTGCTTTTCTTTGCCTACTTTCTTGTAGCAAGACAAGAAAGTAGGTCGGCCGCCGGGCCGAGACCCGGCCAGCGGCGCCAGCCAAGGACGCAGAGCCATATCAAGCATGGACCTGCCCCGAAGAACGACGATCCCGCCACCTCTGCGCCCACCCCTCAAACGTCAAATAAATCACAGGCGTGGTGAACAGCGTCAGCAACTGGCTCTCACCAGCAAGCCCCCCACCAGCGTCACCCCAACGGATGCCGCAACTCACTGCCCACCCCCCGCCCCCAGCATCAACGGCAAGGCCCCAGCAAGGCAGCCAGAGTCGTCATCAGGATAGGCCGGAACCGCAGCAGGCAAGCCTGGTAGATGGCCTCGCGCGGCGTGTGCCCCTGCTCGCGCTGCGCCTCCAGCGCGAAGTCGATCATCATGATCGCGTTCTTCTTGACGATGCCGATCAGCAGCACGATGCCGATGATGGCGATGATGTCCAGGTCCAGCCCTGCCAGCAGCAGGGCCAGCAGCGCGCCCACGCCCGCCGAGGGCAGCGTGGACAGGATGGTCACCGGATGGATGGTGCTCTCGTAGAGCACGCCCAGCACGATGTACATGGTGACCACGGCCGCCAGCACCAGCAGCAGCGTGTTCGACAGCGAGGCCTGGAAGGCCAGGGCCGCGCCCTGGAAGGCGGCGTCCACCGACAGCGGCATCTGCCCTTCGCTGCGCAGCTGGGTCATCAGGTCCTGCACGGCCTTGACCGCATGGCCCAGCGAGACGCCGGGCGCGGTGTTGAACGAGATGGTGGCGGCCGGCAACTGGCCCACGTGGTTCACGGCCAGGGCCATGGGCCGCTCGCTGACCGTGGCCACCGAGGACAGCGGCACGGGCGCGCCCGCGCTGGAGGCCACGTAGATGGACTGCAGCGCCTCGGGACCGACCTTGTACTGCGGCGCCACCTCCAGCACCACGCGGTACTGGTTGGACTGGGTGAAGATGGTCGAGATCAGGCGCTGGCCGAAGGCGTTGTACAGCGCCGTGTCGATGGCGGCGACCGTCACGCCCAGCCGGCTGGCCTGCGCACGGTCGATCTGCACGAAAGCCTGCAGGCCCTGGTTCTGCAGATCGCTACCCACGTCGATCAGCTCGGGCAGCTCGTGCATGCGCTCGACCAGGGCCTCGGTGCTTTTGGCCAGCTGGGTCATGTCGGGCGAGGACATCAGCAACTGGTACTGGGTGCGCGCCACGCGGTCCTCGATGGTCAGGTCCTGCACGGGCTGGGCAAACAGGCGGATGCCGGGAATCTGGTTGGCATCGTCGGACAGGCGGCGCAGCACGGCGGGCGCGCCGTCGCGCTGGCCATGGGGCTTGAGGTCGATCAGCAGCCGGCCCGTGTTCAGCGTGGTGTTGCTGCCGTCCACGCCGATGAAGGACGAGATGCTCTGCACGGCCGGGTCCTTGAGCAGCAGCTCGGCCAGGGCCTGCTGGCGCTCGGCCATGGCGGCGAACGAGATGGACTGGTCGGCCTCGGTCGTGGCCTGGATGGTGCCCGTGTCCTGGTCGGGGAAGAAGCCCTTGGGTACGGCGAAGTACAGCAGCACGGTCACGGCCAGCGTGGCCAGGAAGACGATCCAGGTCAGGCCCCGGCGGTCCAGCACCCAGGTGAGGACGCGGCCATAGCCGGCGATGGTGCGGTCGAAGAAACGGCCCGTGGCGTGGTACAGGCGGCCGTGCCGCTCCTCGCCCGCCCCTTCGGGCTGGTGGCGCAGCAGGCGCGCGCACAGCATGGGCGTGAGCGTCAGCGAGACCACGGCCGAGATCAGGATGGCCACGGCCATGGTGATGGCGAACTCATGGAACAGCCGCCCCACCACGTCGCCCATGAACAGCAGCGGGATCAGCACGGCGATCAGCGAGATCGTCAGCGAGATGATGGTGAAGCCGATCTGCCTGGCGCCCTTGAGCGCCGCCTGCATGGGCGGCTCGCCCTTTTCCACGTGGCGCGCGATGTTCTCGATCATCACGATGGCATCGTCCACCACGAAGCCTGTGGAAATCGTCAGCGCCATCAGCGTGAGGTTGTTGATCGAAAAGCCCGCCAGGTACATCACGCCGAAGGTGCCGATCAGCGACAGCGGCACGGCGAAGCTGGGAATCAGCGTGGCCGAGGCACTGCGCAGGAACACGAAGATCACGGCCACCACCAGGGCGATGGCCAGCATCAGCTCCAGCTGCATGTCCTCGACCGAGGCACGGATGGTCACCGTGCGGTCGGTCAGCACCTGCACGTCCAGCGAGGCCGGCAGCGTCTCCTTGAGCTGGGGCAGCAGGGCCTTGATGCGGTCCACCGTCTCGATCACATTGGCGCCGGGCTGGCGCCGGATGTTGAGGATCACGCCCGCGCGCGAGCCGCCCTCGGGCGTGCCGGCCCAGGCGGCCAGGCGCGTGTTCTCGGCATCGTCCACGGTCTGGGCGATGTCGGACAGGCGCACGGGCAGGCCGTTCTTGAAGGCGATGATGAGGTTGCGGTACTCGGCGGCCGACTGCAGCTGGTCGTTGGCGTCGATGGTGGAGGCGCGCGCCGGGCCATCGAAGCCGCCCTTGGCCTGCTTGACGTTGGCCGCCGCGATGGCGGTGCGCACATCGTCCAGCGTCATGCCCAGGCTGGCCAGCGCCGTGGGATTGGCCTGGATGCGCACGGCGGGCCGGCGCCCGCCCGCGATGGCCACCAGGCCCACACCGTTGACCTGCGAGAGCTTGGGCGCCAGCCGGTTTTCCACCAGGTCGTTGACGCGGATCACCGGCAGCGTAGGCGAGGTGATGGCCAGCGTGAGGATGGGGGCATCCGCCGGATTGACCTTGCTGTACAGCGGGGGCATGGGCAGGTCGCCGGGCAGCAGGTTGGCACCCGCGTTGATGGCGGCCTGCACCTGCTGCTCGGCCACGTCCATGGCCATGTCCAGCGCAAAGCGCAGCGTGATCACCGAGGCGCCGCCCGAGCTGGTGGACGACATCTGTGCCAGGCCCGGCATCTGGCCGAGCTGGCGCTCCAGCGGCGCGGTGACGTTGGAGGTCATCACGTCGGGGCTGGCGCCCGGGTACAGGGTGGTGACCTGGATGGTCGGGTAGTCCACCTCGGGCAGGGCCGAGATCGGCAGCAGCCGGTAGGCCAGCAGGCCGGCGATCAGCACCGCCACCATCAGCAGCGAGGTGGCGACGGGGCGCAGGATGAAGATGCGGGAAAGATTCATGGAGCCGCCTGCAATGCCTTGCGGTCGTCAGCTGCCGGGGCGCGCACTCAGCGCCCGGCCGGGGCGGCCGGGGCCGGGGATGCCGTGGGGCCGGGCGAAGGCTGGGGTGACCCCGGCGACGGCGCGGGCGACTGGCCGGCAGGCGGCTGGCCTGCGGGCGCCCCGCCCTCGCCACCCGGCGCACCGCCGTTGCGCTGGCCTGCGCGCTCGGCGCGCAGTTTTTGCAGGTAGGCCTTGCGCTCGTCGGGGTTCATGGTCGCCAGCTTGGCGCGCACCTCGGGCGGCAGGTTGCGCATGCCGCGCGGCTGGCTGGCCGCATCCTGCACGGCCTGGTCTACCTTCTGCACCTTGTCGGCCTCGATCACCGTGACCTTGGCGCCTTCGCGCAGCCGGTCTATGCCGTCCACCACCACCTGGTCACCCGGTTGCAGCTCCCCCCGGACGCTGACGCGGTCGCCATCGGCTACGCCCACGGTGATGCGCCGCTGCGTGACCGTGCCGCCTTCCTGCACGAGGTAGACGTAGTTGTTCTGCACAGCCGTGGCGGGCACGGTCAGCGCCTGCTCCAGCCGGTCCACTTCCAGCTTGACGTTGACGAACTGGTTGGCGAACAGCCGGCCCTCGGCATTGTCGAAGGAGGCCTTGGCCTTGACCGTGCCGGTGGCGATGTCGATGCTGTTGTCCAGCGCATTGAGCTTGCCGCGTGCCAGCGGGCGCTTGAGCTCGCGGTCCCACAGCTCCACGGGCATGTCGCGCCCCTCGGACAGGCGCTGGGCCAGCGTGCCCACATGGGCCTCGGGCACGGAGAACACCGCGTCGATGGGCTTGACCTGGGTGATGGTGACGATGCCGTTGGCATCCGAGGGGTTGACAACATTGCCCCGGTCGGCCTGGCGCAGGCCCAGCCGGCCCGCGATGGGGGCCGTGATGCGCGTATAGCTCAGTTGCAGCTTCGCGGCATCGGCCTGTGCCTGATCGGCCGCCACCGTGCCCTGGTACTGGCGCACCAGCGCCGCCTGCGTGTCCACCTGCTGGCCGGCGATGGAGTCCTGGGCCTGCAGCTCCTTGTAGCGCTGCAGGTCCAGCTGGGCGTTCCTGAGCAGGGCCTGGTCGCGCTGCAGCGTGCCCTGGATCTGGTCGTAGCTGGCCTTGAAGCTGCGCGGATCGATCTCGGCCAGCAACTGGCCGGCCTTGACCTCGTCGCCTTCCTTGAAATGCAGGCGCAGCAGCTCGCCCGACACCTTGGCGCGCACCACGGCCGTGGCGCGCGGGCTCATGGTGCCGATGGCGCTGACCAGCACCCGCATGTCGCGCCGCTCGACCACGCCCACCGAGACGGGCTGCGCCTGGGCACCCATGGCGCCGGGGGGACCACCGGGGCCGCCAGGCCCGCGCCGACCACCGCCAGGACGGGCCTCGCCCTGGACCGGTGCGCCCTGGCCGCCACCCACCGTGGCCTGCTCGCCCTGGCCGACCGCGCGCTTGCTCCACCACCACAGGCCACCACCGGCCACCAGGGCCAGGGCCACCACGCCCCACAACAGGGCGGGCCGGATGCGGCCTCGCTGGCGCAAGCCGTCGGCAACGTCAACAAAGGGGCGGCTTGGCAAGCGTTTCATGTTCGCGGCAAAAGATCGTGGGAAGGGCCAAGGCTTGCGCCCCGGCAGGGGGCGAGACGCCGGATGCGGCTATGGTAGCCAGTCCCATGCTCGCAAAAACGGCGTGGATCGCCGTTTTACGCAGGCTTTACCCCCGCTTTACCGGCTCTTGTCGAGCCCCCGTCGATGTCGGAGAAAGCCGCGCCCTGCTCAAAACACTGTTGACCCCGGCGCGGCCAATCGGCCGCCTTCTTTTTCAAAAAACCATTGAAAACAAGGCCTTGCGGCATCGGCATGCCTACGCCGCGCGCCAGACCGGGTTGGACCGGCGCGCCCGCTTGTGGCTACCATGCGCGGCCACCGGCCCGCCGACGCGGGCCGCGACCCACCCCTCCAAGGAGAACACCGCATGACGACCACCGCCCAACGCCTGACCGACCACCCCGAGGAAGCCGCCGTGCGCGTGCCCCTGGAGCTGTACATGCGCGGCCACGCCGAAGACGACAGCGCCCACATGCGCGCCGCCTTCATGCCCACGGCCCGCATCGAGAGCGTGCGCGAAGGCCCGCTGACCTCCTGGGACATCGACACCTACTGCGCCCGCTTCAAGGGCCAGCCCGCCGCCGACGAGGCCACGCGCCGCCGCAGCATCGACGCCATCGACATCGGCGGCACGGCCGCCAGCGCGAAGATCACGCTGGTGCACGGCAACGTCACCTTCATCGACTACTTCGTGCTGCTGAAGACGGCCGACGGCTGGAAGATCGCCAACAAGGCCTTTCACGCCAGGACCTGATCCCCCCTGAGCGGCTTTGCCGCTTCCCCCCAGGGGGACGGCGCCCTCGCCGCGAGGCGGCTCTTGCTTGGCGCCACTGGTGTTTGGGGCGCGCCGGTTGGGGGGCGCTGCTGCCTGTTTCCAGCTTCCTGAATCTCCCTGCGCATCGGATGCTCAAGGACTGCCCCGCTCCTGCGCCCAGGGCGCCTGCGCGAAGTGGGCGGCCAGGAAATCGATCAGCGCATGCACGCGCGCCGGCCGGGCGCGGCCCGGGGGCGTGACGATGTGCAGGGCGATCGAGGGCACCTGCCAGTCGTCCATGCAGGTCTGCAGCGCGCCCGACTGCAAGTCCTCCCAGGCCAGGAATTCGGGCTGCAGCGCCAGCCCCAGACCCGCGCGCAGGGCCGGAGCCAGTCCCTCGGCATTGTTCACGCGCATGGCCGTGGGCACGAGCTGAGCGAACTCGCCACGGCGCGCATGCTCGAAGCGCCAGGCCTCGCCCAGCCGCGTGTGCACATAGCGCAGCGCGCGGTGCGTGGCCAGATCGCGCGGGTGCTCCGGACGGCCGTGGCGCTCGAAATATTCGGGAGAACCCACCAGCAGCAGGCGCACCGTGCACAGGCGCCGCGCGATCAGGCTGGAGTCGGGCAGCGAGGAGATGCGCAGCGCGATATCGAAGCCCTGGGCCACCACGTCGATCAGCTCGTCGCTGAAGTGCAGGTCCAGCGTGACCTCGGGATGCTCGGCCATGAAGGCCGGCACGGCCGGCGCCAGATGCGAGATGCCGAAGGACATGGGCGCGGCAACGCGGATGGGGCCACGCAGGCTCTTGGACTGCTCGCTGATCTCGGCCTCCACCGCCTCGCCCTCGGCCAGGATGCGCGCCGCGCGCTCCAGCGAGGCCTGGCCGCTGGCGGTCAGCGACATGCGCCGCGAGGTGCGGTGGAACAAGGTGGTCTTGAGCCGCGTCTCCACGCGCGTGATGGCCTTGGAGATGGTGGGCTGGGACACGCCCAGCTCGGCCGCCGCCCTGGCGAAGGAGCCGGTCTCGGCCACCTTGGCGAAGATGGCCCAGGCTTCGAGGTCAGGAAGTTTTGGCATGCAATTTATGGAATAGATGAGTTTGCATATTTTCTATTCTCTTATTGATCGGCAACACATAAAGTTCATCCATCGCAACACACGACGCAGCAGGAGAACACCATGATCGAACGCCGACCCTTCCAGGACCTTGGTGGTGCCAACCACGGCTGGCTCGATGCCAAGCACCACTTCTCGTTCGCCGGATACCACGATCCGGCCCGCATGGGCTGGGGCGCGCTGCGGGTCTGGAACGACGACACCATCGCGGCCGGCACGGGCTTCCCGCCCCATGCCCACGCCAACATGGAAATCATCACCTATGTCCGCGAGGGCGCCATCACCCACCAGGACAGCCTGGGCAACAAGGGCCGCACCGAGGCCGGCGACGTGCAGGTGATGAGCGCCGGCACGGGCATCCGCCACTCGGAATACAACATGGAAAAGGGCACGACCCGCATCTTCCAGATCTGGATCATGCCCGACGAGCGCGGCAACCAGCCCCCGTCCTGGGGCGCCAAGCCCTTCCCCAAGGGCGAGCGCTCGGGCAGCTTCGTGGCCCTGGCCAGCGGCCTGCCCGGTGACGAGGATGCCCTGCCCATCCGCACGGCGGCCCGGGTGCTGGGCGCCACGCTCAAGGCCGGCGAGAGCACCGAGTACCGCATCGGCCGCGACCGACTGGGTTACCTGGTGCCCGCCAGCGGCTCGGTGCAGATCGACGGCGTGGCGCTTGAAGAGCGCGACGGCGCCGCCATCAGCGACGTGGAGAACATCCGCGTCACGGCCCTGACCGATGCCGAGCTGGTGCTCGTGGACACCGCCCGCTGATGCACCCCGACCGGCGGTTCACGCCGCCGGTCTCCACCCTGTCCTTGTCCCGCCGTCCTTCCGCCTTCTTCCCGTCATTGCACGGCGCCATCGTTGACGCCACCCGTTTCCTCACCACGTCCCAACCAGGAGATCACCATGTCCAACCGCAAGTACCTCGAAGTCCTGACCCCCGCCAACAGCCAGCTCATCTTCATCGACCAGCAGCCGCAGATGGCCTTCGGCGTGCAGTCCATCGATCGCCAGGTCCTGAAGAACAACGTGGTCGGCCTGGCCAAGGCGGCCAAGGCCTTCGGCATCCCCACCACGCTGACCACGGTGGAGACGGCCAGCTTCTCCGGCCACACCTATCCCGAACTGCTGGCCGTGTTCCCCGAGCACCAGCTGCTGGAGCGCACCTCGATGAACTCCTGGGACGACCAGAACGTGCGGGACGCGCTGGCCGCCAACGCCGCCCAGGGCCGCAAGAAGATCGTGGTCTCCGGCCTGTGGACCGAGGTCTGCAACACCACCTTCGCGCTGTCGGCCCTGCACGACACCGACTACGAGATCTACATGGTGGCCGACGCCTCGGGCGGCACCTCGCTGGACGCGCACAACTACGCCATGGACCGCATGGTGCAGGCCGGCGTGGTGCCCGTGACCTGGCAGCAGGTGCTGCTGGAATGGCAGCGCGACTGGGCCCGCCGTGGCACCTATGACGCGGTGATGGACATCGTGCGCGAGCACTCGGGCGCCTACGGCATGGGCGTGGACTATGCCTACACCATGGTGCACAAGGCGGCCGAGCGCGTGCAGCACGGCGAGACCGTGGGCCCCAACCCCGCCAAGGCCTGACGGCCGCGCCGCCGGCCCCATCCACGGAGTGGCACCATGAAGCTCTACGCACTTTCCCTTGGGGCCGGCCTGCTGGTCGGCGTGGTCTACAGCTTGCTGCAGGTGCGCTCGCCGGCCCCGCCGCTGGTGGCCCTGGTCGGCCTGCTGGGCATCCTGGCCGGCGAGCAGATCGTGCCCGTGGGCCGGCATCTGCTGCAGGGCACGGGCTTTCTCAGCGCCTGCGACAAGGCGCAGGCCACCGAGCATGTGCTGGGCCAGCTGCCCGGCCGCAAGGACACCGATGCCGATCGGCACCGCGGCTGACCTCTCCCCAACCTCCAAGAAACACTGCACCATGACCACGCGCAGAAAAGTCCTGGGCTCCGCCGCCACCCTTGCCATGGGTGGGCTGCTGGGCTGCACCACCACCGTCCGCCAAGGAGCCTCCATGTCCGATGCCACACCCGAAGTCGTCTTCCACAACGGCCGCTTCACGACCCTGAACAAGGCCCAGCCCACCGCCACCGCCGTGGCGGTGAAGGACGGCCGCTTCATCGCCGTGGGCTCGGACGCCGAAGTGCTGGCCCTGGCCGGCAGCGGCACGCGCAGGATCGACCTGCAGCGCCGCAGCGTGCTGCCCGGGCTTTTCGACAACCACACGCACGTGATCCGTGGCGGCCTGAACTTCAACCTGGAGCTGCGCTGGGACGGCGTGCGCTCGCTGGCCGATGCGCTGGACATGCTCAAGCGCCAGGTGGCCATCACGCCGGCCCCGCAATGGGTGCGTGTGGTCGGCGGCTTCACCGAGCACCAGTTCGTCGAAAAGCGCCTGCCCACCATCGACGAGATCAACGCCATCGCACCCGACACGCCGGTCTTCCTGCTGCACCTGTACGACCGCGCCCTGCTCAACGCCGCCGCACTGCGCGCCGTGGGCTATACCCGCGACACGCCGGAGCCGGCCGGTGGCGAGATCACGCGCGATGCCAACGGCAACCCCACGGGCTTGCTGCTGGCCAAGCCCAATGCCACCATCCTCTATGCCACGCTGGCCAAGGGGCCCAAGCTGCCGCTGGAGTACCAGATCAACTCCACGCGCCACTTCATGCGCGAGCTCAACCGCCTGGGCGTGACCGGCGTGATCGATGCGGGTGGCGGTTTCCAGAACTATCCCGACGACTACGAAGTCATCCAGAAGCTCAGCGACGCCCACCAGATCACCGTGCGCCTGGCCTACAACCTGTTCACGCAAAAGCCCAAGGAAGAGAAGGCCGACTTCCTGAAGTGGACGCGGAGCGTCAAGTACAAGCAGGGCGACGACTACTTCCGCCACAACGGCGCAGGCGAGATGCTGGTGTATTCGGCCGCCGACTTCGAGGACTTCCGCCAGCCCCGCCCCGACATGCCGCCCAGCATGGAAGGCGACCTGGAGGAAGTGGTGCGCGTGCTGGTGCAGAACCGTTGGCCCTGGCGCCTGCATGCCACCTATGACGAGACCATCTCGCGCGCGCTGGACGTGTTCGAGAAGGTGCACCGCGACACGCCCATCGACGGCCTGAACTGGTTCTTCGACCACGCCGAGACCATCTCCGACCGCTCCATCGACCGCATCGCGGCGCTGGGCGGTGGCGTGGCCGTGCAGCACCGCATGGCCTACCAGGGCGAATACTTCGCCGAACGCTACGGCGCGCGAGCCACCGAGGCCACGCCGCCCGTCAAGAAGATCCTGGAACGCGGCGTCAAGACCTCGGCCGGCACCGATGCCACGCGCGTGGCCTCCTACAACCCCTGGGTGTCGCTGTCGTGGATGGTCACGGGCAAGACCGTGGGCGGCATGCAGATGTACCCCCAGCGCAACCTGCTGGACCGCGAGACCGCGCTGCGCATGTGGACCGAGAACGTGGCCTGGTTCTCCAACGAGGAAGGCCTGCGCGGCCGCATCCAGGCGGGCCATTTCGCCGACATGATCGTGCCCAGCAAGGACTATTTCGCCGTGCCCGAGGACGAGATCTCCTTCCTGACCTCGGACCTCACCGTGGTCGGTGGCCGTGTGGTCTACGGCGCGGGCGCTTTCCAGCAGCATGACGACAACCCGCTGCCGCCGGCCATGCCCGACTGGTCGCCCGTGCGCCGCTTTGGCGGCTACGGCGCCTGGGGCGAGCCCGAGGGCGCGGGCAGGAACTCGCTCAACCCCGCGCGCTACCGCAGCCTGGCAGCAGCCTGCGGCTGCGGCACCCGCTGCGGCATGCATGGCCACAGCCATGCCGACGCCTGGGCATCGAACGTGCCGACCTCGGACCCCAGGAGCTTCTTCGGGGCACTGGGCTGCTCCTGCTGGATGGCCTGAGGAACAGCGCCATGTCCCAACCCGCCCCGCCTCCGGCAGCTTCGCCCCACTGCGCCAGCCCGTGTTCGCCGTGCTGTGGGCGGCCACCGTGCTGGGAAACATCGGCAGCTTCATGCGCGATGTGGCCAGCTCCTGGATGGTGACCGAACTGTCGGCCAGTCCCGCCGCCGTGGCCCTGATCCAGACGGCGGCCACGCTGCCCATCTTCCTGCTGGCGATTCCCGCCGGCGTGCTGTCGGACATCCTGGACCGGCGTCGTTTCCTGATCGGCATCCAGATCCTGCTGGCCGGCGTCAGCGCCAGCCTGCTGCTGCTGGCCAAGACCCATACGCTGACCGTGGAATACCTGGTGGCGCTGACCTTCGTGGGCGGCATCGGCGCGGCCCTGATGGGGCCGACCTGGCAATCCATCGTGCCCGAGCTGGTGCCGCGCGGCGACCTCAAGAACGCCGTGGCGCTGAACTCGCTGGGCATCAACATCGCACGCGCCCTGGGGCCGGCCGCCGGCGGCCTGCTGCTGGCCAGCTTCGGCGCAGCCGCCGCCTATGGCGCCGATGTGCTCAGCTATGCGTTCGTGATCATCGCCCTGCTCTGGTGGAAGCGCCCCAAGGCCGAGGCCTCGGCCCTGAACGAGCAGTTCTTCGGCGCCTTCCGGGCCGGCATACGCTATGCGCGCTCCAGCCGCGAGCTGCATGTGGTGCTGCTGCGCGCGGCCGTGTTCTTCCTGTTCGCCAGCTCGGTCTGGGCGCTGCTGCCCCTGGTGGCGCGCCGCATGCTGGGCGGCTCGGCCGGTTTCTATGGCGTGATGCTGGGCGCCGTGGGCGCCGGCGCCATCCTGGGCGCCCTGCTGCTGCCGCGCCTGCGCCGCAGGCTCGACGCCGACGGGCTGGTGCTGCTGTCGTCCGTGCTCAGCGCCGCCGTGATGGCCGCGCTGTCCATGGCCCCGCCGCAATGGGCGGCCGTGCTGCTGATGCTGGTGCTGGGCGTGGGCTGGATCGTCGCGCTGACCACGCTCAACGGCGTGGCCCAGGCCGTGCTGCCCAACTGGGTGCGCGGCCGGGGCCTGGCCATCTACCTCATGGTCTTCAACGGCGCCATGGCGGGCGGCAGCCTGGCCTGGGGCCTGTTCGCCCAGGGCGTGGGCATCCCCGTCGCCCTCCTGGTGGGCGCCGCCGGGCTGGTGGCCATCTCGCTGGTGTTCCACCGCATCAAGCTGCCCACGGGCGAAGCCGACCTGCAGGCCTCCAACCACTGGCCCGAGCCGCTGCTGGCCGAGCCCGTGGCCCATGACCGGGGCCCGGTGATGGTCCAGGTCGAGTACCGGGTACGCAGGCAGGACCTGCCGGCCTTCATCGAGGCCATGCAGCAGGTGGCCAGCGAGCGCCGTCGCGACGGGGCCTACGCCTGGGGCGTGGCCGAGCACACGGGTGAGCCGGGCCGGGTGATCGAATGGTTCCTGGTCGAATCGTGGGCCGAGCATCTGCGCCAGCACCAGCGCGTGTCCCGGGCCGACGCCGACCTGCAGGCCCAGGCGCTGCGCTTTCACATCGGCCCCGACCGCCCCGTGGTCCACCACTTCCTGGCGCTGGACGCCACCAGTGCGCGCCAGGCGCCCGCCGGCCACGACCATGGCCACGACCACTGACGCCGGGCCGCGGCCTGCCCGCCCGCTGCCGCCTGGTCAGCGCGCCGCGCAGACCAGCGGGGTGAGGGCAGGCCCCTCGTCCGCGTCCAGCGCCTGCGGCGGCGCGGCCGCCGCGAGCTTGCCTTCCTCCACCGTCATGCCGCGCGGCAAGGCCACGCCGTTCTTGGCGGCCAGGACCTCGGCCATGATGCTGACGGCGATCTCGGGCGGGGTCTTGCTGCCGATGTACAGGCCGATGGGGCCGCGCAGCCGTGCCAGCTGGTGCTCGCCCATGCCGAAGTGCTCGCTCAGGCGCTGCAGGCGCAGTGCCGTGTTGCGGCGCGAGCCGATGGCACCCACGTAGAAAGCGGGCGACTCCAGCGCCTCCATGAGGGCCAGGTCATCGAGCTTGGGATCGTGCGTCAGGCCGATGATGCAGGTGCGCGCATCGGCGCGCATGGCGCGCACCAGGTCGTCCGGCATCTCACGCGACAGCTGCACGCCGGCCACGCTCCAGTGGCGGCTGTACTCCTCGCGCGGATCGCAGACCGTGACCGCGAAGCCATTGAACAGGGCCATGGTCGCCAGGTACTCGGACAGCTGGCCCGCGCCGATCAGCAGCATGCGGTATTCGGGGCCGAAGCTGTTGGCGACCTGCGCCGCGTCGTGCACCAGCGGCTCGGGCGCCTCGCAGACCTGCTGGACCACCCGGCCCGTGGCCTTGTCCACGCTGCGCCGCACCATGCGGCCCTGGTCCAGCCACTGCACGAGCTGGCCCAGGGCCACGGCTTCGGGGTTGAATTCGAGCAGCAGCTCCAGCGTGCCCCCGCAAGGCAGGCCGAAGCGATGGGCTTCATCGGCACTCACGCCGTAGCGCAGCAGCCGGGGCGGGCCGTCGCGCAGCGCGTCGGCGTCGCCCCCATGGCTGTAGCGGGCGATCAGGTCATCCTCGATGCAGCCGCCGGAGACGGAGCCGACGACCGCCCCCGAGGCGCCCAGCGCCATGATCGATCCCACGGGTCGGGGGGACGAGCCCCAGGTGCGCACCACCGTGGCCAGCAAGGCGCGTTCGCCCTGCCCGCGCCATTGCGCGAGGTGGCGCAGAACATGAACATCGAGGTTTTCCATTGCAAGGTCTCCGCGCCGGTACCCGGCCTGCATCTGCGGCCGGGGGCCTGGCGATTTCGGCGGCTATTGTCCCGCGTGGGCGCACACCGTTCAGGGTGCCCCGCGAAAGCCGCAGCCACCGCAAGGGCTCAGTAGCGAGAGAGCAGCCAGCCGGCACCCAGCACGACCACCACCGCCAGCGCCCAGCACCACAAGGGGATGGCGCGGCGCGAGCGCTCCTCGGCCTCGGTGGCCGGGGCTGCGTCCAGTGGCGTGGCCACAGCCGCCGCTGCATCGTGCTCCCAGGCCTGGGCGTCCACCGTGGGCTCGATGTGGCCCTGCTCGTCGGGCAGGGCCGGCGATGGTGCGCGCGGATGGCGCTGCTGCATGAGGGCATCGAAGCGGGCGAAGAAATCGTCCGCCATGTTCTTCGCTGCGCCATCGATCAGGCGCTGGCCGAGCTGGGCGATCTTTCCGCCGACCTGGGCCTGCACGCTGTAGCTGAGCAGGCAGGTATCGCCAGGTTCGGGACTCAGCCGCACCTCGGCCTCGCCCTTGCCGAATCCGGCCACGCCGCCCTGCCCCTCGAAGGCGATGCGGTAGCTCTGGGGAGCGACGATGTCGCTGAGCGCGAGCTTGCCGCTGAACTTGGCGGACACCGGCCCGACCTTGACCGCCATGCCCACGGCGTACTGCCCCTCGCCCTGGCTTTCGAAGCGGTCGCAGCCCGCCAGGCAGGCCTTGAGGGTGTCGGGGTCGTTGAGCGCCTCCCAGGCCTGCTGCTGGCTGACGGCCAGAGGGCGGCTGGCTTGCATTTCCATGGTGATTCCTTTCTAGGCATGTATGGCATCAACGTCCCGCAGGCGTGGCCAGCAGGCGGGCCAGATGGCCGGCCAGTTGCTCCAGCGATTCGAGGTTGTGGACTGCCAGCATGGCATGGGCATGACGATGCAGCACGGCGGCCCCCCGGGCCAGTGGGGCATACCCGTCAAAGCGCAGCAGGGGGTTGAGCCACAGCAGCCGCGCGCTATGCCGGCGCAGCCAGGCCAGTTCCCGCTCCAGCTGCGCGGGATCGCCCGTGTCCAGGCCATCGCTGATGAGGAGCACCAGCGTGCGCCGGCCCACGAGGTGGCGCGCATGGCCTCGGCGCAACTGCTCCAGCGAGGCACCCAGGCGCGTGCCGCCGCCGAAATCCTCGATGGCGGCATTGGCCCGTTCCAGCATGGCATCCGTGTCGGCCTGGGCGAAGGCCGGACCCAGGTCACGCAGTTCGGTGCCGAAGCTGAAGACCTGGCGGCGCAGGCCCGGATGGCGCCGGGCGCTGGTGGCCGCATGCAGGAAGGCCAGCAGCAGGCGCGCATAGCGCTCCATGGAGCCCGAGACATCGACCAGGGTCAGCCAGGGCAGCGGCCGACCGCGGCGCTCGCGGCGCAGCAGGCGCAGCACCTCGCCGCCCTGGCCGGCCGCGGCCTGCATGCTGGCCTGCCAGTGCGGCTGGGCACCACGCTCGCCCGCACGGGTGCGCCGGCTGCGGTAGCGCGGCAGCGGCAGGGCGACATCGCGCGCAAGGCGCTGCACGAGTCCGTATTCGCTGGCGCTGAGCTGGTTGAAGTCGGCATGGCGCAGGCGCTGGCGCTCGCTGGCCGTCATGGCGGCATCCAGCGTCAGTTCCTCCTTGGCCTCGGAGCGGGCCGCGCCCGTGCCCTGGCGCGGCGACAGTGCCTCCTGGACACGCGGGCGGTGGCGCGGCGCGCTGGGCCGGGGCGCCTGCGGCAGCAGTTGGGCCAGCAGTTGCCGGGCCACGTCGGGATTGCGGAAATACGCGTCGAACAGTTCGCGGAACACGGCACGGTCCTGGAAGCTGCCCACGAGAACGGCCTCCAGGGCGGCCGCCATGTCCTCGCGCGCCACGCCCACCAGGGCCAGCGACTGCTGGGCCAGCGCCATGCGCCCGGCATCCACGGCCACGCCCGCGCGGCGCAGCGCGCGTGCAAAGCCGACCAGGTTGCCGGCCAGCTTGCCGCTGCGTGCATCACCCAGCCAGCTGGCGTGGTCCGGCCCGCCGGTCGTCATGGCGAAGGCTCCGGCTCCGGCGCCAGCAGCTGCTGCAGGCGCTCGGGCGTGAGCGCGGCAACGTCCTCGCGCTGCTTGAAGAGGATGCCTGCCGTCTCGTGCACGACCTCCGGGTCGACGACCAGGGTGTCCAGCGCGACCAGGGCCTTGGCCCACTCCACGCTTTCGGCGATGCCGGGTGCCCGCTGGAAGGCGTCGGCAAAGGGCTGGCTGCGCAGGCGGCCCACGAAGCGCGTGACCTGCGCGGTCAGGGCCTCGCCGGCCCCGGGCACCAGCGCGCGCACGATGGCCAGCTCGCGCTCGCGCTCCGGGTAGTCCAGCCAGTGGTACAGGCAGCGGCGCTTGACGGCGTCGTGCAGGTCGCGCGTGCGGTTGCTGGTCAGCAGGGTCACGGGCGGCACATGGGGCGGCTCGCAGGCCGATACGGTGCCCAGCTCGGGGATGGTGATCTGGTATTCGCCCAGGTATTCGAGCAGAAAGGCTTCGAAGGGCTCGTCGGCCCGGTCCACCTCGTCGATGAGCAGCACGGCGCCCGGCGCGGGCGTCTGCAGGGCCTGCAGCAGCGGGCGGCGCACGAGGTAGCGCGCCTGGTAGAGCTCCTGTTCGGCACGCTGCACGCGGTCCCCGCCCTCGCCCAGCTCGGCGGCGCGCAGGTGCAGCATCTGGGCCGCATGGTTCCATTCGTACAGCGCCTCGCGCTGCTCCATGCCGTCATAGCATTGCAGCCGGATCAGTGCCCGGCCGAGCACGCGCGCCAGCGCCCGGGCCAGCGCGGTCTTGCCGACGCCGGGCTCGCCTTCCAGCAGCAGCGGCCGCTGCAGCCGCAGTGCCAGGAAGACGGCCGTGGCCAGGCGCCGGTCGGCGAAATAGCCTTCGGCCTGCAGTGCCGCGAGCAGGGCGTCGATGGATGCGATGGCTTGGTCGGGCGGCATCCGCTGTGTCAGCCCAACATCTGCGCCACGGCTCTCTGGGTCTGCACGCTGATCAGCTGCGCCCGGTAGCGCGCGCTGGCATGCAGGTCGCTGTTGAGATCGGCAGGGTCGATCAGCACCTGGGCGGCCGCGTCGGGCGTGAAGCTCCGGTCGAGCGCCGCCTCCAGCCCCGCATGGCGGAACACGCACAGGCCCGCGCCCGTGACGGCCACGCGCACGCCCTGCGCGGTCCGGGCGACGAAGACGCCCACCAGGGCGAAGCGCGAGGCCGGCTGCTTGAACTTGAGGTAGGCCGCCTGGGCCGGCACCGGAAAGCGCACGGCCGTGATCAGCTCGCCGCTGTCCAGCGCCGTGGTGTACATGCCCTGGAAGAAGTCGTCGGCCGCGATCTCGCGCCGGTCGGTGACGATGGTGGCGCCCAGGCCCAGCACGGCGCTGGGGTAGCAGGCGGCGGGATCGTTGTTGGCCAGCGATCCGCCGATGGTGCCGCGCGCGCGCACCTGGCGGTCGCCGATGCCGCCGGCCAGCTCGGCCAGGGCCGGGATGGCGGCCTGGACCTGCGGGTTGGCGGCCACGTCGGCATGGCGCGTCATGGCACGGATCTCCACGGCCTCGGGCGTGACGGTGATGCCGGCCAGGCCCTCGACGCGGTTGAGGTCCACGATCTGCCCGGGCCGGGCCAGGCGCAGCCGCATGGAGGGCAGCAGGCTCTGGCCTCCAGCCAGGTACTGGCCGCCCTGCCCGGCCAGGGACGCGGCATCGGCGGTGGTGCCGGGGGCTTCATAGGTGAAGGCGTACATATGCATGTCTCCTTACGGCTGGGCATCGGCGATGGCGGACCAGACCCGGTGCGGGCTGGCCGGCATGTCCAGGTCCTTGACGCCCAGCGGATGCAGGGCATCGAGCACGGCGTTGATCACGGCCGGCGGCGAGCCGATGGCTCCGGCCTCGCCGCAGCCCTTGGTGCCCAGCGGGTTGTGCGTGCAGGGCGTGCAGACGGTGCCGAGCCTGAATTCGGGAAAGTCGTCGGCGCGCGGCATGGCGTAGTCCATGAAACTGCCCGTGAGCAACTGGCCCGTTTCGCGGTCGTAGACGCAGTTCTCCAGCAGCGCCTGGCCTATGCCCTGGGCCACGCCGCCATGGACCTGTCCCTCGACGATCATGGGGTTGATGATGGTGCCGAAGTCGTCCACGGCGCTGAAGCGGTCCACGCGCACCACGCCCGTGGCCGGGTCCACCTCGACCTCGCAGATGTAGGTGCCTGCGGGGAAGGTGAAGTTGGTGGGGTCGTAGAAGGCGGTCTCGTTCAGGCCGGGCTCCAGCTTGTCCAGCGGGTAGTTGTGCGGCACATAGGCCGTGAGCGCGATCTGGGCGAAGGGGATCTTCTTGTCCGTGCCGCGCACCGTGAACTCGCCGTCCGCGAAGTCGATGTCGGCATCGCTGGCCTCCATCAGGTGGGCCGCGATCTTCTTGGCCTTGGCCTCGATCTTGTCCAGCGCCTTCATGATGGCCGCGCCGCCCACGCTGATGGAGCGCGAGCCATAGGTGCCCATGCCGAACGGCACGCGGCCCGTGTCGCCGTGGACGATGTCCACGTTCTCCACGGGTATCCCCAGCCGCGCCGCCACCACCTGGGCAAAGGTGGTCTCGTGCCCCTGGCCGTGGCTGTGCGACCCCGTGAACACGGTGACGCTGCCCGTGGGATGCACGCGCACCTCGCCGCACTCGAAGAGGCCGGCCCGGGCGCCCAGGGCGCCCGCGATGTTGCTGGGCGCCAGGCCGCAGGCCTCGATGTAGCTGCTGTAGCCCAGGCCGCGCCTGAGGCCCCGGGCCTCGCTGTCGGCGCGCCGTGCCGCGAAGCCCGCCACGTCGGCCAGTTGCTCGGCCTGGTCCATGCAGGCGCCATAGTCGCCCACGTCGTACTGCAGGGCCACGGGCGTCTGGTAGGGGAAGCGGGTGACGAAGTTGCGCCGCCGTATCTCGGCCTGCGAGAGGTTCATCTCCCAGGCGCAGCGGCTGACCAGGCGCTCCAGCAGGTAGGTGGCCTCGGGCCGGCCCGCGCCCCGGTAGGCATCGACCGGGGCGGTGTGGGTGAACCAGGCGTCGACCTCCACATGGACCTGGGGCGTGGTGTACTGCCCGGCCAGCAAGGTGGCGTAGAGGATGGTGGGCACGGCGCTGGCGAAGGTGCTCAGGTAGGCGCCCAGATTGGCGTCGGTGTGCACGCGCATGGCCAGGAACCGGCCGTTCGCGTCCATGGCCATCTCGGCATGGCTGACATGGTCGCGGCCATGGGCATCGGTGAGGAAGGATTCGCTGCGGTCGGCCGTCCACTTGATGCTGCGGTTGAGCCTGCGTGCCGCCCAGGTCAGGCAGACGTCCTCGGCATACAGAAAGATCTTGGAGCCGAAGCCACCGCCCACGTCGGGGGCGATCACGCGCACCTTGTGCTCGGGCAGGCCCATGACGAAGGCCGTCATCAGCAGCCGCTCGACGTGCGGATTCTGGTTGGCCACGTAGAGCGTGTATTCGTCGGTGGCCCGGCTGTAGCTGGCCATGGCCGCGCGCGGCTCCATGGCATTGGGGACGAGGCGGTTGTTGACCAGATCCAGCCGGGTCACATGGGCGGCGCCTGCGAACGCGGCGTCCACGGCCGCCTTGTCGCCTATGGCCCACTTGTAGCAGTGGTTGTCGGGCGCGATGTCGTGGACCACGGCGCCGGGCACGGCCCCCGCCGCCGCATCAGCCACCGAGACCACGGCGGGCAGTGGCTCGTAGTCCACCTCCACCAGCTCGGCCGCGTCGCGCGCCTGCTCCAGCGTCTCGGCCACGACCATGGCGACCTGGTCGCCCACGTAGCGCACGGTGTCCAGCGCGAGGATGGGATGGGGCGGCTCCTTCATGGGCTCGCCATTGGTGCTGGTGATCAGCCAGCCGCAGGGCAGGCCATTGATCTTGTCGGCCGCCACGTCGGCGCCCGTGAGCACGCCGATCACGCCGGGTGCGGCCCGCGCCGCGTCTGTGGAGACCGAACGCAGGCGCGCATGGGCGTGCGGCGAACGCACGAAGACCGCATGGGCCTGGGCGGCCAGCGCGATGTCGTCGGTGTACTGGCCCGCGCCCGTGAGGAAGCGATAGTCTTCCTTGCGCTTGACGGCCTCCCCGATATGGGGGAGCTTGGAAAAGTCGGATGCACCCATGGTGTGTCTCCTTGTCGTGTGCCGCGCGGTTCAGGAAGCCGAGCCGGCCATGGCCTGGCTGCCCTTTTTCACGGCCGCCACGATGTTCTGGTAGCCCGTGCAGCGGCAGAGGTTGCCTTCCAGCGCCTCGCGGATCTCGCGTTCGCCCGCTCCGGGGTGGCGCTGGCACAGGTCCACGGCGCTCATGACCATGCCCGGCGTGCAAAAGCCGCATTGCAGGCCGTGGCACTCCTTGAAGGCCGCCTGCATGGGGTGCAGGGTGCCGTCGGCCTGCGCCAGGCCCTCGATGGTGCGCACCTCGCAGCCCTCGGCCTGCACGGCCAGCATGGCGCAGGACTTGACGGCGCGGCCATCGACGATCACCGTGCAGGCGCCGCACTGGCTGGTGTCGCAGCCCACGTGCGTGCCCGTGAGGCGCAGGTGTTCGCGCAGCGCGTGCACGAGCAGGGTGTTGGGAGGAACGTCAATGCGCTGCGCGCGCCCGTTGACCGTGAGCTGGACATTCATCGTGCGGCCTCCTGCCTGTGATCGGCGGTGTTGGTGAGGGGGATCGGTGGGAACGAAACCTCGGCAACCATCGTGCTCCGGTGCACGGGCGATGGCTCTAGGGTTGACCCGCAGGCTCCGGCCCTGCCGCACGGATATTCTCAAAATGACACATCCGGCAGCCCTCTTGCGCCTTGCCCCCGTCCCGCCCGCCAGCCCGTTCGCAAAGCCCTTGCCAGCCAGCCACAGGAGCCCCCATGTTCGCCCTGAGCCCCGGAGACCACGCCGCACCGCCCGATGCCGCAGATCCGCGCCAGCTGCGGATCGCCCATGTGCGCCACCTGGCGCTGGCCGAGGGGGCCAGCGCGGCCCCGGCGGGTGTGGCACCCTGGCTGTGGCGATCCTGGCAGCGCTGCCTCGCGGCGGGTCGCCGCCCCGACGAACGCGTGGTCTACGAAGCCCTGGGCCCGCACGCGCTGCGCCAGGCGCAGGACGGGCACGAGGCCCTGCTGCGGGCAGCGCGCCCCGTGATGGCCCAGCTCGCGGGCGCCGTGGGCGCCATGCGCTACTTCAGCCTGCTGACCGACGCGCGCGGGACCGTGCTAGAAGTCCAGGGACCCATAGACCAGGGAGACATCCGCGCCCAGGCCATCGCCCGCGTGGGCGTGGACCTGTCCGAGCGGGGCGTGGGCACCACGGCCATCGGCGCCGCGCTCGCCGAGCACGGCCCGGTCTGGCTGCACGGTGCAGAGCACTTCTTCGACGCCAATCGGCACTACAGTTGCGCCGGCGTCCCCCTTTTCGGCCCGGATGGGCGCTGCCTGGGCATGCTGGACATCACGGGCATCGACGTGCCGGAACGCCCCGAACTGCTGCACCTGGGCCTGCGCTGCGCACGCGCCATCGAGGACCGGCTGCTGCGCGCCCAGCCCCATGCGCTGCTGCTGCACCTGAACTGGCCCGGCGGCCCGCTGGGCCAGGAAGGCGAGGGCCTGCTGGCCCTGGATGCCGACGGCCATGTCGCGGGCAGCAACAGCCTGGCGCGCCAGCTCGTGCCCCAGCCCCTGTCCCTGCCGGGGCAGCCGCTGCACTGCGGCGAACTGCTGGCCCTGCCCTGGCCGGCGCTGGTGGACCATGCACGGCTGCGCCCCAACGAGCCGCTGCGCCTGCCGCTGTGGTCGGGCCTGCGGCTGCAGGCCCTGGTACAGCCCGGGCCCCAGTTGCGCCGGCTGCTGCCCGCCCAAGGCCCCGTGGCGACCGCCGCGGCCCAGCCCAGCGCGCTGCGTGCCAGCGAGAGCGTGCTGATCGAGCAGGCCCTGCAGGACGCCCAGGGCAACGTGGCGCGGGCCGCGCGCACGCTGGGCATCAGCCGCGCCACGCTGTACAGGAAGCTGGGGGCGCGTCGGCCGCGAGCAGCCCCCTGAACCAGCCGTCCCCTGGGGTTGACACGGATTTCTTTTGGGGGGAGCGGGCAGTCCGGCGCCTGCCGGCCTCCGTAGAATCGGCAGCTTTGGTCCGTGCGCCGACAAGAGCGCTGCGCACCGGCCTACAGGCCCGTGTACAGCGACGGACCCCTACAGCCTATCTTTTGGAGACACCATGCAGGCTTTGCTCAAGCTATCAAGAGGGATCGACTGGCTCAACAGCCTGGTCGGCCGCTGGATCATCTGGCTGATCCTGGCCTCGACGGTCATCAGCGGCATCAACGCCATCGTCAGAAAGGTGTTGCACACCAGCTCCAACGCCTTTCTCGAGATCCAGTGGTATCTGTTCGCCGCCTCGTTCCTGCTGGCGGCAGGCTACACCCTGCTGCAGGGCGAGCATGTGAAGGTGGACGTGATCGCCAGCCGCCTGTCCAAGCGCGCCCAGATCTGGATCGACATCTTCGGCTTCGTCTTCTTCCTGACCCCCATGGCCATCGCCATCCTGTGGTTCGGGACCCCCTTCGTGCTCCAGGCCATCCAGACGGGAGAAATGTCCGGCAATGCCGGTGGCCTGATCCGCTGGCCCGTGTATCTGATGATTCCAGCCGGTTTTGCACTGCTTCTCGCCCAAGGCCTGTCCGAACTGATCAAGCGCATCGCTTTTTTGCAGGGCCTGATCGACGACCCCACGGCCAAGAAGGGTGAGAAGACCGCAGAGGAAGACCTGGCAGATGCACTGCGAACCCTCACGGGCGCCAAGAACAAGAACGAACAAAGCACCTGAGCCGGAAAGACCACACCATGGAATTCATCATCCACAACTTGGCCCCGATCATGTTCGCGGGGCTGATCCTGTTCCTGCTGCTGGGCTTTCCGGTGGCATTCAGCCTGGGCGCCTGCGGCCTGTTCTTCGCCTTCATCGGCATCGAGCTGGGCGTGCTTCCCGAGGCACTGCTGCAGGCCTTGCCGCTGCGGATCTTCGGCATCATGCAGAACGAGACCATGCTGGCCATACCGTTCTTCACGCTCATGGGACTGATACTTGAGCGCAGCGGCATGGCCGAGGACCTGCTGGAGACCGTGGGCCAGCTGTTCGGCCCCGTGCGCGGCGGCGTGGCCTTCGCCGTGATCTTCGTGGGCGCCCTGCTGGCCGCGACCACGGGGGTGGTGGCCGCCTCGGTGATCTCCATGGGCCTGATCTCGCTGCCCATCATGATGCGCTACGGCTATGACCGCCGCGTGGCCTCGGGCGTGATCGCGGCCTCCGGCACGCTGGCACAGATCATTCCGCCCTCGCTGGTGCTGATCGTGCTGGCCGACCAGCTCGGCCGCAGCGTGGGCGACATGTACAAGGGCGCCTTCGTTCCCGGCCTGATGCTGACGGGCTGCTACGCGCTGTTCATCGTCGTGCTGGCCATCTTCAAGCCCGCCATGGTGCCCGCGCTGCCGCCCGAGGCACGCACCCTGCGGGAGCCCGACGGCAAGTCCGGCCTGCCCTCCACGCTGGTGCTGACGGTGCTGTGCGTGGCCGCATCCATGGTGGTCGGGCAGTACATGCCCCAGCTGCACACATGGTGGTCGGGCGAGGTGGTCGAGAAGGTGGCGCTGGACGAGACCATCGTCGTGTCCATGTGCTTCGGCGTGGCCCTGGCCTTCATCGCCGCCATGTTCAACAAGCTCACGGGCCTGCACCTGCTCAGCCGCATGGCCGAGCGCGTGACCTTCGTGCTGATCCCTCCGCTGCTGCTGATCTTCCTGGTGCTGGGCACCATCTTCCTGGGCGTGGCGACACCGACCGAGGGCGGCGCCATGGGCGCGCTGGGCGCGGCCATCATGGCCTTCGCGCGCGGGCGCCTGAATCTTGACCTGCTCAAGCAGGCACTGATGTCCACCACCAAGCTGTCGTGCTTCGTGATGTTCATCCTGATCGGCGCGACCATGTTCGGCCTGACCTTCCAGGGCGTGGACGGTCCCAAGTGGGTGGAAGAGCTGCTGGTCTCCCTGCCCGGCGGAGAGATCGGCTTCCTGATCGTGGTCAACATCATGATCTTCGTGCTGGCCTTCTTCCTGGACTTCTTCGAGCTGTCCTTCATCGTCGTGCCGCTGCTGGCCCCCGTGGCCGAGAAGCTGGGCATCGACCTGGTCTGGTTCGGCGTGCTGCTGGCCGTGAACATGCAGACCTCGTTCATGCATCCGCCCTTCGGCTTCGCGCTGTTCTTCCTGCGCAGCGTGGCCCCGGCCAAGGCCTACATGGACAAGGTCACCAGGAAGATGGTCGAGCCCGTGACCACCATGCAGATCTATGCGGGTGCCATCCCCTTCCTGCTGATCCAGCTGTTCATGGTGGCGCTGATCATCATCTTCCCGGGCATCGTCTCCAGCAGTCTCGACAAGAAGGTGGAATACGACCTGGACAAGGTGCGCCAGGAGATGGAGGCATCCATGCCGGAGGCCATCGACTTCAACGACCCCATGTTCAACGGCGACGGCGCGAACCAGTCGCCTGCGCCCGGAGCAACGCCTGGCGAGCCTTCGGTCTCGGGCAGCGAGGACGATGCGCTCAAGGCGCTGCAGGACCAGTTGCAGCGCGAGCAACCGGCCACGCCGGGCGAGAGCAAGTCCGGCAGCTGATCGCAGGCTCCCTCAAGGACAGCAAAGGCCCCGCAACCGCGGGGCCTTTTTTCGTTCGGACCCCAGCGTGCGCCGGTCCCCTGCGCTCATGAAAAAAGCCGGGCAATGGCCCGGCTTTGCTTGCATGGCGCCGCAAGGCGCCGTGCCTTCACAGCTTTTGCGCTGACATGAAGGCGTCGTAGCGCGCTTCGGCGAAGCGGAACCACAGCACCTCGTCGCGCTGGAAGTTGCGGTAGTCGGTGTAGATCTTCTTCCAGGAGGGGTTCTTTTCGGCCAGTTCCCCATAGACCTGCATGGTGGTCTTGTAGGAGGCATCCAGCACTGCCTGCGGGAAAGGCAAAACCTTGGCCTTGCTGGCCACCAGCTGCTTGAGCGCACCCGGATTGCGTGCGTCATAGCGTGCCTGGGTGACCACATGGGCTTCGTGCGCGGCCGCCTGCACCATGGCGCGCTGCTCGGGGGTCAGCGCGGCCAGTGCCTTCTGGTTCACGTAGAACTCCAGGTTCAGGCTGCCTTCCCACCAGCCGGGGTAGTAGTAGAACGGAGCCACCTTGTTGAAGCCCAGCTTGAGGTCGTCGTAGGGGCCGATCCACTCTGCGGCGTCGATGGTGCCCTTTTCCAGCGCCTGGTAGATCTCGCCACCGGGGATGTTCTGGGGAACGCCGCCCATGCGCTCGATGATCCGACCGGCAAAGCCACCGATGCGGAACTTCAGGCCCTTGATGTCCTCAGGCGTCTTGACTTCCTTGCGGAACCAGCCGCCCATCTGCGCGCCCGTGTTGCCGCCCAGGAAGTTGACGATGCCGTACTCGGCGTAGAACTCGCGCATCAGCTTGCCACCGTTGCCATCCACGATCCAGGCCGTGAGCTGGCGTGAGTTCATGCCGAACGGAATGGCGCCGCCGATGGCGAAAGCCTCGTTCTTGCCGAAGAAGTAGTAGGGAGCGGTGTGTGCAATCTCCACCGTGCCGTTCTGCACGCCATCGACCACGCCGAAGGCCGGCATCAGCTCGCCGGCCGCATGGACCGAGACCTCGAACTTGCCACCCGACATTTCCTTGATCGCCTTGGAAAACACTTCGGCCGAGCCGTAGATGGTATCCAGCGAGCGAGGAAAGCTCGAGGCCAGTCGCCAGCGCACCGCCGCCTGTGCATGCACGGCCGGGGCTGCGGCCGCGGTCAGCACCCCGGCCAGACCGGCGTGCTTGAGTGCTTTTCTTCTGTCCATCACTGTCTCCTCCTGGTATGCCCTGCATCAGGGCGTCAAAAAAAAGGCCGACCCACTCTTGGCAGGCCAGCCCACAAAAATTCAGGAATTTCTCTCTCGGGGTGGCGGCTTGCCCGCCTGAGATACAAAGGCCCGCCGCCCCCCTCGCGCAAGGCGACGGGGGCGGCGGGCCGGGCAGGCAATGGTCTGTTGCATCAACAGTCCTGGCACACGAACAACCGCGCTTCGGCCTACAGCTTGGCCGTGGTCATGTAGCTGTTGTAGCGGAACTCGGAGAAGCGTTCCCACAGCAGCTGGTCGCGCTGGAAGGTGCGCAGGCTCTGGTTGATCTTCTTGAACATGGGCGACTTGGCATCATGCTCGGCCATGATCTCCATGACGGCCTTGTAGCCCGCGTCCATGAAATCCTTGGGGAAGGCCTTGAGCTGGGTCTTGTCGGCCACGAGCTTCTTGAGGGCCACGGGATTGTTGGCGTCGTACTTGGCCGTCATGTCGCGCGCAGCGACGTTGCACGCGGCATCGACCATGGCCTTGTACTCGGGCGACAGTGCCGCGTAGGCCTTGGTGTTGATGAAGAATTCCAGTTCGGCACCGCCTTCCCACCAGCCAGGGTAGTAGTAGTACGGAGCGACCTTGTTGAAGCCCAGCTTCTGGTCGTCGTAGGGTCCGACGAACTCCACGGCGTCCAGCGTTCCCTTCTCGAGCGCCTGGTAGACCTCGCCCACGGGCATGTTCTGGGCGACCACGCCCAGCTTGAGCATCGCGTCGCCGAACAGGCCACCACCCAGGCGCATCTTCAGGCCCTTGAGGTCCGCCACCGACTTGATCTCCTTGCGGAACCAGCCCCCCATCTGCGTGCCTGTGTTGCCGGCGCTCTGGCTCTTGATGTTGTACTGCGCGTAGAACTCGTCCATGAGCTTGCGACCGCCGCCGTGTTCCATCCAGGCATCCATCTGGCGTGCCGTCAGGCCGAAGGGCACGGCGCAGCCGAAGGCGAAGACGTAGTCCTTGCCGGTGAAATAGTAGGGCGCCGTCAGGGCCATCTCGATGGTGCCGTTCTGGATACCGTCGACCACGCCGAACGCAGGCATCAGCTCGCCGGCCGCATGCACGGAGACCTCGAACTTGCCGCCCGACATGGCCTTCAGCGTCCTGGAAAACATCTCGGCCGAGCCGAAGATGGTGTCCAGCGACTTGGGAAAGCTCGCGGCCAGGCGCCAGCGGACCGCCTCCTGTGCGTGGACCGCGGGAGCGGCCCCCACTGCCAGCACGCCTGCGATCCCGGCATGTTTGATGATCGAACGACGGTCCATGAATGTCTCTCCGCTGTATGTGGTCAGTCAAAAAAAACGCACGTTCGCACGTGCATTCACACTGTATCAGGTGGTTTCCATTCTAAAAACGCCGCCGAGACGGTACGGACGGGGTTTTCCCCCCGTCGTGGCACAGCCTGCGTCCTGGCGCCTGCCGACGTCAGGCCGCTGCGCGCTCGGGGGCCAGGTGGGCGCGCACCGAGGCCTCGATGCCGGCCGCGTCCAGGCCCTGCAGGGACAGCAGCTTGGCCGGATCGCCGTGCTCGATGAACTCGTCCGGCAGACCCAGCTGCAGCACCTGGCGCGCGATGCCCGCGGCATGCAGCGACTCCGCGACCGCGCTGCCGGCACCGCCCATGATGCAGCCCTCTTCCACGGTGACGATGAACTCGTGCGTGGAGGCGATCTGGTGCAGCAGTTCCTCGTCCAGCGGCTTGGCCCAGCGCATGTTGACCACGGTGGCGTCCAGCGCCTCGCCCGCGGCCAGTGCCGGGTACAGCAGGGTGCCGAAGGCCAGGATGGCGACCTTCTTCTTGGCGGACTCGCGGCGCACCTCGCCCTTGCCGAACGGCAGGCCTTCCAGGCCCGCCAGCGGCGCGACACCGACACCCGCGCCACGCGGATAGCGCACGGCCACGGGGTGGTCCTGCTCGTAGGCCGTGGTGAGCAACTGGCGGCACTCGCGCTCGTCGGCCGGGCAGGCCATGCTCATGTTCGGTATGCAGCGCACGAATGCGATGTCATAGGCGCCCGCATGGGTGGCGCCATCGGCACCGACCAGGCCCGCGCGGTCCAGCGCGAAGACCACGGGCAGCTTTTGCAGCGCCACGTCATGGATCAGCTGGTCGTAGGCGCGCTGCAGGAAGGTCGAATAGATGGCGACCACGGGCTTGAGGCCCTCGCAGGCCATGCCCGCGGCAAAGGTGACGGCATGCTGCTCGGCAATGCCCACGTCGTAGTAGCGGCCCGGAAAGCGCTTGTGGAACTCCACCATGCCCGAGCCTTCGCGCATGGCGGGGGTGATGCCCACCAGGCGCTGGTCCTTGTCCGCCATGTCGCACAGCCAATGGCCGAAGACCTGGGTGAAGGTCTGCTTCGGGGGCGTGGCCGGCTTGACCAGGCCCACGCTGGGGTCGAACTTGCCGGGGCCGTGGTAGGCCACGGGATCGGCCTCGGCCAGCTTGTAGCCCTGGCCCTTCTTGGTGACCACGTGCAGGAACTGCGGGCCCTTGAGGCTCCTGATGTTCTCCAGCGTGGGGATCAGCGAGTCCAGGTCATGCCCGTCGATGGGGCCGATGTAGTTGAAGCCGAAGTTCTCGAACAGCGTGGCGGGCACCACCATGCCCTTGGCCTGCTGCTCCAGCCGCTTGGCCAGCTCCAGCAGCGGTGGCACCTGCTTGAGCACGCTCTTGCCCATGTCGCGCGCCTTGGCGTAGAACTGCCCGCTCATGAGCTGGGCCAGGTAGCGGTTGAGCGCGCCCACCGGCGGGCTGATGCTCATGTCGTTGTCGTTGAGGATGACCAGCAGGTTGGCATCGGTCACGCCCGCGTTGTTCAGCGCCTCGAAGGCCATGCCCGCCGTCATGGCGCCGTCGCCGATCACGGCGATGGCGCGGCGGTCCTCGCCCTTTTGCTTGGCGGCCAGCGCCATGCCCAGGGCCGCGGAGATGCTGGTCGAGGAATGCGCCGTGCCAAAGGTGTCGTATTCGCTTTCGGTGCGCTGCGGAAAGCCCGACAGGCCGCCGAACTGGCGCAGCGTGGACATGCGCTCGCGCCGGCCCGTGAGGATCTTGTGCGGATAGGTCTGGTGGCCCACGTCCCAGACCACACGGTCGTAGGGCGTGTCGAACACCGCATGCAGCGCCACCGTCAGCTCCACCGTGCCGAGGTTGGAGCTCAGATGCCCGCCGGTCTTGGAGACGCTGTCCAGCACATAGGCACGCAGTTGCTGGGCCAGGGTCTTGAGTTCGGCACGCGACAGACGCCTCAGATCCGAGGGATCGTCGATGGTCTGCAGCAGGGAGTAGGTGTTCGTGGTCATGCTAGGTATCTTGGAGCGGCAAAGCCGCGGTCCGTATTGTCAGTGGGTGCGGCTCACGACCATGTCGGCAAGGGCCGCCAATGCACGCGTATCGGACAGGCCGCTGCGCGCCAGCGCCGCATGCGCCAGGGCGCACAGTTCGTCCGCATGGGCGCGTGCCCGCTCCAGGCCCAACAGCGAGACATAGGTCGGCTTGTCATTGGCCGCGTCCTTGCCGGCCGTCTTGCCCAGCGTGGCCGAGTCGGCGACCACGTCGAGGATGTCGTCCACCACCTGGAAGGCAACGCCCAGGGCCTGCCCATAGTCGGACAGGGCCTGCCAGGCCCGGGAATCCACGTGTTCGTTGCAGGCTGCGCCCATGAGCACGCTGGCATGCAGCAACGCGCCGGTCTTTAGGCGGTGCATCTCGCGCAGCTGCGCTTCGCTCAGTTGCAGGCCCACGCTGGCCAGATCGATAGCCTGGCCACCGGCCATGCCCTGGGCGCCCGCCGCACGGCCCAGCAGACGGCACAGCCGCGCCTGCAACGCATCCGACATGCCTGCAGCCTCGTCCGGGCCGGGCACCAGCAGCTCGAAGGCCAACGCCTGCAACGCATCCCCGGCCAGCAGGGCCGAAGCCTCGCCGAACTGCACATGCACGGTGGGCTTGCCCCGGCGCAGCACGTCGTTGTCCATGCAGGGCATGTCGTCGTGCACCAGGGAGTAGGCATGGATCAGTTCCACCGCGCAGCCTGCGCGCACGGTGGCGGACTCCAGGCCCTGCACGGCCTCGGCGGCGGCCCAGACCAGCAAGGGGCGAAGGCGCTTGCCGCCATCGAGCACGGCATAGCGCATGGCCTCGCCCAGTCCGGCCGGTGCGTCCACGCCCACCCACCGCGACAGCGCGCCTTCGGTGCGCGCCAGGCGGTCGCTCATCCAGCAGGGAAAGTCCAGCGAATCCTGGCCGGCCGCCTGGGTCGTTTCGCAAGTCATCACGGCACTCATGGCAATCTCTATTCCTGGGTCCACGGGGCCAGTGTCCCCTCGTCAAGCACCTTGACCTGCTCCTGCACCGCATCGAGCTGGCCACGGCAGTAGGCCAGCAGTTGCGCCGCACGCTGGTAACCGGTCAGCATCTGCTCCAGGGGCAGCTGGCCCGACTCGATCTGAGCGATGAGTTGCTCCAGTTCCTGCAGCGCGGATTCATAACTGGTGGGCTCGGCAGGAGCCTTGGATGCAGCCTTGGGCATGGGCGATTGCGGTGCGTTGTAGGGAACCGACAATTCTAGGCGCCCGTCCGCGACCGCGCCGCCAATAACCGGACAGCCCCACGCTCACGGCATCCGGGAAGGCAATACACGTACCGGGAATCCGGAAATAACCCCACAGGCTATAATCCCATTCCCCGTCAAACCGGCCCCCAGCCTGGGCATGCGGTCGGGCCCTGCGACGCAGCCGGCGCCTCTGGCGCCCTCTGTTTTTCAAGTCGTGAAGCCCGCCTCCATGTCCAGGAACGGCCGGTTTCGTTTTTTTCCATCCCGTGCGCACGCGCACCCTCCCTGTGGGGAGTCTTTAGGTCAGGTCATCCATGTCTGATTTAAGTCTTCAACTGCAGCAGGCCGCAAGCCAACTACCAGTTTCCAGTTACTTCGACGCAGCGCTGTTCCAGCGCGAGTTGGAGACCATCTTTCAACGCGGCCCGCGCTACGTGGGCCACCAGCTGGCCGTCCCCGAGATAGGCGACTACTATGCCCTGCCCCAGGAAAAGGAAGGCAGGGCGCTGGTGCGCAATGCCAGGGGGCAGGTGGAGCTGATCTCCAACGTCTGCCGCCACCGCCAGGCCGTGATGCTCAAGGGCCGCGGCAACCTGATGACCGAAGGCAAGGGCCACGCGGGGGGCAACATCGTCTGCCCGCTGCACCGCTGGACCTACAGCACCAGCGGCGAGTTGCTGGGCGCGCCCCACTTCAGCCACGACCCCTGCCTGAACCTCAACAACTACCGGCTGCGCGAGTGGAACGGACTGCTGTTCGAGGACAACGGCCGCGACATCGAGGCCGACCTCGCGGGCATGAAGCTGCGCGAGCAGCTGAGCTTCGAGGGCTTCGTGCTCGACCATGTCGAGATGCACGAGTGCAACTACAACTGGAAGACCTTCATCGAGGTCTACCTCGAGGACTACCATGTCGGCCCCTTCCACCCGGGTCTGGGCAACTTCGTGACCTGTGACGACCTGCAGTGGGAGTTCTCCAGGGAGTACTCGGTGCAGACCGTGGGCGTGGCGCCCGGCTTCGGCAGACCGGGCTCGGACGTCTACAGGAAGTGGCACGAGGTGCTGCTGGCCTACCGCAATGGCGAACTGCCCGACCGCGGCGCGATCTGGCTGACCTACTACCCCCACATCATGGTGGAGTGGTATCCGCATGTGCTGACGGTCTCCACGCTGCACCCGCTGGCCGTGGACAGGACGCTGAACGTGGTCGAGTTCTACTACCCCGAGGAGATCGCGGCCTTCGAGCCCGAGTTCGTGCAGGCGCAGAAGGCCGCCTACATGGAGACCTGCATCGAAGATGACGAGATCGGCGAACGCATGGACGCGGGCCGCAGGGCCCTCTATGAGCGCGGCGACAACGAGGTGGGCCCCTACCAGAGCCCCATGGAAGACGGCATGCAGCACTTCCACGAGTGGTATCGCGGCGTCATGGGCGACGCGGTGCCCGGACGCTGAAGCCCTGCATCGATACAGCAACGGCCCGCCATCGCGCGGGCCGTTTGCTTGGAGCACATCCTCTTCGGCAAATACGCCACCTGCGGTTCCCAATGGGCAGGGCCAGGGCGCGCAAGGCTTCCTGAGGCGACGCCAATGTCTTGTCTAATGCAATACAGTTCCGAGCACATATCCCAGATTGCGGTTTCCCGCCGCGCCGGTGCCGGAAAGGCACGCTCCCAACCCTAGTTCAAGGTCGCAAGCGTCTTGCGGCCCGACCCGATATTTCTATGCAAGCCCTGTGGATGGTGGCGGCCGCGTTCGTTTTCGCGGTCATGAGTGTGTGTGTGAAGTTCGCCTCCCAGGATTTCAACGCGGCGGAGATCGTCTTCTACCGGGGACTGGTCAGCATGGTGGCGCTGTGGTGGCTGGCACGCCACCAGGGCATCTCGCTGGCCACGCGCTTTCCGCGCGAGCATGCCTGGCGCAGCTTCGTGGGCGTGACCTCGATGGGCGCCTGGTTCTACTCCATCGGCCATCTGCCGCTGGCCACGGCAGCCACGTTCAACTCCATGAGCAGCATCTGGATGGCGGTCTTCCTGATCGGCCAGGGGCTGCTGCTGCGCCATCAATTGCGCCGCCAACCCGAGTCCCATGCGCTGCGTGCGCTGCCGCCATTCCCCTGGAGCCTGGTCGCCACGGTGGCCCTGGGCTTCGTCGGCGTGGTCCTGGTGCTGCGCCCCAGCGCGGCACCGCAGGAGTTCGTGGCCAGCGCGGGCGGCCTGATCGGCGGGGTGTTCGCCGCCATGGCCTACATGCAGGTGGCCACGCTGTCGCGCATGGGCGAACCCGAGGCACGCGTGGTGTTCTACTTCGCGCTGGGCTCGGCCGTGGCAGGAGCTCTGGCCATGTGCTTCACAGGTGTGTCGGCATGGCCGGGCTGGCGCGCGCTGTGGCTGCTGCCCGTGGGTGTGCTGGCCGCCGTGGCCCAGGTCTGCATGACGGCCGCCTACGCCTCGGCCAGCAACAGCCGCAACACTCTGGTGGTGGCCAACCTGCAGTACTCGGGCATCGTCTTCGCGGCCCTGCTGAGCCTGGCATTGTTCGGCGAAAGCGTGCCCTTGATCGGCTGGGCGGGCATCGTGCTGATCGTGGCCAGCGGGGCCCTCGCCACCGCGCTGCGCTCGCGCGCCTGAGCCGGCATGCGGACGCATAATGGATCGGTTTTTCGCGGCGCGGGCGGCCTCGGCCCGTGCCGATTTCGGGAGTCCGCATCCATGACAAGCAACACCTCGTTCCAGACCCTGATCTCCATCCAGGAGCTGGCCACCCTGCAGACCGGCGGCCGCCCGCTGATGGTCTTCGACTGCAGCTTCGACCTGGCCCAGCCCGCGGCGGGCAAGGCGCAGTATCTGCAGGCACATATCCCTGGCGCCGTCTTCGCCGACCTGGACCAGGATCTCAGCGCCAGGCACGGCGCCCCTGGCGCGCACGGCAGCGTGGCGGCCAGCGGGCAGGCCGCCTCGGGCGGTCGCCATCCGCTGCCCAGCCGCGAGCGCTTTGCCATGTGGCTCTCCGAGATCGGCTTTTCCAACGACATGCAGGCCGTGGTCTATGACCGCAATGGCGCCAACTACTGCGGGCGCCTGTGGTGGATGCTGCAGTGGGCCGGCCATGGCGACGTGGCCGTGCTCGACGGCGGCCTGCAGGCCTGGCAGGCGGCGGGCCAGCCCGTGGCCTCGGGCGAGGAAGTCGCGCGCTTCCAGTCCAATTTCGAGCTGCGCGCCCCCTTGCAGCAACTGGTGACGGTACAGCAGGTGCTCGATGCGCTGGGCAGCGCAGACCAGACCGTCGTCGATGCGCGTGCCCCCGCACGCTTTCGCGGCGAGGTCGAACCGCTGGACCCCGTGGCAGGCCATATCCCCGGCGCGCTCAACCGGCCCTTCACCGAGAACATCGCCGCCGACGGCCGCTTCAAGCCCGCGGCCCTGCTGCGCGCCGAGTTCGAGCAACTGCTCGCGGGCCGTGATCCGGCCAGCGTCGTCCACCAATGCGGCAGCGGCGTCAGCGCGCTGCCCAACCTGCTGGCCATGCGCATCGCGGGGCTGCCCGCGGCCCGGCTGTTCGCGGGCAGCTGGAGCGAGTGGTGCAGTGATCCGAAGAGGCCGGTGGAGCGCGGCTAATTCGACCCATGGCCTCGCCCGGGAGGCTGCACAATGACAGCACTGTGTCAAAAGGCCGACATGCGACACAGGTGCCACGGCAGCCCTCCCGTACAGGGGCCCGGCAGGCAGGGCAGGACTTGAGTCATCCAAACCTTGCTACATGTGTAAGGCAAATCTTACAAACCACCTTACACAACCAGACACCTCGCGCAGAGCTGCCCCGACTTCAACGGCAGGGACCCCTCCTCCACAATCCATCTCAACAGATCGCAACAGGTTGAACACCTTGTTTCACCCACCCGGTGTTGCGGCTGCCGAGATGCAAAGGATGGTCCTATGAACAATGAACAGCTGCTTGCCGAAATCCGTGAAGCCAACCTCACTTACCTGATGCTGGCCCAGACCCTGATCCGCCAGGACAAGGCGGAAGCGGTGTTCCGCCTGGGACTGAACGAAGAATCCTGCGACCTGCTGGCCGCGCTGTCGGCGGCCCAGGTGCTCAAGCTGGCCTCGCGCAACACCTTGCTCGCCAGCTTCCGCGTGGACGACGAGATGGTCTGGAGCCTGCTGACCAACCACAGCAGCAACAAGATCGGCAATGGTGCGACCAATACGCTGCACGCCAACATCCTGATGGCCAGCCGCGTCTCCGAAGTCCTCTGATCCGCCCGAAAGAACTCTGGAGTCCGCCATGTCCGCAGCCACCAAAAGTGTCCTGAACGAGTCCAAGCAGATCGAGCGCGCCGCCATGCTCATCGAGATGGGTGCCCGCATGCAGGTGCTCGAATCCGAGACCACGCTGTCCTATGAACGCCTGATACGGCTGTACAAGGAAATCGCGGGCAAGTCGCCCTCCAAGGGTCAGCTGCCGTTCTCGACCGACTGGTTCCTGACCTGGCAGGAAAACATCCACAGCTCGCTGTTCCTGAATATCTACGAGTACCTGTCCAAGGGCGCGGAACTCGACCCCGTGGAGCAGTTGACCAAGGCCTACCGCCTCTACACCGAACAGATCCAGGCCGGCGAGCTGGAAGCGCTGCTGTCCTTCACCCGCGCATGGCGCCTGGTGAAGTTCGTGGATGCGCAGATGCTGACACGCACCCAGTGCACGGTCTGCAAGGGCCAGTTCGTGACCGAGCCCTATGAAAATGAGCGCCACTACCAGTGCGGCCTGTGCAATCCGCCCGCACGCGCCGGCAAGAGCAAGAGCGCCGGCTCGCTGATGCTGCACTGAGCCTTGCGACCACCCGCGTGCCATGCCGGCGCGGGTTCGTCAGTGCCTGGCCAGATCACGCACGAACTGCGGCAGCTGTCCGCCGGGCAGGGCCCGGCTGAAGTACCAGCCCTGCACCAGCAGCTCGCCCTGGTAGCGCAGCATCCGATACTGGCGCTCGGTCTCCACGCCTTCCACGACCACGCCCAGCTGCAGGGCCTCGCAAAAGCGCAGCAGGCCGTCCATCACCAGCTCGCCCTTGGCGCTGTCCAGGGCCACGACGAAGCTGCGGTCGATCTTGATCACGTCCACATCGAACCGGTGCAGGTAGCTCATGGACGAGAAGCCTGTGCCGAAGTCGTCTATCGCCACCTTGGCGCCTATGCCATGCAGCCGCTCTATGACGGAGCGTATGGTGGCCACGTCGTCGACCAGCGCCTCCTCGGTGATCTCCACGCCCACCAGTCCGCGTGCCGAAGCGAGCACCTGCAGCAGGCGTTCGCAATGGTCGGCCGAGCTCAGGGTGGCGCCCGACACGTTGATGCTGATGGGCAGCACGAAGCCCTCGTCCCTCCACGCCTTGCATTGGCGCACGGCCGCCCCCGCCACCCACAGATCCACCTCGCGCATCAGGCCGGCCTCGCCCAGCCAGCGCAGGAAGCTGCCGGGCTGCTGCAGCCGGCCTTCGGCATCGCGTGCGCGCAGCAGGGCCTCGCAGCCCCGGCACCGTCCATCCAGCGAGATCTGGGGCTGGAATTCCAGGTGGAACTGGAATTCGCTGATCTGCCGGATGCGGGCGAACAAGGTCTCGCGCAGCGCCTGGGCCTGGTGCGCATGGACCAGCGGATCCTGGGCCAGCATGCGTGCCTCCTCGGGCAGACGTGAAAAGGTGGTGTCCAGCGCATGCAGCTGGATGGGGCCGTCCCCATCGCGCAGCCGGTCGATGGCCCGCACGTAGGGTGCGTAGACCAGGGTCCCCAGCAGCACCAGCGCCAGTTGCAGCACCACGGCCCCCACGTCGCCGCCGGTGCTGACATAGGCGTTGAAGACCACGGGCGCCGTCAGCGGCAGCACCATGGACGCCGGGGCGACCCAACCGGCCTGGACCACGGCCAGGGCCAGCACCAGGTTCATGGCCGGCACCAGCAGGAAAGGCAGCAGCAGCCGCAGGTTCAGGATGATGGGCAGGCCGAACAGCAGGATCTCGTTGACGTTGAGCAGCGAGATCGGCAGCGCGGCCAGCGCCACCATGCGCATCCCCCGGCCCTTGCAGAACATCAGCGTGGCCAGCGCCAGCGACAGCGTCGCTCCCGCGCCGCCGATGAAGACGAAGGAGCCCATCAGCCCGCCACTGAGCGCCCAGCGCGGCGCCAGGCCCTGCGCGATATCGGCGGCATTGGCCAGCACGGCCTGGTCCAGTACCTGAAAGAAGGGCTGCATGGCGTAGTAGCCCTGGATGCCGAAGAACCACAGTGTGGAGTTGAGCAACGCCAGCGTCAGCCCGCTGCGATAGGGCGTCTGCGGCGAGGCGATGGCCCCGGGCAGCTCGAACGCGACCAGGTCCGCGAGGATCTGCTGCAGGCCCACCAGCAGGCCCACCAGCAGCAGCGCCACGATGACGCCGGGAATCACCAGGTTCATCACCTCCTGCACGTTCTCGGCAATGAAGCCTCCGCGGGCGATGCGGGTCCAGCGCAGGCGGCCGAGCCGGGCCATCAAAGGCACCGTCACCAGCGGAGAGGCAATGGCGATGAACAGCACGAGGGTGGCCGCCGCGCGCGGATGCTCGCCCAGCAGCAGGGCCGCGATCTGCACATGGGCCAGGCACAGGAAGGTGATAGGCAACCGTGGCAGGCGGTAGCGGATGGAGAACATGTAGCCGATGGAGCCCGCCACCAGCAGCGGCAGTATGGCGCCTATGGCGTTGTGCAGGCCGGCCAGCGCCTGCACCAGCCAGGGCGGCAGGCCGGCCAGCCGGGCCAGGGCCGACAGCATGAGAAAGGCCGCCGACACCAGCAGGCAGGGCACGAGCCACAGCAGGCCTTCGCGAATGGCCCGCATGGAGTTCACTCCGGCCAGCGTCGCCAGCCGCTGCGTCAGAAACAACTGCACTTCCGGAAAGCCCGGCCGTGGCGTCTTCTTGCCCATAGGCACCCACCTTTTCCGGCAGGAGCCATACACCCCTGTTGGGCGCTATCCTACAACGCGCCCCGATCAGCCCGTGTTGCGGACGCCGGCCGCAATGCCGTTGATGGACAGGTGGATGCCGGTCTTGATGCGCTCGTCGGTCTGGCCGCCGCGCCAGCGACGCACCAGCTCCACCTGCAGGTGGTGCAGCGGGTCGATGTAGGGGAAGCGATGGCGGATGGAGCGCGCCAGCGCCTCGTTGTGCGCCAGCCGCTGCCTGTCGCCGGTGATGCGCGCCAGCGCATCGACGGTGCTGTGCCACTCGGCCTCGATGGCGCTGAAGATGCGCCGGCGCAGGCGCGCATCCGGGACGAGGTCGGCATAGCGCGAGGCCAGGTTCAGGTCGCTCTTGGCCAGCACCATGTCCATGTTGGACAGCAGGGTGCGGAAGAATGGCCACTGGCGGTACATCTTCTGCAGCAGGGCCAGTTGGGCCTTGCCATCCTTGCCCGGCTGCTCGATGAAGGCCTTGACGGCCGCGCCGAAGCCGTACCAGCCCGGCAGCGTGAGCCGGCACTGGCCCCAGCTGAAGCCCCAGGGAATGGCGCGCAGGTCCTCGATCTTCTGCGAAGGCTTGCGCGAAGCCGGGCGCGAGCCGATGTTCAGCTCGGCGATCTCGCGGATCGGGGTGCTGCTGAAGAAATAGCTGGTGAAGCCGGGCGTCTCGTAGACCAGTGCACGGTAGGCGGCCATGCTGGACTCGGACAGGAAGGCGGCCGCATCCAGGAAGGCGCGCGTGGCCGGCTTGGTGGGCTGCAGCAGCGTGGCCTCCAGCGTGGCCGCCACCAGGGTCTCGAGATTGCGCCGCCCGATCTCGGGGTTGGCGTACTTGGAGGCGATGACCTCGCCCTGCTCGGTCAGGCGGATCTGGCCGCGCACCGTGCCCGGCGGCTGGGCCAGGATGGCCTGGTAGCTGGGGCCGCCGCCCCGGCCCACGGTGCCGCCACGGCCATGGAACATGCGCAGGCTGATGCCATGGCTGTCGGCCAGTTCGTCGAACAACCCCACCAGTGCGATCTCGGCGCGGTACAGTTCCCAGTTGCTGGTGAAGATGCCGCCATCCTTGTTGCTGTCGCTGTAGCCCAGCATGATGTCCTGCTCGCCGCCGCTGCGCTGCACCATGGCGGCCACGCCGGGCAGCTGGAAATAGCGGCGCATGATGGGCGCCGCGCTGCGCAGGTCGCCGATGGTCTCGAACAGCGGCACCACGATCACGTCGCAGACCGCCCCGTCGTCCAGCGTGCCCCGCAGCAGGCCGGTTTCCTTTTGCAGCAGCAGCACCTCCAGCAGATCGCTGACCGATTCGGTGTGGCTGATGATGCAGTGGCGGATCGCCTCGGCCCCCAGGCCTGCGCGCAGACGGCGCGCGGCCTCGAAGATGGCCAGTTCGCCCCGCGCATGCTCCGAGTACTCGGCCCCCACCACGCGCAGCGGCCGCGTCTCCTCCAGCAGGCGCACCAGCAACGCGCACTTGGCATCCTCCTGCAGGCCGCTGTAGTCGGGCTCCAGGCGCGCGGTGGCCAGCAGTTCGGCCACGACCTCCTCATGCTTGTCCGAGCTCTGGCGCAGGTCCACCGTGGCCAGGTGAAAACCGAAGACCTGCACGGCGCGCATCAGCGGGCGCAGGCGCTGGGTGGCCAGGGCTTCGCCGTGGTTGCGGCTCAGCGAATCGTCGATGACCCGCAGGTCACCCAGGAACTCCTGCGGCGAGGCGTAGGCATTCTGCGGTGCCACGGCGTGGCGTGCGGCCTCGCCCCCCGTCAGGTCCTTGAGGGTGGCGGCCAGGCGTGCATAGATGCCCGTGAGCGCGCGGCGGTAGGGCTCGTCCGAGCGGTGCTCGTTGGTGTCGGGAGAGCGCTCGGCCAGTGCCTGCATCTCGGGTGTCACGTCGGCCAGCCGCTGGGACAGCGAGAGCTCGCCGCCCAGGTAGTGCGTCTCGCGCAGATAGTGGCGCAGCGCCACGTCAGCCTGGCGCGACAGCGCCAGCTCCAGGCTCTGGGCCGTGACATTGGGATTGCCGTCGCGGTCGCCACCGATCCAGTGGCCCATGCGCAGGAAGCTGTGGATGGGCAGGGTATTGCCCAGCTCCTGCTCCAGCTGGGCATAGAGCTTGGGAATCTCGCGCAGGAAGGTGGCCTCGTAGTAGGACAGCGCGTTCTCGATCTCGTCGGCCACCGTGAGCTTGGAGTAGCGCAGCAGGCGCGTCTGCCACAGCTGGCTGACGCGGGCGCGCAGCTGGGCCTCGTTGCGCTCCAGCTCGCGCGGGGTCAGCGCATCCTTGGCGCTGTTGTACAGCTGGGCGCGCACCAGGATGTCCTCGCGGGCCGCCAGCAACTGGGAGATGTCGCGCTCGGCCACGAGGATGCTCTGGCGCTGGACCTCGGTGGGGTGGGCCGTGAGCACGGGAGCCACATAGCTCCTGGCCAGGGTCTGGGCCACGGTGCCGGCCGAGATGCCGGCCCAGCGCAGCCGCGCCAGGGCCACCTCGATGCTGCCCTCCTGCGTATTGCCGGCACGCTCGTGCACGGCGCGGCGGCGGATGTGGTGGCGGTCCTCGGCCAGGTTGGCCAGGTGGCTGAAATAGGTGAAGGCGCGGATCACGCTGACCGTCTGGTCCGTGGTCAGGCCCTTGAGCAGACGCTTGAGCGCGCGGTCCGCCGTCTCGTCCGCATCGCGGCGAAAGCTCACCGACAGCTGGCGTACCTGCTCGATCAGCTCGAAGGCAGCCACGCCCTCCTGCTCGCGGATCACATCGCCCAGAATGCGCCCGAGCAGGCGGATGTCCTCGATCAGCGGCAGGTCCTTGTCCACCTTGCGGACAGGCTTGTCATCGCGCCGGTCTTCTCGTGCGGTGCTCTTGCGGGGGGCGGTGGCCATCAACGAATCTCCTGGAAACGGTCAGAGTGTCGGTTTGCTTGGGCGTCGGTCCGGTGCCGCAGCATTATTGCGGCGCAGCATGCTAGCATTCCCCGTTACCCCGGGACATCTGATGAACACCACCTCCCCCCTTCCCCACCCTGTCGTCATCGCCACGCGCGAGAGCCAGCTGGCACTGTGGCAGGCCGAGCATGTACAGGCGCTGCTGCGGGCCCGTGGCCACGAGGTCGGATTGCTCGGCATGACCACCAAGGGCGACCAGATCCTGGACCGCACCCTGTCCAAGGTCGGAGGCAAGGGATTGTTCGTCAAGGAGCTGGAGGTCGCACTCGAGGAGGGCCGCGCCCACATCGCCGTGCATTCGCTCAAGGACGTTCCCATGGAGCTGCCCCCAGGCTTCGCCCTGGCCTGCGTGATGGAGCGCGAGGACCCGCGCGATGCCTTCGTCTCGCCCCGCTACGCCACGCTGGCCGAACTGCCGCAGGGCGCCGTGGTGGGCACATCGAGCCTGCGCCGGCAGGCCCTGCTGCAGGCGCTGCGCCCCGACCTGCGCATCGAGCCGCTGCGCGGCAACGTGAACACCCGCCTGCGCAAGCTCGATGAAGGCCACTACGACGCCATCGTGCTGGCCGCCGCCGGCCTGATGCGCCTGGGCCTGGCCGGGCGCATCCGCGCGAAATTCGATCCCGCCGACATGCTGCCCGCCGCGGGCCAGGGCGCGCTGGGCATAGAGATACGTTCTGATCGCGAGGACCTGGCTGCCGCCCTGGCGCCGCTGGCCCATCAGTGCACCTGGCTGACCGTGACGGCCGAGCGTGCCGTCAGCCGCTGCATGGGCGGCAGTTGCTCCATGCCGCTGGCCGCCCACGGCACCTTCGATGGTGCGCTGCTGCGGCTCGATGCGGCCTGGGGCGATCCCGAAGGCCGCTTGCCACTGGTGCGCGTGCATGGCAGTGCCACGGTCACCGACTTCGCCTCGGCCGATGCCCTCGGGCAGCACGTCGCCAGCCTGCTGCAGGCTGCGGGTGCCCGGCCGGCCACCGCACCCTAGCCGGCAGGCCGACATGCCCCCCCGCGTGCTCGTCACCCGCCCGGCCCACGACGCGGCCGCCTGGGTGGACGCGCTGCAGGCCCACGGCATGCGGGCCCAGGCGCTGGCACTGATGGCCATAGGCCCCTGCCGCGGCGAAGGTGCCCGGCAGGCCCTGCTGGCTGCCCGCGCCACCCTGTACGAGGACTGTGGCTACCGCGCCGTGATGTTCGTCAGCGGCAACGCCGTCCAGCATTTCCTGGGCGCCACGCCCGCCCCGCTGCCCGCCGCCACCCGCGCCTGGACACCCGGCCCGGGCACCGCCCAGGCCCTGCTGGCGCTGGGCATTCCCGCCGGACAGATCGATGGCCCGCCGCCCGACGCCCCGCAGTTCGAATCCGAAACCCTGTGGCAGCGCGTACACGCGCAGATCCGCCCCGGGGACCGCGTGCTCATCGTGCGCGGCGACAGCCCCGCGACGTCCCCCGCGCGGGTTGCACCAACGGCGGGAGCCGGCCGCGACTGGCTGGCGGCGCGGCTGCGCGAGGCCGGTGCCCAGGTCGAACTGCTGGCCGTCTACCAGCGCGAATTGCCTGCCTGGGATGCAGCCCAGCGGCAGCTGGCACGCCAGGCCGCCACGGATGGCTCGGTCTGGCTGCTCAGCAGTTCCGAATCCGTTGCCAACCTGCAACAACTCATGCCGGGGCAGTCATGGCAGCAGGCGCGAGCGCTTGCCACGCACGAGCGGATCGCCGCCCAGGCAAAGCACATGGGCTTTGGATATGTCAAGCAATGTCGGCCGGCCCTGGAGGACGTGGTTGCGTCTATAGAATCGTCGCCATGAGCTCCGACGCCGTGCAAGACCGCCCCACTCCGCAGGACACACCGATCACCGCCTCCGCTGCGGCCTTTGCAGCCGGTTCCGCGCAAAGCAGCCCGGCGGCCGGCTCGCAGTCCGGCTCCTCGGTCCTGGTCTATGGCATGGGCGCCGTGGCGCTGGCGGCGCTCATCGCCTGCGGCCTGCTGTGGCAGCGGCTGGGCAACATCCAGGAGCAGCTGGCACGCCAATCGGCCCAATCGGGCTCCCAGTCCGTCGAGGCCCGCACGCTGGCGCGCGACGCACAGGACCTGGCCCGCGACAGTGCCGCACGCACCTCGGTCATGGAGGCGCGCATCGCCGAACTGTCCCTTCAACGCACCCAGCTCGACGAACTGCTGCAAAGCATGTCGCGCTCGCGCGATGAGAACCTGGTGGTGGACATCGAGTCCTCGATCCGGCTGGCACAACAGCAGGCCGAACTCTCCGGCAGCCTGCAGCCGCTGGTGGCCACGCTCAAGAATGCACGCCAGCGCATCGAACGCGCAGCCCAACCCCGGCTGGCCCCCGTGCTGCGAGCCCTGGACCGCGACCTGGAGAAGCTGTCGCGCATGAGCGTGACCGACACGGCCGGCCTGCTCACCCGCATCGAAGACCTGGCGCGCCTGGTCGATGAGATGCCCCTGCTCAATGCCGTGGCCCAGCCGCGCGCCAGCCGCCATCGCGCCATGGCCGGGCAGGCGGCGCGCCAACCCGAGCCCGCCACCATCGAAGGCAGCCCCACCGAATGGCGCTGGTGGAAGTCCTGGGGCGAGCGCGGCTGGACGGCCGTGCGCGAGGAGGCCCAGGACCTGGTGCGCGTCAGCCGCATCGATCATCCCGACGCCATCCTGCTGGCTCCCGACCAGGCCTACTTCCTGCGCGAGAACCTCAAGCTCAAGCTGCTCAATGCTCGGCTGGCCCTGCTGTCGCGGCAATGGGATGCGGCACGCGCCGACCTGGCAGCCTCGGGCATGGCCGTGAACAAATACTTCGACCCCGCCGCGCGGCGCACCCAGATCGTGCTGGCCCAGCTCCAGCAGATCCAGGCCAACCTGCGCACCACGGAACAGCCGGCGCTGCAGGAAACCCTGGCGGCCCTGGCAACGGCCGCCGCAGGCCGCTGAGCGGCCGGAGAGACGACGAATGCGCGCTGCACTGTGGTTGATGGGTTTGTTCGGCATGGCCGTCGCGGCCGCCCTGTTCGCGGGATCCAACCAGGGCACGGTGACGCTGTTCTGGGCGCCTTACCGGCTGGACCTGTCCCTGAACCTGGCCATTGCCGTGATCGTGCTGGCCTTCGTGCTGCTGTATGCGGCCCTGCGCGCCCTGTCCGCGCTGCTGCAGATGCCCCACCAGGCGCGGCGCTGGCGCAGCCAGCAAAAAGAGCGTGCCATGCACCAAAGTCTGCTCGAAGCCCTGTCCCACCTGCAGGCCGGGCGCTTCCTGCGCGCACGCAAGTCGGCACTGGCGGCCTTGGCCATGGAGGAATCCCTGGCCGAGGCGCATGCCGGCGTGCCGCATGGCGCGCGGCTGCGCGCGGCTGCGCACATGGTAGCGGCCGATGCCTCGCATGCCCTGCAGGACAGCCCGCAGCGGGACAGCCACTGGCGTGAAGTCCTGGGCAATTCGCCGGCCCAGGGCAATGCCCAGGAGCAGGAAATGCGCGAAGGCGCCCAGATGCGGGCCGCGCGATGGGCCCTGGACGACCGCGATGCGCCCGATGCGCTGCGGCGGCTGGCCGAGCTGCCCCAGGGCGCCGCGCGGCGCACGATTGCGCTGCGCATCCGGCTGAAGGCCTCGCGCCTGGCGGGCCAGACATCGACGGCGCTGGACACGGCACGCCTGCTGGCCAAGCACCGCGCCTTCTCTCCCGCAGCGGCAGCCAGCGTGGTGCGCGGCCTGGTGCTGGAGAGCATCCAGGAGGCGCGCGACACCACGCAGCTGCAGCACTTCTGGCTGTCGCTGGACAGCGAGGAACGCGCCATGCCCGAGATCGCGCTACCGGCCGCCTCGCGCCTGATGGCCCTGGAAGGCGAGGCCGCCCAGGCACGCGCCTGGCTGCTGCCCGTGTGGGAGCGCCTGCTGTCCCACGCGGGGCCGCGCAGCGAAGCCCACCTGCCGCGCCTGGTGCAGGTGCTGGAGTCCTGCCTCGATGGCCTGGACGGCACCTGGCTGGCCCGCATCGAGGCGGCCTCCAACGCCCATCCCCGTGAGGCCCGGCTGCAGTACCTGGCCGGCGTGGCCTGCGTGCAGCGCCAGCTCTGGGGCAAGGCCCAGCAACTGCTCACACGCGCGGCACCGCACCTGCAGGAAGGCGCACTGCGCACCCGCGCTTGGCAGCGCCTGGCCCTGATGGCCGAGCACCGTGGCGACGACGGCGCGGCCGCCCACGCCTGGAAGCAGGCAGCGCAGGCCCTGGTCGTGCTGCCCGCCGACCCCTCCCGGCCCTGAGCCCTCACACGCCCCGGGACGGCAGCCTTCATCTTTTTTGAATCGAGCCGTCAATACCGCTGAACTCTTTTGGATTTGCCGCTTCCTACACTGCACGTTGTCCGCAGTGCACGAAGCCCAGGCAGAGCGCACGGCACCTTCGCCCCAGGGCCCCGATGCAGGGGCCCTGATCGGTTCCAAAGCCCCTCAGCCATCCATGACAGAGCACCACGCAAGCGCCAACACGCCAGCCCGACGACCAGCCTCCACCAGGCGCTACACCGGCGCGGCCATGGCCGCCCACTGGCTGCTGGCCATCGGCCTGATCGCAGCCCTGGCCCTGGGCTGGTACATGACCGGCCTGCCCTTTTCCCCCTCGCGCCTGAAGCTGTACAACTGGCACAAATGGCTGGGCGTCAGCCTGCTGACCCTGAGCCTGCTGCGCCTGCTGTGGCGCCTGACGCACCGCCCGCCCGAGCTGCCCGCCGCCATCTCCCGCGCCATGCCGCGCTGGCAGCACTGGGCCCACAACGGGACCCATCACGCCATGTACCTGCTGTTCTTCGCCGTGCCGCTGCTGGGCTGGGCCTACAGCTCGGCCGCAGGCTTTCCCATCGTCTTCCTGGGCGTGCTGCCCCTGCCTGACTTCGTGCCGGCCAGCCCCGCGCTGGCCGAAGCCATCAAGCCCCTGCACGGCTGGGCGGCCTGGGCCCTGGTCCTGCTGATCGCCATGCATGTGGGCGCCGCCCTCAAGCACCAGTTCATCGACCGCGACGGCCTGATCTCCCGCATGCTGCCAGGCCGCGCCTGACGTTTTCCCCAGCCAGGGCCGGTGTCCATCCGGCCCCAGCCATCCCGACCGAACCGAACATCCGCGACCACAAGGAGTCTCGCCATGCGCTTTTCCTCCACCCTGACCACCATCGCCCTCGCCGCTGCCGCCCTGTCCGGCCAGGCAGCACTGGCCGAGCAAAAGCTCCTGCCCGCCCAAAGCGCCGTGAACTTCACGGCCAAGCAGATGGGCGTGCCCCTGCAAGGCCAATTCAGGAAGTTCGATGCCCAGGTCCAGTTCGACACGGCCAAGCCCGACACCAGCAAGATCCGCTTCACCGTGGACACCGGCAGCGCCACCATGGGCGCCAAGGAAACCGATGCCGAACTGCCCAAGGCCGACTGGTTCAACGTCGCCAAGTTCCCGCAGGCCGTCTTCGATTCAACGGCCGTCAAGGCCCTGGGCGGCGGCAAGTACCAGGTGGACGGCAAGCTCAGCATCAAGGGGCAGGTCCAGAACGTGAACATTCCCGTGCAACTGACCCAGTCCGGCACCACCACCACGGCCACGGGCACCCTGCCGCTCAAGCGCCTGCAATTCAAGATCGGCGAAGGCGAATGGGGTGACACCTCCATGGTCGCCGACGAAGTCCAGGTCCAGTTCAAGCTCGCGCTGACCGGCGTGGGCAAGCTCTGACCCCCGTTCACCCCACCGTTTCCACCCCATCCAACCAAGGAGTCATTCCATGCGCACTTCCGTGTTTGCCCTGGCCATCGCCGGCCTGTTCGCCACCGCAGCCCAGGCCGCGCCCGCGACCTACGCCATCGACCCGACCCACACCTTCGCCACCTTCGAGATCGACCACAACGGCGCCTCGACCAACCGCGTGCGCTTCGACAAGAAGAGCGGCACCGTGGAATTCGACCGTGACGCCAAGACGGGCAAGGTTGAAGTCGTGCTGGAGATGGACTCGCTCAGTTCCGGCACCGCCGCCTTCGACAAGCACCTCAAGAGCGCCGACATCTTCAACGTGGCCAAGTTCCCCCAGGCGAAGTTCGTGTCCGACAAGTTCGTCTTCGACGGCGACAAGCTCAAGGAAGTCACGGGCCAGCTGACCATCCTTGACAAGACCCAGCCCGTGACCATCAAGGCCAACAAGTTCACCTGCTACCCCAACGCCATGCTGCAAAAGCGCGAGACCTGCGGCGGCGACTTCGAGGCCGTGATCGACCGCACCGCCTTCGGCGTGAACTACGGCGTGGACTATGGCTTCCCCAAGCAGGTGCGCCTGGTGATGTCCATCGAGGCCGTCAAGCAGCAGTAATGCCCGGCCGCGTCGGCACCCCGCCCGGGTGCCGACCATCCCAGGCCCGTGAACCGGTGGCGGTCACGGGCCTTTTTGCATCGCCGGCCCCGCCTGCCATTGCCGCACCACGCCGGCCAGCCTGAGCACCCCCTGCTCGATGGCATCGGGCTCCAGGCTGGCATAGCCCAGCACCAGTCCCGCGCAGCAGTGCCTGCGGTGGACATCCCCAGCCGCATACAACGGCGAGATGGGGCGCACGCCGATACCGCACTCCCGCGCGCGGCGCACCAGAGCGTCCTCCTCGCCACGGGCGACGGGCAGGATCCAGGCAACCACATGCAGGCCGGAGGCCGAGCCCTCGACCTCCACCTGCGCGGGCAGATGCCGCTCCAGCGCCCGCAACAGCGCCACCCTGCGCGCTTCGTTGCGCCGGCGGCCGGCCCGCACATGGCGCTCGTAGCTGCCACCCTCGATCAGCGCAGCCAGCACGCGCTGGTCCAGGCGCGGCGCATGCCGGTCCGCCAGCCGCCGGGCCTCGCGGAACACGGGAACCAGCGCCGGTGGCAGCACCAGATAGCCCATGCGCATCTGCGGCGACAAGGCCTTGGAGAAGGTCCCCACATGGATCACGCAGCCCGTCTCGTCGATGGACTGCAGCGCATCGATGGGCCGCAGGCCGTAGCGGAATTCACCGTCGTAGTCGTCCTCCAGGATCCATGCTCCGCTGGCACGCGCCCAGGACAGCAGCTCCCGCCTGCGGCCTATGGGCAGCACACCCCCCAGCGGGAACTGGTGCGAAGGTGTGACATAGGCCAGCTTGCCCCGGCGCCCTGCCAGCCCTGCGGTGACAACGCCCTGTTCGTCGACCGGCATCTCCTGCACGCACGCGCCCTGGGCCTCGAACACGCGGCGTGCCATCAGGTAGCAGGGCTCCTCCACCAGCACGGTCTCGCCCGGATCGACGAGCACACGAGCGCACAGGTCGATGGCCTGCTGCGAGCCCTGCACCACCATGATCTGTCCGGCCGAGCAGTCCAGGCCCCGGGCCCTGCGCAGATAGCCCTGCAAGGCCTGGCGCAGCGCCAGCTCACCCTCGGGCGCGTCATAGGAAAGAGAGGACTGGCGCTGCACGATGGCGCGGTTGTAGGCCCGCCTCCATGCCAGCGAGGGAAAGTCGTCGAAAGCCAGGGCACCGTAGAGAAAGTCGATCACGGGCGCGGGGGAGCCGGCATCAGGCGGCGTCTGGGATGCGGCCAGCGAGTCCACCCTGCGCCCGTACCCGGACAGTCGGGGGCGGCAATCCTGCCGCGCCTCGGGTATGTCGCCGCGCCCATGGCCCTGGCCCATCCCGCGCAGCACCGCCCCCGCCGCCACGCGTGCCCTGCTGCCGGGCGCCGTCTCCAGATAGCCCTCCGCCGCCAACTGCTCGTAGGCTGCCGTGACGGTGCTGCGCGAGACCCCCAGATCCAGCGCCAGGGCGCGCGTGGAAGGCAGGCGTGCGCCGACGGCCAGGCTGCCGCCGGCCATCTGGGATTTCAGCAGTTCATGGACCGCCCGGGAGCTGCGCACCGGACCTTCATCCTTGTGGGGAGCTGTTTTCAACTGGTATGTCAAAAATGAACAAAACTGGATTTTTCATTGTGCCAAACATGAAGGATAGTCCTGGCTTCCACTGACACCTGTTGCCTGCCCCATGTACACGCCCGCCCACTTTGCACTCACCGACTCCGAGGGCCTGCACGACCTCATCCGCAGCCATCCCCTGGGCACGCTGGTCACCCAGACCGAGGGGCATCTGGATGCGAACCACATCCCGTTCCTCCTGGACGCGGAACCCGGCGAACCCGGCACGCTGACCGCTCACGTGGCGCGTGCCAATCCGGTCTGGCAGCAGTGCAGGGACGGCGCGCAGGTGCTGGTCATCTTCCGGGGTGCCGAAGGCTACATCTCGCCCGGCTGGTATCCGAGCAAACAGGAGACGCATCGCCTGGTGCCGACCTGGAACTACGAGGCCGTGCATGTCCACGGGCATCTCACCGTCCACGACGACGAGAAGTTCGTGCGCGGCGTGGTGGGGCGGCTCACGCGCCTGCATGAGTCCACGCAGACCACGCCCTGGAAGATGTCCGACTCGCCGCGCGAATTCATCGACTCCATGCTGGAGGCCATCGTCGGCCTGCAGATCCGCATCACCCGGCTGGAGGGCAAGGCCAAGCTCAGCCAGAACCGCGAGGCCAGGGACTTGCAGGGTGCCGCCACGGCCCTGCGCGCGCGCGGTGGCACCGCGCTGGCCCAGGCCATGGATGCCGCAAAATAAACGCCCAGCCCATGTACACCTCCACCTTCACCTTCTTGCCCGGCGACTACGACGCCGAGTTCCACGCCCTCGATGGCCGGATCGCCGAGATCGCCCGCGCCATTGACGGCTATCTGGGCGAGGAGGCCTGGGAGAACCCCGCGACCGGCCTGGTCTCGAATGTCTATTACTGGCAGACCTGGGAAGCCTTGCAGCAGTTGATGCGCCACCCTGCGCATATCGAGGCCAAGCGGCAGCAGGCGCGCTGGCTCAAGGGCTATCAGGTGGTGATCGCCCAGGTGTTGGGCAGCTACGGCGACGGAGCAATCGTCCATCCGCTGGCAGGCACTCGCCTTGAACCGGAGGCTGGCCAGATTCTTTCGTGAGTCGATGCCGCCGGCACACCCTGCTTTTGGCCCGATGATGGCGGCCATGCGATGGCGTTTCGACTTTTTTTCCCTGGCGTGGGCGGTGGCCCTGTTCATCCTGCTCGTGCTGCTGGCCACCGTCGGCGCGCATTGGGGCTGGGTTCGCAGCTTCTTTGGCGACGTGCTGGCCGTGGCATGGGTCTATTGCGTGTTCAGGACCTTCATCGCAGCGCCGGTGCTGCCGCTGGCATCGGCGGCGCTGGGTGTCGGCCTGCTGGTCGAGCTGGGCCAGTACCTGGCGTCGGTCTGGCAATGGCATCTACCCAACCGCGCACTGCGCATCGTGCTGGGCAGCACGCCCGACTGGTGGGATGTGCTGGCCTATGTGCTGGGCTTTGCCGCCGTGCTGGCCACGCAGGCCGCACTGCGCGCCCGCGGGCATGGGAGCGCCACGCCATGACGGCCGCCACGCCAGCCATCCGGGACGATGCGCCCTCCCGGCCTCCCTACCTCGGCAGTTGCCTGTGCGGCGCGGTCCGCTATGAGGTCCTTGCCGACATCAAGGCCGTCTCGCACTGCCATTGCAGCATGTGCCGCAAGGCCCACGGCGCGGCCTTCGCCAGCTACGGCGCCGTGCCAATGGCGCATTTCTCCATCACCAGCGGCGCCGCACGGCTATGCAGCTACCGGTCATCACCGGACGTGACGCGGCGCTTTTGCGGCCTGTGCGGCTCCACGCTGACCTGGCAGCGGACCTCGGGCGAATTCTCCGACTGGATCTGCCTGGCCCTGGGCACGCTGGACACGGCGTTCAGGCCCGCCAGGCAGCGCCATGTCCACGCCGACTCGGCCGTGCCCTGGCATCCGGCGCCCCCGGCCTGAGCCAGGCTCCGGGCACTCCTCAGTGGATGTGCTCTGCGGCAGAGCGGTCCTCACGCTCCATCTGCAGCGTCGTATGGTGCAGATCGAAGTCCGCCTGCAGCCGCTCCTCGATGGCGCGACGCACCTGCTCGCCATCCGCTGCGGGCCGCAGCACCACGTGGCCGGTCAGCATCGGCTTGCTCTGCGTGACGGCCCACAGGTGGACATCGTGGATGGCGGCCACGCCCGGCGTGTCCGAGATCGCGTCACGCACTGCCTGCAGGCTCACCCCGGAAGGCACGCCTTCCAGCAGGATGTTGATGCACTCGCGCAACAGGGTCCAGGTCCGGGGGAACACCATGAAGCCTATGCCCACCGCCACGGCCGAGTCGATCCAGCGCCAGCCCGTCAGCCAGATCAGCGCGGCGCCGACGATCACACCGACCGAGCCCAGCATGTCGGCCCACACCTCCAGGTAGGCACCCTTCACGTTCAGGCTCTCGTCCTTGCCGCCGGCCAGCAGGCGCATGGAGGCCAGGTTGACCACCAGCCCCACCACGGCGACCGCCATCATGCCCAGGGACTGGATCTGCGCAGGCTCCGACACCCGGCGCCAGGCCTCATACAGGATGTAGAAGGCCACGCCCAGCAGCACCAGGGCATTGACGGCCGCGGCCAGGATCTCGAAGCGCGCATAGCCGTAGGTGCGCAGCAGGTCGGCTGCCTTGCGCCCTGCGCGTATGGCCACCAGCGCCAGCAGCAGCGCCATCGCGTCGGTCAGCATGTGCATGGCATCGGAGATCAGGGCCAGGCTCCCCGTGACCATGCCGCCGATGATCTCCACCACCATGAAACTGCTGGTCAATCCGAAGGCGAACCAGAGACGGGATTCGGGCAGGGCGCGCACGTCGCCGTGTTGATGGCTGTCGCTCATGATGCTCCTTGGCTTGAAAACGGCGGGATGGGCCGGACGGCCGCTGCGACCCGTGGTAGCCACGGGAATGCAGGGACAGGGAACGCCATCAGAATGCCTGAAGTGACTTGAAGGTCAAGCCCCGGCCAGCCGCCAGGCGATCCGGACTCCCGCCACGGCTTATCCCTGCCACGTCCACAACATTTCTTTTAGGTTAATTGATTACGGATAGTAGAATCACTCATCCACCAAGGAGACAAGCAATGAACACCACCGCCCGTCCCGACCTGTCCACGCTGCCCCCGCCCGCCGCCGTGCAGCAGTTGCACCACTACGCCTACAAGGCGCGCGATGCCGAGGAGACCCGCCACTTCTACGAGGACATCCTGGGCCTGCCGCTCTACCACATCATCCAGAGCGACTATGTGCCCAGCACGGGCGAGTACTGCCCCTATACCCACTTCTTCTTCCGCCTCAAGGACGGCTCCTTCATCGCCTTCTTCGACATCGGCGACGACGAAAAGGCCCTGCCTTCGCCCAACACGCCGCTGTGGATCAACCACATCGCCTTCCGCGTGGACACGGTCCAGGAGCTGGAGAACACCAAGGCCCGCTTGGTGGCGCATGGCATCGAGGTGCTGGGCGTGACCGACCACCACATCTTCAAGAGCATCTATTTCTTCGACCCCAACGGCATCCGCCTGGAGCTGTCGGCCCAGCTGGCCGACGAAGTGCAGATGGCGCGCGAGAGCACCACGGCCCGGGCCCGCCTCGACGAGTGGACGGCCCGCAAGGAGCAATGGCGCAAGGAGCGCGCCGAGGGCAAGGCCGCCCAGCCGCTCAAGCCCCAGAGCAACGACCGCCCCGAGTTCGTGCCGGGCACCGCGGCCTGAATAAGACCCGGAGAACAGACTGGCGGACGGGGTCGGTAGAATCCCCGTCAAACCGTCATCCATTGCGCAGTTGCAGACGGCATCCCTTCAACGGATGCCGTTTTCATTTGCCATTTGCCAAATTCCCCGCAAGCAAGCCATGAGCGACACCATTGCCCAGCCAGGCCTCGACAGCCTGTCCAAATCGTTTGAACCCGCCGCCATCGAGGCCCACTGGGGCCCCGAATGGGAAAGGCGAGGCTACGGCGCGGCCGGCGTGCGCGGCACGGGCCGGGCGGACGCCACCCAGCCCTCGTTCTCCATCCAGCTGCCACCGCCCAATGTGACGGGCACGCTGCACATGGGCCATGCGTTCAACCAGACCATCATGGACAGCCTCACGCGCTACCACCGCATGAAGGGGCACAACACGGTCTGGGTGCCGGGCACCGATCATGCGGGCATCGCCACGCAGATCGTGGTCGAGCGCCAGTTGCAGGAGCAGGGCATCGTCAGCCGCCACGACATGGGCGCCACGCCGCCCGAGGCCCGCAAGAACTTCGTGAGCAAGGTCTGGGAGTGGAAGAACCACAGCGGCAATACCATCACCGGCCAGATGCGCCGCATGGGCGACAGCGTGGACTGGAGCCGCGAGTACTTCACCATGGACGACAAGCTGTCGTCCATCGTCAACGAGACCTTCGTGCGCCTGTATCAGCAGGGCCTGATCTACCGTGGCAAGCGCCTGGTGAACTGGGACCCCAAGCTGATGTCCGCCGTCTCCGACCTGGAAGTCGAGAGCGAGGAAAAGGATGGCTCGCTGTGGCACATCGCCTATCCGCTGACCGACGGATCGGGCCAGCTCGTGGTCGCCACCACGCGCCCCGAGACCATGCTGGGCGATGTGGCCGTCATGGTCCACCCCGAGGACGAGCGCTACCAGGCGCTGATCGGCAAGACCGTGACCCTGCCCCTGGTCGGCCGCCAGATTCCCATCATTGCCGACGAGTACGTGGACCGCGAGTTCGGCACGGGCGTGGTAAAGGTCACGCCCGCGCATGACAACAACGACTATGCCGTGGGCCAGCGCCACGGCCTGCCGATGATCTGCGTGCTGACGCTGACGGCCACCATCAACGACGAGGCCCCCGAAAAATACCGGGGCCTGGACCGCTTCGTGGCGCGCAAGGCCATCGTGGCCGACCTCGATGCCGCAGGCCTGCTGGTCGAGACCAAGAAGCACAAGCTCATGGTGCCTATCTGCACGCGCACGGGCCAGGTGATCGAGCCCATGCTGACCGACCAGTGGTTCGTGGCCATGAACAAGGTCGGCGAAGGCGATGTCACGGGCAAGTCCATCGCGCAGAAGGCCATCGATGCCGTCTCCAGCGGCCAGGTGCAGTTCGTGCCGGAGAACTGGGTCAACACCTACAACCAGTGGATGAACAACATCCAGGACTGGTGCATCTCGCGCCAGCTGTGGTGGGGCCACCAGATTCCCGCCTGGTATGACGAGGACGGCAAGGTCTACGTGGCCCGCAGCGAAGCCGAGGCCCAGGCCCAGGCGCCCGGCAAGACGCTGACGCGGGACGAGGACGTGCTGGACACCTGGTACTCCTCGGCCCTCGTGCCCTTCTCCACCATGGGCTGGCCGAACCAGACCGAGGCGGCCGACGACGACTTCAACCTCTACCTGCCCAGCTCCGTGCTGGTCACGGGCTACGACATCATCTTCTTCTGGGTCGCCCGGATGATCATGATGACCACGCACTTCACGGGCCGCGTGCCGTTCCGCCATGTCTACATGCATGGGCTGGTGCGCGATGCCCAGGGCAAGAAGATGAGCAAGTCCGAGGGCAACGTGCTCGACCCCGTGGACCTGATCGACGGCATCGCACTGGAGCAATTGCTGGACAAGCGCACGCAAGGACTGCGCCGCCCCGAGACCGCGCCCCAGGTGCGCAAGAACACGCAAAAGGAATTCCCCGAAGGCATACCCGCCTACGGCGCCGACGCGCTGCGCTTCACCTTCGCCGCCCTGGCCTCGCTGGGCCGCTCCATCAACTTCGACAGCAAGCGCTGCGAGGGCTACCGCAACTTCTGCAACAAGCTGTGGAACGCCAGCCGCTTCGTGCTGATGAACTGCGAAGGCCATGACTGCGGCCTGCAGCCCCACACCAAGGAGCAATGCCAGCCCGGTGGCGAGTTCGCGGGCTACCTGCAATTCAGCCAGCCCGACCGCTGGATCGCCTCGCAGCTGCAAAAGGTCGAAGCGGAGATCGCCAGGGGCTTTGCCGAGTTCCGACTGGACAATGTGGCCAACGCGCTCTACGACTTCGTCTGGAACGAGTTCTGCGACTGGTACCTGGAAATCGCCAAGGTGCAGATCCAGACCGGCAACGAGGCCCAGCAACGCGCCACGCGCCGCACCCTGATCCGCACGCTGGAGGCCATCCTGCGCCTGGCCCACCCCATCATCCCGTTCGTGACCGAAGCCCTGTGGCAGAAGGTCGCCCCGGTCGCCGGCTTGCCCGGCGAATCCGTGGCCGTGGCCCGCTACCCCGAGGCCCAGCCCGAGAAGATCGACGAGACCGCCATCGCCTACGTGGGCCGCATCAAGCAGATGATCGACGCCTGCCGCACGCTGCGTGGCGAGATGGGCGTGTCGCCGGCCCAGCGCCTGCCGCTGCTGGCCGTGGCCGGCTCGGCCGATGAAGCCGATTTCCTGCGCACCAACGCCGCCGTGCTCACGAGCCTGGCCAAGCTCAGCGAGGTCAAGGTCTTCGACGACGAGGCCGCCTGGGCCGAAGCCGCCCAGGCCGCACCGGTCTGCGTGGTGGGCGATGCGCGTCTGGCGCTGTTCGTGGAGATCGACGTGGCCGCCGAGAAGGCCCGCCTGTCCAAGGAAGCTGCACGCCTGGAAGGCGAGATCACCAAGGCCAATGCCAAGCTGGGCAACGAAGCCTTCGTGGCCAAGGCCCCCCCGGCCGTGATCGACCAGGAAAAGAAACGCGTGGCCGACTTCGGGGCGACGCTGGCCCGCATCAAGGAACAACTCGCCCGCCTGGGGTGACAAACACATGAGCACTCAAACCCGTGTCCGCAAAGCCGTGTTCCCCGTCGCGGGACTTGGCACACGCTTTCTGCCCGCCACCAAGGCCTCCCCCAAGGAGATGCTGCCCGTGGTGGACAAGCCGCTGATCCAGTACGCCGTCGAGGAGGCCTACGAGGCCGGCATCCGCGACATGATCTTCGTCACCGGCCGCAGCAAGCGCGCCATCGAGGACCATTTCGACACCGCCTACGAACTGGAAAACGAGCTGGAGAACGCCGGCAAGCAGGCCATGCTCGAGCTGGTGCGCAGCATCAGCCCCGCCGACATGAACTGCCTGTTCGTGCGCCAGCCGCGCTCGCTGGGCCTGGGCCATGCCGTGCTGTGCGCCGAGCCCCTGGTCGGCAACGAGCCCTTTGCCGTGCTGCTGGCCGATGACCTGATGGTCGGCGAACCGGGCGGCCCCGGCGTGATGTCGCAGATGACCTCCGCCTTCCAGAAGCAGGGCCGCTCGCTGCTGGCCGTGCAGGAAGTGCCGCTGGAGCAGACCCGGCGCTACGGCATCGTGGCCGGCGAGCCCGCTGGCGGTGCGCTGATGCGCATCGAGCAGATCGTCGAAAAGCCCGCACCCGAGAAGGCGCCCTCGCGCATGGGCGTGGCCGGCCGCTACGTGCTGACGCCAGCCATCTTCGAGGAGATCCGCAACCAGCCCAAGGGCGTGGGCGGCGAGATCCAGCTGACCGATGCCATCGAGCGCCTGATGGCCTCCGAGGCCGTCTACGCCTTCCAGTACCAGGGCAAGCGCTACGATTGCGGCAGCAAGGAAGGGTTTCTCCAGGCCACGGTGGAACTGGCGCTGAAGCACGAGGATGTGGGAGCAAGCTTCCGCGAATACCTGCAGGGCCTGAGCATCTGAGGCCGGGCCTCAGAGCCGCCCTGCCCCATGCAAAAGGCCTGCGAAAACAGGCCTTTTTCCTTGGAGGGAACCGCGTTCAGCCGCTCAGCGCCGGCGCAGGATATGGATGAACTCCGCGCCCACGGTCTGCTGCTCCACCAGCTCGTTGCCCGTCTGCCTTGCAAAGGCCTGGAAGTCGCGCAGCGATCCCGTGTCGGTGGCCACCACCTTGAGCAGCTGACCACTGTCGAGTTCGGCCAGCGCCTTCTTGGCCTTGAGGATGGGCAGCGGGCAGTTGAGCCCGCGCGTGTCGATTTCCTTGTCTACTTGCATAGTGCTTCAGTTGTTCAGGCCCAGGCCCGCGCGGCGCGCCGCGTTTTCCTCGGCAGTGAAGAATACCGGCTCGTGGCCACGGCTCCTGAGCCAGTCGGCCAGCGCATAGCCGGTGCCGGCCGGCCAGCACTTGAGTTCGTTCAGCGCGTACATCCGGTAGTCCAGCAGCTCGGGCGACAGCTTGACCTCGCCCTGCGCCACCACATGGTAGGCGATGATGACCTGGTTCATGCGCAGGAACTCATAGGCCCCGACGATCTCGCAGGACAGCACGTCGAGATTGGTTTCTTCCTTGACTTCCCGGGCCACGCCCTCGGTGGGCGATTCACCCGCCTCCATGAAGCCCGTGATCAGCGCGAACATGGTCGCCGGCCAGGCCGCATTGCGCGCCAGCAGCACCTTGCCATCGACCTCGACGATGGCGGCCAGTACGGGCGTCGGGTTGTTCCAGTGTGTCCAGCCGCATTCGGCACAGCGCAGGCGCGAGACCTCGCCGCCGTCCTCGGCCTGGACCACCCATTGCAGCGGCGTGGCGCAATGGGTGCAATAACGGGTTTCGTAATGCATGGGGCGGTTCCTGTGTCCTGGAGTCCAGGCACTCTGGGCAATGACGACGGCCCGCTGCAAGGCGGGCCCTTCGTGGGTTCAGGCGGGGAACACGCCCGTGGACAGGTAACGGTCGCCGCGGTCGCAGACCACGAAGACGATGGTGGCGTTGCGCTCGCGCTCGGCGATCTGCTGGGCCACCCAACAGGCGCCAGCGGCCGAGATACCTGCAAAGATGCCTTCCTCGCGCGCCAGCCGGCGTGCCATGTCCTCGGCATCATCCTGGCCCACGAGCACCAGCTCGTCGATCAGCGAGGCGTCATAGATCTTGGGCATGTATTCCTCGGGCCACTTGCGGATGCCGGGAATGCGCGAGCCCTCGGCCGGCTGGGCGCCAACGATGCGGATGGCGGGATTCCTTTCCTTGAGGAACTGGGCCACGCCCGTGATCGTGCCCGTCGTGCCCATGGCGCTGACGAAGTGCGTGATCTCGCCACCGGTCTGCTCCCACAACTCGGGTCCCGTGGTCTCGTAATGGATGCGCGGGTTGTCGGGGTTGGCAAACTGGTCGAGCACCACGCCCTTGCCCTGGGCCACCATCTGGTCGGCCAGATCGCGCGCGTACTCCATGCCACCGCTCTTGGGCGTGAGGATCAGCTCGGCGCCATAGGCCTTCATGGTCTGGGCGCGCTCGATGGACAGGTCCTCCGGCATGATCAGCACCATGCGGTAGCCCCTGATCGTGGCCGCCATGGCCAGCGCGATGCCGGTATTGCCCGAAGTCGCCTCGATCAGCGTGTCGCCGGGCTTGATCTCGCCGCGCTCTTCCGCGCGCCGGATCATCGACAGGGCCGGCCTGTCCTTGACCGAGCCGGCCGGGTTGTTGCCTTCCAGCTTGCCCAGCACCACGTTGCCACGTTCCTGGCGAGACTGCGCACCGATGCGCTGCAATGCCACCAGGGGCGTGCGGCCGATGGCGTCTTCGATGGTCGGATAAATTTTCATAGCCTCACACTGTGCCATAATTCGCCCCTGCGCTAAGTAGCCCGGGTGGTGAAATTGGTAGACGCAGGGGACTCAAAATCCCCCGCCGCAAGGCGTGCCGGTTCGATTCCGGCCCCGGGCACCAGAGATTACGAAGCCGAAAAAGCAGCCCCCTGCTTTTTCGGCTATTTCTTTTTTGCGGCCACCGACCCGTGCGGTCGCCGCCCTCCGTCCATTGCATGCAATGGCCATGCAGCCCGCTTCGTGCCGCGGCTGCACCGCATTGCAAGGCTCCCAGCCTGTCCACAGTCCACGCCCCGTCGAGCCGGGCGGGAGGGCTCCTGCGCGTTTTTCGCCGCAATGCGCGAAAGCTGTGCACAACTTCACCCGAAGACCATTTCCCCCGAAGCCGGAGTACCTTCGCCAGTGCTTCATCAACGGCCTGACCGGCCTCCTGCCCACGGGCCGTCCGGATCAGGAGATCACCAGATCTTCTTGCAATTTCCCCTCTGTAGGACAGCCTTGGCACCGCCATCGCGCACCCACTTCGAGGCCCCGGCACCGCCTAGGTGCAAGCCCCCCATCACCCCATTCAGCACGCGCAAAAAAGCCACCCAAGGGTGGCTTTTCTTTTCCACAGACGAACTGGACAACCCTGTGGATTATCGGTGAACATCAAGTGAACGAGACGTCCAAGTGCTTGCATTCACAGGGCACGAGCTAGCCTGCCTCCAAATCAGGCAGCCTGAAATTCAAGGGAAAACCCTTGGATTTCAGACCCACCGCTCAGGCTTCGGTGCGCCGGATCTGGGCGCGGCCCGCATCCGTGATGTGCCACTTGCGATCACCATCCACCTCGACGAGTCCACGCTCGCGCAGACGCCGGGACAGGTGCTCCCGCGCCGCGCTCTCCAGCGACACGGGTTCGCCCATCTCCAGCTTCTTGAGCACCTCCAGTTCATCGACCGTGGGCTCGTACACCGGTGCGTGATATGTGGTTTCGGCCATCGCTACTCCTTCACTGATCAAAGTCACATGCCCCGCGACTGCCGGGGCACGCACTCAACATAGCCGCGCCCGCCATGGCGCGCAATCGGTGGCCGCACCTTTTTTCGTGTTGTGGGCGATGATGGCACGCTTCGCGGCGGCGTCCCACAGGCAGCCAGGGCCGGCCCTGTCCCTGCAACGGCCGGCCCGACACCTTGCCCGCTCTTTCGCGCCTTCCACCGTCTGACCCAGGAGTTTCCGGTTTCCATGCTCTACGCCATCACCGCCTTGTTCGCCTTCCAGTTGCTGGGCGAAGCCGTCGTCCAGCTCACCGGCCTGCCGCTTCCCGGCGCGCTCGTGGGCACTCTGCTGCTGCTGGCGGCGCTGCTGGGCCATGGCCACCTGCCCGAACCGCTGGAGAAGGTCGCCGGCGTGCTGCTGCAAAACATGATGCTGCTGTTCATCCCCGTGATCGCGGGCGTGATGCTGGAGTTCGACCGGCTTTCGCGCGAATGGCAGCCCTTCGTGATCGCCTGCATCGCGGGCGCGGCCATCACCTTTCTGGCCACGGCCTTCACTTTCCGCTGGTGCCTGGAGCGCCAGCGTGCCCGCGAAGCAGCCGCCAGCCAGGGAGAGAAGGCATGAATACGCTGTCCGCCCTCTGGCAGTCGCTGGCCGGCAGCGCACCGACGGCCCACCTGCCCTGGCTGGTGCTGACCATGGCGGTCTACCTGGCGGCCATGGCGCTGTACCGGCGCAGCGGCAACCATCCGCTGCTGATCCCGGTGTTCACGGCCGTGGTCGTCATCGTCGGCGTGCTGCTGGCCACGGGAACCTCCTATGCCAGCTACCGCAGCGGCGTCTCGCTGCTGGGCCTGCTGATCGGCCCGGCCACCGTGGCACTGGCGATTCCGCTGTATGCGCAGCGCGAGCGCATCCGCGCGCTATGGCTGCCCATCGGCGTGGCACTGGCCGTGGGCTGTGTGGTGGCACTGCTGTCGGCGCTGCTGATCGGCTGGAGCCTGGGCGGCTCGGTCCAGACCCTGGTGGCCCTGGCGCCCAAGTCGGCCACCATTCCCATCGCCCTGCCCATGGCCGAGCGCTTCGGCGGCCCGGCCTCGCTGGCGGCCGTGGCCGTGGCGATCACCGGCATCGCCGGGACCATGATGGCGCCGCTGTTGATCCGCCTGGTGCGCAGCGAGGACCCGGCCGTGCAGGGCTTTGCGCTGGGCCTGACGGCCCATGCCATCGGCACGGCGCGCGCTCTGCAGATCCACCCGACCATGGGCGCCTTCTCGGCCCTGGCCATGGGCCTCAACGGCGTGGCCACGGCCGTGGTCATGCCGCTGTGCCTGGCCGTTCTGCCGTGGTTTTGAAGAGCACCCGGGTTTTCCCCAGAGGCACCCCCACAAGCCTGTGGACAAGCCCCGCCAGCCACAAGGATAAGTCGGTTAAGTGACTGTCATCGTTGAACAATCCAGGAGCTGCTTAATTTTCAGGCAGGGCGGTGTTCCCGGGCGCGCTGCTGCAGCCACGCAGAGAACACACGCAGCGCAGGAGCTGGCTGGGCATCGGGCGCCAGCGCCGGGGTGACCAGGTAGTAGGCGCGGTTGCCGCGCAGCGGCTGGGGACAGGCGATGATGAGGTCGCCGCGCGCCAGCTCCTGCTCGATCAGCATGGGCGGCATCAGCGCCACGCCCAGGCCCTGGCTGGCGGCCACGGCCAGCATGGAGAACAGCTCCAGCCGCATGCCGTCGAGCGCGCGCGGCGCGGTCACGCCCATGGCATCGAACCACTGCTGCCAGCCGTAGGGCCGCGTGCTTTGCTGCAGCAGCGGCATCTGCGCCACGATCTGCGCCCCCACGGGCAGCCAGGCCCGGCCCGGCTCGCGTGCCTGGGCCGTGGCCAGCAGTTGGGGGCTGCACACGGGCACGACTTCCTCATCCATCAGCCACTGGGCCTGCACGCCGGGCCAGCGAGCCACCTGCTCGGGCGTGCCCGCATACAGCGCGGCATCGAACACCGTGTCGGCGAACAGGAAGGGCCGGGTCTGCACGTCGATGTGCACCGTGACCTCGGGATGCTCGCGCGCCAGCTGCGGCAGGCGCGGCAGCAGCCAGCGCGTGGCGAAGGTGGGCACGGCAGCCAGGTTGAGCGGGCCGCCTTCACCCTGGTGGGCCATGATGTCAAGCGTGTCGCGCTCCAGGCCATGCAGCCAGCGCGAGACCTGCTGGGCGTACTGCGTGCCCGCCTCGGTCAGCAGCACGCCGTGGCGCGTGCGCCGGAACAGCTGCACGCCCAGGAATTCCTCCAGCGCGATGATCTGGCGCGAGACCGCGCTCTGGGTCAGCGACAGCTCCTGCGCGGCGCGCGTGTAGCTGACGTGGCGGGCGGCCGATTCGAAGCAGGCCAGGGCTTGGGTGGATGGCAGGGCTCTACGCATGACTCATGCATTCAACGCATTCCGATATCGCGCATCATAGGGAATAACCCGCAACAGGGACTCCATACATGCGCTTTCCGCATTCATGGATGCACAAACATCGTTTGCGCACCCGACCGGGCCGCTTCTAAGATGCGGCGCGACAACGCCTCATGGCGGCACCGACCCAGACTTCCTTGCCTTCGCTTTTTTGGAGATACGACACATGGCCCGCAACAGCTTCCAATGGGATGACCCCTTCCAGCTCGACCAGCAGCTGAGCGACGACGAGCGCATGATCCGCGACGCGGCCCATGCCTACTGCCAGGAGCGCCTGGCACCGCGCGTGCTGGAGATGTTCCGCCACGAGAAGACCGATGTGAGCATCTTCCGCGAGATGGGCGAACTGGGCCTGCTGGGCCCCACCATCCCCACGCAGTACGGAGGCGCGGGCCTGAACTACGTCAGCTACGGCCTGGTGGCGCGCGAGATCGAGCGCGTGGACTCGGGCTACCGCTCCATGGCCAGCGTGCAAAGCTCGCTGGTGATGGTGCCCATCAACGAATTCGGCACCGAAGACCAGAAGAACAAGTACCTGCCCAAGCTGGCCAGCGGCGAGTTCATCGGCTGCTTCGGCCTGACCGAGCCCGACCACGGCTCCGACCCCGGCAGCATGTCCAGCCGCGCCTACAAGGTGGACGGCGGCTACCGCCTCAAGGGCAACAAGATGTGGATCACCAACAGCCCCGTGGCCGACGTGTTCGTGGTCTGGGCCAAGGAAGTGACCGAGGACGGCCATGTGGGCGAGATCCGCGGCTTCATCCTGGACAAGGGCATGAAGGGCCTGTCGGCCCCGGCCATCCACGGCAAGGTGGGCCTGCGCGCCTCCATCACGGGCGAGATCGTGATGGACGACGTGTTCGTCCCCGAAGAGAATGCCTTCCCCGAGGTGCGCGGACTCAAGGGCCCGTTCACCTGCCTGAACAGCGCGCGCTTCGGCATTGCCTGGGGCGCCCTGGGCGCAGCCGAGTTCTGCTGGCACACGGCGCGCCAGTACACGCTGGACCGCAAGCAGTTCGGCCGCCCCCTGGCCGCCAACCAGCTCATCCAGAAGAAGCTGGCCGACATGCAGACCGAGATCACCCTGGGCCTGCAGGCCGCGCTGCGCGTGGGCCGCATGAAGGACGAGCACCAGAACGTGATCGAGATCACCTCGCTGATCAAGCGCAACAACTGCGGCAAGTCGCTGGACATCGCCCGCATGGCGCGCGACATGATGGGCGGCAACGGCATCAGCGACGAGTTCGGCGTGGCCCGCCATCTGGTCAACCTGGAAGTGGTCAACACCTACGAAGGCACGCATGACGTGCACGCCCTGATCCTGGGCCGCGCCCAAACAGGCATCGCAGCTTTTTCGAACTGAAAAAAAGCACCCCCTGAGGCGCTACGCGCCTTCCCCCTCTCTCGCTACGCGGGAGGGGGACGACACCCTCGCGGCGGGGCGGCCCTTGCTCGGTGTCCCTCGCGTTGGGCCGCGCCCGCTTTCGGCCAAGTGGGCGATGCATGACTTTCGACCAGCGCAGTCACGGCGCGACCAAACTCCCTGTTTTCATGTCCTCCACATCCTCCGCGCCGGCCGCATTGGCTGGCATCAAGGTACTTGATCTTTCGCGCGTGCTGGCCGGCCCCTGGTGCACGCAGACGCTGGCCGACCTGGGCGCCGACGTGGTCAAGGTCGAGCGGCCCGTGGCCGGCGACGACACGCGCCACTGGGGGCCGCCGTTCCTGGCGCGCGATGATGGGCAGGCCACGCAGGAGGCCAGCTATTTCACGGCCTGCAACCGCAACAAGCGCTCGGTGACCATCGACATGTCCACGGCCGATGGCCAGCAGTTGATCCGCCAGATGGCGGCCGGGGCGGACGTGCTGGTGGAGAACTTCAAGGTCGGGGGCCTGGCACAGTACGGCCTGGACTACGACAGCCTGAAAGTGCTCAATCCACGGCTGGTCTACTGCTCGGTCACGGGCTTCGGCCAGACCGGGCCTTACGCCGAGCGCGCGGGCTACGACCTCATGGTCCAGGCCATGTGCGGACTGATGAGCATCACCGGCCATGGCGACGAGGCACCCGGCGGCGGTCCGCTCAAGGTGGGCGTGGCCGTGATCGATGTCTTCACGGGCCTGTACGCCAGCAATGCCATCCTGGCGGCGCTGCATGCGCGCCAGAGCTCGGGCCGGGGCCAGCACATCGACATGGCCCTGCTCGACGTGGGCATGGCCGTGCTGGCCAACCAGGCGGCGGGTTTTCTCGCCACAGGCGAATCGCCCATGCGGGCGGGCAACATCCACCCCAGCCTGGCACCCTACCAGGACTTCGCCACGGCCGACGGCAACGTGCTGCTGGCCATCGGCAACGACGGACAGTTCGCCCGCTTCTGCGCCACCATCGGCGAGCCGGACTGGGCGCGGGACGAGCGCTTCGCCACCAATACCGCGCGCGTGCGCAACCGCCACGCCCTGCTGGAGCGGCTGCTACCCGTCATGAAGACGCGCGGCACGGCCGAGTGGATTGCGCTGCTGGAAGACAAGGCCGTGCCCTGCGGCCCCATCAACACCATCGCCCAGGCCTTCGACGACCCGCAGGTGCGTGCACGCGGCATACGCGTCGAGCTGCCGCGCGAGGCCGGCGACGGCATCTCGCACGTCGGCGGCGTGGCCAGCCCCATGCGCCTGAGCGATACCCCGCCCGTGCTGCGCAGCGCACCGCCCGCCCTGGGCCAGCACACCGACGAAGTGCTGGGCGAGTTGGGCATTGCCCCCATGGCCATCCAGGCGCTGCGCTCGCGCGGCGTGGTCTGAACACCTGCATCACAAGAATCGCCTTACGAACCCAAGCGCTCCCCACCCGTCGGTGCCTCACAACAAACGTCCACAACATTCATTCACGGAGACAACACCATGACTCACACCTCCCGCATCGCGCTCGCCGGCATCCTCGGCGCGCTGGCGCTTTCGGGCGCGGCCCATGCCCAGGGCTACCCCACCAAGCCCATCAAGCTGCTCGTGCCCTTCGCGGCCGGCGGTACCACCGACCTGATCGCGCGCATCGTCGCCGAACCGCTGGGCCGCGCCCTGGGCCAGCCCGTGGTCGTCGAGAACAAGGGCGGTGGCGGCGGCAGCATCGGCGCGGCCGAGACGGCGCGCTCCCAGCCCGATGGCTACAGCCTGGGCATCGCCACCGTGTCCACCACGGCCACCAACCCGGCGATCAACCCCAAGATCCCGTACAACGTGCTGACCGACTTCACGCCCATCGTGAACATCGCGGCCACGCCCAACATCATTGCGGCCAACCCCAAGTTCCCCGCCAAGACCTACCAGGAGTTCCTGGCCGAGGTGAAGAAGAACCCCGGCAAGTACTCCTACGCCTCGCCCGGCAACGGCAGCATCACCCACCTGATGATGGAGATGTACAAGCTGTCCACCGGCACCGACATCACCCACGTGCCCTATCGCGGCAGCGGCCCGGCGCTCAACGACGCCGTGGCCGGACAGGTGCCGCTGATCTTCGACAACCTGCCCTCCGCCCTGGGCTTCGTCAAGGAAAAGCGCCTGGTGCCCATCGTGGTGGCCGCGCCCCAGCGCCTGGCCGCCCTGCCCGATGTGCCCACCTTCAAGGAAGTGGGCCTGGCGCCCGTCAACCGCATGGCCTACTACGGCATCGTCGGCCCCAAGAACCTGCCGCGCGACATCGTGGACAAGGTCAATGCCGCCACGCGCAAGGTGCTGCAGGACCCGGCGATCAGGAAACGCATCGAGGAGACCGGCTCGCTGATCGTGGCCGACACGCCCGAGCATTTCTTCGAGGAGATCAAGGCCGAGTACGCCGTCTACAAGGACGTGGTGCAAAAGCAGAACCTGACCATGGACTGACCAGTCCCGCGCCCCTCCCATCCCCGCCCTGGCGGGGATTTTTCATGCTTCGCCAGCGGCAGGCGACAGCAACGCCTCACACACCTCGCACAGGCGCCCGGCCAGACGACGCCCCGGCGCCGACAGCTGGGCGCGCACATGCAGTGCCACTTCAACATCAGGCACGGGGACAAAGCCGGAAACACCATCCAGGAGGCGGTGGCCGGGCCCGACCAGCCTGCGCGGCAGCAGGCTGATGCCCAGGCCCTGCTCCACAGCGGCCTCCAGGCTCGCCAGGCTGGCGCTCACATAGGCCAGGCGCCAGCGCCGGCCTGCGGCATCCAGCGCATGCGTCATCTCGCTGCGGTACAGGCCGCCCTGCGGAAACACCACCAGGGGCAAGGGATCAAGCCCGTGGCAGGGATGCCGCGCACTGTCTATCCAGGCCAGCGGTTCGGGCCAGCGCGCCATGCCGGGCGTGCTGCCGCTGCGCTGCTTGACAATGGCCAGGTCCAGCTCGCCCGCCTGGAACTGCTGCCATATCGCCTGCGACAGACCGCTGGCCAGCTCCAGCCGCAACTGAGGCTGGCTGCGAGCCAGCGCGCCCAAGGCGGGCATCAAGGCGTTGCCGGCAAAGTCCTCTGGTACGCCGATGCGCAGCACGGCTTCGGTGGCGCCGGCCAACTGCTCCACGGCCTCGTCCATGAGGGCGAGAATGCGCTGCGCATAGGCCAGCAATCGCTCTCCTTCCAGCGTGCATTCCACATGGCGCCCGCTGCGATCCAGCAGCGTGCAGCCCATTTGCTCCTCCAGCCTGCGGATCTGCTGGCTGACCGTGGACTGGGTGAGGTGCACGCCCTGCGCTGCACGCGTGAAGCTGCCGGTTTCGGCCACGGCGCAGAAGCTGCGCAACAGGTAGGGGTCTATGGAAGAGGGCTGCATGGGGCTCGGACGGAATCCAGTGGCTTTGTCACTACCCAGCATTTGATCATTTAATTTTCCAATTGACGCCCCCCGTCCTAGACTGCGGCCTCAGTTCCCGATTGCCCAGCCAACCCCATGCAAGAACAAGAACACATCCGTCTGCTGCGCCATGCCGTGCAGCTGGCGCACGACAACCGCCTGCGGGGCGGCCGGCCCTTCGGAGCCCTCCTCGCGCGCGAGGGGCAGATCCTGTCCACGGGCGTCAATGAGATCGTGCAAAGCCATGATCCCAGCGCCCATGCCGAAATGCAGGCGCTGCGCGCAGGCACGCGCGCCCAGGCCAACCCCAGCCTGGCTGGCTGCACCATCTACGCCAGCGGCCACCCCTGCCCCATGTGCCTGGCGGCGCTGGTGATGGCAGGGGCCGAGCAGGTTTTCTTTGCCTTCGACAACGCGGATGCCCAGCCTTACGGCTTGTCCAGCGAGGGGGCCTACCAGCGGCTGCGCCTGCCCCTGACGCCCCCCCCTCTGCCGCTGACCCGGCTGGATACGGGCATCACGGCAGCCCAGCTCTATGGCGATGCCCCCTGGCTCTGAAGCGATGTCCACCCTCGCCGCGCCGCACGAGGCCACGCCTGCTTGCGCCCTCGCCATCCCGACGGTGCTGTGGCTGGCGACCGTGGTGCTGGTCACGCTGAACCTGCGGCCCTTTCTCAATGCCGTGGGGCCGCTGGGCCCGCAGATCCAGTCCGCCACGGGAATGGGCCTGTCCACCCTGTCCTGGCTGACGCTGCTGCCGATGGCGCTGATGGGTATCGGTGCCTGGCTGGCTCCGGCCGCGCTGCGCCGGCTGGGCCCGTGCCGTGCCGTGGTGCTTTCGCTGGCGGTGATCGCCCTGGGCTGCGCGCTGCGCGCTGCCGGCGCGACCACGCCGATGCTGCTGGCCACGGCCGCGCTGTGCGGCGCGGGCGTGGCCCTGGTGCAGGGCGTGTTGCCGGGCCTGATCAAACGCCAGTCCCCGACACGCATGGCGCAGATGATGGGCCTGTACTCGGCTGCGCTCATGGGCGGCGGCGCCCTGGGCGCCCAGCTGTCACCACTGGCTGTGCAATGGGGGCTGGAATGGCGCCTGGCGCTGGCGCTGTGGGCCTTGCCCGCCTTGCTAGCGATGGCGCTGGCCTGGCATGCGCTGCGCGCACTGCCGGTGCCGGCACCGGCCCGGGCCGGCGTCTCGGACGACACCGCCTGGCTGCGCAGGCGCCCGCGCACCTGGCTGCTGATGGCCTGCTTCGGCCTCATCAATGGCGGCTATGCGGCCATGGTGGCCTGGCTGGCGCCCTTCTACCAGGGCCATGGCTGGAGTCCGGCACAAAGCGGCGGCCTGGTCGCCCTGCTGTCCGTGGCCCAGGCCAGCGCGGCGCTGGGGCTGCCCGTGCTGGCCTCCCGCCATCCCGACCGCCGCCCCTGGCTGGGCTTCACGCTGTTGTGCCAGGTCATTGGCCTCGCGGGGCTGGCCTGGTGGCCCGACACTGCGCCCTTGCTCAATACCGCCGTGCTCGGCATCGGCCTGGGCGGCTGCTTCGCGCTGATGATGGTGGTGGCCCTGGACCACCTGCCCCACCCGGCACAGGCCGGTGCGCTGAACGCGCTGATGCAGGGCGGCGGCTTCATCATCGCGGCCATGGCGCCCTTCGTCATCGCCCGGCTGCACCAGTCCACGGGCGGATTTCGCGCGGGCTGGATGGCGCAGCTGTGTGCCGTGCTGGTGGTCTGTGCGCTGGCCGCCCGCCTCGCGCCCGCCCGCTATGCGCAGGTGATGCGGGCGCCAGCCGCCTGATGCCATTCAGTCTGTCGAAGCCTGGAAACCCGCCGACCAGTGCACGAAGGCCCAGGCACACCAGGCCAGGCCCAGTGCGATCAGGCCGCCGCCGATCCAGCCAATGTTCTGCATGCCCGCATGCATGCTGACCTGGCTGCCCAGCAGCGCGCCGCCCCCGATGCCGATGTTGAAGATGCCCGAGAACATGGACATGCCCACATCGGTGGCATCGGCGGCGAGCTTGAGCACCTGCGACTGCAGGGCCAGTGCGAAGCAGATCATGGCGACACCCCAGACCGCGCTCATCACGTAGAGCGAGGCCTCATGGCCCGAGGCCGGCACCAGCATCAGCAGGCTGGCCGACAGCACGCCGATGGCGGCCAGCAGAAAGCCGCGCGGATGGCGCAGGCCCCACCAGCTGAACATCACGCTGCCCACGATGCCCATGCCGCCGTACAGCAGCAGCACGGCCGTGGTCACCTTGCCCTCGAAGCCCGCGATGTCCTGCACGAAGGGCTCGATATAGCTGTAGGCCGTGAACTGCCCCGTGATCACGACCACCAGCAGGATGTAGATGGACAGCAACGCCGGGCGGCGCAGCAGCATGGGCACGCTGGCCAGGTTGCCCGCGTTCTCGCTGGGCAGGTGCGGCAGCAGCCGGGCCAGGGCCACCATCACGATGGCGGCCACCCCGCCCACGGCCAGGAACGTCGTGCGCCAGCCCAGCCATTCGCCCACGATGCGGCCCAGCGGAATGCCCAGCACCATGGCCATGGAGGTGCCCGTGGCCAGCAGGCTCAGAGCCACGGCCTTCCTGCCGGGCGGCGCCACGCGCACGGCCAGCGAGGCGGTGATGGACCAGAACACCGCGTGCGACAGCGCAATGCCGATGCGGCTGACCATGAGCGAGGCAAAGCTCCAGGCCACGCCCGACAGCACGTGGCTGGCGACGAACAGCGCGAACACGCCCATCAGCAGCTTGCGCCGCTCCACATTGCGCGTGAGCAGCATGAAGGGCAGCGAGGCCAGGGCCACGATCCAGGCATAGATGGTCAGCATCAGCCCGACCTGCTCGGTGGGCATGGCAAAACTGGCGCCGATGCTGCTGAGCAGGCCCACGGGCACGAACTCGGTGGTGTTGAAAACGAAGGCGCCAAGCGCCAGCGCGACCACGCTGAGCCAGGCCTGGGCCGGCGTGGGTGTCGAGGATGCGGGGACGATGTCGGCGGCAGCGGAAACGGAGGGGGGCATGAAAGACCGTGGGGACTCTGTATGGTGCAGCGCAATATTGTGCTGCGCCATGCGACGGCGTGATGTCAGCCGCCATGCCGGCCCCGGTGCTGCCAGGGAGACTCAGGACGGCGGAAGGTGGCAGACGGCCTCGATGTTGTGTCCGTCCGGATCCAGCACGAAGGCCGCGTAATAGTCGTCGTGGTAATGCAGACGCAGGCCCGGCTCCCCATTGCAGCGCCCACCCGCGGCCAGTGCGGCGGCATGGAAGTCATCGACCATGTTGCGGTTGTCCACCCGGAAGGCCACATGGACAGGGGGCGTGTTGGGCCCGCCGCCGCTGATCCAGAAGTCGGGCTTGGGCGGCTCGCCGAAGCCCGCCGTGTCCGTGTGGCCCGTGACATCGGCGGACAATTCCATGAGGATTTCGTAGCCCAGAGGGGCCAGCGCGCGTGCATAGAAATCCTTGCTGCGCTCGAAATCAGATACCAGGACTGCCGTGTGGTCGATCATGGTGGTGCTCCCGCAGGTAGGTGACAGGCTCCAGCATGCCATGCCGGCCGCCTGCGCACCATTCGGGAATCAGTAAGCGACCGTGAAGCGCTCGCGCAGGTGCAGGTTTTTCTCCAGCGCATCGACCAGGGCCACGGCCAGGTCGGCGGCCGAGATCGTGCCGGGCTGGCCGTCGGCCTGCATCAGCGGCTCGTCCTTGCCGGTGCGGTACTGGCCGGTACGCTCGCCGTGCTCGCCCAGGTGCAGGGCGATGGGCGGGCTCAGCATCGTCCAGTCCAGGACAGTTTCCTTCTGGAGCTCGGTCAACGCATCGCGCGCCGCCGAGGCGCCGGGCTTGATGGCCGCCGGGAACTCCGGCGTGTCGACCAGTTGCCTGCCGGGCGCGATGTAGAGGCTGCCCGCGCCGCCGACCACGAGATAGCGCTGGATGCCGGCCGCCTTGGTGCCCGCCACGATGGCGCGCGAGCCGCGCATGAAGTCTGCATAGATATCGGGATTGCCCCAGCCCGCGTTGTAGGCGCTGACCACGGCATCCGTGCCGGCCACGGCGCGCTGCACGGCGGCGGCATCCAGCACATCGGCCTGGACAGCCTGCAGATGCGGCTGCGCGGCCACCCGGGCGGGATCACGCGCCAGGGCAACCACCTCGTGGCCGCGTTGCAGCAACTCCTTGAGTACGGCGGAACCCACGAAGCCCGTCGCGCCGATCAATGCCACTTTCATTGCTTTCCTTTCAGGCGCCTGGGCGCCGTGTTCAACATGGCATCAAGGTTACGCCGTTCACAATCGTGGCGGAAGCCGGCATTTTTCACCAATACCTTGAAGGACAGCTTCATAATCAAGCCCCATGGACGATTACAGACGCATGGCGGTCTTCGCTGCCGTGGTGCAGCACGGATCGATGAGCGCCGCGGCGCGCGCCCTGGGCATGAGCCCTTCGGCCGTGAGCCAGCAGGTACGCCAACTGGAGCGCGAAGGCGGCGTGACCTTGCTGCACCGTTCCACCCGGCAGATCGCGCTGACCGACACGGGCGAGCGCTACTACCAGCAGTGCGCGGCCATGGCCCAGGCCGCCGCCCAGGCCCGCGCCGAGCTGGCCGCCGCGCGCGACGAACCCGGCGGTGAACTGCGCCTTTCGGCCACCGTGGGCTTTGCCCGCCACATCGCGCCCGCGCTGGGCGACTGGCTGGCCCGCCACCCGGCGCTGCGCCTGCACCTGGAGGTGGACGATGCACCCATCGACCTGATCCAGGGCCGCATCGACCTGGCCCTGCGCTTCGGCCGGCTGGCCGACTCGGGCTGGGCGGCCAGAAAACTGGGGGCCATGGAAAACTGGCTGTGCGCCTCGCCCGCCTGGGTACGGAGCCAGGGCACGGGCGCCGCCCTGCGGCATCCGGCCACCCTGGCGAGTGCACGCTGGCTGGGCCTGGCGCGCGCGGGCCTGGCCCAGGAGCTGCGGATCGAGGCGCGCCACGCGGACACCGGGGAGGCCTGCGGCCTGCAGGTGCAGCCCCATGTGGCCAGCAACAACCAGTTGTCCCTGCAGCAGATGTGCGAGGCCGGCCTGGGACTGGCCCTGCTGGGCAGCATGGATGTAACCGAGGCCGTGGCCCAGGGCCGGCTGGAACGGCTGCTGCCCGGCTGGGACTTCGGGGAGCTGGGCATCTGGGCTGTCACGCCGCAGCGCCAGACCCAGCCGGCCAAGGTACGCCAGGCCGTGGACGCGCTGCAGGCCTATCTGGCACGGCTGGCCGGCGTGATCGACGTGCCAGCTCTTCCCGCGCAAAAAAGCCCGCCGAAGCGGGCATGAAAACGAAGGGAAGACGGGGCGCTCAGTCGAGGGCCGTCTTCTGGCCGTTCTTGAACACGCTCAGCGTGTAGGAGGGGTTCTTCATCTCGCCATTCTTCTCGAAGGCGATCTTGGAGGTCACACCCGCGTAATCGGCCTTTTGCAGGAAGGGAATGTAGACCTTGGGGTCCCAGGAGTTGGCGCGCTTCATGGCGTCGGCCAGCATCATGGTCGCGTCGTAGAAGTAGGGGCTGTAGACCTGGAACTGGCCGGGGAACTTGGCGTCGTAGCGCTTCTTCCATTCCAGGCCACCGGGCATCTTGGCCAGCGAGGCGCCGCCATCGGCGCAGATCACGTTGTCCAGCGGCTTGGCGCCGGCGGCCACCTTGGCCAGCTCGGGCACGCACAGGCCGTCGCCGCCGAAGTACTTGGCATCGTTCATGCCCAGTTGCGCCATCTGGCGCAGCATGGGGCCGGCCTGGCCGTACATGCCGCCGTAGAAGATGCCTTCCGGTTTCTTGGCCTTGATCGAGGTCAGGATGGCCATGAAGTCCGTGGCCTTGTCGTTCGTGAACTCCGAGGCCACGACCTTGACACCCAGCTTTTCCGCATCCTTCTTGAACACGTTGGCCAGGCCCTGGCCGTAGGCCGTGCGGTCGTCGATGATGGCCACGGTCTTGAGCTTGAGGGTCTGGGCCGCGTACTTGGCCAGCGCCGCGCCCAGGGCGTTGTCGTTGGCGATCACGCGGTAGGTGGTGTTCCAGCCGGGCTTGGTCAGGTCGGGATTGGTGGCCGCGCCCGTGATCATGGGAATGCCGCAATCCTGGAAGACCTTGGACGAGGGAATGGCCACGCCGGAATTCAGGAAGGCGACCGCGCCGGCAACCTTGTCGTCGCACAGCTTCTGCGAAGCAGCCGTGCCCTGCTTGGGATCGGCCACGTCGTCCTCGGCCACCAGCTGGAACTTGACCTTCTTGCCGGCGATCTCCATGCCCTTGGCATTGAGCTCGTCGATGGCCATGCGCACGCCGTTCTCGTTGTCCTTGCCGAAATTGGCCTGGGGTCCGGACACCGGGCCGATATGGCCGATGCGGATCACCTGCTCCTGGGCCATGGCCACGCCACCCATGCCGGCCACCACGGCCGCGATACACAACTTCCGGGACATCTTCATCGCGCACTCCTCAGTTGAAACAGGCCGTCACGTTATTCCCGTCATCGCGGCTTGGCAATGCCGCGTGACGGGGCCGCGACACTCGGCCCCAACTCAGTGTTTACGAGAGTCCGCCCCCATCCAAAGCTGTGCTGGGAGGCGGATCCGCTCAGGCGGCCCTGGCCTGGCCCAGCGCCTGCACCTGGGCCAGCTGGTCCAGCGCGGCCAGGCAGGCATGGGCCACTTCCACGCCCTTCTTCACGAAATGGGCGCGGAAGAACTCCACATGGTCGCCATGCTCGTGGAAGTCGCGCGGCGTGAGCACGGCCGAGAACACGGGCACCTCGGTATCGAGCTGCACGCGCATCAGCCCGTCGATCACGGCCGAGGAGACGAACTCATGGCGGTAGATGCCACCGTTGACGACCAGCGCGCAGGCGATGACGGCATCGAAGCGGCCGCTGTCTGCCAGCTTCTTGGCCAGCAGCGGAATCTCGAAGGCGCCGGGCACATTGAAATGGCTGATGTTCTGCGCGGCCACGCCCTGGGCCTGCAGTTCGGCCGCCAGCGAGTCGCGCGCCTGGTGCACGACATCGGTGTGCCAGCTGGCGCAGATCACGGCCACGCGGCTGCGGCCCGCGACGGCCTTCCACGGCGTGCCCGAGGCCGTGCCATGTGCGGAGAAGTTCAAGGAGACAGGAGTCTGATTCATGGTGCTCTTTCGATATGAGACTGATGAATCAGGGCGCGCGCCATGGCGCCGCATGGCGCTGCCCGAGCCCATGCGATCCATGGACGGACAGCCTGCCATGCAGGTGCTGCGCGATCTCTTTCATCCGGACTGTGACCGTCGGCTCTGGCATCTCACCAGATCTGCTGACCCCGGCAGTCCTTGCGGACCACCAGGCGCTCGCGGGCTCCCGCGATGCCCGAAAAGGCTTCGCGGATACCGCCGGTGGGGAATTGCACCCCGCCCTGAGAACGCTGCCCAGGCCGACCACCACAGGGGGATCCGCCTGGACGAAGATCATTCTAGCGCCATGGATGCGGCGGTGCAGCAAACGAGGTCGCCAAGGCTACATGGCAGTCCGGTCAACCAAAACAGGGACCCAAACGTCTATATCAGACAGGAACATGCCCGGAATCCACCTGCCGGAGCGCACGCACAATGACCAGAACCACCTCCACCACCACGCACTCGCGGCGCCTGCGCCTGATGGCGGCAGGCCTGCTCGCCGTCCTGGCCACGGGCTGCGCGCTGCCGCCCGAAGGCTATCCGGACATGGGGTCGAGCTACCCCAGCTATCCGAGCTACCCCAGCTACCCCTCGGGCGGCGTCATCTACCCGTCCTACCCCTCGCAGCCCTCCTACCCCGACAACGGCTGGTACGAGCGCCAGCGCCTGCAACGCGAACGTGAACGCATCCAGTACGAGCGCGAGCGCCTGCAGCAGGAGCGCAACCGCGACGCCTGGCGCGACCGCCAGGAACGCGAGCGCGAAATGCGCGAACGCGAACGCGACCGTGACCGCCAGGCACAGGACCGCGATCGCCAGCTGCGCGAGCGCATGCAGGATCAGCAGCGCCGCGAGGCCGAACGCCAGCAGCGCGAACGCGACCGCGCACGCGACCAGGAACAGCAGCAGCGCGATCGTGACCGCGAACGCCAGCAACGCGACCGCGAACGCGAGCAGCAGCAGCGCGCCATCGAACGCATGCAGCGCGAGAGCCAGGGCGGCGGCAACCCCTACCCCCCCCAGGACCCGCGCCACTGGCGCTGATCGGCCGACCGGCGGCATTTTCTGCCCCGGTCCGCCGCACCATAATCAGCAGGACACCACAGACCCTCTTGCCATTGGTGATGGGAAAGGAGTACGCCATGCATCGCACCAAGGACCTTTGCCGCACCGGCCGCCGCTCTTCGGCGGCCTTGCGCTGGACGCTGGCGGCACTGATGGCCACGCTGGCTGCCGGTACGGCCTCGGCACAGGTCATCCGCTGCACGGATGCCAAGACCGGCCGCGTCACCTATACCAACAGCAGTTGCAAGGATGGCGAAAGAAGCGTCCAGGTACAGGCCGCCCCCACGGCCGAGGAGCTGGAGCGAGACCGTGAACAGGCCGCCGCCGCCATCGAGCGCAAGAACCAGCAGCTGGCGCGCGAGGAATCCGAGCGCCGTGCCCGCCTCCAGCAGCAGGAACGCGAGGAGCGCAGCCGGCGTGAACGTGAGCGCGACAACACGGCCCGGCAAGGGGGAGGCGACTCTCCGGCCTGCCAGCAGGCACGCCGCCGCCTGGACTCCATCCTGGCAGAATCCGACCCCGACCCCGCCACCTGGGGCCCCCGCAGCCAGGCCGCGCAACAGCAGATGGAAATGGCCTGCCTGGGACCGCAGGCCTACGAGCAGTTGCAGCAGTCACGCGCCTTGCAGCCGAATGCCATCAACCGTCCCTGGATGGTGGGGCGACCCATCCCCACCCAGCCGCTGCCGCCTTCCGCGCCCATCTCGCACTGCAACGTGTTCCGCTGCTACGACAACAACGGCGGCATCCACCCCCGCTGATTCAGGCGCGCAGCCCCTGCTCCACGGTCGGGTAGCGCAATCTCAGGCCCAGTTCCACCTTCAGGCGGTGGTTGTGCAGGCGGCGTGATTCCCCCATGAAGCTCAGCAGGCTGGCCGGCAGCTCGCGCTGCGCCTGCTCGCGCGTGATGCGTGCAGGGCGCGGCAGGCCGTAGAGATCGGCGGCAAGGTCGAAGTAGTCGCCCATGCGCAGCTGCGTATCGTCGCTGGCGTGGTAGATGCGCTGGGGCCGGCCGCGCCACAGCGCCAGCACGCAGGCTCTTGCCAGGTCGTCTGCATGGATGTGGTTGGTATAGACGTCCTCCTCGGCCCGCAGCAACGGCGTGCCACGCAGCAGACGCCCGCGCGGCGTGCCGCCTTCCCTGTCGGGGGCATAGATGCCCGGAATGCGCAGAATGCTGGCGCGCACGCCACCGCGTCCGGCGAACCGCACGGCCCGCTCGGCATTCACGCGTCGCAGCGCACGCGCCGTGGCCGCCGCCGTGGGCCGGCTCTCGTCGATCCAGGCGCCATCGCAGTTGCCATACACGCCCGAAGTCGAGCCATAGACCAGGCGGGCTGGCAGGCCCCGGCGGCGCAGCGCGCGCAGCAGGGCCGTGGTGCGCGGGTCCAGCCACCAGCCATCGCTGCCCTCGTCCGAACCGGGGGGCGGCGCAAGGTGCACGACACGGGTGGCCAATCCGGCCAGCCGGCGCAGCGAGTCCGGTGCATCGAGGTCGCCCTGCAGCGGCGTGATGCCGGCCGCACGCAAGGCTGGCGCCCGGCCGGCGCCGCGCGTCAGGGCCAGCACGCGCGGGCCGCGCCGCGTGCGATCCGCCGGCGCGGCGGGCGCGCCGGCCAGCGCACCGGCCACCCGCAGCCCCACATCTCCACAGCCGACGATGAGCACGCGTTCGCGTCGAAAGCGCGCCGGCAGCGCGCCCAATGGGTTTTGGTTTGAGGGCAAAATCCAGGCCTGTTGCGAGGGCGGCCAGCCAAGCGCCGCAGATGGCGGCCGCGGCATGTCCGCCCGGGAAAGAAGATCACCGCGGCGCTGCATGCACCCGCCGGCGCCCCCGAGGATACCGAGAACATGACCGAGATTGCCAACATTTCCCACGAAATCACCGTACAGCCCAGCGGCCGTGCCTTCAGCACCCAGGGCAGCGAGACCATCCTGTCCGCGGCCATCCGCTCCGGCGTGGGCCTGCCCTACGGCTGCAAGGACGGTGCCTGCGGCTCCTGCAAGTGCAAGAAGCTCGTCGGCCATGTCATCCATGGCGCGCATTCCGACAAGGCCCTGACCGCCCAGGAAGAAGCCGACGGCTACGTGCTGACCTGCTGCGCCACCCCCCAGTCTGCCGTGGTTCTGGAGTCGCGCCAGGTCACCGATGCCAGTTCCTTCCCGATCAAGAAGATGCCCGTGCGCGTGGCCGCACTGGAGAAGAAGTCGCATGACGTGATGCAGGTGCGCCTGCAGTTGCCGGCCGCCGACAAGTTCCGCTACCACGCGGGCCAGTATGTGGAGTTCATCCTGCGCGACGGTGCACGCCGCGCCTATTCGATGGCCACGGCCCCGCATGTCCAGGACACGGCGCCGGGCCTGGAGCTGCATATCCGCCACATGCCGGGCGGCACGTTCACCGACCATGTGTTCGCGGGTCTGCGGGAAAAGGAAATCCTGCGCGTCGAAGGTCCGTTCGGCAGCTTCTTCCTGCGCGAGGACAGCGACAAGCCCATCGTCCTGCTGGCCTCGGGCACGGGCTTCGCGCCCATCAAGGCCCTGATCGAGCACATGCGGCACAAGGGCATCGAGCGCCCCGTGGCGTTCTACTGGGGCGGCCGGCGGCCCGAAGACCTCTACCTCGACGCCTGGGTGCGCGAGCAGGCTGCCGCCATGCCCTCGCTCCACTACGTGCCCGTGGTCTCCGAGGCACTGGCCGAAGACGGCTGGAGCGGCCGCACCGGCTTCGTCCACAAGGCGGTGATGGAGGACTTCGCCGATCTCTCGGGCCATCAGGTCTATGCCTGCGGCGCCCCCATCGTCGTGGAATCGGCCCGCGAAGCCTATGTGCAGCAGCGCGGCCTGCCCGCCGAAGAGTTCTACGCGGACGCATTCACGTCGGAAGCCGACAAGGCCTCCTGATCACGCTTCAGGCCGGCACAGATCAAGCCCTGCGCAGAAAAATTGCTTCACATACCTGCGCCCGACCAGGTGTCGCAATTTTTTTGCAAAATAGCGCCCCTATGAACCGTAGAAACAGCCTTCTCTCGGTCATGGCGGCCGTTGCTGCCCTGGCCTCCCCGCTTGCCCTGGCGCAAGAGCCCATCCGCCTGATCGTGCCCTACGCACCCGGCGGTCCGATCGACATCACCGCGCGCGCGCTGGCCGAGCGGGTGCGCGACGCCCTGGGCGTGGTCATCATCGACAATCGGGCCGGTGCGGGCGGCAACATCGGCGCCGACGCCATCGCGCGCGCCACGCCGGACGGCCTGACCATAGGCATCTCCGCCACGGCCACCCATGCCGTCAACCCCTGGCTCTACACCAGGATGCCCTATGACGCCGGCAAGGATTTCGCGGGCATCACCCAGATGGTGCGCGTGCCCAACGTGCTGGTGATGAATGCGGCACGCGCCGAGCAGCTGAAGATCCACAGCGTGGCCGACCTGATCGCCTATGCCAAGGCCAACCCCGGCAAGCTCAACTACGGCAGCGGCGGCAACGGCAGCGCAGGCCATCTGGCTGGCGAGATGCTCAAGCAAAAGGCCGGCATCTTCGCGCTGCACGTGCCCTATCGCGGCGCCAACCCCGCCCAGCTCGCCCTGCTGTCCGGCGAGGTGGACTTCAACATCGACAACCTGGCCGCCGCCGCGCCCAACATCCGCTCGGGCAAGCTCAAGGCGCTGGCCGTGACCTCGCTGGCGCCCACATCGCTGCTACCGGGAGTTCCTGCGCTTTCCAGGACCTTCCCGGGCTTTGCCATCGACACCTGGTGGGGCCTGGTCGCTCCCGCGGGCACGCCCAGGCCCGTGCTGGACAAGCTGAGCAAGGCCTTCTCCGAGGCCCTGGCCGCGCCCGAGACCAAGACCCGCTTCGAGCTGCTGATGGCCGAGCCCGTTTCCTCGACTCCGGCCGAGTTCGACAGGTTCATGGCTGCCGAGCGCGCCAAGTACCAATCCATCGTCAAGGCCTCGGGCGCGAAGGTCGATTGACACACCCGGATCCGTCAAAAGGCCGCGGCCGCCACATGGCGCCGCGGCCTTTTGCATCGGGGGGGGTGGCTTCAAGCGCCGCGCCGATGCCAGCCGGCTGCCTCGGCCAGGCGGATGCCCTGCCCCTGTACCGCCCGCAGTTGCTCGGGCGTGACACGCTGCGGCGCGATCTCGGCCAGGGGGACGAGCACGAAAGCGCGCTCGTACATGCGTGGATGCGGCACGCACAGGCGCGGCAGGTCCATGCGCTCATCGCCCCACAGCTCGATGTCCAGGTCCAGCGTGCGCGGCGCATTGCGGTAGGGCCGTTCACGCCCGGCCGCCAGCTCGATCGCCTGCAGTGCATCCAGCAGTGCCAGCGGCGCCAGCGTGGTGCGCACGGCGGCCACCGCATTCAGGTAGTCAGGGCCGCTGGAGTCGATGGGCGCCGTGCTGTAGAGCGAGGACACGGCCACGAGGCACGTGCCGGGCAGGCCGGCGATGGCTTCCAGGGCCCGGCCCAGTGCCCGGCCACGGTCACCCAGATTGGCCCCCAGGCCGATGGCGACCCAGTGGCCTGTTTCAGTCATCGCCGCCCATGCCACCGCCGTCACCGCCGCCGTGCGGCTTGCGGCGGCGGCGCCGCCGCTTCCTGGGTGCCGCGCCCTCTTCGCCTGCGGGCTGTGGCAGCGCCGCGGCGTCGTCCGGAGCACCCCCTTCGGCCAGATTCACGCCTTCGCGGGGTTGCCGCACCTTGGGCACGCGGTGCACCTTGGGCTCGGCGCTGCGCTGGCGCGCACGCTGCTCGTCGCGGGCCTGGGCGATCAGGTCGTCGCGGCGCGCGTCGTCGGCGTTCTGGAATTCCTGCCACCAACTGGCCAGGCTTTCCTCGACCTCCCCGATGTCGGCACGCAACCGCATGAAGTCGAAACCCGCCCGAAAGCGCGGCTGGGCCACCAGGCTGAAGGGCGTGGCACCCGTGCGCTTGTCAAAGCGCGGCTGCATGACCCAGATCTCACGCATGTCGGCGGCCAGCTTGCCCCGGCCGGAGACATCGCCGATGCGCTGGTCGAACACCTCGTCAATGGACTCCTGCAGGGCCGGGAACGGATGCTGGCGCTGGTTCAGGCGCCGCTCCCAGCCGGTCTTGACATCCTGCCACAGCACGCAGGCCAGCAGGAAGCTGGGGGCCACGGGCTTGCCCTCCTCGACGCGGCGGTCGGTGTCCGTCAGGGCCGCCTGCACGAACGGGTGGTCCGCACGTTCGACCACCACATCCAGCAGCGAGTAGATGCCGCGCGCCAGGCCCAGGTCGCGCAACTGCTGCACGGAGGCCAGCGCATGGCCGGTCTGCAGCAGCTTGAGCATTTCGTCGAACAGGCGGCTTTGCGGCACGTCGGCCAGCAGCGGCTCGCATTCGACCAGCGGCCTGGCGGTCTTGGGCTCCAGCTTGAAGCCCTTGCCCTGCAGCTTGGCGGCGAAACGCACGGCGCGGATGATGCGCACCGGGTCCTCGCGGTAGCGCGTGGCCGGGTCGCCGATCATGCGCAGCACGCGCTTCTTGGCGTCGTCTATGCCCTTGTGGTAGTCCACCACGATCTGCGTGTGCGGATCGTAGTACATGGCGTTGATGGTGAAGTCGCGGCGCGTGGCATCCTGGTCCTGCGGACCCCAGACATTGTCGCGCAGCACCCGGCCGCTGGCGTCCACGGCGTGCTGCATGCCGGCCAGCTGGGCCTTGCTGGTGCGCTCGTTGCCGCTGACGGCCTCGGCCGCGCTGTTGTCCAGGAAGGCGCGGAAGGTGGAGACCTCGATGACCTCGTTCTCCCGGCCACGCCCATAGACCACGTGCACGATGCGAAAGCGCTTGCCGATGATGAAGGCCCGCCTGAACAGTCCCTTGACCTGCTCGGGCGTGGCATTCGTGGCCACGTCGAAGTCCTTGGGACGCAGGCCCAGCAGCAGGTCCCGCACCGCGCCCCCGACGATGTAGGCCTCGTAGCCGGCATCCTGCAGCGTCTGCACCACGTCGATGGCGCGCCGGTCCACGAGGTTGGGGTCGATGCCGTGCACCTGCACCGGCACCTCCTGGCGCTTTCCGAACGGGGACTTGCGCGCGCGCGGCGCTGGCGTCTTGCCCAGCAGCTTGTCGATGAATGTCTTGATCATGGGGCTTCGCCAAACAGGTCCAGAATGTGCCAGCCCCGCTCCCGGGCCAGGGCGCGCAGCCGCGTGTCGGGGTTGGTGGCCACGGGATGGTCCACGCGCTCGAGCAGGGGCACGTCGTTCCAGGAATCGCTGTAGAACCAGGTCTCCACGTCCTTCCAGTCCAGGCCGCGCGCCTCCAGCCACTGCTGCATGCGCCGCACCTTGCCGTCGCGCATGCTCGGCGTGCCACGGATCTCGCCCGTGAACCAGCCCCGGGCGTCGCGCTCCAGCTCCACCGCGATCAATTCCTTCACGCCCAGCGCGGCGGCAATGGGACGTGTCACGAATTCATTGGTGGCCGTGACGATGACCACCTCGTCGCCCGCCTGCTGGTGCCCGCGCAGCAGATCCAGCGCCTGCGGCCGGATCGCCGGGGAGATGACCTCGCGCATGAAGCGCTCGTGGGCCTGGCCGGCCTGCTGGGCGCCCCGGGCGCAGAAGGCCTCGGTGGCAAAGCGCACATAGTCGTGCACATCGAGCGTGCCTGCCTGGTAATGCGCGAAGAACTCGGCATTGCGCCGGCCGAACTCGGCCGGGTCGGTCCAGCCGATGCGCGTCGTGAATTCGCCCCACTCGTAGTCCGAGTCCAGCGGCAGCAGCGTATGGTCCAGGTCGAACAACGCCAGCCGTGGCCGGGGTTGCTTCTGTTCAGAAGTCATGCAATTCCCACAAAAGGCCGGAACCGGGAGCGGTGAAGGGGCTCATTCGGTTTCCAGCATGGTCTTGAGCAACGGGATGGTGATGGCGCGCTTGTTGCGCAGCGCAAAGCCGTCGAGCATGTCGAGCAGCTGCATCAGGCTGCCCAGATCGCGCGAAAAGCGCTTGAGCATGTAGTCCATCACATCGTCGCCCAGAAAAACGCCACGGGCATCAGCCTCCTGGCGCAGCACCGCGCGTCGCGCGGTTTCATCCAGCAACTGCAGCTGGAACACATGGCCCCAGCCCAGCCGTGTGCGCAGATCCTCGCGCAGCTTGAGGTCGGCCGGCGGCAGCGGCCCCGCGCCCAGCACCCAGCGCGGCGAACCCGTGGCCGGACTCGTTGCGTTGACGAACCAGTTGAACGCCCTGGCCTGCTGCAGCGGGGTGTAGATGTCCACATCGTCCATGAGCACCGCCGCCCAGCGTTCGTCGAACGGCGGTGGAAACAGCGTGGTCGCATCCATCCAGCCCACCATGGCCCCCTGCTCGCGCAAGGCCTCGCGCACGGCCTTGAGCAGATGGGTCTTGCCCGACCCCGACTCACCCCAGAGATAAGTGGGCACTGGCGTACGCGCCGTCTGCATGCGCCCATCGCCCACCCAGTGGCGCAGATGGTCGATCACCGCGGCATTGGGGCCGACGAAAAAGCGCGACAGCGTCGGGCTCGACGCCATGCTGATGTCCAGGGCCAGCTGCTTCATCTGCGACATACGCGCAGCGCCCCCTTTCCTGGATCCAGGCGGGTCCATGCGGCAACAGCGGACAGAGGAATCGGCAACGGCATTGGTTGGTGAGCAAAAACGGACCCGCCGCAGCGCGGTGCCGCGGCAAGGCGAGCAACGCACCAGCTGCGCCCGGGGCGAAAGGGGGATTTTAGTCTGCGCGGCGCCCGACTCGGCGCCAGCAGGGCCGCAAGCACGACGAAAGCCCCTCGAAGCCCACTGGCGCACATGCCCTGCGGCGGCCATCGCCGTAGAATCCCGGGGTTCCAGCCCGGCATCGGGCCTACCGCACCGAACCCATCCATGAGCTCTTCTGCCCCCTCCCCTACCCCGATTTCCTACAAAGACGCCGGCGTCGACATCGTTGCCGGCGATGCACTGGTCGAGCGCATCAAGCCGCTGGCCAAGAAGACCATGCGCGAAGGCGTGATGGCCGGCATCGGAGGCTTCGGCGCACTGTTCGAGGTCCCCAAGCGCTACAAGGAGCCCGTGCTGGTCTCGGGCACCGATGGCGTGGGCACCAAGCTCAAGCTGGCCTTCGAGTGGAACATGCATGACACCGTGGGCATCGACCTGGTGGCCATGAGCGTCAACGACGTGCTGGTCCAGGGTGCCGAGCCCCTGTTCTTCCTCGACTACTTCGCCTGCGGCAAGCTGGACGTGGACACGGCCGCCGCCGTGGTCGGCGGCATCGCTCGCGGCTGCGAGCTGTCGGGCTGCGCCCTGATCGGCGGCGAAACCGCCGAGATGCCCGGCATGTACCCGGCTGGCGAATACGACCTGGCGGGCTTTGCCGTCGGCGCCGTCGAGAAGTCCAGGATCCTGACCGGCCAGAACGTGGCCGCCGGCGACGTGGTGCTGGGCCTGGCCTCGGCCGGCGTGCACTCCAACGGCTTCTCCCTGGTGCGCAAGTGCATCGAACGCGCCGAAAGCCAGGGCGCACTGCCCGCCACGCTGGATGGCAAGCCGTTCAGGCAGGCCATCATGGAACCCACGCGCCTGTACGTGAAGAACGTGCTGGCCGCATTGGAGCAGCACCCCATCAAGGCGCTGGCCCACATCACCGGCGGCGGCCTGCTGGAGAACATCCCCCGCGTGCTGCCCGAGGGCCTGGCCGCCCACCTGCAAGCCGGCAGCTGGCCCCAGACCGAGCTGTTCGCCTGGCTGCAGAAGACGGCCGGCATCGATGCCGTGGAAATGAACCGCACCTTCAACAACGGCATCGGCATGGTCGTCGTCGTGCCTGCAGAAGCCGCCCAGGCCACGGCCGCCACGCTCCAGCAACTGGGCGAGACGGTCTACACCATCGGACGCATCGCCGAACGCGGCGAGGGCGAGAGCGTCGAGGTCCGCTGACCACCGGCCCCCGCGCATGACCCAGCACCTGCCCTCGCCCATCATCTCCCCGCAGCCCGCGCCCACGCGCGGCGTGACACTGGCCAGCTATATCCTGATGGCCGGCGCCCTGCTGCTGATCATGTGGCAGGGCCTGCTGCCAGGCATGCTGTGTGTCTGCGTGGGCTTCCTGGTCACGCGCAGCCTGGCCGGGCTGCTGGCACGCGCCCAGCCCAAGGCCCGGCGCGGCTCTCTGCCGCGCTGGACCCAGCTGGTGGCGGCCGCCATCGTCATCCTCGCGCCGCTGGCCCTGCTCAGCGGAGCGCTGTCGCACACGCGCACCTACATCACCGACGCCCCCCAGCAGTACCGCGAGCTGCTGGACTACCTGGCGCACACGGTGCTGGAGTTGCGCGACAAGCTGCCGGCCGACATGGCCGACCAGTTGCCCGACGGAGCCCAGGAGATCCAGCACCTGCTGGCCAGCTATCTGGCCGCCAAGGCCGGCGCCCTCGCCCATGCGGGCCGCGCCTGGCTCACCGGCCTGCTCTACGCCTATGTGGGCATGATCATCGGCGCGCTGGCCGCCGTGCGCCCCATCACCACGCGCCGCCCGCCGCTGGTGGCCGCACTGCGTGAACGCATCCGGCTCATGGGCCTGGCCTTCCGCCAGATCGTGGCCGCCCAGTTCTGGATCGCGGCCTTCAACACCTTTCTCACGGCCATCTTCCTGCTCGGCATCCTGCCGCACTGGAACCTGACCCTGCCCTACACGCCGGCCCTGATCACGCTGACCTTCATCGCCGGCCTGGTACCCATCGTCGGCAACCTGCTGTGCAACGTGGTGATCACCATCGTCGGCCTGTCGGTGTCTCCGGTGGCCGCGGCCGCCTGCCTGGGCTTTCTGATCCTGATCCACAAGGCCGAGTACGTGATCAACGCCAAGGTCGTGGGCCAGCGCACGCACATGGGCGTGTGGGAGCTGCTGGCCGTGATGTTCGTGGCGGAATCGGTGTTCGGCCCCGCCGGCCTGGTGGCCGCGCCACTGTTCTACGCCTACCTGAAGAAGGAACTGGAGGCGGTCCGCCTGGTCTGAGCCGCGGCCACCGTGATCTACAGACCCCGCAGCCGCCGGATCACCTCGCGCACGGCCACGGCCTGCGCTCCACGCTGGGACTGGAGAAAGCGCTCCAGGTCCTCCAGCGCACGCTCGGTCACGCCCCATTGCGCATAGGCCAGCCCCCGGTCCCGGTAGATCTCGGGCATGTCGGGCCGCAGCACGGCGAGCCGGTTGAGCACGGCCACCAGCAGCGGCCAGTCGCGCCGGGCGTGGTGGATCTCCTGGAGGTTGCGCAGCATGCGCTCCAGGATATCGCGGGCCGAGGCCCCCTGCAGGTACAGGCCCAGCGGGGCAGCTTCCTCGGCGGACAGGCCCGCGCTCTGCCAGAAGGGCTCCAGCCTTTCGGCCAGGTTGTTCGCGGAAAAGGACTCGCCGCTCAGCGGATCCATCACCACCTGCCCCTGGGGCAGGCGCAGCTTGACCAGGAAATGCCCGGGAAAGCTCACCCCCTGCGCCGGCAGCCCGATACCTGCGGCCAGTTCCAGCCAGATCAGCGCGACACTGATCGGAATGCCGCGCCGCGTCTGCAGCACATGGTGGATGTAGCTGTTGGCCGGGTCATAGTAGTCATTGAGGTTGCCGCCGAAGCCCAACTCGCCGTAGAAGAACTGGTTGAGCACCCGCAGGCGCTGCAGCGGATCGGTCTCGCCAGCCAGGCGCTGGGCCAGGCGCACCTGCAGCCGGTCCAGCTCGGCGCTGGCGGCCTGGAGGTCCAGGTCGGGGATGGCATCCTGGGCAATGCTGATCGCCGCCTCCATCAACGGCAGACCGTCATCGCTTTGCACCAGCGCTGCAAAGTACTGCAGGGCCGTCGGCGTGTCTTCGTAACTCCAGCTCATGATGCTCGGGGCCTGTTCACACCCATCAGGGGGTCGCGTCGCTCGGGCCTGCAATTATGCGGGCTGGAGCGAAGCCCTAGCGCCGCAGCAGCGTGCGCAGTTTCAGTCCCGCCGCCCACAGCGCGCCGAAATACAGCAGGGCCGACGCGACCAGCATGGCCGTCAGCAGGCCCACGCGCTGCCATCCATGGGCGCGCAGCGCGATCCAGTCGAAATGCTGGCTGCCCCAGGTCAGCAGCACGGCCAGCAGGCTGCTGGCGGCAACCACCTGCAAGGCCAGCCGGCCCCAGCCCGGCTGCGGCCGGTAGACACGGCGGCGCAACAGCCCCGTGAGCAGCCAGGCGGCGTTGACCAGGGCGGCCAGCCCGATGGACAGGGCCAGACCGGTGTGGGCCATGAAGGGCACGAGCACGAGGTTGAGCAGCTGCGTGATGACCAGCACCACGATGGCGATCTTGACGGGCGTGCGGATGTCCTGGCTTGCGTAGTAGCCGGGCGCCAGGACCTTGATGGCCACCAGGCCCACCAGGCCCGCGCCATAGCCGATCAGGGCCAGCGCGATCTGGCCCACGTCGCCATCCTGCAGCGCACCACGGTGAAAAAGCGTGGCCACCAGCGGCTCGGCGAAGGTCAGCAGGCCCACGGCGCAGGGCACGGCCAGCAAAACCACCAGGCGCAGCCCCCAGTCCAGCATGGCGGAGTAGCGCTCGCCGTCGTCGGCCGCCTTGGCGGCCGCCAGTTGCGGCGTGAGCACCACCCCCAGCGCCACGCCCAGCAGCGCGGTCGGGAACTCCATCAGCCGGTCGGCATAGAACAGCCAGGTCACGCTGCCGGGCTGCAGGTAGGACGCGATCTGGGTATTGATCATCAGCGAGACCTGGGCCACGCCCACGCCCAGCAGCGCCGGTGCCATCAGCGTGAGGATGCGGCGCACGCCGGCCTCGCCCCAGGCCTGGCGCAGCGCCGAGGGCGAAAAGCCGATCCGCGGCATCAGCCCCAGGCGTGCCAGCGCCGGCAGCTGCACCGCCAGCTGCAGCACGCCGCCCAGCATCACGCCACCCGCCATGGCATAGATGGGCTCGATGCCGCGCGCCTGGAGCCAGGGCGCCCCCCAGAAGGCCGCGGCGATCATGGCCAGGTTCAGCAGCACCGGCGTGGCCGCCGAAACGGCGAACCGCCGCCAGGTATTGAGCACGCCGGCCGACAGCGCCACCAGCGACATGAAGCCGATGTAGGGGAACATCCAGCGCGTCATCAGCACGGCCGCGTCATAACCCTGCGGCGACTGTCGCAGGCCGCTGGCCAGCAGCCAGACCAGCAACGGCGCGCCGATGACACCCAGGGCACAGGTCACGACCAGCACCCAGAACAGCAAGGTGGCCACATGCGAGATCAGCGTGCGGGTGGCCTCCTCCCCCTCCTTGGCCTTGCTGGCCGCCAGCACGGGCACGAAGGCCTGGCTGAAGGCCCCCTCGGCGAACAGCCGCCGAAAGAGGTTGGGGATCCTGAAGGCGACATTGAAGGCATCGGTCAGCGCATTGGCTCCGAACATGGAGGCCATGAGCAGATCGCGCACCAGCCCGGTGATACGGGAGGCCAGCGTCAGCAGGGAAACGGTGGAGGCGGCTTTGAACAGTGACACCGTCGGGAGTGTATGCGCTCGCACGGGCGCCGCAGCGGCGCCCACGGCGACCCGCGCGCCTCTTGCACTCCGTTGCAACAGGCCGGGCAACCGGAGCACGGTGCAACCCGGCTCGAATTCACGGCATGCTATAATCCCGCGCTTCGCCGACAACATCCTCAGACACTAGGAACACATACACCATGGCATCGAAGCCCGTAAAGAAGAACCCCCGCCTGGCCTCCGGCCGCAAGCGCGCCCGCCAGGACGTCAAGCTGAACGCAGCCAACACCTCGCTGCGCTCCAAGTACCGCACTGCCGTCAAGAAGGTCGAGAAGGCCGTCCTGACCGGCGACAAGGCCAAGGCCACCGAACTGTTCGCAGCCGCACAATCCGTGCTGGACACGATCGCCGACAAGGGCATCTTCCACAAGAACAAGGCCGCTCGCGACAAGAGCCGCCTGTCCGCCAAGGTCAAGGCCCTGGCCGCCGCCTGATTCCATCAGGCAATCGCACGGATGGCCCCGGCCATCTGCCGTTTGTAACGGGTGCGCTGTCCGCGAACGAAAAAACCGCCTCCGGGCGGTTTTTTTGTGGGCGCTCCACCCCATCCGATCCACAGGCATAAAAAAACGCACCCATGGTGCGCCCTGTCGATCATGCACTCCCAGAGCCGGGCCCTGGAAAAAAAGAAACCGGCCTCAGCGGGCCGGCTCATCCGGGATCAGGCAGGCCTCGACGACCTGAAGACTGTTGTCCTTGGCGAAATTCAGGCAGAAATCCCAGGCCATGGGCTCATAGTCGCGCAGATCGCGATGGACCACCACGCACTTGACGCCGTTGAGCGTGGTCGGCACGCACCAGGGCGAGTAGCTCAGGTGGCTGCCGCGCTGCGCGCCACCGGGACGGAACTGGCTCATGACCCCCGCCAGCCGCTCGGCCCAGTCACTGGGCCGGAATGTCTTGCCTTCGTGGGTGATGCCCTGGATGAACAGTTCTTTGCTGGAAGGAGAAACCATCGGGATGCACGCCAAAATACGACCTGCGCGACAAGGAACAGACCAGACGGTATGTCGCGCGACGCAGCCCTTTGCCGCATCCTGCTTGCGCAAGTCCTTCAAAAAAAGCCAGGGCCCGCCAGCGGGATCACCACCGGCAGGCCAAGCAGGCATTTTATCTCTTATATAAGAGCTGACCGCTCCTTCCCGCCACTACCCAACTGTGGCGTAGGCTCATTGCATGGCTGTGATGCGCAAACCGCAACGCCGGGCCATTGCACCCCCCCTAGAATCGGGCTTCGCTGTTTTTCTGGCATCTGCGGCGGCAACGCCCGGATGCCGTTTACTTTCCTGGACAGGAGATTCTTGCAATGACCGCTTTCATTGAGGCTGCCTCGCCCCACGTGATGAACACCTATGGCCGCATACCGATCGCTCTGGAGCGAGGCCAAGGCTGCCGCGTGTGGGACGTCAACGGCAAGCAGTACCTCGATGCGCTGGGCGGCATTGCGGTCAACACGCTGGGCCACAACCACCCCAAGCTCGTGCCCGCGCTGCAGGACCAGGTGGCCAAGCTCATCCACACGTCCAACTACTACCACGTTCCCGGCCAGGAAACGCTGGCCAGGCTGCTGACCGAACGCGCAAAGATGACCAATGTCTTCTTCTGCAGCACGGGCCTGGAGGCCAATGAGGCGGCCATCAAGATCGCACGCAAGTACGGCGTGGACAAGGGCATCGCCCAACCCGTGATCGTGGTCTACGAGCACGCCTTCCACGGCCGCTCCATCGCCACCATGACGGCCACCGGCAACCCCAAGGTGCGCGACGGCTTCGGCCCGCTGCTGGACGGCTTCCTGCGCGTGCCCGTCAACGACATCGAGGCCCTCAGGCAGGCCACGGCCGGCAACCCCGACGTGGTGGCCGTGATGATGGAGCCCATCCAGGGCGAAGGCGGACTGCACCCCATGCGCGTCGAGTACATGCAGCAGGTGCGCGCGCTGTGCGATGCCAACGGCTGGCTGATGATCTTCGACGAGGTGCAGGCCGGCATGGGCCGCACGGGCAAGTGGTTCGCCCACCAGTGGGCCGACATCGTCCCTGACGTGATGACCCTGGCCAAGGGCCTGGGATCGGGCGTGCCCATCGGTGCCGTCGTGGCCCATGGCAAGGCGGCCGGCGTGCTGCAGCCGGGCAACCACGGCTCGACCTTCGGTGGCAATCCGCTGGCCATGCGCGCCGGCATCGAGACCATCCGCATCATGGAGGAAGACGGCCTGCTGGCACACACCACCAGGGTCGGCGCCCATCTGAAGGCTGCGCTGCAGCGCGAGCTGGCCGACGTCAAGGGCGTGGTCGAGGTGCGCGGCCAGGGCCTGATCATCGGCATCGAGCTGTCCAGGCCTTGCGGCCCGCTGCTGGGCCGTGGCGCCGAGGCAGGCCTGCTGTTCAGCGTGACCGCCGACACCGTGGTGCGCCTGGTGCCACCGCTGATCATGACCGAGGCCGAGGCCGACGAAGTGGTCGCCAGGCTCAAGCCGTTGATCGTGCAATTCCTGTCCGAATGAAGGGCCTGCCCATGACCACCATCAAGCACTATCTGCAGTTTTCCGACTTCACCGCCGACGAGTACGCCTACGTGCTCGACCGCGCGGCCCTGATCAAGAAGAAGTTCAAGAACTACGAGAAGCACCACACGCTGGTCGACCGCACGCTGGCCATGATCTTCGAGAAGGCCAGCACGCGCACCCGCGTGAGTTTCGAGGCCGGCATGTACCAGCTCGGGGGCTCGGTGGTCCACCTGACCACGGGCGACAGCCAGCTGGGCCGTGCCGAGCCCATCGAGGACAGCGCGCGCGTCATCAGCCGCATGACCGACCTGGTCATGATCCGCACCTTCGGCCAGGACAAGATCGTGCGCTTCGCCGAGTACTCGCGCGTGCCCGTCATCAACGGCCTGACCAACGAGTTCCACCCCTGCCAGATCCTGGCCGACATCTTCACCTTCATCGAGCACCGCGGCTCGATCCAGGGCAAGACCGTCGCCTGGGTCGGCGATGGCAACAACATGGCCAACACCTGGCTGCAGGCGGCCGACCTGCTGGGCTTCACGGTCCACGTCAGCACGCCCGGCGGCTACGAAGTCGACGAGAAGCTGGCCTTCGGCGGCAAGGCGCCACGCCAGGGCTGCTACAAGGTCTTCAAGAACCCCCTGGACGCCTGCAAGGGCGCCGACCTGGTGACCACCGACGTGTGGACCAGCATGGGCTACGAGGCCGAGAACGAGGCGCGCAAGAAAGCCTTCGCCGACTGGTGCGTGGACGCCGAGATGATGGCCGCCGCGCGTGCCGATGCGCTGTTCATGCACTGCCTGCCCGCCCACCGTGGCGAGGAGGTCGAGGCCGAGGTCATCGACGGACCCCAGTCCGTGGTCTGGGACGAGGCAGAAAACAGGATGCACGTGCAAAAGGCACTCATGGAGTATCTTTTGCTCGGCCGTACGGCATGAAATGCCGTACGGTGGCGCGCCAGCGCCAGCAGTCTGTTTCGGTGAAGGCTCATGTCCGCGCAGCGGACGTGAAGCGGCCTCAGGCCGCGTGCCGTAGCCAGAACAGGATGCACGTGCAAAAGGCACTCATGGAATATCTGCTGCTGGGACGCCAGCCGGGCTGATCACGCCCACTCCATGGCCCAGGCGCATCCCATTTCATCCATGCACCTGAGCCACACACCACGCATACACCGCCCGCAGGCCAAGCGCCCGCGGGCGGTGTTTCTCTTTGGTGGCTGCGCATTGCGCCATCCGCACATTGCGCGGCACACGCGCGTGCCCTCGTTCTTCGGGCCGCGCCGGCATTTCGCGGCCCGCGTGCGCGCGCTGTTCGTGCGCATCCACACCTTCTACCTGAAGTTCCTCCAGGGCCATACCTAGGGCCGCTTCACGCCTGACCCATCCCTGTGCCGCCCCGGCCACCCGGGCGCGGCATGCCCGTGCGTGCCCCACTGTCCCCAGGAGAACCTCCAATGTCCGAAACCCTGCACCCCTGCCTGAACTGCGGCGTCTGCTGCGAAACCTTCCGCGTCGAGTTTTCCGTCTATGAGCTGCGCTCCATGGGCGGCACCGTGCCCGACGAACTGGCCCACGAGGTCCACGGCAACCGCTGGCGCATGAATGGCACCGACCGCCGCCCCGTGCGCTGCGTGGCGCTCAACGGCCGCTGCGGCGAGCAGGTGGCCTGCGGCATCTACGCGCAGCGCTCATCGACCTGCCGCGATTTCGAGATGGGCACGGACCGCTGCAACGATGCGCGCCTGGCGCATGGGCTGTCCGCGCTGGACGAAAGCGCCCGCATCTGGCTGGCCGCCGCCTGAGCCGGCCTGCAGCCCCGTCAGGGCGTACGCTTGTCCGGCGCGCAGCTGTCGCCGCCGCAGGCGCTGCAGCCGCCACAGCCGCCCCCGTCCCTGGGGGCCAGTGCCGGATGCAGTTGCCCGGCCTTGACGCGCCAGCGCGCCGGCAGGTAGCGCCAGACCAGGGACACCGCGGCCAATGCCACGACCAGGCCCACGATGATGTTCTGCCACATGTGCATGTCCTCCTTCAGCCGGCGCCCAGCGCCAGCGCGACCCGGTAGGTGATGAAGCTGGCCAGGTAGGCCAGGGCGAACAGGTAGCCGGTCATCAGCAGCGGATAGCGCCAGCCATTGGTCTCGCGCCGCACGGCGGCCAGCGTGGAGATGCACTGGGGCGCGAACACGAACCAGGCCAGCAGCGACAGCGCCGTGGCCAGCGACCAGGTGTGCGCGATCAGCGGGCCCAGCTGCTCGGCCATGGCCTCGTCGCTGGCGGCGGACAGCGCATAGACCGTGCCCATGGCGCTGACGGCCACCTCGCGCGCGGCCATGCCGGGCACCAGGGCGATGGCGATCTGCCAGTTGAAGCCGATGGGCGCCAGCACCACCTCCAGCCAGCCACCGATGCGGCCCGCGAAGCTGTAGCGGATGGCCGCTTCCGTCACGCCATCGGGCGGCGCCGGGTAGCTGGCCAGGAACCACAGCACGATACTCACGGTCAGGATGATGCCGCCCACGCGGCGCAGGAAGATCATCGCGCGCTCGTACAGGCCCAGGGCCAAGCTGCGCGGACTGGGCCAGCGGTAGGCGGGCAGCTCCATCAGCAGCGGCGTGGGGCCGGCACTGCGGCCCGCCAGCTTCGCCACGCCGGCCACGGCCATGGCGCTGACGATGCCCGCCACATACAGCGCGAACAGCACCAGGCCCTGGAGGTTGAAGACACCGCCCACGGTGCGCTCGGGGATGAAGGCGCTGATGAGCAGTGCATACACGGGAAGGCGCGCCGAGCAGGTCATCAGCGGCGCGATCATGATGGTCACGAGGCGATCGCGCCAGCTGGTGATGGAGCGCGTGGCCATGATGCCGGGCACGGCGCAGGCGAAGCTGGACAGCAGCGGGATGAAGGAGCGACCCGACAGCCCCACCTTGCCCATGACGCGGTCCAGCAGGAAGGCCGCGCGCGGCAGATAGCCCGAATCCTCCAGCGCCAGGATGAACAGGAACAGGATCAGGATCTGCGGCAGGAACACCAGCACGGCGCCCGTGCCGGCGATCACGCCATCGGCCAGCAGGCTGCGCAGCACGCCCTCGGGCATGTGCGCGTTGACCAGGGCCGAGACGGCGGAGACGCCGCCCTCTATGCCATCCATCAGCGGCTGCGCCCAGCTGAACACCGCCTGGAACATCAGGAACAGCGTGGCCGCCAGCAGCAGCATGCCCCACAGCGGGTGCAGCACCACGGCATCGATGCGGTCGTCGCGCCGCGTGTCCACCACGGGCTCCTGCACGCTGGCGGCCATGATGCGGGCCACCTCCTGGTGCAGCGCCAGCACCTGTTCGCGCGCATCGCCCTGCGCGGCCTGCGCCACGGCCGGCGCGGCCAGGGTGCGCGCCTCGGGCCCGTCCAGCCACTGCAGCAGTTCGCGCGCGCCGTCCTGGCGAACGCCCACGGTGGACAGCACCGGCATGCCCAGGGCGTGCGACAGGGCCTCGCGGTCGATGGTGATGCCCTGGCGCCGGGCCATGTCGCTCATGTTGAGCACCAGCAGCATGGGCAGGCCCAGGCGCCGAGCCTCCAGCACCAGGCGCAGGTTCAGGCGCAGGTGGGTGGCATCGGTGACGCAGACCAGCAGTTCGGGCGGCGCCTCGCGCGGATGCCGGCCCGCGACGATGTCGCGCGTGATGCGCTCGTCCTCGCTGTGCGCATGCAGGCTGTAGGTGCCCGGCAGGTCCAGAACACGCACGCGCCGGCCGCTGGCCGTATTCAGCCAGCCCTCCTTGCGCTCCACGGTGACGCCCGCGTAGTTGGCCACCTTCTGGCGCGCACCGGTCAGCAGGTTGAACAAAGCGGTCTTGCCGCAGTTGGGGTTGCCCAGCAGGGCCAGGCGCAGCGCGGAATCGCTGCCCCCCGGCCCCTTGGCGGGCTGCAGCGGCTGGATGAGTCTGGAAGACGGCTGCGTGCTCATGCGGCCTCCTGCGCACAGACCCTCACCAGGGCCGCTTCGTGGCGGCGCAATGCGAAGGTGGCCTGGCCCACGCGCACGGCCAGTGGATCGCCGCCGGGAAAGCCGGCGGCCACGATGCGCACGGGCTCGCCGGGCAGGAAGCCGATCTCCATCAGCCGCAGCAGCAGCTCCCGCTCGGAGGCGTCGCGCGCGGGCTGCAGCCCGACCACATGGGCCGGCGTCTGGCGCGGCAGCGTATCAAGGCCGATGGCGGCCGCATCAAGGGACCTGGAGGCCGCAGCCGCCGTCCCTGGGTTCATCGAATGCATGGCGTGTTGTATCAACTGATTTTTATTCTCATTTTGATTTTGATCGAACCCTGGCGACGGGCCCGCGCATGGTATCGGAGTGCGGGGCAGGGTTTTGCGCTGCCGGCCTTTGCCCCCTGCCCCCGCTCGGTGCGCCGCAGCCGTCACAATCGCGGCAACACGCCGACACGGCCTTCGCCTTCCAGACCCCCACGCCATGACCCATCCCTGCCTGAGCTGCGGCGCCTGCTGCGCGTCGTTCCGTGTGGATTTTTCCGTGCACGAGTCCCAGGACCATGGCGGCCGCGTGCCGGCCGGGCTGATCGAGGAAGTCACCGACCACACCTGCCGCATGCGCGGCACGGACTGGTCCCGCCCGCGCTGCGCGGCCCTGGTCGGCAAGGTGGGCGAGAAGGCCCACTGCGGCATCTACGAATGGCGCCCCTCGCCCTGCCGCGAGTTCGCCGCCGGCAGCGATGCCTGCAACCGCGTGCGCCTGCGGCACGGGCTGCCGGCACTGGACAGCGGACTGCTGTAAGGCCCCGGACCGCCCTACTCCACCGGCAGATTGGCCAACTGCCCCTTGAACTCCTGCAGCGAGAAATGCGTGTGCACCTGGCGCACGCCCGGCAGGCGGTGCAGGCGGCGCTGCAGCAGGTCGGAGTAGGCGTCCAGGTCGCGCGCGACCACGACCAGCAGGAAGTCCTCGGGACCCGAGATGCCGTGGAACATCACCACCTCGGGAATGGCGCAGACCGCCTGCTCGAAGATGCGCGAGGACTCCTCGTTCTGATGGTCTATGGCCACCATCACGAAGGCCAGCACGCCGAAGCCGATGGCGCGCCGGTCCAGGGCCGCGTGGTAGCCGGTGATCACGCCCTCGTCCTCCAGCCGCTTGATGCGCCGCCATGACGGCGATTGCGACAAATGCACGCGCTGGGCCAGCTCGCCCGAGGTCAGCCGCGCGTTGTCCTGCAGCGCGCGGATCAGCAGCCGGTCGGTTCTGTCGATCTCGATTGGCATAAACCACCTATGAATTCATGTTTCACAGAATAACTTATCCAAGATCAACGGCATTTAGGGATAACTACTAAATCACCTGCGGGATAGGCAAATAGCATCCGCCTCCGAAGCACCTACAACGACGGAGACCCACCCCATGCCTGCCTTCGAAGACATCGTCCAGCGCGAAGCCGGACTCCAGCAGCAGCTGTCCGCCGGACAGATGACCATGATCGCCATCGGCGGTGCCGTCGGCACCGGCCTGTTCCTGGGCAGCGGATTCGCCATCGGCTTCGCCGGGCCCAGCGTGCTGATCAGCTATGCCATCGGCGCGGTGATATCGCTGCTGCTCATGGGTTGCCTGGCCGAGATGACGGTGGCCCACCCGACCTCCGGCTCCTTCGGCGCCTATGCCGAGCACTACGTCAGCCCGCTGGCCGGATTCGTGGTGCGCTATGCCTACTGGGCCTGCGTGGTGCTGGCCGTGGGCACCGAAGTGACGGCCGTGGGCCTGTACATGGGCTACTGGTTCCCCGAGGTGCCGCGCTGGGCCTGGGTGGTCATCTTCTCGGGCGCGCTGATCGGCGTGAACATGATGAGCGTCAAGGCCTTCGGCGCCGTGGAGTACAGCTTCTCCATGGTCAAGATCGTCGCCATCGCGGCCTTCATCGTGATCGGCGCCTGGGTGGTCTTCGGCGCGCGCCCCGAGGGCGTGGGCTTTGCCAACTATGTCGACAACGGCGGCTTCTTTCCCAAGGGCCTGTGGGGCACCTGGGTGGGCGTGATCATCGCCATCTTCAGCTACCTGAGCATCGAGATGATCGCCGTGGCCGCGGGCGAGGCCAAGGACCCGCAGCGCGCCGTCACCAGCGCCTTCCGCTCGACCATGGTGCGCCTGGTGGTGTTCTACCTGGCCACCATCGCGCTGATGCTGGCCATCGTGCCCTGGGCCGCGGCCGGCAAGGAGGGCAGCCCCTTCGTCAAGGTGATGGAGATCATCGGCCTGCCCGGTGCCGCCAGCGTGGTCAACTTCGTGGTGCTGGTGGCCGCCCTGTCGGCCATGAACAGCCAGCTCTACATCACCACCCGCATGATGTTCAGCCTCTCGCGCGCCGGCCATGCGCCCGCCGTGCTGGGCCGCGTGAATGCACGCGGCGTGCCGCTGCCCGCGCTGCTGCTGTCCTGCCTGGGCATCGCCGTGGCCACCCTGTTCAACATCATCAACCCCGAGCAATCCTTCATGCTGATGATGGCCGTGGCCATGTTCGGCGCCATGTTCACCTGGTTCATGATTTTCGTGACCCACCTGTTCTTTCGCAGGCGCTGGGTGCGCCAGGGCAACGCGCCGCTGGCCTTTCGCATGTGGGGCTTTCCCGTGCTGACCCTGCTGGGCGCGGGCCTGATGCTGGCCGCCCTGGTGTCCACGCTGTTCACCGACGTGTTCCGCCTGACCGTGCTGACCGGCCTGCCCTTCCTGCTGCTGCTGGTCGCCGCCTATGCGCTGTGGTATCGCAAGCCGCCAGCGCAGCTTGCACCCCAGGGCCGGTGAGGCCGGCCCGCCTGTTCCACCTTCCCATCTTTCCGTGACCGATCTGCCTGGCAGACATTTCCCATGACGACACCCAAGACCTCCCTGTTCCACCATGTCCCGCCCTACCCGGGCGATCCCATCCTGTCGCTGATGGAGGCCTTCCAGCAGGATCCCCGCCCCGCCAAGGTCAGCCTGAGCATCGGCCTGTACTTCGACGAGGCCGGGCGCCTGCCCGTGCTGGACTGCGTGCGCCAGGCCGGCGAGGCGCTGGACCGCGAGCAGGGCCCCAGCGGCTACCTGCCCATCGAAGGCATCGCCCCCTACCGCCAGCTGGTGCAGGAACTGGTCTTCGGCGCACAGCACGAGGCCGTGCGCAGCCAGCGCATCGCCACCGTGCAGACCCTGGGCGGCTCGGGCGCGCTCAAGCTGGGCGCGGACTTCATCCGGCACTACTTTCCCGATGCCGGGGTCTGGCTCAGCGACCCCACCTGGGACAACCACCTGGCCATCTTCCAGGGCGCGGGCCTGCGCACCCACGGCTATCCCTACTACGACGCGGCCACCGGCAGCCTGCGCTTCGACGCCATGCTGCAGACGCTGCGCGACATCCCCTCGGGCAGCGTGGTGCTGCTGCACGCCAGCTGCCACAACCCCACGGGCGTGGACCTGACGCGCGACCAGTGGCGGCAACTGATCCCGGTGATCGTCGAGCGCGGCCTGATCCCCTTCGTGGACATGGCCTACCAGGGCTTCGGCGACGGCCTGGACGACGATGCCTGGTCCGTGCGCGCCCTGGCAGACGCGGGTGCCCAGTGCTTCGTGGCCAACTCGTTCTCCAAGAACTTCTCGCTGTACGGCGAGCGCGTGGGCGGCCTCAGCGTGGTCTGCGCCGATGCGGCCACGGCCGGCAATGTGCTGGGCCAGCTCAAGGCCACCGTGCGCAGCAACTATTCCTCGCCCCCGACGCGGGGCGCGCGCCTGGTGCAGCAGGTGCTGGCGTCGCCCGCGCTGAGCGCCCAATGGGCGCAGGAGCTGGCGCAGATGCGCGGGCGCATCAAGGACATGCGCGCCCGGTTGCACAGCGCGCTGCAGGAACGCTTTGGCGGGCACCGGGACTTCAGCTTCCTGCTGACCCAGCGCGGCATGTTCAGCTACACGGGCATCACCGAGCCCCAGGTCCACCGCCTGCGCGAAGAACACGGCGTGTACCTGGTCCGCTCCGGGCGCATGTGCATGTCGGGTCTGTCCGGCGCCAATGTGCAGCATGTGGCCGACGCCATCGCCCAGGTGCTGGAGTCGCCGCAATGAGCGGCTGCCCCGTCCATGGCGGCCTGACCGGGCGCATCGTCGCCGAGGAAGGGGCGCAGCTGGATTTCAGCCAGTCCATGAGCTATGGCGACTACCTGCGGCTGGACGCCATCCTCGGCGCCCAGCAGCCCCTGTCGCCCACGCACGACGAGATGCTCTTCATCATCCAGCACCAGACCAGCGAGCTGTGGATGAAGCTCATGCTGCACGAGCTGGGCGCGGCCACGGCCGCCGTGGCGGCCGACCGCCATGCCGATGCCTTCAAGATGCTGGCCCGCGTGAGCCGCATCATGGAGCAGCTGGTCGGCGCCTGGTCCGTGCTGGCGACCATGACGCCGACCGAGTACACGGCCATGCGCCCCTTCCTCGCCAACTCCAGCGGCTTCCAGAGCTACCAGTACCGCTGCATCGAGTTCTCCCTGGGCAACAAGAACGCCGCCATGCTCCAGCCCCATGCCCACCGCCCTGACCTGCTGGCCCGGGTGGATGCCGCATGGCGCGCACCCTCGCTCTACGACGAGGCCCTGCGCCTGCTGGCACGCCAGGGCCTGGCCATTCCCGCCGGGCACCTGGACCGCGACTGGACCCGGCCCTACGAGGCCAGTGCCGAGGTGCAGGCCGCCTGGGCCCAGGTCTACCGCGACCCGCAGTCGCACTGGGACCTGTACCAGCTCGGCGAAAAGCTCGCCGACATCGAGGACGCCTTCCGCCTGTGGCGCTTTCGCCACCTGACCACGGTGGAGCGCGTCATCGGCTTCAAGCGTGGCACGGGCGGCACCGGCGGCGTCAGCTATCTGCGCAAGATGCTGGACGTGGTGTTGTTCCCCGAGATCTGGTCCGTAAGAACAAAACTGTGACCCCCTGAGCGGCTTCGCCGCTTCCCCCGCTCTCGCTGCGCGGGCAGGGGACGACGCCATCGGCTAGGCGCCCCCGCTGCGGGACGGCCCTTGCTCGGCGTCCGCCGATGGGCCGCGCCAGTTTCCAACGCAAGAGCACCATGCCTTTGCATGTGGTCAAAACACAAGGAAATCCATGAAACAAATCATCGACGTGGGCCTGCCCCCGCTCAAGCAGCCGTTCTCCTGGGCCGTCAAGGCCAGCGGCCAGATGCTGTTCACGGCCCATGGCCCCGTGCGGCCCGACGGCAGCATCGACACCGGCCCCATCGAGGCACAGGCCCGCCTGACCTTCGCCAACCTGCGCAATGCCCTGCTGGCGGCGGGCGGCACGCTGGCGCATGTGACCCAGGTGCTGATCTACATGACCGACGTGGCCGACATGACGGCCATCGACGCCGTCTACCGCGAGTTCTTCGATGCGCCCTACCCCAACCGGTCGAGCATGGGCATCTCGGCCCTGGTGGTGCCGGGCATGAAGCTGGAGATCGTGGCCTACGCCATGCTGCCCTGGTAAGGCACAGGGCATGTCCGTGGCGCGCAATTGCGTTCAATACAGGACAGCCGCAGGGCGCGAGACTGCGGGCCTTGTGCAGTCCCGCGTCCGCGCGCCATCTCATGTCCTCCTCGCTGCTCGCCATGGGCGTCTTCACCCTCGTCGGCGCCATCACGCCCGGCCCCGTCAACGTGCTGGCCCTGCGCCATGGCGCGGCGCGCTCACGCCTGTCCTCCGGCCTCTACGTGCTGGGCGCCAGCACCAGCTATGCGGCCGTGGTCTGGACCATGGGCCGGGGCGCGCAGTGGCTGACGCAGGCGCTGCCCCAGCTGTCCGCCGCCGCGCAATGGCTGTGCGCCGCCTACCTGCTGTGGCTGGCCTGGCGGCTGGCCAACGCGCCCGTGGGCGAAGCGCAGGCCCAGGACCGCAGCGGCGCGGGACACCAGCTGGCGGCCCTGCTGCAGGGCGCGGCCGTGCAGACACTCAACCCCAAGGCATGGCTGGTGGCCCTGGCCGGCGTGGGCCTGTTCGTGCTGCCGCAGGCCGATGCCGCCCAGGCCCTGCTGCGCTTTTGCGCCATCTCCCTCATGGCCTGCCTGATCGGCGTCGGCTGCTGGGCGCTGATGGGCCGGCTGCTGTCGGGCTGGCTGCGCACACCGCAGCGCCGGCGGCTGTTCCACCGCCTGCTGGCCCTGCTCCTGGTCGCCAGCGTGGCGGCCATGCTGGCATGATGGGGGACAGGCAGCGCCATGACATCCCTCTCCGCGTCCCACCACTTCCACCGCATCCACCGCCACCCGGCCGCCCCCTGGGCCGAGCTGCGCGACAGCGCGCGCTCGCCGCACTGCTTTCGCCTGCACATGCATGCCGAATACTCGATCGGCATCGTCGATGCGGGACGCACCGTGTTCCACCATGCCCAGGGCCCGCAGCCGCTGGCCGCGGGGGGTGTGGTGCTGATCGAACCCGGCGCCTGGCATGCCTGCAATCCGGAACCAGGCGCCCCCTGGTCCTACCGCATGCTCTTCATCGACCCGGACTGGCTGCACGCACGGCTGGGCGTGGCCGCGCTGCGCTTTCCACAACGTGCGATGACCGATGCGCAGACGGCCTTCCAGGTGGACGCCCTGTGCCGCCCCATCGACGGGGAGGCCGCGGCGCGGCGGCTGGCCACGGGCCTGGAACAGTTGCTGGGCCGCTGCGCCGAGCACGCGGCGGCGGCGCAGCCCGGTGGCGCATCCTGCCTGGAGCCCGCCATGCGGCGCCTGCATGCCGGCCCCGATGCCGGACTGACCGTCGAGGCCCTGGCCCGGGAGTGCGGACTGAGCCCCACGCGCTTCATCCGCCGCTTCAAGGCCGCCACCGGCATGACGCCCGGCAGCTACCGCCTGAACCTGCGCATCAACGGAGCACGCCGCCTGCTGGCCTCGGGCGCGGCACTGTCCGATGCGGCCTATGCCATGGGCTTTGCCGACCAGGCCCATCTGCAACGCGCCTTCAAGGCCCATCACGCGCTGACGCCGGGCTGCTACGCGCGCGGCGCATAGCGCCCCGCCAGCCATGGTTTTGCACGCGGCTGCCCGGGGCGGGCGACGAAAGCGCTGATACTTACGCCTTTCGCTTCCAGCCCACCGACGCCGCGCACCATGGCCGACTTCCAAGACATACAGCAACGAGAAACCGGCCTGCGCCAGCAACTGTCCGCCGCCCAGATGGTGATGATCGCCATCGGCGGCGCCATCGGCACGGGCCTGTTCATGGGCAGCGCCTTCGCCATCGGCTTTGCCGGGCCCAGCGTGCTGCTCAGCTATGGCATCGGGGCGCTGATCTCGCTGCTGCTCATGGGTTGCCTGGCCGAGATGACGGTGGCCCATCCCACCTCGGGCTCCTTCGGCGCCTACGCCGAGCACTACATCGGCCCGCTGGCCGGCTTCATGGTCCGCTATGCCTACTGGGCCGCCGTGGTGCTGGCCGTGGGCATGGAGGTGACGGCCATCGGCATCTACATGGGCTACTGGTTTCCCGACGTGCCGCGCTGGATCTGGGTGGTGGTTTTCTCGGGCGCGCTGATCGCCGTCAACGCCAGCAGCGTCAAGGCCTTCGGCCAGGTCGAGTACGGCTTTTCCATGGTCAAGATCGTGGCCATCGTGGCCTTCATCCTGATCGGCGCCTGGGTAGTCTTCGGCTCGCAGCCCCAGGGCATCGGCCTTTTCAACTACACGGTCCATGGCGGCTTCTTCCCCAAGGGACTGTGGGGCACCTGGGTGGCCGTGATCATCGCCATCTTCAGCTACCTGAGCCTGGAGGCCGTGGCGGTGGCGGCCGGCGAGGCCGAGGACCCCAGGCGCGCCATCACCCGGGCCTTTCGCACCACCATGGCGCGCCTGGTGATCTTCTACCTGCTGACGCTGGCGCTGATGCTGGCCATCGTGCCCTGGCCGCAGGCCGGCACGGACAAGAGCCCCTTCGTGAAGGTGATGGAGATCATCGGCATCCCCGGTGCCGCCAGCATCATCAACTTCGTGGTGCTGGTGGCGGCGCTGTCGGCCATGAACAGCCAGCTGTATGTCACCTCGCGCATGATGTTCAGCCTCTCGCGCGGCGGCTTCGCGCCCGCGGTTTTCGGTCGCCTGAACAGCCGGGGCGTGCCCGTGGCGGCGATCGCCATCTCCTGCCTGGGCATCGCCGTGGCCGTGGCCGTGAACCTGTGGAAACCCGAGGGCTCGCTGCTGTGGATGATGTCCGTGTCCATGTTCGGCGCCATGTTCACCTGGTTCATGATCTTCGTGACCCATCTGTTCTTCCGCACGCGCTGGTCGCGCGAGCACCCCGGCCAGCGCCTGCAGTTCCGCATGTGGGGCTATCCGCTGTTCACGCTGGCGGGCGCTGCGCTGATGCTGGGCGTGATCGTCACCACCTATTTCACCGAGGTCTTCCACATGACGCTGATCACGGGCCTGCCTTTCCTGGCCCTGCTGGCCCTGGCCTATGCGCTGTGGTACCGGCCCCGCGCACAGGCGCGCAGCAAGGACTGAAACCATGACCCGCAGACTCTGGGACATCTCCCCGGCCGTCCAGGCCGCCAGCCCCGTCTTTCCGGGCGACACGCCCTACCGCCAGCAGTGGTGCGCCACCATCGGCCCCGGCTGCCCGGTCAACGTCAGTGCCATCACGCTGTCGCCCCATGTGGGCGCGCATGCCGATGCGCCGCTGCACTACGACGCCGATGGCGCCCCGATCGGACACGTCGACCTGGAGGCCTTCCTGGGCCCCTGCCGCGTGATCCATGCCATCGCCAGGGGGCCGCTGATCGAGTGGGAACACATTGCCCACGCCGTGGCGGATCTTCCGCCGCGCGTGCTGGTGCGCACCTACGAGCGCGCGCCCACGGCCTGGGACCCGGAGCTGCCGGCCTACGCCCCTGCCACGGTGGAGCGCCTGGCCGATCGGGGCGTGCGGCTCATAGGCATCGACACGGCCAGCATCGATCCGGCCAGCAGCAAAAGCCTGGACAGCCACCAGGTGATCCGCCGCCGCGGCCTGCGCGTGCTGGAGAACCTGGTGCTGGACGACGTGCCCGAAGGCGACTACGAGCTGATCGCCCTGCCGCTCAAGCTGGTCGAGGCCGACGCCTCGCCCGTGCGCGCCGTGTTGCGCGCCCTGGCCTGAACCCTTCCCCGTTTCCCCTGCGGCGCCGGCCTGTCCGGCGCCGTGTGCCATTGACCTCCAAGGAGAACCCGTGACAAGCCTGCAAGACTGCCTGGCGCTGGATGCCCAAGACCCGCTGCGCGCCCTGCGCGCGCAATTCACCCTGCCCGAAGGCGTGATCTACCTGGACGGCAATTCGCTGGGCGCCAGCCCCAAGGCCGCCGCGGCGCGCGTGGCCGAGGTCGTGCAGCAGGAATGGGCCCAGGGCCTGATCCGCTCCTGGAACGACGCCGGCTGGATCAGCCTGCCGCAGCGCCTGGGCGACCAGTTCGCGCCCTGGATCGGCGTGGGCGCGGGCGAGCTGGTCTTCACCGACACCACCTCGATCAACCTCTACAAGGTGCTGACGGCCGCTGCCCGCATCGCACGCGAGGACGCGCCGCAGCGCAAGCGCCTGATCAGCGAGCGCAGCAACTTCCCCACCGACCTCTACATCGCCCAGTCGGTCTGCCAGGAGTACGGACTGGAGCTGGTGCTGCTCGAACCCGAGGAGATCGCCGCTGCGCTGACCGAGGAGGTCGCCATCTGCATGCTCACCCATGTCAACTACCGCACGGGCGCCATGCACGACATGGCCGCCGTGACGGCCGCCGCACATGGCAAGGGCATTCTGTGCGTCTGGGACCTGTGCCACAGCGCGGGCGCCGTGCCCGTGGACCTCAAGGGCGCCGACGCCGACTTCGCCATCGGCTGCAGCTACAAGTACCTCAATGGCGGCCCCGGCGCGCCGGCCTTCGTCTGGGCGCATCCGCGCCTGATCAACCGCTTCTGGCAGCCGCTGTCGGGCTGGTTCGGCCATGCCGAGCCCTTCCGGTTCGTGCCCGACTACCATCCTGCCCAGGGCATCCAGCGCTATCTGTGCGGCACCCAGCCCATGGTCAGCATGAGCGTGCTGCAATGCGGGCTCGATGTGTTCACGGCCGTGGAGCCGCTGGGCGGCATGGATGTGCTGCGCGGGAAATCGCTGGCGCTCACCGACCTGTTCATCGCCCTGGTCGAGGAACGCTGCCAGGGCCACGGCCTGGGCCTGGCCACGCCGCGCGAGCATGGCCGGCGCGGCTCCCAGGTCTGCCTGACGCGCGAGGAAGGCCTGGGCGTGGACGGCAAGGACAGCGGTGCCTACGCCATCGTCCAGGCCCTGATCGCGCGTGGCGTCATCGGCGACTTCCGCAAGGGCGACGGCACCGGCCTGCACAAGGACATCCTGCGCTTCGGCTTCACACCGCTGTACGTGGGCTTCGGGGATGTGTGGAACGCCGTCGAGCACCTGCGCCAGGTGCTGGAATCGGGCGAATGGCGCCAACCGGAGTTCAACCGCATCAACGCGGTGACCTGAGCCCGCAGCGCTCAGAAGGCCATGGACGACAGCGAGGCCCACAGGTGGGCGGCGACCAGGGCCCGCCAGGGCGCGAAGTCGCGCAGCCACAGCTCGGTCTGCCTGGCATCCATGGCCTCCACCTGCAGCAGGCGCGCCAGCGCCCGGCGCACGGCCACATCACCATGCAATGGCCCGTCGAGATGGCCATAGCCGCGCAGCAGCGTGTAGTTCACGGTCCAGGGGCCTATGCCCTTGACGGCCAGCAGTCGTTCGGCGATCTTCTCGGCCGGGACAACGGGCTGCGCGGCCCAGTCGTCCAGCGGCAGCTCGCCCGCCTGCACGGCCTGCGCCAGCAGGCGCAGCGTCTGCGTCTTTCCTTGGGAAAACCCGGCCGCGCGCAGGTCCTGCTCCCCCAGTTGCGCCACCTGGGCCGCCTCGGGCATGCACCACAGCTGCTGCGGAGCGTCGGCATGGTCATCGTGCAGCGATACCGGCCGACCCGCAGCGGCGATCAGGCGCCGGCGCAGCGAAACGGCGGCAGCCACACTGATCTGCTGGCCGGTGACGGCCCAGCTCAAGGCCTCCCAGGGCGTGCAGGCCGCCGGCACGTGCAGGCCATGCTGGCGCACCAGCAGCGGGCCCAACTGCGCATGGCGGCCAAAGCGGCGCTCGAAGCGTTCCACATCCTGCGACAGGCCGAACATGCGCCCGAGCATGGCGGCCAGCGCTTCATCGATGGCCTGCTCCTGCCCCGCACCATCCGGCAGGCTCCAGCGGGCCTGGACCAGTGTTCCTTTCCCGGACTGCTCCACCAGCGCCAGGGTCAACAGCGTGGGCTGGCCCCGCCACATCAGTCCCTTGTGCATGCGCAGGCCACTGGCATCCTGCACATCGCATTCGGACAGGCGCTGGGCGTCACGCCGGTGAAAGCCCCAGAACTCGGCCATGCGGTAGCCGACCGGCAGCACCAGGGACTGCTCGGCCCGGCGTGGCGCCTTCGCGGCGCGCCTCATGCCTCATGCGCCCGCGGTGAGAGCGCCGGCTCCCGGACCTCCTGAGCCTGGCGTGCCTCGCGCAGCAACAGGGCCCGTTTGCGCTCCACGCCCCAGCGGTAGCCGGAGATGCTGCCGTCATTGCGTACCACGCGGTGGCAGGGCACGGCCACGGCAATGGGGTTGGCGGCCACCGCGCTGGCCACGGCACGCGCCCCCGTAGGCATGCCCAGGCGCAGCGCCAGCTCGGAATAGCTCAGGGTCTGGCCGGCGGGAATCGCGCACAGCGCCTGCCATACGCGCTGCTGGAAGGCCGTGCCCTGCACATCCAGCGGCAAGGCCAGGCCGCGGCGCGGCTGCTCGACCAGGGCCACGACCTGGGCCACCGTGTGCTCGAACCCCGCATCGCCACCCACCAGCTCGGCCAGGGGAAATCGCTGCTGCAGGTCCTGCACCAGGGCTTCGGCATCGTCGCCCAGCAACACGCAGCACACGCCGCGCTCCGTGCTGGCCACGAGCAGGCTGCCCAGCGTGCACTCGGCCACGGCAAAGCGGATGGTCTGGCGCTCGCCGCCACGCCGGTAGGCGCCCGGGGCCATGCCCAGCATGGCGCCCGCATCCCGGTAGAAGCTGCTGCTGGCCGCATAGCCGCTGGCATAGGCCGCATCCGTGACCGAGTCGCTGCGGCCCGGCTGCAGCGCCTGGCGCAGTGCCCGTGCGCGATGGGCCTTGGCATAGGCCTTGGGCGTCAGGCCCGTGGCCTGCTTGAACAATCGGTGCAACTGCCAGGGGCTCAGCCCCGAGCGATCGGCCAGCGAGCCCAGGGCCGGCGGCGGCTCCTCGGTCTCCAGCCAGCGGCAGCATTGGGCCACGAGGGCGGAGGCATCGCTTGGTGGATTCATGGCTTGGGTGGGCACGGCTCGTCTTTCTGGGTCATCGGATGCCCTACTCTACGCAGCCTGGCGCCCGCGCGCATCCCGCTTCTTGCAAGCCGCAGGATTGCTGCGCGGGATTCGGTTACGCTGCGCGCTGCATTTTCCGCGTCGAGACTTGCGAGACTCCCACATGACCACCGAACACTCCGGCTGCCCCCTGCACAGCCCTGGCAGCACCGAATCCATCGTCCACGAAGAGCGCGCCCAGCTGGACTTCAGCCAGTCCATGAGCTATGGCGACTACCTGCACCTGGACCAGATCCTCACCGCACAGCACCCCCTCTCGCCCGCCCATGACGAGATGCTCTTCATCATCCAGCACCAGACCAGCGAGCTGTGGATGAAGCTCATGCTCCACGAAGTCCGCGCCGCCACGGCCGCCATCGCCGGCGGCACCCGCGCCGACGCCTTCAAGATGCTCGCACGCGTCAGCCGCATCATGGAGCAGCTCGTCAGCGCCTGGACCGTGCTGTCCACCATGACCCCGCCCGAGTACACGGCCATGCGTCCCTACCTGGCCAACTCCAGCGGCTTCCAGAGCTACCAGTACCGCTGCATCGAGTTCTCCCTGGGCAACAAGAACGCCGCCATGCTCCAACCGCATGCCCATCGCCCCGACCTGCTCGCCCAGGTCGAGGCGGCATGGCGCACTCCATCGCTGTACGACGTCTCCCTGCAACTGCTGGCCCGCGAAGGCATCCAGGTGCCCGCGGACCGGCTCGAACGCGACTGGACCCAGCCCTACGAGGCCAGCGAAGGCGTCAAGGAGGCCTGGATCACGGTCTACCGCGACCCGCATGCGCACTGGGACCTGTACCAGCTCGGCGAAAAGCTCGCCGACATCGAGGATGCCTTCCGCCTGTGGCGCTTTCGCCACCTGACCACGGTGGAGCGCGTCATCGGCTTCAAGCGCGGCACAGGCGGCACCGGCGGCGTCAGCTACCTGCGCAAGATGCTGGACGTGGTGCTGTTCCCCGAGATCTGGGCCCTGCGCACCGAGCTGTGACCACCTGCCCGCCACCGCGGCAGGCCGCGGTGGCGACAGCAGGCATGCGTGCAAACGGTTAAGCTGCGGCGCCAGGAGAACCACCGTGTCCGCAGCGCCAGAACCATCCCCACACAACAACGCAGACCCGCTCACCCCATCAGCCTCCCCGGCGGCAGCACCGCCCCGCAGCCAGCTGCTGTGGGCCATGCTGCTGTCCCTGCTCTCGGCCTTTGCGCTGAGCCAGGCCTTTCGCACCATCACCTCCGTCATGGCCACGGGGCTGCAGCAGGACTTCGGCCTCACGGCACAGTCCCTGGGAGCCTTCGCAGGGCTGTTCGGCCTGTCCTTCGGCGTGGCCCAGCTGCTCATGGGCATCGGCATGGACCTGTATGGCCTGCGGCGCACGGTGCTGCTGTCGTTTCCACTGGCCATCGCGGGCTCCGTGCTGTCGGCCACCGCTGCGGGCTATGGCTGGCTGATGGTGGGCCAGTTGCTCATCGGCGTGGGCTGCTCGCCGGCCTTTCTGGCCTGCACCATGTTCATCTCCCGCCACTTTCCCATCGAGCGCTTCGCCTTCCTGTCGGGCGTGGGCATGGGCGTGGGCGGGTTGGGGCTGCTGTTCACGGGCACGCCTCTGGCCTGGCTGGTCCAGCACTTCGGCTGGCGCTCGGGCTTCGCGCTGCTGGCCGTGATGGCCGCCGCCTCCTGGCTGCTGATCTGGTGGCGCGTGCATGAGCCGGCCCATGCCGGCACGAAGCCCGCCGTGCGCGAGAGCTGGGGCGTGGCCGTGCGGCGCATGGCGCAGCTGTTCACGCTGCCGCATACGCTGGGCATCATGATCCTGGCCATGGCCTGCTATGCCTCCTTCCTGTCGCTGCGCGGGCTGTGGCTGGGGCCCCTGCTCATCCACCGCTACGACTTCTCGCTGGTGGAAAGCGGCAACGTGGCGCTGATCGTGTCGCTGATCTCGCTGTTCAGCCCGGCCTTCTTCGGCCGCATGGACCCGGGCGCGGCGCGGCGCCGGCGCTGGATCAACAACTACTCCCTGCTCATGGGCAGCCTGTTCCTGGTCATGGCCTTCCTCCACCACGCCTGGGCCAACGTGGCCCTGATCTTCGCCATGGGCCTGCTGTCAGGCTATTCGGTGCTGCAGTACGCCGATGTGCGCTCGTCCTACCCGCCTGAACTCACCGGCCGCGCGCTGTCGCTGTTCACCATGGCCATGTTCCTGGGCGTGGCCCTGGTCCAATGGTTCACGGGCTGGGTGGCAGCCTGGGCCGAGGCCTGGGGCGTGGAGCCCTACCAGGCCGTGATGGTGTCCATCGCAGCCACCCTGGTCGGCGCCTCCACGGCCTTCCGCTTCCTGCCGTCCTCGCCGCTGCTGCGCCAGGCATCGGCCGTGTAGAAGACACGGGCTACAAGGCGTTGGCCGCGGAGCCATCGCCCCGATACAGCCAGGGCAGATCCATCAGCCGGGGGCCCAGCAGGCGCAATGACAGATCACGCCCCCAGCGCACGGGGCCCGTGGCATGGAAAATGCGGCCATTGCGCTGCGAGCGGGCCTGCACGCGCGCATTGCGCTGCCAGCGGTTGAGTGCATAGCGGCGCAGGCGCATGTTCACATCCAGGTCATGCATGGCCAGGGCCCGCTGCAGTTCCGCCGCATCCTCGATGGCCATGCCCGCGCCCTGGGCCAGATAGGGCCGCATGGGATGGGCCGCATCGCCAAGCAAGGCCACCACGCCGCGCGCCATCTGCGCGGCCGACTGCACGGGCGGCCGGTCGCCCACGGGCCACAGCCGCCAATCGCCACCTGCGGCAGGCACATGCTGGATCAGGTCCAGCAGCTCGGGGCAACTGCCTTGCAGCGCCTGCACGAGATCGGCCAGATTGCCGGCATGGTCCCAGCTCGCCAAGTCTTCGGGGGCTGGTCCCTGGACGATGACCACCAGATTCTGCAATTCGCCGCGGCGCACCGGGTACTGGATGGCATGCAGGCGCGAGCCCAGCCAAGCCGTGACGTCGGTGGCACGCAGCCGCCTGGGCAACTGGGCCTGGCGCACCAGCGCCCGATAGGCCAGATGCCCCGTGACGCGCGGCGGACCGTCGCCCAGCAGTTGCTGGCGCAGCACGCTGCGCACGCCATCGGCGGCCACCAGGGCGTCGCCCTCGATCAGCTTGCCGCCCTGGGTCCGCACCGTGACCACGCCCTCGTTCTCGGAAAAGCCTTCGATGGGCTGCCCCAGGTTCAGGTGCATGCCCTCGTAGGTCTGGGCGGCCTCCCGCAGCAATTGCTGCAGATCGGCGCGGTGGATGGTGGCATAGGCCGCCCCGTAGCGGTGGACCGATTCGCTGCCCAGCGTCATCCGGGCCAGTTCCTGCCCGGTGGCCGCGCTGCGTACCCGCAGACAGCCGGGCAGGGCCACCACCTGCTGCAAAGGCTTTTGCAGGCCCCAGGCCTGCAGCCGGCGCACGACGTTCGGCCCCAGCTGTATGCCGGCCCCCACCTCGCTGAGCTGGGGAGCTTGCTCAAAAAGTCGCACCTCCCAGCCAGCCCGCGACGCACCTATCGCTGCGGCCAGGCCGCCAATGCCGCCACCGGCGATCAACACCTGCTTGTTCATGCGCCTATTGTGCCCCTGCCGCCCCCCGGTGAACGAGGGGACAAAGATTAACAAACCACATGCGCATGAAGAAAATCAAGAAGTTACAGGAAATTTTCCGAAAACCACGTTCAACGGCTTATCGACCGCGCAAGAAGACAAAGAATCTCGCAAGCGCTGGCGAGATTGGGTGCCACACGGCCTCCGGTCAGCATGCTCCCACCCCACCCGTGAGGTTTTGCCAGCCGGCCAGGAAAATTTCCGTGCCCATACCGGACACACCGCAGATGACAGGCATTCCCGATCAGCCGGCTTTCCCGCAAATAGGCTGGCCGCCATGGGAATCCACCCGGCACATTCCCACTTCCGGGTGGCTTCTTCCCACTGGCACCCCGTCCAAGGCGCGATTTTCATCACAAGGTGGAACGACCATGAAAAAAGCCCGCTCAGGGCGGGCTCTTTCATGCGCGGGAAAGACGATCAGATGGCGAATTTCTCGCGATCCTGATTCTGGATCCACTTCGGCGGCTTGCCGCGGCCTGTCCACGTCTGGCCGGTGGCGGGATCGCGGTACTTCGGAGCCACCTTGGCGCCAGTGGAGCCGGCGGCACGGCCACGCGCCGGAGGAAATACGTCGTCAGCCGTCAGGCCATATTCGGCAATCAAATTGCGCACCTTGCCCACTGCATCGGAAAGTTCCCGCTTGCGTGCCTCCTGGATCTGTTGCTCCAGTTCCTGTCGCTGCTTCAGCAGTTCCTTGTATGAGCTCATGGTATGCGCCTTGAAAGTGGTTTATGAAGCTCCATTATAAAAACACAATGCCCCGGTGGGGCAACCATCATGTAAGCAAAATCCACAATATCGCTGATGCTTATTGCAAGGGCGCGTTCTCGGATAAATCCGATATCGCAAGCACCTTGTCAATGCGCTTGCCGTCCAGATCGATGACTTCAAACGTCCATCCGGCACAGTTCACACGCTCCCCGAGAATGGGCAAATGGCCGCTTTCCGCCATAAGCAGCCCCGCCACGGTGTTGTAACGGCCACGGTGCTCATCGGGCAGCTCCCGAATATCCAGACGGGCTTTCAGCTCGGATATGGGCATCAATCCGTCCAATAGCCAGGAGCCATCCTCGCGCTGCATGGCCCAGGCCTCGGCCTCGGTCACCGGCTGCAACTCGCCTGTGATCGCCTCCAGCAGATCACGGGGGGTCATGATGCCCTGGACCACGCCATATTCATCGACGACGAATACCATGCGTCCGGATCGGGCCCGCAATTGCTCCAGCAGCTCCATGCCGCTGAGCGTCTCCGGCAGGAAGGAGGCCGCCAGCACATGCTCATGGAGAATCGTGTCCCTTTGCTGCGGGCCCAGGGCCAGCAGGCGTGCCACGCTGATGATGCCCACCACATCGTCCAGGGAGCCGCGGCATACCGGGTACCAGGAATGGCCGCCCTTTTCATGGCCGTCCGCCGAGGCCTGCAATGCCTCGGTGACCGTCATGTCCGCATCCAGCCATTGCACATCACTGCGCGGCACCATGATGGAGGTCAATGGACGGTCATCGAGATGGAAGACGTTCTGCACCATCTGATGCTCGCTGGCCTCGATCACGCCGGCCTCGCGCCCTTCCGCCAGGCTGGCGGCGATTTCCTCCTCGGTCACGGCGCGCGCCGCCGATTCATTGATGCGCAGCAGCGTCAGCACGGCACGCGTGGAAAATGCCAGCAGCCGCACGAAAGGCTTGGCGGCCGATGCCACCCAGGTCATGGGTCGGGAAATGATGGTGGCCACCGTTTCCGGATACAGCTGGCCTATGCGCTTGGGAACCAGTTCGCCGAAGACAATGGTGACGAAGGTGATGATCGTCACGACGGCCGCCGTGGCCGAAATGCTGGCCGCGCGGTCCGGAATGCCCAGTCCCTGCAGCCATGCGGCCAGCCCGTCGCTGAAAGCCGCTTCGCCCAGGATGCCGTTGAGCAGGCCGATGGAGGTGATCCCCACCTGCACCGACGAAAGAAACTGCGTGGGGTTCTCAAGAAGGGCCAGCGCGGCCATCGCCCCCTTGTCGCCTGTTTCAGCCAGGGCCACCAACCGCGCCTTGCGGCTGGAGGCCAGTGCCAATTCGGACATTGCAAACACCCCATTGAGCAGCGTCAGCAACGCGATCAGCAGAAAATCCATGGTTCAGACATCAGAAAGAAGACCATGGCACTTTACTGTATCGGCGATATCCAGGGCTGCCACGACGCTTTTGAGCGACTGCTGCGCCGCGTCGATTTCTCCGCGAGCCGCGATACCCTGTACGTTCTTGGCGACCTCGTGAACCGCGGTCCGGATTCGGACAAGGTGCTGCGCACTTGCATGGCCGCCGGCGACTCCATGCGCGCGCTGCTGGGCAACCATGACCTGCACCTGCTGGCGGCCGCCCATGGCGAGCGCCGCAACAGCAGGCGCGATACCCTGGCCCGGATGCTGCAGGCCCCGGACCGGGACGGGCTGCTGGACTGGCTGCGCCACCAGCCGCTGGCGCGCAGCCACCGCACGGCGCTCGGCGACGAGCTGCTGATGGTCCATGCCGGCGTGCTGCCGCAATGGACGTCGCAGGAGGTGATGGACCTGGCGGACGAAGTGCATGCCGTCCTGCGCGGCGCGCGGTTGCCCGAGTTCCTCAAGGCCATGTACGGCAACCAGCCCGACCACTGGTCCCCGCAGCTCACGGGCTGGGAGCGCCTGCGCGTCATCGTCAATGCGCTGACCCGGCTGCGCTTTTGCACCGCGCAGGGCACCATGGACTTCGACAGTGCGGAATCGGCCGATCAGGCGGCGCCCGGTCTCATGCCCTGGTTCGATGTGCCGGGCCGGGCCACGGCAGGCGTGCCCATCGCTTTCGGCCACTGGTCCACGCTGGGCCATGTCGACCGCCCTGACCTGGTGGCGCTGGACACCGGCTGCGTCTGGGGCGGATGCCTGAGCATGATGCGCTTCGGCGACCGCCTGTCTGATCGGGAACTGATACAGGTGGACTGCCCGCAGGCCCAGGTGCCGGGCTGACCCCTCGAAAAAAACGCCTGCAAGGCAGGCGTTTGTTCCTCAATGGCAGGTCCGGCCCGACGAAGCTCAGGCCTCGGAAGTCGCCGCAGGCATGACGGGCGCCTTGAACAGCGCGGCGATCTTGCGCTTGGGCTTGATGTTGCCCCCGGTCTTGGGCGCCGCGCGCTGGCTCTCCCAGTTCGCATCGGAACTGGCGGCCGGCTCGTAAGGCTTGTCGAAGAAAGGATCCGCGTGCGCCGGGCGCTGCGCCATGCGCGAGCCACGGTGGCCGAAGCCGGCCCCTGCGCGACCGCCATCGCCGCCACGCTCGGAGCGTTCGCCACGCTCGCGGCCATGGCCGCTGTGGCGGGGCACGTCGTCGAACCGATGCCCGCGCGGGCCGCCCCGGAAATCCTCCATCGGGCAGGCCTCGACGTTGATCTTCTTCTTGGTGAGCTTCTCGATCTCGCCCACCAGGCGCGTGTCGTGGCTGGTCACCAGGGTCACGGCAATGCCCGAGGCGCCGGCACGGCCCGTGCGGCCGATGCGGTGCACGTAGTCCTCGGCATTGAAGGGCACGTCATAGTTGAAGACGGCGGGCACATCCTTGATGTCCAGACCCCGTGCCGCGACATCGGTGCACACCAGCAGGTCCACTTCGCCACGCTTGAAGGCCTCCAGGGCCTTGAGCCGCTCGTCCTGGCTCTTGTCGCCGTGAAGGGCCGCGGCACGCAGGCCATCGCGCTCCAGCGCCCGCGTCAAGCGCGCGCAGCCGAGCTTGCTGTTGGAGAAGACGAAGGCCTGTCGGATCTCGCGCTGCTTGAGCAGCGAGCGCAGCGCATAGCGCTTGTCGTCGTCGCTCACGCTGTAGAAGCGCTGCTCCACCGTGGAGGCCGTCTCGTTCGGACGGGCCACCTCGATGGTGACGGGATCTTGCAGGTAGCTGCCGGCCAGGCGCTTGATCTCGGGCGAGAAGGTAGCGCTGAACAGCAAGGTGGTGCGGTTCTTGGGCAGGTAGGACAGGATGCGCTGCAGGTCGGGCAGGAAGCCGATGTCCAGCATGCGGTCCGCCTCGTCGAGCACCACGTACTCGACCTGGTTGAGCACCACGTTCTTGGCTTCGATATGGTCGAGCAGCCGGCCCGGAGTGGCCACCAGCACCTCGACGCCCTTCTTGAGCTCCAACGTCTGCGGCTTCATGTCCATGCCGCCGAACACGACGGTGCTGCGCAGCTTGCTGTACTTGGCGTACTGGGCGATCTGCTGCGCCACCTGGTCGGCCAGCTCCCGCGTGGGCAGCAGCACCAGCGCCCGCACGGGATGGCGTGCCGGCGATGCCGAGGCGTTTTCGTGGCGCATCAGCCGCTGCAGCAGGGGCAGCGAGAACGCCGCCGTCTTGCCTGTGCCGGTCTGGGCGGCGCCCATGACATCCTTGCCGGTCAGGACGACCGGAATGGCCTGCGCCTGGATGGGCGTCATGGACTCGTAGCCCATGTCGGCCACGGCGCGTGCCAGGGACTCGGCCAGTTGGAGATTGGAGAAAGAGCTTGTCATTGAGGGCGCTATTGTCGCACCGGACGCGATTTATGCGTTGCAATAACGCCAATTGGCACCTGGACAAGCATGGCGTTGCGTGAACGCAACCCGCAAAAACCCGGTATGAGGGCCCGTGGCACGGCCCCTCGCCAGGGACTCAGAGAGAGGCGGCGGAGAAGGTGTCGCAGGACTTGACACTGCCCGTGCGCAGGCCCGTGCTGAACCAGCGCTGGCGCTGGGCGCTGGTGCCATGGGTAAAGCTGTCGGGAACGACGGCACCGCCCCCGGCGCGCTGCAGGGCGTCGTCACCGATCTTGGCGGCTGCGTTCATGGCCGACTCCACATCGCCCTGCTCCAGGATCTGGCGAGCGCTTTGCGCATGGTTGGCCCAGACGCCTGCCAGGCAGTCGGCCTGCAGCTCCAGCTTGACCGACAGGTGGTTGTACTCGACCTTGCTCACCCGCCCCCGGGCGCGGTCCACCTGGGCGCTGATGCCCAGCAGATTCTGGACATGGTGTCCCACCTCGTGGGCGATCACGTAGGCCTGTGCGAAATCGCCGGGTGCGCCGAGCTGGTTCTTGAGGGTTTCGTAGAAGCCCAGGTCGATGTAGACCTTCTGGTCGGCGGGGCAATAGAAGGGCCCCATGGCCGACTGTCCCGTGCCGCAGGCCGTGGGCGTGGCGCCGCGAAACAGCACGAGCTTGGGATCGACATACTGGGCGCCGCCCTGGCGGAACACCTCGCGCCAGACATCCTCGGTGTCGGCGAGCACGGTGGAGACGAAGCGCGCGAGCCTGTCGTCGGCGGGTGGCCTGTGCGCCGGCGCTTGCTGCTGCACCTGCACCGGCGAGCCCCCGCTGAGCGCCCCCAGGATGGTCAGCGGATTGATGCCCAGCACCCAGCCGCCCACCAGCGCGATGACGATGGTGCCTATGCCTATGCTGCGCCCGCCGAAGACGGGCCCGCCGCCAGCGCCTTCGTCGCGGCGGTCCTCCACATTGTCCGACTCGCGGTTACCGTCCCATCTCATGGTCTTCGCTCCTGGATCTGCGCTGCGGCCTGCAGCATCGGGCGGCGATATTACGTCGGAACCGGCAAGGCTGCAGAGCCCCCGGCGTCCAGCAATGATACGGCGTGTATCAGCGCACCGGCGGCACCTGCTGGGGCATGGAGGCGGGCGCCTGGTTGCGCTGCACCTGTTCGCTGGCCACCAGCACCATGCCGGCCAGCAGCACGGCCACGAGCCCCAGGCCGACGATGACCACCAGGCCCAGCCCCCATCCGCCCCGCCTGCGCCGCCCGGATGCAGGCTCGCCGGGCCGGCGCGCAGCCGGCGCCTGCTCGCTGGGGGGCTCCTGCCGCTGCCAGGGTTCGGGAGCGGGCTCCCGCCGCTGCTGCTCGTAGCGCGGGGCCGCCCGCCTGGGTGGCGCTTCAGGACGGGCTTCAGGGCGCGCGTCGGGACGCGCCTCGGGCCGTGCGGAGCCGTCCCAGCGGGGCTCCTCGCGCGGATAAGAAGGCTTTTGTGGCATGGGCCACATCGTAGTGCCTGCGGCGCACCATGGGGAGCCGCGCATGCCACCGGACACATTGCACATTGGCCGGTCCACGCCTACTGTGTACAGTCGCGCCCATGAGCCCTTCCCGCATCCCCCCCACCACCACCCTCGATGCGCAGGCAACGGCCGCCCTGCTGCCCTGGAAAGAACTGGCCGACGAGATCGCCGACCTGCTCCTGCAGCCCCAGGCGGTGCAGGTGCCGGCCCGCATCGTGATGCCCATGGCCGCGGGCGGCTGCCTGTTCTGCATGCCCGCCACCGATGGCCGGGTGACCATGACCAAGCTGATCAGCCTCACCCCCGGCAATGCCGGCACGCCTCGTCCCACCATCCAGGGGGATGTGGTGGTCTTCGATGTGGCCACGGGCGAGCGTCGCCTCATCCTCGACGGCCCCACCGTCACGGCGCGGCGCACGGCCGCCGTCTCGCTGCTGGCCGCGCAAAGGCTGGCCCCCGATCCCGAGGGAGCGCTGTTGATCATCGGTGCCGGCGTGCAGGGCCTGGCCCACCTGGAGGCCTTCGCGCAGGGCCTGGGCGTGCGCGAAGTACAGGTGGCCTCGCGCAGCGAGGCCAGCGCGCAGGCACTGGTCACGCGGGCCCGGGACATGGGCCTGCAGGCCCGTTTCGCGCCGGATGCGCAGGCCGCCGCACGGCAGTGCCCGCTGATCGTGACCTGCACGCCGGCCCGCGCCGTGGTGCTGCACGAGGCTCCGCGCGCCGACACCTTCCTGTCGGCCGTGGGCGCCTTCACGCCGCAGATGGTCGAGCTGGCGCCCGATCTGTGCCGCGCCATGCTGCGCGATGGCCGCGTGGTCGTCGATACCGAAGAGGCGCTGCACGAGGCCGGCGACCTGTTGCAGGCCGGCATCGACGTCGCCGCCCTTCCCACGCTGGCGCAGGTGGTACGCGAGGCATGGCCGCGCGCGCACACCCCCGTGCTGTTCAAGAGCTGCGGCTGGGGCGGCTGGGATCTTGCCGCCACGCGGCTGGCCCTGCGCCAGGCTGCCCTCCCCGCCATCCACCAGCCCGATTGAAGACGGACCCGCGCGTTGAACGACCTCCCTCCTGCGGACACTCCTGCCCCCGCTCCTGCGGCCCCTGCCGACGCCGGGACGCCCGGCCGCTGGCAGCGTCTGGGCCTGCGCACCCAGCTGGCCCTGGTATTCGGCTCCCTGCTGGTGGGCGTGACGGTGCTGATGTCCCTGGCTTTCGGCGAGCTGCTGCGCTGGCGCATGGAGCAGGAAGTCAGCAATTCGCTGCACACCGTGGCCTCCAATGCTTCGCGGGAGCTGGCCAACGGGCTGTTCGACCGCGCCCACACCGTGCAGGTGCTGGCGGCCTCCCCCGAGTTGTGGGTCCAGGGCCTGGATGCCCCCGGCGTGGACGCCCTGCTCAACCGCGCCCGCGTACTGACCCCCTCCAATCTCTGGATCGGCGTGGCCGATGCCGAAGGCACGGTGCGCAGCGCCACCGACCGGCTGCTGCTCAACAGCGATGTCAGCGACCGGCCCTGGTTCGAACCGGGACTGCAGCGCGTGCATGTCGGCGATGTGCGCAGTTCCTCGCAACTGACCGCCCTGCTTCCCCCCACGCCCGACGGCAGCGCCCAGCGCTTCATGGACTTCGCCGCCCCCATCCGGGTGGGAGGCCTCACGCAGGGCGTGCTGTGCATGCACAGCAGCTGGCAATGGGTGCGCGAGACCATGCGAACGCTGCAGCAGGCCGACAGTGGCGACCGCCAGATCGAGCTGTTCATCTTCGACCGCAACGGCCGCCTCCTGCATGCCCCGGGCGACAGCCTGCAGCGCTGGACCGAGCTGGACCAGCGCCTGCCGGTGACGCACGCCCTGTCGCCCGGATCCGCCCTGCTGCCCGTGCAGATCGCGCAATGGCGGGACAGTCCCCGGCGCTTCCTGACCGCGACCGTTGCCTTGCAGGCCCGCAGCCAGACCACGGACATGGGCTGGCACATCGTGGCCCGCCAGCCCCAGGACAGCGCCTACGCGCCCGCGCGCCAGGCCATGCACCAGGTGCTGGCCGGCGGCCTGGCCGCCGCGCTGCTGGCGGCCGTCATCGCCTGGCTGGTGGCGCGCAGGCTGAGTCAGGACCTCAAGCGCCTGGCCCGCGCGGCCAACGACATCCATGGCAGCGGCGCGGCCGCCGACATTCCCCGGCTGCACAGCAGCCGCGAAGTGCAGCGCCTGTCCGAGGCGCTGCGCGGCAGCATCGCCCAGTTGCAATCGGCCAACGAAGCCATGGAGTGCCAGGTGCGTGAACGCACGCTGCAGCTCCAGCAGGCCAACACCGAGCTGGAGCACCAGGCGCGCAGCGACCCGCTGACCGGCCTGCTCAACCGCCGCGGCTTCGAGTTCCAGCTGGACTTCGCCATGGCACTGGCCCGCCGCAGCGGCCGGCCCTTGAGCGTGCTGGTCATCGATGTGGACCATTTCAAGCGCATCAACGACCAGCACGGCCACGACAAGGGCGACGCGGTACTGCGCACCCTGGCTCGCGTCCTGCGCCTGCGCCTGCGCGAGTCCGATGTGCTGGCGCGCATGGGCGGCGAGGAATTCCTGGCCCTGCTGCCCGACACCACGGCCGACGCGGCCGTGACCATCGCGGAACAACTGCGCGAGCTGCTGGCGCACAGCCCCATGGCCCACGGCGAGCCCGTCACCGCCAGCATGGGCGTGGCCACGCTGCGCGGCACCACGGACACGGCCGCCGCCATGCTGCGCCGTGGAGACGAGGCGCTCTACGAAGCCAAGGGCGCGGGCCGCAACAACGTCCGGCTGCAGCGCTAGTTCCCCTTTTTCCGCACGACAGGCATGCGGAAAAAACATCACACTAATACTCAAATTGAGCATATCATTTGCAGCCATCACCAGCCTTTCCTCCCAGATCCGGACGGCCACCATGCAGCTCAAATCCGTGCAGTACGACAAGCCCCAGTTCCCCATCGCCGGCCAGTGCGGCATCGGCGAAGCCTGGGCCCGAGTCCCCCCCGAGCAGAACCGCCTCCAGCGCCAGCGGACGGCCGAGCGCATACGCGCCCTGCTGCAGGAGCACGACGCCGTGCTGGCGGCCCACTACTACGTCGATGGCGAGCTCCAGGACCTGGCGCGCGAGACCGGCGGCTGCGTGGGCGACTCCCTGGAGATGGCGCGCTTCGGTGCGCAACACCCCGCCTCCACCCTGGTCGTGGCCGGCGTGCGCTTCATGGGAGAGACCGCCAAGATCCTGAGCCCCGAAAAGCGCGTGCTCATGCCCGATGACGACGCCAGCTGCTCGCTGGACCTGGGCTGCCCGGCCGATGCCTTCAGCGCCTTCTGCGATGCCCACCCCGACCGCACCGTCGTGGTCTACGCCAACACCAGCGCGGCCGTGAAGGCGCGCGCCGACTGGGTGGTCACCTCCTCGGTGGGCCAGGACATCGTGGCCCACCTGCACGCCTGCGGCGAGAAGATCCTGTGGGCACCGGATCGCCACCTGGGCGCCTACATCCAGCGCCAGACCGGCGCCGACATGCTGCTGTGGCACGGCTCCTGCCTGGTCCACGACGAGTTCAAGGCCGACGAGCTGACCGCCATGGCGCGGGAGCACCCGCACGCCGCCATCCTGGTCCACCCCGAGTCGCCGGCCGCCGTGGCCGCCCAGGCCGACGTGGTGGGCTCGACCACCCAGCTCATCAACGCGGCCGGCCGGCTGGCCACCGACACCTTCATCGTGGCCACCGACCAGGGCATCCTGCACGACATGCGCATGCGCTACCCGGGCAAGACCTTCCTGCCCGCGCCCACGGCCGGCCAGGGCGCCACCTGCAAGAGCTGCGCCATGTGCCCCTGGATGGCGATGAACAGCCTGTCCGGCGTCGAGCAGGCACTGGAGCAGGGCCTGTGCGCCATCGAGGTGGACCCCGCCACCGCCGAGGCCGCGCGCCGCCCCATCGAGCGCATGCTGGCCTTCGCCGCCGGCCACCGCCAGCCCGTGCGCGCCAGCGGGGACCTGGCGCATGACCAGGCCCTGTTCCGCCACTTCGGCCCCGCCTGAGGAGAACGCCATGACCCAGCCCTCCACGGACGTCCTGATCATCGGCGCGGGCCTGGCCGGCATGGCCACGGCGCTGTCGCTGCCCGCGCACCTGCGCGTGAGTCTGCTCAGCAAGGGTGCGGCCGACGAATGCGCCAGCGCCTGGGCCCAGGGCGGCATCGCGGCCGTGCTCGATGCCGAAGACAGCCTGGACGCGCATGTGCAGGACACGCTCGTGGCCGGCGCCGGCCAGTGCGACGCCCGGGCCGTGCGCGCCATCCTCGAACAGGCTCCCGCGGCCATCGAATGGCTGCTCGCCCACGGCGTGCCCTTCACCCGCGAGGCGGACGGCCGCCTGCACCTGACACGCGAAGGCGGCCACGGCAGGCGCCGCATCGTGCATGCGGCCGACGCCACGGGCCAGGCCGTGCATGCGGCCCTGCTGCGCGCCTGCCGCGCGCGCCCGAACATCGCGCTGCACGAGCACACCAGCGCCCTCGACCTGCTGACCGCGGGCCAGCCCGCGCGCTGCGAAGGTGCACTGGTGCGCATGCCCGACCAGACCCTGCGCCACTGGCATGCGGGCCGCACCGTGCTTGCCACGGGCGGGATGGGACAGGTCTACCCCTGCACCACCAACCCCGCCACCGCCACGGGCGACGGTCTGGCCATGGCCTGGCGCGCGGGCTGCCGCGTGGGCGACCTGGAGTTCATGCAGTTCCACCCCACGGCGCTGCAGGTGGACGGGCGCGCCGCCGGCCTGGTCTCCGAGGCGCTGCGCGGCGAGGGCGCCCTGCTGCGCCTGCCCGACGGCACGCGCTTCATGCCCCTGCACGACGCCCGGGCCGAGCTGGCGCCGCGCGACATCGTGGCGCGCGCCATCTGGCACGAGATGGCCCGCCACGGACTGGCCTTCGTGCACCTGGACATCAGCCACCGGCCCCGGCCCTGGCTGCAGGCGCACTTCCCGGCCATCATGGCGCTGTGCGCCGCGCACGGCATCGACATCGCCACGCAGCCGATCCCCGTGGCGCCCTGTGCCCACTACGCCTGCGGCGGCGTGCTGGCCGGCATCGACGGGCGCACGGACCTTCAGGACCTGCATGCCATCGGCGAGGTGGCGCGCACCGGCCTGCATGGCGCCAACCGGCTGGCCAGCAATTCCCTGCTCGAATGCGTGGTGATGGGGCGCGCGGCGGCCCGGGCCATCGCACAGCAGCCGGCCGCCGTCCAGGCGCCCGCGCATGTCGCCGGCCCCATGGGGTCCAGCCTTCAGGCAGTGGATACCGCCGCCGTGGAGCAGCAACTGCGCCAGCTCATGCATGACTGCGTGGGCATACAGCGCAGCGACCAGGGACTGGCCCACGCGCTGCAACGCATTGCCGCATGGCGCCAGGCGCTGGAGCCCGCCGCCGGCCACGCGCTGCGCAACCAGCTCGACGTCTGCTGGCTCATGGCCTCGGCCGCCGCCGCGCGACGCGAGAGCTGCGGCGCGCATTCGCGCATCGACGCCGCCCCGGCGCTGGTGGAATGAAAAAGGCCCGCAGCATGTGCTGCGGGCCTTTCCTGCGGGTCACGATCAATCAGGCCTTCGGCAGGGTGACGCCCACCTGGCCCTGGTACTTGCCGCCACGGTCGCGGTAGCTGACCTCGCAGACATCGTCGGGATCGCTCTCGAAGAACAGCACCTGGGCGCAGCCTTCACCCGCATAGATGCGTGCCGGCAACGGCGTGGTGTTGGAGAACTCCAGCGTCACATAGCCTTCCCATTCGGGCTCGAAGGGCGTGACGTTGACGATGATGCCGCAGCGCGCATAGGTGCTCTTGCCCAGGCAGATGGTCAGCACGTTGCGCGGGATGCGGAAGTACTCGACCGTGCGCGCCAGCGCGAAGCTGTTGGGCGGGATGATGCAGCTGTCGCCCTCGAAGTCGACGAAGCTCTTCTCATCGAAGTTCTTGGGGTCCACCACGGTGCTGTGGATGTTGGTGAACACCTTGAATTCGGGTGCGCAGCGGATGTCGTAGCCGTAGCTGCTGGTGCCGTAGCTGATGATCTTCCTGCCATCGACCGCACGGACCTGGCCCGGCTCGAAGGGCTCGATCATGCCGTGATCCTCGGCCATGCGACGGATCCACTTGTCGCTCTTGATGCTCATGGCAATTTCCTGCTGTCCTTGTGCAAGCGCCGGCACCCGGCCGGGCACTGGCGCAAAGGCGCTATTTTGCTTGAGAAATCACGGTGCGCTCGATCAGGCGGTCATCGCCCAGGATGATCATGGCGAACAACAGTTCGTCCAGGCTCGCGGCCTGGCGCGTCTTGCGCTCCAGCAGCGGCGTGCAGGCGGGGTTGATCACCACGAAGTCGGCCTCGCAGCCGGGCTGCAGGTTGCCGACCTGCCCGGCCAGTCCCAGCGCGCGCGCCGCGCCCGCCGTGTGCTGCCACCACAGGTTGCCGGGCGACAGGCTCAGGCCCTGCTTGGTCTGGCCCTCGCGACCGGCCACGTAGGCGGCCTGCATGGTCCTGAAGGGGCTGAAGCTCATGCCGCCGCCCACATCGCTGGCCAGGCCGTAGAGGAACTGCGCGGCATCGGCGCGCGCGAAGTCGAAGAAGCCGCTGCCCAGGAACAGGTTGCTGGTCGGGCTCACGGCGGCGGCCGTGCGGCGTTCGCGCAGCAGGGCGCGGTCCTCGTCGTCCAGGTGGATGCAGTGCGCATAGACGGCGCGCTCGCGCATCAGCCCGAAATCGTCATAGACGGACAGGTAGCTGCGCGCCTTGGGAAACAGCTCGGCCACCCAGCGCACCTCGTCCAGGTTCTCGGCCACATGCGACTGGATCCAGACATCGCCGTAGCGCGCGGCCAGTTCGCCCGCGCCGCGCAGCTGCGCATGCGTGCTGGTGGGCGCAAAGCGCGGCGTGATGGCATAGCCCAGGCGGTCCACGCCGTGCCAGCGCCGGATGAGGGCCTCGGTATCGATCAGGCTCTGCTCGGTCTGGTCGCGCACGCCGTCGGGACTGTGGCGGTCCTGCAGCACCTTGCCGGTGATCATGCGCATGCTGCGGGCCTGCGAGGCCTGCATGAGCGCATCGACCGATCCGGGATGCGAGGTCGCGAAGGCCAGGGCCGTGGTCACGCCGTTGCGCAACAGTTCATCCAGGAAGAATTGCGCCACCGCGTCCGCGTGGTCGCGCTCGCGAAAGGCCGACTCATGCGGGAAGGTGTACTTCTCCAGCCAGGGCAGCAGGCCCGGAGCCGGCGCGCCGATCACATCGGTCTGCGGATAGTGGATATGCAGGTCGATGAAGCCCGGCGCCAGGAGGCGCCCCGGCAGGTGCGTGAACTGCACGCCGGGGCGGCCCGTGTAATGCGCCTGCAGTGCCTGCCAGCTGCCGGCAGCCACCACGCGCTGGCGGCCCTTGTCGTCCGGCGCGATGGCCAGCAGGCCGTCTTCATCGTAGAGCGCCTGGCCATCGTCGGCAAAACGCAGCAGTGAGGATCTATAGATTTGCATGGTGCCAAGCTTAGCGGGCCGCCTCCCGCCTTCCATATCCGCATCGCTATAGGCGCCATCGGCGGGCGCCGCCCTAGGGTTTACGCGAAGATCACTGGGGCAGCGTGGCCTGCACGCCGTCCACCAGCCAGTTCATCTGCAGGATCTGCGCGTCCTCCAGCTGCTTGCCGGCGGGCACGCGCACCCGGCCCTGGTTGTCGCGGATCGGCTCGCTGCCCGCCTTGAACGGATGCAGGCGGCCCTGTGCCATCTCCCTTTGGCGCGACAGCACCTCCTCGCGCACGGCAGCCGGCAAACGGGGGCCGAAGCCCTCGACGCGGATCATGCCCTCGCGCACGCCGCCCCAGGTGTCCTGGCTTTTCCAGCGCCCATCCAGCACGGCCCTGGCGCGCGCCGTGTAGTAGTCGCCCCACTGGTGGGTGACGGCCAGCAGCTGTGCATCGGGCCCGTCCTTGCGCATGTCCGAGTGGTAGGCGATGGCCATGCGCCCGCGCTCCTGGGCCGCCTGCATCACGGCCGTGGAGGCGACCTGGAAGGACACCACGTCCACGCCGCCGTTGAACAGCGCCATGGCCGCGTCGCGCTCGCGCGGCGGGTCGAACCAGGTATCCAGCCAGACCACCTTGACCGTGGCCTTTGGGTTGACCGAGCGCATTCCCAGCGTGAAGGCATTGATGCCCTGCAGCACTTCGGGAATCGGAAAGCCGACCACGAAGCCGGCCACGCCCGTCCTGCTGGCGCGGCCCGCGGCAATGCCCGACAGGTAGCGGCCCTCGTAGTAGCGCGCATTCGACGTGGCCACGTTGTCCGCGCGCTTGAAGCCCGTGACCGACTCGAACCTCACCTGCGGGAAGTCGCGCGCCACGCGCATCACGGACTCGGTGTAGCCGAAGCTGGTGGTGAAGATCAGCCGGTTGCCCGAGGCGGCCAGGTCGCGCAGCACGCGTTCGGCATCGGGGCCTTCGGGCACGCTGTCCACGGCGCTGGTCCGCACGCGCGGGCCCAGGGCCGACTGCAACGCGCGCCGGCCTTCGTCGTGCTGGCGCGTCCAGCCCGCGTCGAGCACGGGCGTCAGATAGACGAAGGCCGCCTTGAGCGGCGCGGTGTCTGCTGCGGGGGAACGGGTGGCATGGCCTTGGGCCAGGGCCGTGGATACAAGACTGGCGGCCGCGATGGCGGCTGCGAGGTTTTTGTACATGGTGTTCCTCTACATGGCCCGGAAATGAAAACGCACCGGCCATGGGCAGCGGCCGGTGCGGGGCGCGATTATAGGCAGGGCCCGCGGCCGCTACCCGGGCCTGCGCTTATGGCCGGTATATGCCCAGGCGGATAGCGTCCACTAAGATCACCGGCAAATTTCAACCACCAAGGAGTACAAGACCATGCCGATGTTCGTCGACACCTCGCCCCCGGGCCAGTGCATCTTCTGCCGCCTCGTGGCCGGCGAGATTCCGTCCGCCAAGGTCTGGGAGGATGAGCAGACCATCGCCTTCATGGACATCGGCCAGGTCAATCCCGGCCATGTGCTGGTGGCCAGCAAGCGCCATGCCGTGACCTTGCTGGACCTGACGCCCGAGGAGGCCGGCGCCGTGATGCGCACGGCCCGGCGCATGGCCCAGGCCGTGCAGACGGCCTTCGACCCCGAGGGCATCAGCCTGTTCCAGGCCAATGGCGCGGCCGGCGGGCAGACGGTATTCCACTTCCATCTGCATGTGCTGCCGCGCCACGAGGGCGACGGCGTGGGCCTGGGCTGGCCCCGCAAGGAACCCGGCATGCAGGCCCTGGAGGACTATGCCGGGCGCCTACGACAGGCGCTGGCCTGACCAGGCTCAGGCCATGGCCGCATGGCGGGCGAACACGGCCTCCAGCTGGCGCATCCAGTGGGCGCGCTGCTGGGGCGTGACGAAGCTGGCATCGAAGCTGTTGGTCGCCAGCTGCCAGGCCTCGCCCGCGCCCATGCCGGTGGCCGCGAACAGCTGCAGGTAGTTCTCGTTGACGTAGCCGCCGAAGTAGGCCGGATCATCGGAATTGACCGTGACCTTGAGCCCGGCCTCCAGCAGCTGCGGCAGGTTGTGCCGGGCCAGGTCGGAGACCACGCACAGCTTGAGGTTGGACAGCGGGCACACGGTCAGCGGCACGCCATCGCGCACCAGGCGCTGCATCAGTGCCGCGTCGTGGATGGCCTGCACCCCGTGGTCTATGCGCTCGGAGTGCAACACGTCCAGCGCGCCCCAGATATAGGCGGGCGGACCTTCCTCGCCCGCGTGGGCCACCACATGCAGGCCCAGCTCGCGGCAGCGCGCGAACACGCGCGCGAACTTCTCGGGAGGGTTCCCGACCTCGCTGCTGTCCAGGCCCACGCCGATGAAGCGGTCGCGCAGCGGCAGCGCGGCCTCCAGCGTGGCGAAGGCATCCTCCTCGCTGAGATGGCGCAGGAAGCTCAGGATCAGGGCGGACGAGATGCCCTGCTCGATCTCGGCATCGCGGCAGGCGCGGTACAGGCCGTTGATCACGGTCTCCATGCCCACGCCGCGGTGCGTGTGGGTCTGGGGATCGAAGAAGATCTCGGCATGGACCACGTTGTCCTGCGCGGCGCGGTGGAGGTAGGCCCGCCCCATGTCGTAGAAGTCCTGCTCGTACAGCAGCACGCTGGCGCCCGCGTAGTAGATGTCCAGAAAGCTCTGCAGGTCGGTGAAGGCGTAGGCGCGGCGCAGCTCCTCCACGCTGGCATAGGGCAGCTTCACGCCGTTGCGCTGGGCCAGGGCGAAGATCAACTCGGGCTCCAGCGAGCCTTCGATGTGCATGTGCAGCTCGGCCTTGGGCATGGCCTTGAGCAGGGACGGCAGATGGGCTGCGGCCACCTGGGGGATGTTGGCGTTCATCAGCAGACTCCGAAGGTGATGCCGCTGGCCTTGAGGTAGCGGCGGTAGGCGGACGACATGCGGTCGGCCGCAGAGTGCATTTCGGCGCGCGGATCCAGCGGCAGGCACTTGGGCTGCTGCGACTCCAGCACAGGCTGGTCCTGGCAGAAGATGGTGTGCTGGAACTCCTGCAACTGCGCGTCGGGCGAATCGAAATCGGCCACGGCCAGGCGGAACCAGACGCGGCTGGTCTCGGGCGTGACCGGGCAGATGAACAGGGCGATGGACTCTCGCCAGCCGGCCTTGGTGGTGCCGGACTCGGGGACCTTGGTCAGCACGGCCGCGTAGGGCGCCGTGACCTCGTAGGTGTACTCGACCTCGGCGGCGCTGGTCGAATGCAGGTTGGACTGCGGCTGCACGGCCTTGCAGCCCGTGGCCAGCACGCCGGTGGGCGTGGCCTCCACGGCATAGGCCTCGATGGCCGTGGCATCGCGGCTGCCCAGCCAGCCCTCATGCACGAAGCCGAAGTGCGACATGTCCAGGAAGTTCTCGATGATGCGCGGCGCGCTGGCGGCCACGTCATAGGGCCCGCAGTTGAGCTTGCGCAGGTGCTCGTCGGTCTCGGCGCCGAAGGCCGGCAGCGCAGCCTCCTGCTCGCCCGGGGCCAGCCGCACCCACACCAGGCCATGGGCCTCCTGCGCCTCGAAGGCCTTGACGCACTGCGATGCCGGCGGCGTGAAACTGGGCAAGGCAGGCACCTTGACGCACTGGCCACTGCCGGCGAACTGCCAGCCGTGGTACGGGCATTCGAGCTGGCCGTTGTCCACGCGCCCCATGGACAGGCGCGCGCCGCGATGCGGGCAGCGGTCCAGGAAGGCGCGGACCTGGCCCTGGGGGTCGCGCCAGAGCACGACGGGCTGGCCCAGCAGCTGTACGCCCAGCGGTGCGTCCAGGACTTCGCAGGCCTGGGCCACCGGGTGCCAGAAGGTGTTTTCGATCATGGGGGGGAATCTCTTGTCGTCTGTTGTTGCGCGGCCGCCGGCATGCGGCGGCCAGCAGTGAGCATAAACCCACGCAGGCGGGCCACGCCGCTGCGGCGCACCAACGCCAAGGCCGCCCGCAGGCGGCCTTGGCTGCGCGACGGCCCGGCATCGCGCCGGGCCGTGCAATGCGTCTTACTTGCTGTCCTTGCCCGGCACCTTGCCTTCCACGCCCTTGACGTAGAAGTCGATGCCGGTGAGGAACTTGTCCTCGGCCACGGCGCCCGCGGCCAGCAGCTCCTTGCCGTCCTGGCCGGCGATCGGGCCCTTCCAGATCTGGAACGTGCCGTCCTTCAGACCCTTCTTGACTTCCTCGATCCTGGCCTTGGCCTCGGCGGGCACGTCCTCGGCCAGCGAGACGATGTCGATCGCGCCTTCCTTCACGCCCCACCAGGTCTGCTGGCTGCTCCACTTGCCGTCCAGCATGTCGCGCACGGTCTTGGTGTAGTAAGGCGTCCAGTTGATGATGGCCGAGGCCAGGTGGGCCTTGGGGCCATAGGCCGTCATGTCCGAATCCCAGCCGAAGGCGCGCTTGCCCTTTTCCTCGGCGGTCTTGAGCACGGCGGGCGAATCGGTGTTCTGGAACAGGATGTCGGCGCCGCCGTTGATCAGCGAGGTCGCGGCTTCGGTTTCCTTCGGAGGAGCGAACCACTCATTGACCCAGACCACCTTGGTGGTGATCTTGGGGTTCACCGACTGGGCACCCAGCGTGAAGCTGTTGATGTTGCGCAGCACCTCGGGAATCGGCACGGAACCGACCACGCCCAGCACGTTGGACTTGGTCATCGAGCCCGCGATGATGCCGGCCAGGTAGGCGCCCTCATAGGTGCGGCTGTCGTAGGTGCTCACGTTGGCGGCGGTCTTGTAGCCGGTGGCGTGCTCGAACTTCACGTCGGGGAAGTCGGGCGCGATCTTCTGGATGGGCTCCATGTAGCCGAAGGTGGTGCCGAAGACCAGCTTGTTGCCGTTGGCGGCCATGTCGCGCAGCACGCGCTCGGCGTCGGCGCCCTCGGGCACGCTTTCCACGTAGGAGGTCTTGATCTTGTCGCCGAATTCCTTTTCCAGCGCCTTGCGGCCCTGGTCATGGGCGAAGGTGTAGCCACCGTCGCCGACAGGGCCCACGTAGGCGAAGGCGATCTTCAGCGGCTCGGTCGCGGCGGCAGCGGGGGCCTCGGCAGCGGGAGCAGGCGCGGGAGCGGCCTCTTCCTTCTTGCCACAGCCGGCCAGCGCGGCGGCGGCCACGGCCGACAGCGCTGCCACCTTGATCAGGGAGCGTTTGTGAAGATCAGTCATCGAAGTTTCCTCAAGTGGTCCTGCCGCAGACAGGAGAAAGACGGGCCCGCACCAGCACGGGCCTGCCGCGATGGGTCCCGAGAATAAAGCAAGAAAGACGCCAACCCAACCGGCCATGGCCTCCAGGCATGCGGGGAAACCACATTTCGGAAACTTTGCACAGGCCTGGTGCACAGGCATCCATGGCGCGGCTGACGGGCATGGTTCGGCGAGGAATCGCAAGCTACGGCCGGGGCCGATGTGCCCACGCGTTCAAATGAATTTCACTCATTGATTAGTGAAATAAGACCATTTTACTTCATCGATTCACCACCCTACCATCCGCTTGCATTGTTCGTTTGGGCTCCCCCGAGCCGCCGCCCCGATCCTCCCTGCAGAGGAAATGGCTGCCGCCTGCAGGTGGAGTCCAGCTTCATCTCCCATAACCAATCCCTGAATCGCCATGAACGAAGAACTCGGCTTTCACCTCAGGAGCATCCGCTTCGATGAGAACTATTGCCCGTCGGACAGCACGCGCCTCACCACCAACTTTGCCAATCTGGCCAGGGGAAAGAGCCGCCAGCAGAACCTGCGCAACACGCTGAGGATGATTGACAACCGCTTCAACGACCTGGCGCACTGGGACAACCCCAGCAGAGACCGATACGGCGTCGAACTCGAGATCATCTCGGTCGAAATGGCCATCGGCAACCAGACAAGCCATGGCGCATTTCCGTTGATCGAGATACTGCAGACCCATGTTCTCGACAGAAAGACGAACCAGCGCACAGCCGGCATCGTGGGGAACAACTTCTCCTCCTACGTGCGCGACTACGACTTCAGCATCTTGCTTCCCGAGTACAACGCCCATCGGCCCGAGTTCGGCACTCCGGACGATTTCGGCGACCTGCATGGCATGCTGTTCAGGCAATTCGTCGGCTCGGACGCCTACAGGAAGCGCTTCGCCAAGCGGCCCGTCATCTGCATCAGCGCCTCGACCGGCAAGACCTACCGGCATACCGGCAACCAGCATCCGATACTGGGCGTCGAATACCACCAGGATGAACTGTCCTCGACCGATCGATACTTCGCAAAAATGGGGATGCAGGTCCGCTTTTTCATGCCCCCGAAAAGCGTGGCCCCGCTGGCTTTCTACTTTCATGGCGACCTGCTGCACGACTACACGAATCTGGAGCTGATCGGCACCATCAGCACCATGGAAACATTCCAGAAGATCTATCGCCCCGAAATCTACAACGCCAATTGCGCGGCGGGAAAAATCTACCAGCCGAGCCTGAAGAATCCGGATTACTCGTTGACGCAGATCGTCTACGACCGGGAAGAACGCAGCCAGCTGGCGGTCAAGCAGGGGAAGTTCGCGCAGGAGCATTTCATCCGGCCGTACAAGCATGTTCTTGACCGATGGACTGCCGATTGCACGCTCTGACCCACCGGGAAAACAGGCCCGTCATGACGGCGCTTTCCAGCGTCCCATCACGAGGCCACCCGTGCCGGTCCATCCCGAAAATACCCGCCACCCTCTTTGCCTCAAAGGAACCCTCGAATGTTTGAAACCTCCATCGCCGGCAGCCTGCCCAAGCCCGCCTGGCTGGCTGAAACCAACAAGCTCTGGCCCCAGTGGAAGGCCGAGGGCGATGCGCTGCGCCAGGCCAAGGCCGATGCGACGCTGCTGTGGATCAAGGCCCAGGAAGATGCCGGCCTGGACATCGTCTGCGACGGCGAGCAGTCGCGACAGCATTTCGTTCACGGCTTCCTGGAGCAGGTCGAAGGCATCGACTTCGAGAACAAGGTGAAGATGGGCATCCGCGACAACCGCTACGACGCCATGGTGCCGCAGGTGGTGTCGGCCCTGCGCCTGAAGGGCCGCGTGCATGCCTTTGAAGCGCAGCTGGCGCGTGCTCACACGAAGAAGAAGCTGAAGTTCACCCTGCCCGGCCCCATGACCATCGTCGACACCGTGGCGGACCGCTTCTACGGCGACCGGGTCAAGATGGCCTTTGCGTTCGCGGAACTGCTCAACCAGGAAGCACTGGCCCTGCAGGCCGATGGCGTGGACATCATCCAGTTCGACGAACCCGCCTTCAATGTCTACATGAAGGATGCCGCCGACTGGGGCGTGCAGGCGCTGGAGCGCGCGGCGCAGGGCCTGAGCTGCACGACGGCGGTGCACATCTGCTATGGCTACGGCATCAAGGCCAATACCGACTGGAAGAGCACCCTGGGCGACGAATGGCGCCAGTACGAAACCGTGTTCCCGGCCCTCGCCCGCAGCCGCATCGACCAGGTGAGCCTGGAATGCATCCACTCCCACGTGCCGCCTGACCTGATGCAGCTGCTGGCCGGCAAGGACGTGATGGTCGGCGTGATCGACGTGGCCAGCGACGTGGTGGAGACCCCCGAGGAAGTGGCCGACACCATCGGCCGGGCACTGGAATTCGTGCCCAAGGAGCGGCTGTTCCCGTGCACTAACTGCGGCCTGGCTCCGATGGCGCGGGACGTGGCCTGGCGCAAGCTGCAAGCGCTGGCGCAAGGCACCAGGCTGGCGAAGGAGCGGCTCAAGGCATGATGAAGCGCTGAAACGCCTCGGTCGCTGTGTCGATGCAGCCCGTGCCGGCGCGTGTTCCGGACTTGCCCGGCTTCAGGCGCGGACGCCGGGCACACGCACCCTGCTTCCATCGGGGTGCGCCCGCTGCGGCCCCTCGGTGCCTTGGTCAACGGCCTTCAGGCGCCGCCGCGCCAGGAAATCCTGGGCAAAGCGCTGCAGCACCCCTCCGGCCTCGTACACCGACACCTCCTCGGCCGTGTCCAGCCGGCAGGTCACGGGCACGCGCAGCACCTGGCCTTCGCGCCGCTGTATCACCAGCGTGAGCTGGGCGCCCGGCGTGCGCTCGCCTTCCACGCCGTAGATCTCCGTGCCGTCCAGCCCCAGGGTCTTGCGGTCGGTGCCGGGCAGGAACTCCAGCGGCAGCACGCCCATGCCGATCAGGTTGGTGCGGTGGATGCGCTCGAAGCCTTCGGCCACCACGGTCTCCACGCCGGCCAGGCGCACGCCCTTGGCGGCCCAGTCGCGGCTGGAGCCCTGGCCGTAGTCGGCGCCCGCGATGATGATCAGCGGCTGGCGCCGGTTCAGGTAGGTTTCCATGGCCTCCCACATGCGCACCACGCGGCCTTCGGGCTCGATGCGGGCCAGCGAGCCCTGGTGCTGCACGCCGTCGATGACGGCCATTTCGTTGACCAGCTGCGGGTTGGCGAAGGTGGCGCGCATGGCGGTGAGGTGGTCGCCGCGGTGGGTGGCGTAGGAGTTGAAGTCCTCCTCGGGCAGGCCCATGCGCGCCAGGTATTCGCCGGCCGCGCTGTCGGCCAGGATGGCGTTGGAGGGCGAGAGGTGGTCGGTGGTGATGTTGTCGGGCAGCAGGGCCAGCGGGCGCATGCCGGTCAGCGTGCGCGGGAAGGCCGCCAGCGCGCCCACGCCTTCGGTGTCCCAGTAGGGCGGGCGGCGGATGTAGGTGGATTGCGGGCGCCAGTCGTACTGCGGGGCCACCCGCCCGCCGTCGTCCCGGTGGATGGCGAACATGGGCTCGTAGACGGCGCGGAACTGCGCGGGCTTGACGGCCTGCGCGACGATGGCGTCGATCTCCTCGTCGGTCGGCCACAGGTCCTTCAGGCGGATCGCGCGGCCCTCGGCCACGCCCAGCACGTCGTTTTCGATATCGAAGCGGATGGTGCCCGCGATCGCATAGGCCACGACCAGCGGCGGCGAGGCCAGGAAGGCCTGTTTGGCATAGGGGTGGATGCGGCCGTCGAAGTTGCGGTTGCCCGACAGCACGGCCGTGGCGTAGAGGTCGCGCTCGATGATCTCCTGCTGGATGGCGGGCTCCAGCGCGCCGCTCATGCCGTTGCAGGTGGTGCAGGCAAAGGCCACGATGCCAAAGCCCAGTTGCTCCAGCTCGGTGAGCAGCCCGGCCTCCTTCAGATACAGCTCCACGGCCTTGGAGCCGGGCGCCAGCGAGGATTTGACCCAGGGCTTGCGCGCCAGGCCCAGGCGGTTGGCATTGCGCGCCAGCAAGGCTGCGGCGATGACGTTGCGCGGGTTGCTGGTGTTGGTGCAGCTGGTGATGGCGGCGATGATGACGGCGCCGTCGGGCATCAGGCCTTCGGACTCCTGCTGCCGGCCGGCGGCCAGCCTGGCGGCATCGGCGATGCCGCGCTCGGCCAGGGCCGAGGTGGGCAGGCGCCGGTGCGGGTTGGACGGCCCGGCCATGTTGCGCACCACGGCCGACAGGTCGAAGTCCAGCACGCGCTCGTAGTGCGCGGTCTGCAAGTCGGTGCTCCACAGGCCCGTGGTTCTGGCATAGGTCTCGACCAGGCGCACCTGCTCGGGGCTGCGGTCGGTCAGGCGCAGGTAGTCGATGGTCTGCTGGTCGATGGAGAACAGCGCGGCCGTGGCGCCGTACTCGGGGCACATGTTGGAGATGGTGGCCCGGTCGCCGACGCTCAGGCTGTCGGCGCCCTCGCCGAAGAATTCCACATAGGCACCCACGACCTTCTCGCGGCGCAGGAACTCGGTCAGCGCCAGGGCGATGTCGGTGGCGGTGATGCCGCCCTGGCGCCGGCCCGCGAGCCGCACGCCCACGATGTCGGGCAGGCGCATCCAGCAGGCGCGGCCCAGCATCACGTTCTCGGCCTCCAGCCCGCCGACGCCCACGGCGATCACGCCCAGGGCGTCGACATGGGGGGTGTGCGAGTCGGTGCCCACGCAGGTGTCGGGGAAGGCCAGGCCGTCCTGGACATGGACGACGGGGGACATCTTCTCCAGATTGATCTGGTGCATGATGCCGTTGCCCGCGGGGATCACGTCCACGTTGGCGAAGGCCTTCTTGGTCCACTCGATGAAGTGGAAGCGGTCCTCGTTGCGGCGGTCCTCGATGGCGCGGTTCCTGGCAAAGGCGTCGGGATCGGAGCCGCCGCACTCCACGGCCAGCGAATGGTCGACGATGAGCTGGACCGGCACGACGGGGTTGACCTGGGCGGGGTCGCTGCCCTCCTTGGCGATGGCGTCGCGCAGGCCGGCCAGGTCCACGAGGGCGGTCTGGCCCAGGATGTCGTGGCAGACCACGCGCACGGGGAACCAGGGGAAGTCGATGTCGCGGCGGCGCTGGACGAGCTGGCGCAGGTAGTTGTTCAAATGGGCGGGATCGGCACGGCGCACGAGGTTCTCGGCGTGGATGCGCGCGGTATAGGGCAGGCAGGCCCAGGCGCCGGGCTGCAGGGCATCGACGGCGGCGCGCGCGTCGATGTAGTGCAGATCGGTGCCGGGCAGGGGTTTCTTGTACTTGGGGTTCATGGGGCGGATGCAATGCGGGCGGGCATGCTGCCCGCCCACCGGTTTCGAGGAAAGTCTTTCAGCGGGGCAGCGGCCGCCTGTCAGGCACGCGCATCCAGGGGCACGAACTGCTGGTCCTCGGGCCCCGTGTAGTTGGCGCTGGGGCGGATGATCTTGTTGTCCTGGCGCTGCTCGATCACATGGGCCGCCCAGCCGCTGGTGCGCGCGATCACGAACAACGGCGTGAACATGGCCGTGGGCACGCCCATCATGTGGTAGCTGACGGCGCTGAACCAGTCCAGGTTGGGGAACATCTTCTTGACCTCCCACATCACCGCTTCCAGCCGGTCGGCGATGTCGTACATCTTGGTCGACCCCGCCTCGTCGGACAGGCGTCTGGCCACGCCCTTGATGACCACGTTGCGCGGGTCGCTGACCGTATAGACCGGGTGGCCGAAGCCGATGACGACCTCCCTGGCCTCCACGCGGCGGCGGATGTCGGCCTCGGCCTCGTCGGGGCTGTCGTAGCGCTTCTGGATCTCGAAGGCCACCTCGTTGGCACCGCCGTGCTTGGGACCGCGCAACGCGCCGATGGCGCCCGCGATGGAGGAGTACATGTCGCTGCCCGTGCCCGCGATCACGCGTGCCGTGAAGGTGGAGGCGTTGAATTCATGCTCGGCATAGAGGTTCAGCGAGGTGTGCATGGCCCGCACCCAGCCTTCGGACGGCTTGTGCCCGTGTAGCAGGTGCAGGAAGTGCCCACCGATGGAGTCGTCATCGGTCTCCACCTCGATGCGGCGGCCCGAATTGCTGAAGTGGTACCAGTACAGCAGCATGGAGCCCAGGCTGGCCATGAGCCGGTCGGCGATGTCGCGGCTGCCTGCCAGGTTGTGGTCTTCCTTCTCGGGCAGCACGCAGCCCAGGGCCGAGACGCCGGTGCGCATCACATCCATGGGATGGGCGCCCGCGGGCAGTTGCTCCAGCGCCAGCTTCACGCTGGAAGGCAGGCCGCGCAGGGCCTTGAGCCGGGTCTTGTAGGCACGCAGTTCGGCGCGCGTGGGCAGCTTGCCGTGCACCAGCAGGTGGGCGATCTCCTCGAACTCGCAGACCTCGGCGATGTCCAGGATGTCATAGCCCCGGTAGTGCAGGTCGTTGCCCGAGCGGCCCACGGTGCACAGGGCCGTGTTGCCGGCGGTCACGCCTGACAGGGCAACGGATTTCTTGGGTTTGAAGGCGGCGGCTGCAATGGCTGCGGGCGCTTCGGTAGCCGTGGTGTTCATTTGCGGGTCTCCTGCAAGATGGCCGGGGGTGTTGTCATGCTTCGCAATTTACGCAAAATAGCAAACCTCAGACAGGCCTGAAAAGGCGAATTCTTGCGAAACGAATACCCCATGTTTGCGAATATTGCGAATATTGCCGACGGAGCGAAGATCCCAGCCCAGGAGCGGCCGGCATGAAAAAGACCTTCATGGGTGTGAAGCTGCGCAAGCTGCGCTCCGAGCGAGGCCTGTCCCAGATCGCCCTGGCCCACGCGCTGGGGCTGTCGCCCAGCTACCTGAACCAGCTCGAACAGAACCAGCGGCCGCTGACCGTCTCCGTGCTGCTCAAGCTCAACCGCGCACTGGACGTGGACATCCAGGAGTTCTCGGAAGACGAGGAGACCCGTCTGGTCGGCGGCCTGCGCGAGGCCCTGGCCGATGCGCCCGAATCCATCGCCCTGCCCGAGCTGCAGGAGGTGGCCGCGCAGATGCCGGCCCTGGGCCGGGCGGTGATCGCCCTGCACCGCCGCCATCTCGAGGCCATGGAGCGCCTGGAGAGCCTGTCGCTGAAACTGGGCGACGACCGCTCGGACATGTCCGAGGCACGCACCATGCCGTTCGAGGCCGTGCGCGACTTCTTCTTCGCGCACCAGAACCATTTCGACGAGGTGGATCGTGCGGCGGAGGCCCTTGCCGACGAAGCCCGCTCCACCGGGGAGCCTCTGGCGGACTGGCTGGCCCGCCGCCTGCAGCACCGCCATGCAGTGCAGCTGCATGTGGTGGAGGATGCGCCAGCGAACCAGCGCAGCTTCGACCCCGCCTCGCGCCAGCTGCGGCTGTCCAGCGCGCTGGAGCCCGCGCAGCGCGCCTTCCAGCTGGCGACCCAGCTGGCGCTGCTGGAAATGGGGGAACTGCTGGACAGGCTGATCCACACGCCGTCCTTCACCAGCGATCCGGCTTCGCGAAAACTGGCGCGCGTGGGCCTGGCCAACTACTTTGCCGGCGCCCTGATGCTCCCCTACGGCCGCTTTCTGGAGGCCGCCGAGGCGCTGCGCTACGACATCGACCTGCTGGGCCAGCGCTTTGGCGTGGGCTTCGAGACGGTCTGCCACCGGCTGAGCACCCTGCAGCGCCTGGAGTCCCCGGGCGTGCCCTTCTTCTTCGTGCGCGTGGACCGCGCGGGCAACATCTCCAAGCGCCAGTCGGCCACGCATTTCCACTTCAGCCGCACGGGCGGGACCTGCCCGCTGTGGACCGTGTACGAGGCCTTCGGCCAGCCCGACCAGGTCATGCGCCAACTGGCCAGCATGCCCGACGGGCGGCGCTATCTGTGGATCGCACGCTCGGTCTCGCACGGCCAGCGCGGCTACGGGTCGCCACGCAAGACCTTTTCCATCGGGCTGGGCTGCGACATCCGGCACGCGTCGCGCCTGGTCTACGCCAAGGGACTGGATCTCGGAGATCCGGAGGCCGCGACGCCCATCGGCATGGGATGCAAGGTCTGCGAGCGCGACCAGTGCCCGCAGCGGGCCTTCCCGTATGTGGGCAGGGGGCTGCATGTGGATGAGAACAGCAGCCACTTCGCCCCCTACGGGTTCGGCGCTGAGCGATAGCCCGCATGCGCCGCTCCCCTGCCTCGCCTCGGGCACCCGGCGCGCCGGACTGACTCTGAAAAAAACAAGAGGCCTGCCCCGCCCCGGCCCAGAGGGAACACCGGCCATGTTCCGGCGCCGCAAGCCCTGCCAGGGGCTGGCCAGTCCTGTTTTTTTGCCTGGAATCAGAAACTTCCTAGCGACGGGCCCGCACAGGCTCCCTAGATTCGGCGGTCATCGAAGCAATCAGAAAAAGGCGCAGGTGCACCCGCCCCTGCCCCGAAAGCCGATGCAACCATGCAGGGAGGAAATCCATGAGGCAATACATTCCATGGCGGGCCCGTGTGCTGGCCACGCTGGCGGCCGCCGCCTGGAGCCCCGCCAGCGGCTGGGCGCAGAGCCTGGACCTGGCCCAATCGCCGCCAGCCACGGTGGAGCCCTATGTGGCGCCGAATGTGATCCTGTCGCTGGATGACTCCGGAAGCATGACGGGAAGGCTGAACAGCACCACGAGCACCAGCCGTGTCGACATATTGAGGCAGGCGCTGCGCGACGTCTTCAGCGACCAGACCCTGCTGCCCACCGGAAAAATCCGCCTGGCCTGGCATGTCATGAACGGCAGCCCGCGCGCGCTGGGCAACAACACGGACAACTCCATGCGCGTTCTCGATGAGGCCCATCGGGCCCGTTTTCTCACCTTCGTGGCCAGCGAACTCGGCGCAAGCGGAATGACCCCCACCCACCAGATGGTGAAGAGGGCCGATGAATACATGCGAGGGCCGCTGAACATCAACAGTCCCTGGGCCGCCATCCCCGGGCAACAGGAGCGTCCGTTCCTGGGGTGCCGGCGTAACTACCACATCCTGCTGACCGATGGTGGCTGGAACCAAGACAGGGCCAATACCTCACCCACCAACTATGACAATGCCGATCACGATTTTCCCGACGGCACCCTCTACCGCGCCACCAATGCCCAGACCCGGCTCTACCGCGATGCGGAGGCCGCCTCCTCGATCGCCGACTGGGCCTTCATGAGCTGGGCCAGGCCACTCCAGGACCCGGCCCGCCTGCAAGGCAGCGTCAGGCCATCGGCCGAGTACCGCAATGCCCCGCGCACCGAGACCTTCACCAACCGGGCCAGCGGGGCGTCCGCCACACTGGACAAGTACTGGAACCCGCGCTTCGACCCCGCCACCTGGCCGCACATGGTGACCTTCACCATCGGGTTCAGCGATGAAGCCCTCCCCCAGAACAACTACCGCAGCAGCGACAACACCCGGGCAGGAAGAATCACGGCCCCCACCTCCCTGGTGCCCTACGGCCATGACGGCAATCTGGCCGACTATGCCAACGGCACATTCACATGGAAGGCCACAAGCGCCGACCGTGGCCACGACATGTGGCACGCCGCCCTCAACGGCCGTGGGCAGTTCTATGCCGTCAACCGCAGCGCAGACCTGGCAGCCGCCTTCCGCCAGATCGTCCAGCAGATCAACGCCGAATCCGAACCCGACCGCAGCTCCGCCGCCACCAGCGGCTCCACCAATACGCGCAACGCCGTGGGCCTGTACACCGCCCACTACGACCCCCAGCAGGCATGGAAAGGCTGGATCACCGCCCGGACCATCGCGCCCCCTGGCAACAGCACGGGTACGGGCACAGGCACCGGCTGGAGCGCCCACACTGCCGACCAGCTCGATGCCCTTCCCAATGTCGACAACCGCACCGTCCTGACCTGGAATGACAGCCCCGGCCGGGGCGCGCCGGGCCAGGGTGTTCCCTTCCGCTGGACCTCCCTGAATGCAGCGCAAAAGGCGCACCTGGGCCAGAACAGAGGCACCCCCGACGGCCATGGCGAGAATCGCCTCAACTACCTGCGCGGCGAACGCGGCATGGAAGGCACGGGCAGCCCGCCCCGCTACACCGCCACCCGGCCTTTTCGACAGCGCCAGTCGCGCCAGGGCGACATCATCAACTCCGCCATCTGGTACACGGGCGCACCCTCCAGCCTCTACCCCACGCAGGACTATATGCAGTTCGCCCAGACCCGCCAGGGACGCACCCCCATGCTCTACGTGGGCGGCAACGACGGCATGCTGCACGGCTTCTCCGCCCTCGACGGCTCCGAGAAGCTGGCCTACGTGCCCCGGGGCGTGATCCCCAGCGCGGCCCAGCCCCCCGGCTTGGCCCAGCTCACCGAGCCCGGCTACGACAATCGCCACCGCTACTTCGTCGACGGCTCGCCCATGACCGGCGACGTGAAGATCGCCAGCCAGTGGAAGACCCTGCTGGTGGGCACCCTGGGCGCCGGTGGCAAGGGCTACTTCGCGCTGGACGCCACCGATCCCGCCAACTTCGGCGAAAGCAATGCCGCCTCCCTGGTGCTGCTGGACCGCAGCCTGCACGCCAGCGAAACCTTCCCCGCCAACTGCTCCTTACTGTCCGACGACCAGGCCCGCAAGCGCTGCGAGGAGGACAAGGACATCGGCCATGTCTTCGCCCCGCCCGTGCTGGATGACTCCAACCCCCAGCGCACCACCCAGATCACCCAGCTGAACGATGGCCGCTGGGCCGTGGTCATGGGCAATGGCTACAACAGCCACAACGGCCGGGCCGTGCTGCTGGTCCAGTACCTGGACCAGGGCCGCGAGCTGCTGCGCCTGCAGACGCCGGCCGGCACGCCGGGCAACGGCCTGTCGGCCCCGCGCCTGGTGGACATCAATGGTGATGGCCGGCCCGACGTGGCCTATGCCGGCGACCTGCTCGGCAATCTGTGGAAGTTCCTGATCGCCAGCGACGATCCATCCAAGTGGGAGACGGCGTTTGGCGGCAAGCCCTTGTTCACATTGTTCGATCCGGCCACCGCTGCCTTCGACACGCAATCCAAGTCCATCACGGCCGCCCCCACGGTACGCGCCAACGACCGCCGGCAGGTCATGAAGAACTCTGCGGGCCAGGATGAGAACCTGGCCGTCGGCGGCATGATGGTCGCCTTCGGCACGGGCCGCAACGTGACGGTGCAGGATCCCGGCAATGAGATGCCCGGCACCATCTACTCCATACTGGACAGCACCCGCTACAAGCAAACCGGCGGCGGCGCCCGCGTGGAGCCCTGCCAAGCCACCGATGCCATCTGCAAGCTGCGCCCCGATCAGACGCCCAGGCCCGTGGCCTCCAGCGAACTGATCGACCTGACCCGGGGCACGGGCGCCCCAGGCGCAGGCCACAGCAGTGACCGCAGCTTCTGGCAAGTCAACGGCGGGGGGGTGAACTGGACCACGCACCGAGGCTGGCGCTTTCGCCTTCCCGTGCTCCATGAGCGCCTGCTCAAGCCCATGGCCTTCTTCGACAGCAGCAACATCCTGGCCATCCACACCCAGGTTCCCCCGCGGGGCGCGATCGATGGCGGCCCCGCAGGCACGCAGGAAACCTGCAATGCCACGGCGGTCGACGGTGAACGCCAGTTCCTGACCCTGCTCAACATCATGGACGGCAAGCGCCCTTCGGTGCAGGTCATGGACACCAATGGCGACGGCGTCTACAACGCCGCCGACGGGAACATGCATCGCATGACGGTCTCCAAGGGCGCCCAGACGCAGATCATCCAGGGCGAGCGCATCGTCATGAAGGGCGACAAGGACGAGGAGAACATCCTGGCCCGCATGCCCGAGCAACCGGCCCGCCCCAGCTGGCGCCAGCTCCAGTGACCCGACTCCCCCACAGGGGGCCTCTTCTTCGCGGGGCGGCCTGCTCCAAACAAGGCTTGGTCATTCATCAACCTGCAAAGCGCAATGCAAGGGTGCTGCCGCAGCAGAATCAGCCTGGCAAGCATCGCGATGGGCTGTATGGCAAAAGTGACTCGCTCTAGCGAGGGGTCAGAAAAAATCGGCGCTGACGTCCCGTGTAGATCTTCGCCATGATCACGCTATCACCAGCGCCACATTGATCCACAAGCACCCTGAGCTTGCCGAGCGAATTCACCTTGTGGATTCGCGTCAGATGCTGGAAGCGCCGGATCTCATGCGAAGTGCATGCGCGCCGAGCCGTGTCAAGCAGACCGTTTCTGTCGAGAAGGCGGAGGTTTTCAGGGTGGATCAACGCCATCAAACTTTCAATCTTGGAGATCTTCTCCAGCAGATGGGCCAGAGCATCCTCCTGCGTCAACACGCCGAACCGTTTCCACGCAGGCTCATGATGGAACAGCCGATTGCGGAAATCACGTACCGTCGAAACAAGATCATGGACGTGAGTCAGCATGGTTGCCGCTTGTGAACTCGGCCAAGGGCCGGCGAAGACTGCGCCCAGGCGGCTGGGCCAAATCAAGCCATTGCCCATGAACTCATGACTCAACATGAATCCCCATGTCGAAAACTCCGTCTTGGCTATCACACCATGGTGATTCGGCGCGATATGGCCGGTGACTCCATATCGGATGCGTTGCTCGGCAACGAATTTCCGTGCCGCCTTGGCAAAATTGTCACGTACCGCCTGAACCGGATGCGGAGGCAAGGCACCTCGGACAAAGGAGCGGTACCGAAGCCTCGCGCCTGACCACCAGAAATTTCCCAAATGTGCCCGGAGCGCCCTGTCGATCGCGTTGCGCAAGGTGATCTCAGCCGCTCCGATGACAGGATAGATTGCGCCGCTCACATGGGCATTCCAGAGATAGGCGCCCATCAGTTCGATATCATTCGCCGGCTGAAAAACGCTCTGGTAGCTGTTGATTCGCTCATTGCTGATAAGTTGATCGATCAGGATCGGGCGGTATTGAAGCGTTGTCGGCATTTCCCCTCCTCAGGCCCTCGACTTGTTCCTTGAGCAGCGGCAGAACACGCCTGTTTGACAGGCCCGGTTGCCCACTTTAGAATGCATCCCAGGTTGGTGAAGAGTTCCAATGGGTGCAAGCCTAAGACCCTTCATGTAAGACCTAAAAATTCCACCCCGGCCTTGAGCCGGGGTTTTCATTTGTACCTGCTCGCATGTGCTCCTGATACGCCAGTTGCCGCCCAGGGCTTGCAGGCCTTTCCGACGTTCACGCGGCACTGGGGCATGGGCCTTGGCGGCGCACTGCGCCTTGCGATCACCAGCGCGCAAAGCCAACGCGGGTTCGTCAAAGTGCATCACACGCTCTAGCCTGTGCAGTCTTGCACAGTAGTCCGGAGCCAGCGCACCCCGAAGTGCGAGAGACTGCGCTCAGAGACACCTCGCACTGACTGCGGATGTGGCGTACCTGATTGTTGCAACGATGACTCCAGGGCAAGGTCCCAGTCCCCGGAGCCCGTGGCAGGCATGAAAAAAGGCCCCGAAGGGCCTTTGCAAGCAGCGCGGCAGGCGCTTACTTGGCGCCGGGCACCATGCCTTCGATGCCGTTGACATAGAAGTTGATGCTGGTCAGGAAACCCAGGTCGCCGACCTGGCCCGCGGGCAGCACTTCCTTGCCGGTGTTGTCCTTGACGGGGCCGGTCCAGACGGCGAAGCTGCCGTCCTTGAGGCCGTCGCGCGCCTTGGCGACCTTGTCCTTGATCTCCTGGGGCACGTCGTCGGCGATCTTCAGCAGGTCGATGGCACCTTCCTTGACGCCCCACCAGAACGAGCCGCCCTGCCACTTGCCGTCCAGCGTGTCCTGGGTGACCTTGCTGTAGTAGGGCGTCCAGTCGATCACGGCCGAGCCCAGGTGGGCCTTGGGCGCGAAGGCGCTCATGTCGCCGTCCTTGCCGAAGGCGCGCACGCCGCGCTCCTCGGCCGTCTTGAGCACGGCCGGCGAGTTGGTGTTCTGGTACATCACGTCCACGCCGCCGTTGATCAGCGAGGTGGCGGCCTCGGACTCCTTGGGCGGGGCGAACCATTCGTTGACCCAGACCACCTTGGCCTTGATGGAGGGATCGACGCTTTGCGCACCCAGCACGAAGCTGTTGATGTTGCGCACCACCTCGGGAATCGGCACCGAGGCCACGACGCCGATGGTCTTGGTCTTGGTCATGCCGCCGGCCACGATGCCCGCCAGGTAGGCGCCCTCGAAGGTCTTGGTGTCGTAGGTGGCAACGTTGTCGGCGTTCTTGTAGCCGGTGGCGTGCTCGAACTTCACGTCCTTGAGGTCGGCCGCGACTTTCTGCACGAATTCCTGGTAGCCGAAGCTGGTGGCGAAGATCAGCTTGTTGCCCTGGCCGGCCATGTCGCGCATCACGCGCTCGGCGTCGGCGCTCTCGGGCACGCTCTCGACGAAGGAGGTCTCCACCTTGTCGCCGAACTTCTCCTGGATGGCCTTACGGCCCAGCTCGTGCTGGAAGGTCCAGCCGCCATCGCCGATGGGGCTGACGTACATGAAGCCGATCTTGAGCTTCTCGGCCGGGGCCTGGGCAGCGGGCGCGGCGGCGGGAGCGGGCGCCGCCGCCTCTTCCTTCTTGCCGCAGGCCGTCAGGGCCGCCACGGAGATGGCCGACAGGCCGATCATCTTCACGAGAGTGCGTTTCAGGGTGCGTTCGCGCGATGCGTGCATGCGTTTGTCCTTTTGTGGTTCTGGAGAGGGTTGAAAGCGTCAGGAGCCCGGGTAGAAGGGCTTGCCCAGCGAGGCCGGCATGTTGGCGCGGATCCAGGCCGGATTGCGCGAGATCAGCACCAGCACGACGATGGTCGCCAGGTAGGGCAGCATGGACAGCAGCTGGCTGGCCACCTGCACGCCCGTGGCCTGCAGGTGGAACTGCAGCATGGTCACGCCGCCGAACAGGTAGGCGCCCAGCAGCACGCGCGCGGGGCGCCAGGTGGCGAAGGTGGTCAGCGCCAGCGCGATCCAGCCGCGGCCCGAGACCATGCCCTCCACCCACAGCGGCGTGTAGACCGTGGAGATGTAGGCGCCGGCCAGGCCGCACAGCGCGCCGCCGAAGACCACGGCCGCCAGGCGGATGCGGCGCACCGGGTAGCCCAGCGCGTGGGCCGACTGCGGCGACTCGCCCACGGCGCGCAGCACCAGGCCGGCGCGCGTGCGGTAGAGGAACCAGACCATGGCCGCCACGAGGATCACGGCGCCATAGACCAGGGGGTGCAGGCGAAACAGCGCGTTGCCGACCACGGGCAGGTCGGACAGCCAGGGCACGGCGAACTTGGGCAGCTCGGGCAGGCGGGCCTGCACGTAGCCCAGGCCCAGGAAGGCCGAGAAGCCCGTGCCGAACAGCGACAGCGCCAGCCCCGTCGCGTACTGGTTGGTGTTCAGCCAGATCACCAGCACGCCGAAGACGGCGGCCAGCAGCGCGCCCGCGCCCATGCCGGCCAGAAAGCCCATGGCCGTGCTGCCCGTGTGGACCACGGTGGCGAAGCCGGCGATGGCCGCGCACAGCATCATGCCTTCGGCGCCCAGGTTGACGATGCCGGCCTTTTCATTGATCAGCAGGCCCAGCGCGGCCAGCGCCAGCACGGTGCCGGCGCTGAGCGTGGAGCCCAGCAGCAGTGCGTAGGATTCCATCAGCGGGCCTCCTTGACGGCCACAGGCGTGCGCGGCACCCAGCGCAGGCGGTAGGCCACCAGCGTGTCGCAGGCCAGCAGCGTGAACAGCAGGAGGCCCTGGAAGACGCCGGTCAGCGCCTTGGGCAGGCCCAGGCGCGACTGGGCGAGTTCGCCCCCGATATAGAACATGCTCATGAGAATCGCGGAAAAGATCATGCCCACGGGATGCAGGCGGCCGACGAAGGCCACGATGATGGCGGCGAAGCCGTAGCCGGCCGGCACGTAGGGCGTGAGCTGGCCCAGCGGGCCCGCCACTTCCAGCGCTCCGGCCAGGCCCGCGCAGGCGCCCGAGATCAGCAGGGCCGTCCACAGCGCGCGGCGCGAGGAAAAGCCGGCGTAGCGCGCGGCGGCCGGCGCCAGCCCGCCCACCTGCAGCGCGAAGCCCGCGCGCGTGCGAAACAGGAACACCCACAGCATGGCCGCGCCCGCCAGTGCCAGCAGCAGTCCGATGTTGGTGCGCATGCCCTGCACGAGCCTGGGTATCTGCGTGACGCGCTCGAAGGTCTTGGTCTGCGGGAAGTTGTAGCCCATGGGGTCCTTCCAGGGCCCATAGACCAGAAAGCCCAGCACCAGGGTGGCCACGTAGACCAGCATCAGGCTGACCAGGATTTCATTGGCGTTGAAGCGGTCGCGCAGCAGGGCCACGATGCCGGCCCAGACCATGCCGCCCAGCATGCCGGCCACGAGGATGGCCGGCACGATCCACGGCCCCGTGTTCTTGTCCGCCAGCAGCGCGATGCCGCCTGCGGCCACCGCACCGATCACGAACTGCCCTTCCGCGCCGATGTTCCAGACATTGGAGCGAAAGCACACGGCCAGGCCCAGCGCGATCAGCAGCAAGGGCGTGGCCTTGACGGCCAGCTCGCCCAGCGCGTAAGGCGTCTTGACAGGATCCCAGAAGAAGGCCTGCAGGCCGCGCACCGGGTCCTTGCCCAGCAGCACGAACAGGCACACGCCGATCAGCACCGTGATGGCCAGCGCCAGCACGGGCGAGCCGTAGGTCCACAGCCTCGAAGCCTGGGGGCGTTGCTCAAGCTTGAACATGCGCGCCTCCCCTGGCCGCATTCGGGGCGGCAGCACCGTCCCACAGGCCGCTCATCCACTCGCCGATCTGCTGCACGGTGGCATCGGCCCGCGCCACCGAGGGCGACAGCCGGCCCTTGGCCACCACATGCAGGCGGTCACATATTTCGAACAATTCGTCCAACTCCTCGCTGAGCACCAGCACGGCGCAGCCTTCGTCACGCAATTGCAGGATGGCGCCACGGATCTGCGCAGCCGCCCCCACGTCCACCCCCCAGGTGGGCTGGGAGATGATGAGCAGCGCGGGCCTGGCGTCGATTTCGCGGCCCACGATGAATTTCTGCAGGTTGCCGCCCGACAGCGACTGCGCGGCGGCATTCGGGCCGCCGGCCTTGACGTTGAAGCGCGCGATGATGGAGCGCGCCTGCTCCTGCAACTGGCCCATGCGGATCCAGCCACCGGTGCCCAGCGCGGTCTTGCGCGTGAGCAGCAGGTTGTGCGCCAGGCCCATGCTGGGCACGGCGCCACGGCCCAGCCGCTCCTCGGGCACGAAATGCAGGCCCAGCGCGCGGCGTCGGCCCGGCCCCATGCGGCCGGCCGCCTGCCCGGCCACCTGGACCATCTGCGGCGCGGCGCGCGTGTCCTCGCCGGACAGGGCGTACAGCAGCTCCTTCTGGCCATTGCCGGAGACGCCCGCGATCCCCACGACCTCGCCCGCGCGCACATCCAGGTCGATGCCTTGCAGATCCACGCCGAAAGGCTCCGAGCGCGGCAGCGCCAGGCCCTGCACGCGCAGCACGCTGGCGCCCACCCGGGCCTCGCGGTGCATGAGTTCGGGCGGCTCCGAGCCGATCATCAGCCGCGACAGCGAGGCATTGCTTTCCACGGCGGGGTTGCACACGCCCGTCACCTGGCCGCCGCGCAGCACCGTGCAGGCCGTGCACAGCGAGCGGATCTCGTGCAGCTTGTGGCTGATGTAGAGGATGGAGCAGCCCTCGGAGGCCAGGCGGCGCAGCACGACGAAGAGCTTTTCCACGGCCTGCGGCGTGAGCACCGAGGTCGGCTCGTCCAGGATGAGCACGCGCGGGTGCGTGAGCAGGGCGCGGATGATCTCCACGCGCTGCATCTCGCCCACGCTCAGCGTGTGCACGGGGCGGTGGGGGTCGACCTCCAGGCCGTAGTCGCGCGCCGTGGAGGTGATGCGCTGCACCACCTCGGTCAGCGGCAGGCTCTTGTCCAGGCCCAGCCAGACGTTCTCGGCCACGGACAGCGTGTCGAACAGCGAGAAATGCTGGAACACCATGGCGATGCCCAGCTGGCGCGCCTCCTGGGGATTGCGGATGTGGACCGGCTTGCCGTCGACCTCGATGCGGCCTTCGTCAGGCTTGACGGCGCCGTAGATGATCTTCATCAGCGTGGACTTGCCGGCACCGTTCTCGCCCAGGATGGCGTGCACCTCGCCGGCGCCCACCGTCAGCGAAATGCCGTTGTTGGCCACCACCGCCGGATAGCGCTTGGTGATGCCTGTCAGCTGCAGCCGGGGCGGCGCCGCAGCGGACGAAGTGTCGGGTTCGGGGGGATTCATTGCCGGGATTGTCTTTCAATTTCTGCAACAAATTGGAGCACATGCCCTTGAAACCAGACGGACAACCCCTATATGGGCCCACTGATTCCGTGTGCACGGTCCTGGGGTTCAGCGGCCCCGCAGCGTCAGCGCCACGTGGCGCACGGCCTCGCGCAGCCAGCGCGTGGATGCCCCCATGTGGGTGCGGGCATGCCACAGCTGGTAGTACACCAGCGGCGCAAACTCCACGGGACAGGGAAGGATCACCAGCGGCAGGCGCTGGCTGAAGCGCTCGCAGAACAGCCGCCCCGTGGTCAGTACCAGCAGGCTGTTGGCCACGATGTCGGGAATGAGGCTGAAGTGCGCGCAGCGCGCCGCCACCTGGCGCTGCAGGCCCATGCGCGACAACTGGTCGTCGATCACCCCGCGCGCGCCCGGATAGGTGGGCGTGGGCGCGATGTGCTCGGCCTCCAGCCACTGGGCCGCGTCCCAGCCCCGGCGCACGGCCGGATGCTGGGGGCTGACCAGGCAGACAACCTCGTCCTCGAACAGGCTTGCCATGTGCAGGCCCTGCGGCGGCTCGGGCCAGTTGCCGATCACCACGTCCACATCGCCCTGGGCCAGTTGCACCTCGTAGTGCGCATCGCCGTTGAGCGCCAGGATGTCCACGGGACAGTCGGGAGCCTCGGCCTTGAGGTGGGCCACCAGGCGCGGCAGGAACAGCGGATCGAGGTAGTCGCTGGCGGCGATGCGGAAGGTGCGCGTGGAGGTGCGCGGGTCGAACTGCCGCGCATCGCTGAACAGGCCCTCGGCCGCGCGCAGGATGTCGGCCGCCGGCTGCACCATGCGCAGCCCCGCCTCGGTGGGCTGCATGTGCGCGCCCGAGCGCACCAGCAGCGAATCGCCGGCGAGGTCGCGCAGGCGCTTGAGCGCGGCGGACACCGCAGGCTGGTGCATGCCCAGGCGCAGGGCCGCGCGCGAGACGCTGCGCTCGGTCAGCACCGTGTGCAGCACCCGGATCAGATGCAGATCAATCTTGTCGAACAGGGCCTGGTCGCGCATGTAGCGAAGCAATCACCGAAAAAAGAGCGGTCGCACCGGGAGTTCGCCGCAGGTCATGGGGAGCCCGCAGCGTAACCCAGCCATGGAGCGCTCCGGCTAGATACAACCACCAAGGGCGGGGCGGTAAAACACTTGTGTGCTCAAGGCATGCAATATGCGGGCCAGCGGCGGACCGGACCCGCTCAGGCTGCCTGCAGGACCTCGACGCGGTTGCGTCCCTTGCGCTTGGCCGCATAGCAGGCCATGTCGGCCGAGCGCAGCGCGCTGCTGACCGTGTGCTGGCGGGCATCCAGCACCACCATGCCCACGCTGGCGCCCATCAGGTAGCGCTGCCCCTCGTGCGCGCCCTCCCAGTCCTGCACGGCCATGCACAGGCTTTGCGCCAGCAGCATGCCCTGCTCGGCGGAGATGCCCGCCAGCAGGACGGCGAATTCGTCGCCACCCAGGCGCGCCACCCAGCCCAGCGGCCGGACCACGCTCTCGATCAGCCGGGCCATGTGGCACAGCACCTCGTCGCCGGCCGCATGGCCGCCCTGCTGGTTGACATGGGCGAAGTGGTCCAGGTCCAGGAACAGGATCACGCCATGGTGCGCCATGGCCTGCGTGCCGTCCGGGCCGTCGTCCGCCTGCGCGCCCGATGCGCCTTCGGCCAGGGCCGGGCTGCGCTGCGCCATGCACTCCTGCAGCCATTCGTGCAGGCGCACGGCGAAGGCCTCGCGGTTGGGCAGCAGGGTCAGCGGGTCATGCAGGGCCTTCCAGCCCGGCTGCTCTCGCACCAGGCGCTGCATGGTCACATCCTCCACCACCCACACCAGGGTCGGATCGGCCGGCTCCAGGGCCCGGGGCTCCAGGCCGCGCTGCAGCCGCTGCAGGCTCTGGCCATGCATGCGCACCCAGATGGGGCGCCCGTCCTTGCGCACGAAACACTGTTCGCTGTCGAACTGGCCGTACATGTCCAGGTCCTTGCGCACGCGCTCCAGCAGCTGGGCATAGGCCTCGTCCGATGCGCACAGCTGGCGTATCGCGCGCCCCTGCAGCTCGCGCTGCGGGTAGCCGAGCATGCGCGCGGCCTGCTGCCCGATCAGCTCCAGCTGCGCCGCGCGCGTGACCACCAGGCCCACGGGCGCGTAGTCCATCAGCGTCTGCAGTTGCATCTGCAGGCGCTTCACCTCACCCGCCTGCTCCAGCCCCAGCCGGCCCAGATGGTGCAGCAGCTGCCACAGCGTGGACGCCTCGCCCCAGGCATGGGTCCAGGGCATGCGCCAGCCCCCGTCCTCGGCCGGCAGCGGGCCGGGCGGGTGCGCCAGCGGCCGGCCCTGGCCCGCCAGCCAATGGCGGGCACCACGGTACAGCGCGGCCATGGGCTCCGTGACCAGCACCAGCACCAGCACCAGCAAGGCCGTGGCCCCCGCCAGGGCGGCCAGCCCCCACCAGAGCGCCTGAGGCGGCAGCCCGGGGGCGATGGTGTCCTCGGGCGTGAGCCGGACCACGAGCCACTGCGGCAAGGGCATGCCCGCCGAGGTGACCAGATAGCCCCCCCGCCGCTCGGTGTCCGGCGCCGCCTGCAGGCCGGCCGCCGGCAGATCGCGCAGCCAGTCGGGAACGTGCCCTGCCCCGGCGCGCCCGGACTGCCGGAACTGGTCGGTGTCGGCCAGGATGCTTCCATCGCGCTGGATGAGCAGCATGCGGCTGCCCGAGCGCGAGGCATCGATGCCCGGCGGCAGCAGTGCCTGGGGCGACATGCGCACCCCGGCCGAGAGCACGCCGCTGACCGCGCCGCTGCCATCGCGCAGCGGCACGGCGTACAGCAGCTCCACCAGGCCGGGATCGCCTCCCTTGCGGGACATGGTGGAGACCAGCGGCTTGCCTTCGGCCAGGCTGCGCCGCATCACGTCGCGCACGCCTTCGTCCAGGTCGGCCAGGGGCTCGGAACGGCCTCCGCGCAGGTTCAGCTGCAACTGGCCGCGCGCATCGGCCAGCTGGAGGCTGTCGAACAGGCGCACCGAGGCATCACCGCGCAGCGCCTCGCCCAGCAGCCGGCCGGGATCGCTGCCGGGGCCGGCCATGCCCTGGGCCAGCACGCCCAGCAGGCGTTGCTGCTGCTCCAGCCGGGCCGCCAGCATGCGCGCCATGGCATCGACCTCGTCGGTCTGGCGCACCATGGCGCGCTCCAGCACCTGCTGGCGCAGGCTGTGCGACACCCACCACGCACCGCCGGCGCCCACCAGCAGCATGGCGGCGGCGACCAGCGCCAGCACGGTGCAGCGCACGGCCCCCCAGCCCGTGGCGGCGCGCGACGCAGCGGGTGCGTCCTGCGGAGCATCTCCGGATGCCAGCAGCGTCTGCAGGAAAGGGTTTCGATGGGCGTCCATGGACATGACGCCATCAATATATGCAGCCCTGCGGGGCGTCCCACTGGGTGGAACCCGCAACCCCGTGGATACCCCGTCAGGCAACACCCCGGCACTGCCAGCGCAGACCTGGGCGCCGCGTGGGAATCAGCCTACCGCGAGGACTTCGAGCGCCGCCGGCTTGGGCAGATCGATGACATTGCCCCGGCCGGCGATGAGTCCGTGCTCGCGCAGCTGGCGCAGCACGCGCGAGAAGGTCTCGGGCGCGATGCCGAGCTGGGCCGCGATCAGGCGCTTGCGCAGGTGCAGCGTCACGCGCAGCCCACCGGCTTCGTGCGGCATGGCGTGGCGCAGCAGCCACTGGGCGCAGCGGGCCTCGGCATCCTTGGACAGGCGGCTGACGGCCAGCTCCGTCTGCGCGCAATAGGCCTGCGCCATGTCCTGCAGCAGTTGCTGGGCCGGCGATGGCAGTTGCGAGACGGCCTGCAGGAAGTCGGACTGCGGCAGCTGCTGCACCCGGACGTCGCTGTCGGCCAGCATGTCCAGGCTGCTGGAGCGCCTCTGCAGCACGAAGGCCGCGTCCAGCCAGGCCGGCCCTTCGACCACCCCCAGCTGGTGGCGCATCTGCCCCCCCTGGCCTATGCCCAGGAGCACGCGCCCGCGCTCCAGATACATCACCGTATCCGGCGACTGCCGACGCAGCCTGAGCCAGGTACCCGCGGCCAACACCTGGGCGGAACCCGGCGCGAAGGCGAAAGCTTGCAAGGAAGACAGGGCGAACATGCAGGCCACTGTGCCGGCTTTGTCCGATCCGCGTTTTGAGCCATGTCAACCCGCGGCCAGCCTGCATGCACGTCGGAACCGGCCCGAACGACAAACCCGCAGGCTCTTGCGAGGCTGCGGGTCGCGGGGCAGGAGGGAGCGGCCGTGTCAGTTCACGGAGGCGCCCGACTCGTACCAGCGCTTGACCATGCCGCGCTCATCGTCATTGAGCGCGCCGGGGTTGCCGAAAGGCATCTTGCGCAGTTGCACCACCTGCTGGTAGATCTGCTGGGCATGGGCCTTGACCTGCTCGGGCGAATCCAGGCGCACATTCTTTTGCTGCAGGGCGGCACCGTGGCAGACCACGCAGTGCTGCTGGAAGAACGGTGCCAGCTGGGCATAGCCGACCGCGCCATCGGCCGGAGCGGCCACAGGTGCGGCAGATGCAGCGGGCTCTGTACCGGTGGCCGGTGCCGCAGCATCTGCCGGGGAAGCCGGCGCCACGGCGACAGGTGCCGCAGGCGCGGGCGCGGGCGCGGGCGCGGGCTTGAGCCAGATGGCGGTGGCGACCAGCACCAGCACGCCGACCAGGGCATAGGGCCAGGGATGGGCGTTGCGGCCCAGCTTGAAGCCGTGGCGCATCACGAAGAACTGGCGGATGGCGGCACCCGCGAACATCATCAGGATCAGCACCAGCCAGTTCAGCTCATGGCTGTAGAGCCAGCCATAGTGATTGGACAGCATGGCGAACAGCACAGGCAGCGTGAAATAGGTGTTGTGCACGCTGCGCTGCTTGCCGCGCTTGCCGTGGATGGGGTCCACGGGCTGGCCTTCCTTCAGGGCCTTCACGACCTTGCGCTGGCCGGGAATGATCCAGAAGAACACGTTGGCACTCATCGAGGTGGCCAGCATGGCGCCCATCAGCAGGAAAGCAGCCTGGCCCGGGAAGATGTGGCAGGCCAGGAAGGCCGCGATGCACACCAGCACCAGCACCATGGCGCCCACCGTGGCATCGCCGTTCTTTTTCTGGCCGAAGACGCGGCAGATGCCGTCGTACAGCAGCCAGAACACCACCAGGAAGGCCAGGGCCGAGACGATGGCGGCACCCGAGCCCATGGCGTTGGGATCGGCCGGGTTGACCAGGTAGATCTTGGCATTCCAGAGATAGGAGACCGTCAGCAGCGCGAAGCCGCTGAGCCAGGTGGTGTAGCTTTCCCAGTAGAACCAGTGCAGGTGGTCGGGCAGCTTGGGCGGCGAGACGTTGAACTTGACGGGGTGGTAGAAGCCCCCGCCGTGCACGGCCCAGAGCTCGCCATTGACGCCCTGCTTCTTGAGGTCTTCATCGACGGGCGGCGTCAGGCTGCTGTCGAGGAAGACGAAGTAGAAGGAGGAACCGACCCAGGCGATGGCCGTGATGACGTGGAGCCACCGCAACAGCAGGTTGGCCCAGTCGAGAATGTAGCTTTCCATAGCTCTCAACCTTGGCAGCGTGGGGGCTGCCGGTGTACAACCTGCTCACCACTGCGGGCGCTCTGAGCAGAAGAAAAAGGCCGCGCACCCGGTGACGATCCCGCCGGTGCACCGCTGCGACCATTCTGTAGACACAAAGTGTATGCAATTTTTCCCCGGTCTTCATGCTTGCGCCGCATCAAGACACTAGAGATTTCCCTGAGTTTGCCGACGCACCCTCGCGGTGCACACCGTTTCAGGGCAGCAGGCGCCGCTGAAGCAATTGCGCGGCAACGGCCACCGCGATCACTTCGGGCTCCTTGCCTCGGATGCCGGGCACGCCGATCGGGCAGGTGACATGGTCCAGCTCCGGCTCGCTGAAACCGCGCTCGCGCAGGCGCCGCCGGAAGGTCGCCCACTTGGTGGCGCTTCCGATCAGCCCCACATACGGCAAGTCGCCCCGCTCGCGCTGGCGCCTGAGGCACTGGGCGACCACTTCCAGGTCCTCGGCATGGCTGAAGCTCATGATCAGCACCTGGGAGCCGGCGGGCAGGTCGGCCACGGCGGACTGCACGGGGTCGGAATACTCGCACTGCACCAGCGCGTGCTCCTCCTCGGGAAAGACCGCGTCGCGACTGTCCACCCACATCACGCGATAGGGCAGATTGCACAGCAGGCGCACCAGCGCATGGCCGACATGGCCGGCACCGAACAGGGCCACGCAGTCGCGCGGCGGCTGCAGGCGCTCGCGCAGCAACTCCATGCGGCCACGGGGCACGAGAACGAAGCGCAGCACCACCACGCCACCACAGCACTGGCCCAGGCTGGGTCCCAGGGGATAGCGGTGCTGGTGCTCGGTGGCGTCAGGCCCGTCTGCCTCGCCCTGCCGCGCCCAGTCGCCCAGCAGGCCGCGGGCCTTGTCGATGGCGTCGAACTCCAGGTGGCCGCCGCCGATGGTGCCCGCCACGCGGTCGGCGAAGACCGCCATCCAGGCCCCGCGCTCGCGCGGAACGGAGCCGCGCGACTCCATCACCTCGACCCAGCACAGCGGCCCCTGCGCGAGGCCCTGCTCCACCTTCTTGAACGTGTCACTCCACATGCGCGCACCTGACAGCCCGTCGTGGCGCCTGCGGGCTTCGTTGGAATTTGTTGCGGGATTTTCCCTTGCGACGCCCGAGTTTTGCGCTCCGACTGCATGGCGCCGCAGTGTTTCAGGATACGCTAGCCATCATGCCCGATTCCCGCGATTCTTCTCAGCACAGTTGCGTGCCCAAGTCACATTCCGGCCGTCCCTGGCTATGGGCCGGCCTGGTGGCTGCCATCGCCTCGCTGGTGACCGCCTGCAAGTCGCCGCCCGGCCCCGGCCCCCGGCCGGACGATGGCACGTCCAGCGCCCAGCTGCAGTACCGCAAGCTGGCGGCCAGCCATTTGTACGCACGCAACGCCGAACGCATCTACAAGGGCAAGCTGCCCCCCATGCTCTATGCCATCGGCGTGCTCCAGGTCCAGATCGACCGCAACGGCCAGGTCCAGCGCCTGCACTGGATGCGCGCCCCCAGCCATGCCCCCGAGGTCGTGGGCGAGATCGAGCGCCTGGTGCGCGCGGCCGCCCCCTACCCCGCGCCGGGCGGCTCCGGCCGCGTCACGTACACCGACACCTGGCTGTGGGACAAGTCAGGGCGCTTCCAGCTGGACACGCTGACGGAAGGCCAGCTCTGAGGCCGGCCCATCTTGCCTGCCACCCCCATTGCCGGTGATGAAACAGACCGATCCCCAGTACAAGCTGCGCCTGCCCCAGGCGCTCAAGGACCAGATCGAGGAAGCGGCCCGGCACTCGGGCCGCTCCATGAACGCCGAGGTCGTGGCGCGACTGCAGGCCACGTTCGACAGCCCGGCGCTGGGGCGCATGGCCACGGCAGCAGACCCCGCCATCCCGGGCGAGGAGCCGACCAGTCTCTACGACATCCGCATGAGCGCGCAGGCCGTGGAGCGCATCGAACAGCGCCTGGAGCGCATCGAACAGGCGATGGCACCGCCCCCACCGACGCCGCCTGCCGACGCTGCGCAGTGAACACGCGGCGTACCTTGCGCCCCTGTGCCGGCGAAGCATGAAAAAGCCGGCCCTCGGGCCGGCCTGCTTCCATGGGCCGCCAGGGCCCCGGATCACTCCACGACCTTGGTGATCTTGGAGCCTTGCAGCGACACGCCGGCCTCCAGGCCCGCATTGGTCAGCACATAGCTGGTGACAGGGCCCTGGGCGGTGGTGGTGTCCACGCTGCCATTGGCCCCCACCTTGCCCGCGGCCACCGTGGCATCGGCGCCCACGGACCAGCCGTCGCTGGCCAGGAACTTGTCCAGCGCCTCCTGCGTGTTGAACACGTAGATCACGGCCTTGGACTGGCCGCCGGCCTGCCAGCCCACCGAAGCTCCGGTGGTGCTGTAGAAGCCCTTGTTCTGGCCGTTCACGCGCAGCACGCCGCGGCCATGCTCGACACCGATGACAAAGCTGCCGCCGATCACCGAGGGGAAGATCAGCACGCCCTTGGCACGTGCCACCATCTCCTTGGAGCCGGGCGCCGTCTGGTACAGCCGCTCCAGGGCGGCCGTGGCGCGTGCATTCACGGTGGTGGCGTCAGCGCGCGGCGCCGACTTGGTATCCGGCTTGGTGGTGGTGCAACCGACCATGGCCATGCTGCCGGCAGCCAGTGCCGCGGCCAGCACGACGGTACGCAAAGAAAGCTCACGCATGGATCAACCTACCTTTCGTCTATGTGTTTGAAGTGGCCTGCTCCCGGGCTCTCGCCCCTCTCCGGTGCTCGCAGATCCGCTCACAGGTGACATGGCTGCGGAAATCAGGCTGGGGTCGATGCTAGATCGCTTTGGCGGCCTTGTGATGCGGTATGTCACAAGTTGCGCCGTAGGCCTACATGCGGGCGGGAAATGTCTGAAAATCCGGACCTGTACGCTTGGCGCGGCGCCTGTCGGCCCGCTGGTGCCAGAATGCAGCCTTCCGCGCCAGACGGAGCGCGCCACGCCATCGCCCGGCATGCCGGTTTCATCCACACCGAGGGAGTCCATGAAGTTCTGGAGCCACTTTCACCATCCTCAGGCGGCCATGGTGCTGCTGCGCGTCACGCTCGCGGTGCTGCTGCTGTTCCACGGCTGGGCCAAGATCCGCTACGGCATAGGCAGCATAGAGCGCATGGTGGAATCCGCAGGCGCTCCAGGCTGGCTGGCCTATGCGGTCTATCTGGGCGAGGTGGTGGCGCCGCTGCTGCTGCTGGTGGGCCTGTGGGTGGTGCCGGCGGCCCTGGTGATCGCCATCAACATGGTCGTGGCCTTCGCGCTGGTGCACACGGGGCAGGTGATGCAGTTGCACAGCTCGGGCGGCTGGGCACTGGAGTTGCAGGCCTTCTTCTTCGTCACAGCCCTGGTGGTCGCCATGGGCCACGCCAAGGGCAAGTAGCCCCGAAAGGCAAAAAGGAGAGCTTGCGTGCTCTCCTTTTTCATCACTCCAGGCCATCCCCCGACAGCCCGTCTGCGCCTGTGGCCTGCGGCGGTCAGGAGCCGCGGTAGGTGGAGTAGCTCCAGGGGCTGACCAGCAGCGGCACATGGTAGTGCTGGTCGGCATGGGCCACGCCGAAGTCCAGGCTGACCTTGTCCAGGAAGTTGGGCTCGGGCAGCTGCACGCCACGGGCCTTGAAGTAGGCCGCCACGTCGAAGGTCAGGCGGTAGGTGCCGGTCCTGAGGCTGTGGTTGTCGAACAGCGGAGCGTCGGTGCGGCCATCGTGGTTGAGTACCAGGCGCTTGATCAGCGTGGCCTGCTCGCCATCGGTGGAATACAGCGCGACGGCCATGCCCGCCGCGGGGCAGCCGTTCATGGTGTCGAGGACGTGGGTGCTCAGGCCCATGGAAATCTCCTGTGCGGCGGGAGCTGGCCCCGCCCGGTTGTCATTGATTGGTCGATGCCCTGCAATGGCACGCGACAGCACTCGCAGCCTGTGAGGCACTCCCAAAGTGTATACAATTTTTGTACTCTCTTGAAGGGCAAGCCAGGGCCTGAGCCTAGGCAGATACCCGCATCCGGCCCGCATGCTGACGGCCTGCTGGCGACCGCGCGGCCGCCAGCTTCTACACTGTGGTCCGCTGCCGCCGCGGCGTCTCGCGCCACGGCAGGCCCCCGCCTGACACCCGACCCCACCGCCAAGGAGATACCGATGCAGCTTCGTTCCCCCTTGCTTGCCACCAGCCTGGCATTGGCCATTGCCAGCCTGGCCGCCTGCGGCAGCGCGCCACCACCAGCGGCTTCGGCGCCCGCGCCAGCCGTTGCTGCCGCAACGCCCCCCGCGCCGGACGCGGTGCCCATCACGCAAGGCAGCGCCGCCCAGGCCGCCAGCGCCGCCTATGACTTCGACATGGATGTGTTCCACCCGGTCGTGGGCAGGAACGGCATGGTCGCCAGCGAGCAGGAGCTGGCCTCGCGCATCGGCCTGCAGATCCTGAAGTCGGGCGGCAACGCGGTGGACGCGGCCGTGGCCATGGGCTTCGCGCTGGCCGTGGCGCTGCCCAACGCGGGCAACATCGGCGGTGGCGGCTTCATGATGGTGCATGACGCCAGGAGCGGCAGGAACATCGCCCTGGACTTCCGCGAGGTGGCGCCCTCCAAGGCCACGCGCGACATGTATGTGGGCGCCGACGGCAAGGTCATCGACGGCAAGTCGCTGTACACCCACCATGCCGTGGGCGTTCCCGGCACCGTGGCCGGCATGGAGCATGCGTTGAAGAAATGGGGATCGCTGCCGCTGTCCACGGTGATCGCGCCTGCCGTGAAGCTGGCCGACAAGGGCTTTCCCGTCAGCGAGACTCTGGCCAAGATCCTGCAGCAGGAAAAGAAGAACATGGGCCAGTGGCCCGCCACCCGCGCCATCTTCTGGAAAGGTGGCGAGCCGCTCCAACGCGGCGACCAGCTCGTGCAAAAGGACCTGGCCCAGTCGCTGCGCCTGATCGGCCAGCAGGGCGCGAAGGCCTTCTACGAAGGAGCGATCGCGCGCCGGATCGCGGCCGAGATGGCGCCGCATGCGGGCGCCCTCTCGCTGCAGGACCTCAAGGGCTACAAGGTGGTCGAGCGCGAGCCCGTGCGCGGCACCTACCGCGGCTACGAGATCGTGACCATGCCGCCTCCGTCCTCGGGTGGTGCCCACCTGATCCAGATCCTCAACATGATGGAGCGCTGGCCCATGAACCAGTGGGGCGCGAACAGCGCGCAGAGTGTGCACTACATGGCCGAGGGCATGAAGCTGGCCTATGCGGACCGTGCCGAGCACCTGGGCGATCCCGACTTCGTGAAGGTGCCACTCAAGGGCCTGACCTCCAAGCGCTATGCGCAGGCGCTGGCCGCCGGCATCGATCCCTACCAGGCGCGGGCGGCCAGGGACATCAGGCCCGGCAAGCCCCAGCCCTACGAGAGCGACCAGACCACGCACTACTCGGTGGTGGACCGCTTCGGCAACGCCGTGGCCGTGACCTATACGCTGAACACGAACTTCGGCAGCGGCATCGTGGCCAAGGGCACGGGCATCCTGCTCAACAACGAGATGGATGACTTCTCGGCCAAGCCCGGCGTGGCCAACGCCTATGGCCTGGTGGGCGGGGACGCCAATGCGGTGGCCGCCGGCAAGCGTCCGCTGTCGTCGATGACGCCGACCCTGGTGCTCAAGGACGGCAAGCCCGTGCTGGTCACGGGCAGCCCGGGCGGCGCGCGCATCATCACCACCGTTCTGCAGACCGTCGTCAACGTCATCGACTTCGGCATGAACCCGGCCGAGGCCGCCGCCACGCCGCGCTTCCACCACCAGTGGACCCCCGACGAACTGCGCGTGGAAAAGGGATTCGGCATCGACACCATCAACCTGCTCAAGTCGCGTGGCCACAACGTCACGGTCAAGGCATCGATGGGCCGCACCCAGACCATCCAGTTGCGCGACGGCATGCTCTACGGCGCCTCGGACCCCCGCAATCCGGATGGACAGACGCTGGGGTATTGAAGAAAGAAAAGCCGCGCCCCTTGCCGGGCGCTGCTTTTCACAACAGGGCGGCGCAAGGCCGCCCTCCCACCAATCGCTTCAATCGCTTTGCCAACTGCCGGAAATCAGGATGGGACCTTTTGGCCGACCTCGAAGTTGGCCTGGATTTCCAGCGCACGCACCAGGCCCGAGTGGTCCCAGCCCGCACCACCGTGGGCGACGCAGCTGTTGAACAGCTCCTGGGCCTGGGCCGTGTTGGGCAGGGAGACGCCGAGCTGGCGCGCGCTGCTCAGGGCCAGGTTCAGGTCCTTCTGGTGCAGCGCGATGCGGAAGCCCGGATCGAAGGTGCGCTTGATCATGCGCTCGGCATGCACTTCCAGGATCTTGGACGAGGCGAAGCCGCCCAGCAGCGCCTCGCGCACGCGGGCCGGATCGGCGCCGGCGCGCGATGCGAACAGCAGGGCCTCGGCCACGGCCTCGATGTTCAGCGCCACGATGATCTGGTTGGCCACCTTGGCGGTCTGGCCGTCGCCGTTGCCGCCCACCAGGGTGATGTTCTTGCCCATGCGCTCGAACAGGGGCTTGACGCGGGCGAACACGTCCTCGGGGCCACCGACCATGATGGACAGCGTGGCGTTCTTGGCGCCCACCTCGCCGCCGGAGACCGGCGCGTCCAGGTACTGGGCGCCGATGGCCTCGATGCGGCGCGCGAAGTCCTTGGTGGCCACGGGCGAGATGGAGCTCATGTCCACCACCACCTTGCCGCTGCTGCCCTTGAGGCCCGCCGCCACGCCGTCTTCACCGAACAGCACCTTCTCGACATCGGGCGTGTCGGGCAGCATCAGGAAGATGATGTCGGCGCGCTCGGCCACGCCGCGCGCCGTGGTGCACTGGGTGGCGCTGGATTCGGCGATCTGCGCGGGGATCTTGCCCAGGGTGTTGACGAACAGCTGGTGGCCGGCCGACAGCAGATGGCCCGCCATGGGCGCGCCCATGATGCCGAGGCCGACGAAACCGAGCTTGAGAGAGGATGCATTCATGCTGTGTACTCCTTGTCGTTTTTGGAAATTTCGGGAAATCTGAAAAAGGTCGGTACCCGCTCAGGCCGCGACGGCGGCATGCGCCTCGATCCAGCCCAGGCCCGATTCGGTATCGCGCGCGGGCTTGTACTCGCAGCCCACCCAGCCCTGGTAGCCGATGCGGTCCAGGTGCGCGAACAGGAAGGGGTAGTTGATCTCGCCCGTGCCGGGTTCGTTGCGGCCCGGGTTGTCGGCCAGCTGCACGTGGCCGATGCGCGCCAGGTGCTTTTGCAGCGTGGCCGCCAGTTCGCCCTCGGTGCGCTGGGCGTGGTAGATGTCGTACTGCACGAAGGCATTGGGCGCGCCCACCTCGTCGAGGATGGACAGGGCCTCGTCCGTGCGGTTCAGGTAGAAGCCGGGGATGTCGAAGGGATTGATGGGCTCGATCAGCAGGCGCAGATTGGCGGCGCTCAGCGCGGCGGCGGCAAAGCGCAGGTTCTCGACGAAGGTACGGCGCAGCGTGGCGGCATCGACGCCGGCCGGCGCCTTGCCGGCCAGGCAGTTGAGCTGGGGCACGCCCAGCGCGTGGGCATAGGTCACGGCCTTGGCCACGCCGGCGCGAAATTCATCGACACGGTCCGGATGGCAGGCGATGCCGCGCTCACCCGCATCCCAGTCGCCCGCGGGCAGGTTGTGCAGCACGATCTGCAGGCCATGGGCGTCGATGCGCTCCTTGATCTCCCGGGCCGTGTGGGCGTAGGGAAACAGGAACTCCACGGCCTCGAAGCCGGCGCGGGCCGCGCGCTCGAAGCGGTCGAGAAAGGGCACCTCGGTGAACAGCATGCTGAGGTTGGCAGCGAAACGGGGCATGTCAAAAGTCTCCGGTCATCGTTTGGTGGGTGGCGGCAGGGCACGCAAAGCGCCCCGCCGGTAAAAATGCCCAAGGGGCAATGGAAATCGCCCCCCCGAGTGCTTGCACCGCCCGCAATGCAGGCATTGGCGCAGCGCCAGCCAGGGATGCCAAGCAAGGGCCGCCCCGCAGCGATGGCATCGTCCCCCTCCGAAGAGAGGGGGAAGCGGCGCAGCCGCTCAGGGGGTGTCTTGCTTCAGTCCAGCAGGGCCAGTGCGCTGGGCACGTCGGCCGGCGTGGCCGCCAGGTCCTCGAACTCGACGATGTTGTCGATCTCGGCCCCCATGGAGATGTTGGTCACGCGCTCCAGGATGACCTCGACGACCACGGGCGTGCGGTGCTCGGCCATCCAGGCTTCGGCCTGCTGCATGGCGGGTGCGAAGTCCTCCGGACGGTGCACGCGGATCGCCTTGCAGCCGAGGCCCTCGACCACCTTGACGTGGTCCACGCCGTAGCCCTTGGACTCTTCCTTGTCGTCGACATTGATGTTGTCGAAGGCCAGCTGCACGCAGTAGTCGATGGAGAAGGCGCGCTGCGCCTGGCGGATCAGGCCCAGGTAGCTGTTGTTGACCAGCACGTGGATGTAGGGCAGCTTGAACTGCGCGCCCACGGCCAGCTCCTCGATCATGAACTGGAAGTCGTAGTCGCCCGACAGCGCCACGATCTTGCGCGCCGGATCGGCCACGCGCACGCCCAGGGCGGCAGGCACGGTCCACCCCAGCGGGCCCGCCTGGCCGCAGTTGATCCAGTGGCGCGGCTTGTAGACATGCAGGAACTGGGCGCCGGCGATCTGGGACAGGCCGATGGTGGAGACATAGCAGGTGTCCTTGTCCAGGCTGCGGTTCATGCACTGGTAGACGCGCTGCGGCTTCATCGGCACGTTGTCGAAGTGGGTCTTGCGCAGGAACTCCACACTGTTCTTGCGACCCTGGCACTCGGCCACCCAGCCGCTGCGGTCCTTCAGGCGGCCCGCGGCCTTCCACTCGCGCGCCACCTCGACGAAGAGCTGCAGCGCGGCGCCGGCGTCCGAGACGATGCCGAAGTCAGGCGCGAACACGCGGCCGATCTGCGTGGGCTCGATGTCCACGTGCACGAACTTGCGGCCCTTGGTGTAGACCTCGACCGAGCCCGTGTGGCGGTTGGCCCAGCGGTTGCCGATGCCCAGCACGAAATCGGAAGCCAGCATGGTGGCGTTGCCGTAGCGGTGGCTGGTCTGCAGGCCGCACATGCCGGCCATCAGCGGATGGTCGTCGGCAATCGTGCCCCAGCCCATCAGCGTGGGGATCACGGGCACGTTGAGCAGCTCGGCCAGCTCGACCAGCAGCTCGGAGGCATCGGCATTGATCACGCCGCCGCCCGACACCAGCAGCGGGCGCTCGGACTCGTTGAGCATGGCGATGGCCTTCTCGGCCTGCTTGCGCGTGGCCGCCGGCTTGTAGACCGGCAGGGGTTCGTAGGTATCGATGTCGAACTCGATCTCGGCCAATTGCACGTCGATGGGCAGGTCGATCAGCACCGGGCCGGGGCGGCCCGAGCGCATCAGGTGGAAGGCCTGCTGGAAGGCGCGCGGCACCTGGGCCGGCTCCAGCACGGTGGTGGCCCACTTGGTCACGGTCTTGGCGATGGAGGCGATGTCCACGGCCTGGAAATCCTCCTTGTGCAGGCGCGAGCGCGGCGCCTGGCCGGTGATGCAGAGAATCGGAATCGAATCCGCGCTGGCCGAGTACAGGCCCGTGATCATGTCCGTGCCGGCCGGTCCGCTGGTGCCTATGCACACGCCGATGTTGCCGGCCACGGCGCGGGTGTAGCCCTCGGCCATGTGGCTTGCGCCCTCGACGTGGCGCGCCAGGATGTGGCCGATGCCGCCATGGTCCTTGAGCGCTGCGTACAGCGGGTTGATGGCGGCACCGGGAACGCCGAATGCGACGGTCACGCCTTCCTTTTCCAGCACGCGGACTGCGGCTTCGATTGCTTTCATTCTTGCCATGGGTGGTCTCCTTCGAACTGGAGTCAACTCTAGGCAGAGCAGGCCCTTGGCGGAACGCCTGCGCAGACCATAAAATTTATTCCACCAAGGAATAGATACGACCGGACAGGAGACAGAAGCCATGGACAGACTCGATGCCATGCACATGTTCGTGCGCGTGGTGGAGACCGGCAGCTTCACCAAGGTGGCGCATGAATTCGCCACCACGCAGCCCACGGTGACCAAGCAGGTCGCGGCCATGGAAGCGCGCCTGAAGGTGCGCCTGCTCAACCGCAACACGCGCGGCGTGAGCCTGACCGAAGCGGGCGCGCTGTACTACGAGAAATGCAAGACCATCGTCAACGACGTGGCCGAGGCCGAGAGCGTCGTCCAGGTGCGTCAGACCCAGGTGCAGGGCCAGCTGCGCATCGGCAGCTCGGTGGCTTTCGGCCGGCGCGTGCTGGTCCCGCTGGCGCTGGAGTTCATGAAGCACAACCCGCAGGTGCAGGTGGACCTGAGCTTCGAGGACCGCTACACCGACCTGGTGGCCAACGGCATCGACGTGGCCCTGCGCCTGGGCAAGCTGGCCGACTCCAGCCTGGGCGCCCGCGCCCTGGGCGTCAATCCCTGGGTGCTGGTGGCCTCGCCCAGCTACCTGCGCAAGCGCGGCACGCCACGCCGCCCCTCGGACCTCAAGGAACACGCCACGCTGATCTACAGCAGCGTGCAGGGCAACGACCTCTGGCGCCTGCGCAACGCCAGCGGCGAGCCCGTGTCCGTGCCCGTCACGGGCCGGCTGCGCTCCAACAACCTCTCGGCCCTGCTGGCCGCCTCGCGCTCGCACATGGGCATCGCCGCCCTGCCCCGCTATGTGGCCCACGACTCATTGCAGGCCGGCCGCGTGGTCGAGGTGCTCAAGACCTGCCGCCTGCCCGAGCAGGAAATCCACGCCGTCTACCCCTCGCCACGCCTGGTGCCGCAGAAGGTGCAGTCCTTCATCGCCTTCTTGCAGGGCAAGTTCGACAACGACTGGTGGGAGACGCTGCCGCGCGGGGCGTGAGGCAAAAACAGAAGGCCGAGCGCAGCGATGGCACGTGCCACCTCCCCTTATGGCACGGCGCAGGTTGCCCCAGCGCGCAGCGCTGGGGTCGTGGCCATCAGGGCGCGCTTCTTTGCTTACTTTCTTGCCGCGCGGCAAGAAAGTAAGTCGGCCGCCGGGCCGAGACCCGGCCTCGAAAAACAACCACCCGGCAGGAGCCAAAAACTACAACACCAGAATCGCCCGGAAGTCGTTCACGTTCGTGTGCGTAGGCCCGGTCACCACCAGATCCCCCAACGCATCAAAGAACCCATAGGCATCATTGCGATCCAGATACTCGGCAATCCGCATGCCCTGAGCCTGCGCCCGCTCCAGGGTATCGGGCGACACGCGCGCCCCCGCGTTGTCCTCCACGCCGTCGATGCCGTCGGTGTCGGCCGCCAGCGCCCAGACCTTGCCCTGCCCTTGCAGGGCCTGCGCCAGCCCCATGCAGAACTCGCCCGCGCGCCCGCCGCGCCCCTTGGGCGTGCCGGCCGGGCGCTGGCGGATGGTGACCGTGGTCTCGCCCCCGGACAGGATCACGCAGGGCCGCGCAAAGGGCTGGCCATGGCGCGCCACGGCACGGGCCAGGGCCGCATGGACCTTGCCCACCTCGCGCGACTCGCCCTCGATCTCGTCGGACAGCACATGGGCACGCAGGCCCGCCGCCTCGGCCACGCGCGCGGCCGCTTCCAGCGATTGCCGGGGCGTGGCGATCATGTGGACCTCGTGGCCCGCGAAGCGCGCGTCGCCAGGCTTGGGCGTCTCCAGTTCGCCGGCCTCCAGGGCGCGGCGCACGGATTCAGGGATGTCGATGCGGTAGCGCGCGAGGATGGCCAGCGCATCGGCGCAGCTGCTGGCATCCGGCACCGTGGGACCGCTGGCGATGACGGAAGGATCGTCGCCCGGCACATCGCTGATGGTCAGCGTGACCACGCGCGCAGGCGCGCAGGCCGCACCCAGGCGCCCGCCCTTGATGCGCGACAGGTGCTTGCGCACGCAGTTCATCTCGCCGATGGCCGCGCCGCTTTCCAGCAGGGCGCGGTTGATGCGCTGCTTTTCCTCCAGGTCGATGCCTTCGGCCGGCAGGGTCAGCAGGGCCGAGCCGCCACCCGAGATCAGGCACAGCACGAGGTCGTCCTCGGTCAGCCCCTCGGTCAGCGCCAGGATGCGCTCGGCGGCGGCCAGGCCTGCGGCATCGGGCACGGGGTGGGCCGCTTCGACCACCTCGATGCGCTGCGCCAGGCCCTCGGGGCGCGGCGGGATGTGGTGGTAGCGCGTGACCACGAGGCCGGACAGCGGCGCGTCCGCTGGCCACAGCGCCTCCAACGCCTGGGCCATGGAGCCGCCGGCCTTGCCCGCGCCCAGCACCAGGGTGCGGCCCTTGGGAGGCTTTGGCAGGCATTGGGCCATGCTGTACAGGGGCTGCGCATCCTTGACCGCAGCGCGGTAGAGGTCGAGCAGAAAGGCTTGGGGATCGGTGAGGTGCAGGTCCGTGGTGCTGGTCATGGTGTGTTGTCTCCGCCGGGCATTATGGAATTTCCTGCACCGGCGGTGGCATGCGGTCAAGTCACAACTGATTCGCCCGGCCTCGTTCCTCGCGCCAACTCCACTCAATCCAGGGCCACCTTGGAGTCCTTCACCAGCCTGGCGAAGCGGTCGGTGTCGTCGCGGATCTGGCGCGCCATCTGCTCGGGCGATCCGCCGATGGGCTCGGCGCCTATCTCCTCCATCTTCCTGCGGAACTGCGGCGACTCGATGATGCGGTTCATGTCCGCACCCAGCCGCGCCAGCACCTGCCTGGGCGTGGCGGCCGGCGCCAGCACGCCGAACCAGGTGCCCATGTCGAAGCCCTTGAGGCCGGCCTCGTCCAGCGTGGGCACGTCGGGCAGGGCCACGGAGCGCCTGGCCGTGGTCACGGCCAGCGCGCGCAGCTTGCCGGCCTTGATGTGGGGCAGCACGGGCGTCACGGTATCGAAGGACATGGCGATCTGCCCGCCCAGCAGGTCCGTGGTCAGCGGACCACTGCCTTTGTACGGTATATGCAGCAGTTCCACGCCGCCCAGGGCCTCGAATTGCGCGCCGATCAGGTGCTGGCCCGTGCCGGCGCCGTTGGAGCCATAGGTCAGCTTGCCGGGCTGTGCCCGCGCCTGGGCCAGCAGCTCCTGCACGGTCTTGGCCGGCTGCTGGGGGTTGACCACCAGCACGTTGGGCACCACGGCGACCACGGTGATGGGCGCCAGGTCCTTCTGGAAGTCATAGCCCAGCCTGCGGTACACGCTGGTGGCGATGGTGTGGTGCACGGCGCCCATGAGCAGGGTGTAGCCATCGGGTTTGGCCTTGGCCACATGGTCGGCGCCCAGGGTGGCGCCCGCGCCCGGGCGGTTTTCCACGACCACGGGCTGGCCCAGGCTTTTGGACAGCTCCTGGCCCAGGGCACGCGCCAGCACGTCGGTGGTGCCGCCTGCGGGGAACGGCACGATGAGGTTGACGGGGCGCGCCGGCCAGGCCTGGGCCCATGCGGCGGGGATGGTGGCGGCGGCCAGCGCGCATGCGGCGGCGGCTTTGGTGATGCACTTCATGGCTTGTCTCCTGTCTGTTCTGTTGTTTGTTATCGGACCATGCAGCGCACGCTCAGGCAGGCACAGGCTCGGCCACCGGTGCGCGCAGCCGGGCGCAGACCGCATCGGTCACCTGCTGCGTGGTCGCCTTGCCACCCAGGTCGCGCGTGTGCAGCGCGCCATCGGCGGTGACCTGCTCCACCGCCTGCATCAGGCGTTGCGCGGCGCGCTGCTCGCCCAGGTGCTCCAGCAGCATCACGCAGCTCCAGAAGGTGCCGACCGGATTGGCCAGGCCCTGGCCCATGATGTCGAAGGCCGAGCCGTGGATGGGCTCGAACATGCTGGGGTAGCGGCGCTCGGGGTCGATGTTGCCCGTGGGCGCGATGCCCAGGCTGCCGGCCAGTGCGGCGGCCAGGTCGCTGAGGATGTCGGCATGCAGGTTGGTGGCGACGATGGTGTCCAGCGTGGCGGGCCGGTTGACCATGCGCGCCGTGGCCGCGTCCACCAGTTCCTTGTCCCAGCGCACGTCGGGGAACTCGGCGGCCACCTGCACGGCGATCTCGTCCCACATCACCATGGCGTGGCGCTGGGCATTGGACTTGGTGATCACCGTCAGCAGCTTGCGCGGCCGCGATTGCGCCAGGCGAAAGGCGAAGCGCATGATGCGCTCCACGCCCGCGCGGGTCATCATGCTCACGTCGGTGGCGACCTCGATGGGATGGCCCTGGTGGGCGCGGCCGCCCACGCCCGCGTATTCGCCTTCGGAGTTCTCGCGCACGATGACCCAGTCCAGGTCCCGGGGCGTGCAGCGCTTGAGCGGCGCATCGATGCCGGGCAGGATGCGCGTGGGACGCACATTGGCGTACTGGTCGAACCCCTGGCAGATCTTCAGCCGCAGGCCCCACAGCGTCACATGGTCGGGAATGTGCGGATCGCCGGCCGAGCCGAACAGGATGGCGTCCTTGTCGCGCAGCGCGTCCAGGCCGTCGGCGGGCATCATCTCGCCATGGGCGCGGTACCAGTCGCCGCCCCAGCCGTAGCTGGTGAAGTCGAAGCCCAGGTCGGGCTGGGTATCGGCCAGCGCCTGCAAGACGGTCTGCCCCGCAGGCACCACTTCCTTGCCGATGCCATCGCCGGGGATGCAGGCGATGCGATAGGTCTTGCTCATGTACGGACTCCTTGGATGGTTGTATGGAAGGCAGGCCATGCAGACACATGGCCCTGTCCGTGAATCTATCGATGGAACCCCGTGCGGAACGCCTCTAAAGTGATGGCATTGTTCACTTTGGTTCAACAATGAGCACACCTGCCTCGGCGCCATCGGAGATGGCTTTCTTCAGCCTGCTGGCGCGCTGCGCCAGCCTGTCGGCCACGGCCCGTGAGCTGGGCATCACCACCCCGGCGGCCAGCCGGCGCCTGTCCCAGCTGGAGGCGCGGCTGGGCGTGCAACTGGTCAGCCGCACCACGCGGCGCCTGGGCCTGACCGAGGAAGGCCAGACCTACCTGGCGCATGCCCGGCGCATCCTGGGCGAGATCGAGGCCATGGAGCAGGCCGTGTCCGGCCTGCGCACCGACCCGCAGGGCCTGCTGCGCGTCAATGCCACGCTGGGCTTCGGGCGCAGCCACATCGCGCCGCTGATCACCAGCTTCGTGCGCCGGCATCCGCAGATCCAGGTGCAGCTGCAGCTGTCGGCCTCGCCCCCGGCCCTGGTGGACGACAGCTTCGACCTGTGCATCCGCTTCGGCGAGCCGCCCGATGCGCGCGTCATCGCCAGGCGCCTGGCGCCCAACCGGCGCCTGCTGTGTGCCGCCCCCACCTACCTGGCGCGGCATGGAACGCCGGCCACGCCCGGGGAACTCTCGCGGCATGACTGCATCGATATCCGCCAGGGTGATGAGGCCCATGGCATCTGGCGCTTCAGCCGTGGCCGCAAGGCCGAAGCCATCCGCCTGCGCGACAGCCTGAGCACCAACGACGGCGAGATCGCCGTCAGCTGGGCGCTGGCGGGCCTGGGCATCGTCATGCGTGCCGAATGGGACATCGCGCGCTACCTGCGTAGCGGCCGCCTGGTGCAGGTGCTGGCCGACTACGCCACGCCGCCGGCCGACATCCACGTGGTCTATCCGCAGCGCCATGTGGCCACCCGCCGCGTGCAGGCCTTCGTGGAGCACCTGGCCCAGCATTTCGACGGCGCATCGCCGAAATTCTGAGTGCCGTATGCGGGGAAACTCCAATGAACCAGTAGACAGAAACTGTATACAACTCTTGTGGGCAGCCGCTATGATGGCTGCATGGAGACTTCCACCACCAGTTTCATTGTCGAGAGCCTGACCCGGGCCATCGTCGAACACCGCCTGCTGCCCGGCACCAAGCTGGCCGAGCAAAAGCTGGCCGACCATTTCGGCGTCTCGCGCACCCTGGTGCGCCAGGCGCTGTTCCAGCTGTCGCAAAACCGCCTGATCCGGCTCGAGCCCGCGCGTGGGGCTTTCGTGGCCACGCCCTCGGTGGACGAGGCGCGCCAGGTCTTCGCCGTGCGCCGCATGCTCGAAGCCGAGATGGTGCGCGCCTTCATCGCCCAGAGCACGCCGGCCAAGATCCGCGCGCTCAGGCAGCACGTCGCGGCCGAGAAAAAGGCCATGGACGGCAACGATGTCGGCCAGCGCACCGAGCTGCTCGGAGACTTTCACGTGCGCATGGCCGAGCTCATGGGCAACGAGGTCCTGGCCCAGTTGCTGGGCGAGCTGATCTCGCGCTGCGCGCTGATCACGCTGATGTACCAGTCCAGCACCGCCGCCGAGCACTCGCATGAAGAGCACTCCGAGATCGTGTCGGCCCTGGCCGGCGGCGACGCCGACCACGCCGTGCAGCTCATGCAGCAGCACCTGGACCACGTGGAGGCCGGCCTGACCTTCGACCGCGACATGCCGACCAGCGACCTTTCGATGGCTCTTTCTTCCGTATCCGCATGACTTACGACGCCACAGCCCCCTATCCCCGCGACCTGATCGGCTACGGTCGCACGCCCCCGCACGCCCGCTGGCCCGGACAGGCCCGCGTGGCCGTGCAGTTCGTGCTCAACTACGAAGAGGGCGGCGAGAACTGCGTGCTGCACGGCGATGCCGCCAGCGAGCAGTTCCTCTCCGAGATGTTCAATCCGGCCGCCTATCCCGAGCGCCACATGAGCATGGAGGGCATCTATGAATACGGCTCGCGTGCCGGCGTCTGGCGCATCCTGCGCGAGTTCGAGAAGCGCGGCCTGCCGCTGACCGTGTTCGGCGTGGCCACGGCGCTGCAAAAGCACCGCGAACTGGCCCAGGCCTTCGCCGAGCTGGGCCATGAAGTGGCCTGCCACGGCCTCAAGTGGATCCACTACCAGAACATTCCCGCCGATGTGGAGCGCGCCCACATGCAGCAGTGCATGGAGATCTTCGGCGAGCTGTACGGCCACGACGGCGACCATGGCCTGGGCTGGTACACGGGCCGCGACAGCCCCAACACCCACCGCCTGGTGGCCGACGACGGCCGCTTCACCTACGACAGCGACTACTACGGCGACGACCTGCCCTTCTGGATGAAGGTGCAAAAGAGCGACGGCGGCACGCACAGCCAGCTCATCGTGCCCTATACGCTGGACTGCAACGACATGCGCTTCGCCCTGCCCCAGGGCTACTCGCACGCCGACCCGTTCTTCCAGTACCTGAAGGACACGTTCGACGCCCTCTACGCCGAGGGCGATCCGGCAGGCGACGACGCCCCCAAGATGATGAGCATAGGCATGCACTGCCGCCTGCTGGGCCGTCCCGGGCGCATCACGGCGCTGCAGCGCTTTCTGGACCACATCCAGCAGCATGACAAGGTCTGGGTCTGCCGCCGCATCGACCTCGCGCGCCACTGGGCACACAACCACCCCGACAAGGAATGACGAGCATGGCTCTGACGCTGGAACAATTGAATGGAGCCGACCTGGCCACCGCCACCGGTCTGCTGGACGGCCTGTACGAGCACTCTCCCTGGATCGCCGAAGCCGCGCTGGCCCGACGCCCCTTCCGCTCGCTGGCCCAGATCAAGTACGCCATGGCCCAGGTGCTGGACAAGGCGCCCGTGCAGGCCAAGCTCGACCTGATCCGCGCCCACCCGGAGCTGGCCGGCAAGGCCATGGAGACGAACACGCTCACGGCCGAATCGACCAATGAGCAGAACAAGGCCGGCCTGACACGCTGCACGCCCGAGGAGCTGGAGCACATCCGCAAGCTCAACGCCGAATACGGCAAGCGCTTCGGCTTCCCCTTCATCCTGGCCGTGCGCGGCCCGCGCGGCACCGGCCTGGCCAAGGCCGAGATCATCGAGACCTTCGAGCGCCGCCTGCACAACCACCCCGACTTCGAGCTGGGCGAGGCGCTGCGCAACATCCACCGCATCGCCGAGATCCGCCTGAACGACAAGTTCGGCTACACGCCCGAGCTGGGCAACGATGTCTGGGACTGGCAGGAAAAGCTGGCCCAGCACAGCGACCCCGGCTATGCCGAAAAGGGCCAGCTCACCGTCACCTACCTGACCGATGCCCACCGCGCCTGCGCCCAGCGCATCAGCCACTGGATGCGCGACTGCGGCTTCGACGAGGTCGAGATCGACGCCGTGGGCAACGTCGTGGGCCGCTACAAGGCGGCCACCGACGATGCCAAGACCCTGCTGACCGGCAGCCACTACGACACCGTGCGCAACGGCGGCAAGTACGACGGCCGCCTGGGCATCTTCGTGCCCATGGCCTGCGTGCGCGAGCTGCACCGCCAGGGCAGGCGCCTGCCGTTCCACATCGAGGTCGTGGGCTTTTCCGAAGAGGAAGGCCAGCGCTACAAGGCCACCTTCCTGGGCTCGGGCGCACTGATCGGCGACTTCAAGCAGGAGTGGCTGGAGCAAAAGGACGCCGACGGCATCACCCTGCGCGAGGCCATGCAGCACGCCGGTCTGTGCATAGACGACATCCCCAAACTGCAGCGCGATCCGGCCCGCTACCTGGGCTTCATCGAGGTGCACATCGAACAGGGCCCCGTGCTCAACGAGCTGGACATCCCGCTGGGCATCGTCACCTCGATCAACGGCAGCGCGCGCTACATCTGCGAGATGATCGGCATGGCCAGCCATGCAGGCACCACGCCCATGGACCGCCGCCGCGACGCCGCCGCCGGCGTGGCCGAGCTGTCGCTGTACATCGAAAAGCGCGCCGCGCGCGACGGCACCTCGGTGGCCACCATGGGCCAGCTCCACGTGCCCAGCGGCTCGGTCAACGTCGTGCCCGGCCGCTGCCAGTTCAGCCTGGACCTGCGCGCGCCCACCAACGAGCAGCGCGACGCCATGGTGACCGACATCCTGGCCGAGCTGGACGCCATCGCCCAGCGCCGCGGCCTGCGCTACACCACCGAGCTGGCCATGAAGGCCGCCGCCGCGCCCAGCGCGCCCGAATGGCAAAAGCGCTGGGAAACCGCCGTGGACGCCCTGGGAGTGCCTTTGTTCCGCATGCCCAGCGGCGCCGGCCACGATGCCATGAAGATCCACGAAATCATGCCCCAGGCCATGCTGTTCGTGCGCGGGCTGAACGCCGGCATCAGCCACAACCCGCTGGAAAGCTCCACTGCCGACGACATGCAGCTGTCCGTCGACGCCTTCTCCCACGTACTGAACCAGCTGGCCCAAGAGCAGCAATGACCCCTATGAACCAAGACAAGCAAGCCACCTACGCCGCCCTGGACGCCTGGATCGACCAGCATTTCGACGAAGAGGTGCAGTTCCTGCAGGCCATGGTGCAGGTCCCCACCGACACCCCGCCCGGCAACAACGCGCCCCATGCCGAGCGCACGGCCGAGCTGCTCAAGACCTTCGGCTACGAAGCCGAGAAGCACGTGGTACCCGAGACCGAGGTCAAGGCCTACGGCATGGAGACCATCACCAACCTGATCGTGCGCCGTCCCTATGGCAACCCGGGCAGCGGTCGCACCATCGCGCTGAATGCCCACGGCGACGTGGTGCCGCCTGGCGAAGGCTGGAGCAAGGACCCCTACGGAGCCGCCATCGAGGACGGCACGCTCTACGGCCGCGCCGCCGCCGTGAGCAAGAGCGACTTCGCCACCTTCACCTACGCCGTGCGTGCGCTCGAAGCCGTGGCCCGGCCCTCCAAGGGCGCGGTGGAACTGCACTTCACCTATGACGAGGAATTCGGCGGCATCCTGGGCCCCGGCTGGCTGCTGGCCAACAACCTCACCAAGCCCGACCTCATGGTCGCAGCCGGTTTCAGCTACGAAGTCGTCACGGCCCACAACGGCTGCCTGCAGATGGAAGTGACCGTGCAGGGCAAGATGGCCCACGCCGCCGTGCCCCACACGGGCGTGGACGCGCTGCAGGCCGCCGTGGTGCTGATGAACGCGCTGTACGCCGAGAACACAAAGTACCAGCAGGTGACCTCCAAGGTGCCGGGCATCAAGCACCCCTACCTGAACATCGGCCGCATCGAAGGCGGCACCAACACCAACGTGGTGCCCGGCAAGGTCGTGCTCAAGATCGACCGCCGCATGATCCCCGAGGAAAACCCGGCCGAGGTCGAGGCCAGCATCCGCGCCGTCATCGCCCAGGCCATCGCGGACTTCAATGCCAAGGGCGGCTATACGGGCGAGGATGCCGTGCGCGTGGACATCAAGCGCCTGCTGCTGGCCAACGCCATGACGCCCCTGCCCGGCAACCAACCCCTGGTGGACGCCATCCAGACCCACGCCGAGGCCGTCTTCGGCGAAAAGCCCCCGGCCGTGGGCACGCCGCTGTACACCGACGTGCGCCTGTACGTGGAGCGCGGCATCCCCGGCGTGATCTATGGCGCCGGCCCGCGCACCGTGCTGGAATCCCACGCCAAGCGCGCCGACGAGCGCCTGGTGCTGGAAGACCTGCGCCGCGCGACCAAGGTCGTTGCGCGCATGCTGTGCGACTTGACCGCCTGAGGCGATCGCCAGCGGCCCGAGCCTCCGTCGGGCCGCATGCGGAAAAAAGGCAAGGTGCCCGCGCGCCTTGCCTTTTTCCTTCCTGCGCCCCCTGCTTTCAGAAGCTGTAGCGTGCCGACAGGATGAGACCATCCTGGTAGCCCGCATAGCCCAGTTTGTTGGAGGCATAGCGGTAGCGCACGCCCAGCGTGACGCTGGGCGTCGCGGACCAGTCCAGGCCCAGGGCGCCGTTCTGGCCCGTGCGGCTGCCGAGCAGCACCTTGCCGTCGCGCGACATGCGCAGATAGGCGGCCTTGCGGTTCAGCTCGATCTCGTGCCAGTTGCTCAGGGCAAAGGACTCGCCCCCGATCTTGAAGCGGTAGCTGGCCGACCAGCCCAGCATCTGGCCATTGCCGTGCGAGCCGGCCCCGGTCTTGCTTTCCTGGTGCAGGCCGAAGAAGGGCTTGACCCACCAGCCCGCGCCGGCCAGCGTGGTGCTCAGGCCCAGCACGCGGTTCTGGTCGTAGAAGCCGTTGTCGTTGATGCTGTAGACCTGGGCGCGCAGGTTAATGGGCAGGCCGCCGGCCTGCGCCAGCCGGATGTTGCCGATCACCTTGGCCACATAGCGGCGGTCCCGGGTGGGGTTGGCTTCGGCCACGTTGTTCAGCGGGTTCTCGATGTCCAGGTAGCCGTAGACATCGCCCCAGGCCCCGCCCATGCCGCCTTGCAGCTCCACATAGTTGAAATTGCGCTTGCGACCTATGGGCCCCGGCGCGGTGTGGTCCTTGGTGCGCTGGGTCCAGCCGAACGCATTGAAGCTGACATCCTTGAACGCGTAGGCGTCGTTCTGGGCCAGCACCGGAAAGGCGCAGGGCATGGCCAGCGCGCACAGCAGACGGGCGTGTGTTTTCATGGGATCACCTCTTCGTGGGAAAAAGCGGCAAGGAAAGCGGCAGGCCGGCCTCATTCGATGTCGACATAGCTGTCGGGCCGATAGCGCGGCGTGCACAGCGCCAGGAAGACCAGGTCCGCCGGGCCGCTGTTGGTGATGCGCTGGCGGCAGCGCGGCGGGATGATGGCCACGTCGCTGGGCAGCAGCTTGTGCGGGGGAAGGTCGCCGATCTCGACCACGCCTTCGCCGGACAGGATCACGTAGCGCTCGGCCGAGCCGGTGACGAGGTGCCAGCGCGTGGTCACGCCCGGCGCCACCCGCACCAGGGCCACGGACAAGTCCTCGTCATCGGGAGAATTCGACAGCTCGGTGATGAAGCACAGCTCGGCAGTGAAGCGTTCGGGCGTGGTACCACGGGTACGTATGGAGGGTTTCATGGTGATAGGCATGCAGGGGTTGACGAAAGACGGGCGCAGGCATGCCCGCAGCCCGGCAAGGGCTGCGCTGGCAGCATCGGCAAGAGGCAGGGGAATGCGCGCGGCAGGCAGCGCGCCGGGTCTCAGCGCGGCTTGATGCCCGGGTTGAAGGCGTTGGTCGCCATGTCGGACACGGGCACGGTGCGCGGGATCTGCCCCTGCTCCAGATAGAAGCCCATCAGGTCCTCCCAGGGCCTGGCGTCCATCCACAGCAGGCCCTTGGCCCGGGTCTCGGCACTTTGGCTCAGCGGCGTCTGGATCTTCAGTCGCCAGGCCAGCTTGTCGGCGCGCTCGATCTGCTGCGGATAGGCATCGACCAGTTGCACCGTCTCCCGCGGATGCTCGATGGTGAACTGCAGGCCCCGGGCCACGGCCCGCACGACCTTGCGCACCAGCTCGGGCCGCTCGCGCACCAGCGCGCCGCTGGTGAAGAGCACGTCGCCGAAGTGGCGCACGCCGAATTCGGAAAAGCGCACCGCCTTCCAGACCTTGCCCCGGGCGGCCGGAAAACCGTCGGGCCGGGATGTCTCGGTCTCGATCTGGTAGGTCTGGTTGGGCAGCAGGGCCCCGAAGAAGTCGACCTTGCCCACCAGCAGGGGCTCGGGCGTGGCCAGCACCATGTCGACCTTGACCTTGGACATGTCGATGCCGCTGCGCCGGGCCAGCGCCTTGAGATAGATCTCATCGGGCGCCTGTATCCCCACGCGCCGGCCTTCGAAATCCCTGGGCGTGGGCTCGGGATCGCCGGGTTTGCGCAGGGTCAGGTAGGCATAGGGGAACTCCTGCAGCAGCGCACCCACCGCCACCACGTCCACGGGCGAAGGCGCCAGCCGCGCGGACAGGATGGCCGATGAATTGGCGATGCCGAACTGGGCCTGGCCCGCGCCGACGACCGGCACCGGGTTCTTGGCGGGCCCGCCATCGATCAGCGCCAGCTTGAGCCCTTCCTGCGCGAAGTAGCCCTTGGCATCGGCCACCATCAAGGCGGCATATTGCCCGTTGCGCAGCCAGGACAGGGCGATCCGGACCTGTTCGGGGGCCTGCTGGGCCTGCGCGGAAAAGCTGCCTGCCAGCCCCAGGCACAGGGCGGCGATGGCGCGAAAAAACACGGAGGCAGTCATGGTGGACTCCTTGGAATGGGTCGGTGGAATGGGGGAAACCGTGGTGCGCGGCCATGGCCGGCGCAGGCGCAGCGGGTACAGGTACGGCGGCTCACCGCCCGTCCTGGCGCATGCGCTCGCTCCAGTTGATGCGCCGGCCTGTGACCTGGACCAGCACGAAGATCAGGTACGACAGCAGGGCCGCCAGCAGCGCCACCGCATACACCTGGTCGCCCCGGTACTGGGCCATGCCGCGGTTGATGACGAAGCCCAGGCCCTCGGTGGAGACCATCCACTCGGCCACCACGGCCACGATGATGCTGCCCGAGCCCGTGATCTCCTGCGCGGCCAGGACGTAGGGCAGCGAGTACGGCAGGCGCACCTTCAGGAACACCTTCCAGGCCGGCACATCGAGGATGCGCATGCGGTCCAGCACCACCGCATCCACCGCCTCCAGGCCGCGCATGGTGTTGACCAGCACGGGGAAAAAGCCCGCCACCGCGACGATGGCCACGCGGGTCCAGAGCCCGTCGCCCACGGCCAGCACCAGCACCGAGGCCAGGGCCACATAGGGAATGTTGCGCAAGGTGATGGCCGCCGGCATGAGCAGCGGATTGGCGAACGGCACGGCCACGAACAGCACGGCCAGCGCGATGCCGGCCACGTTGGCCAGCAAGAAGCCCCAGGCCGCCGCCTGCAGGGTCACCAGCAGGTGGTGGGTGACGAACGATGTCTCCTGCGTCAGGACGGCGAAGACCTGGGCGGGCCGGGGAATCACGAACTCCGGCAGGTCGGACAGGGCGATCGCCAGATACCAGAGCCCGAAGATGGAGACCAGCGGAAAGGCCAGGCGCGCACCCAGGCGCAGCCAGGAGTACCAGGCCCTGGCGCCCTCGCCACGCTGGCGCCGGCCGTGCGGCGATGGCGCGGCGGGTGAAAGGATTTTCGGGTTCATGCGACCCTCCGGTCGCTGCCGAACAGCAGCCCGCGCACGCGGTCGGTGATTTCCACGAACTCGCGGCTGGTGCGAAAGGCCGCCGTGCGCGGACGCCGCTCGCCCACTTCCAGGTCGGCCACGATGCGGCCCGGCGAGCCCGAAAACACCAGCACGCGGTTGGACAGCAGCACGGCCTCATCGACATGGTGGGTGACGAACAGCACGGTCTTGGGACGCCTGGCCAGCTCGGTCCCCAGCCACATGCCCAATTCCTCGCGCTTCATCTCGTCCAGCGCCGAGAACGGCTCGTCCATCAGCAGCACGTCGGGGTCATGGGCGATGGCCGAGGCGAAGTTGACGCGCTGCAGCATGCCTCCGGACAGGCGGTGCGGCCACTGCTGCTCATGCCCGGCCAGGCCGAAGTCGCGCAGCAGCGCGTCGGCCGCCAGGCCGGCCCTGCCCGTCACCTGCTGCGTGAACCGCACATCCTCGATGGCCCGCTTCCACGGCAGCACGGCCGGCCGCTGGGACACCAGGCCCAGCCTGCGCTGGCGCCGCATGGTGGACGGCGGCAGCCCTGCCACCAGGATGCTGCCGCTGCTGGGCTGGTCCAGGTCCGCCACCAGGCGCAGCAAGGTGGTCTTGCCGCAGCCGGAGGGTCCGACCAGGGCGACGAACTGCCCTGCCTCTATGCGCAGGTTGACGGTATCGAGCGCCCGCACGCGGCCATAGCTGCGGGTCACATTGTTCAGATGGATTTGGGCCGACATGGAAAGACCTCCTGCCTCAGGTCCTGGCTTGGCGGCTCTGGAAATGCTGGGACAGCGCATCGAAGCCGCCCTGGAAGACGCCGCCACCGATCAGCGTGCAAAGCGCCAGCTCCTGCTCGGCGGGGCAGTCGAAATCCGCCGTCCACTGCGCAAAGGTCCGGTCGCCGTCCGTCACGGGCAGCAGGCGCAGGGTGGCGACATAGCCGCTGACGCCCATGGGGCTTTCCAGGATGGCGTAAGTACACGAGAAATCATGGTCGGACAGCGCCAGCAGCTGTTCGCGGATCAGGCCGCCGTCGCGGGTGTGAAAGTGCCGGATGCAGCCGATCCGGTCCGAGGGCCCGTCGCCCTCGATCCGGCTGTCGGCGATGCCGGGGTGCCACTGGGGCAGCGCGTTGAAGTCGCGGATCCGGGACCAGACCTGTGCGATGGGGGCGTTGATCACGCTGGATGCGAGGACGTGGGCCATGACAGTCTCCTGTGGGATGGGAAGGGATGGACAAGGCAATGCAGGGGAAGATGGAGCCCTTGCGGGCGACAGCCGATGCGGCCCGGCCCTCAGCCGGCCGCCGGCTGGCCGTGCAGCCGCAGGCGCGTGAATCGGCGGGCGGTGTCGGTCAGCGCCTGCTCGGCCGGCAGGCGCTCCATGGAGCTGGCGCCGTAGAAGCCATGCACGGCCGGGCAGCGGGAAAAGATCCACTGCGCATCCTCGGGCATGGCAATGGGGCCGCCGTGGCACAGCACCAGTACCTCGGGGTTGACGGCAAGCGCCGCCTCGGCACAGTCGTTGATGAGCCGCGCGCAGTCGTCCAGGGAGCGCACCGTGCCGGCGCCCATGCGCCCGCCCGATGTCAGCCCCATGTGGCAGACCACGATGTCCGCTCCCGCCCCGGCCATGTCGCGTGCCTGCTGCACGTCGAACACATAGGGCGTGGTCAGCAAGTCCATGGCACGGGCATGCGCCACCAGCTCGACCTCCAGGCCGTAGCCCATGCCGGTTTCCTCCAGATTGGCGCGGAAGTTGCCGTCGATCAGCCCCACCGTGGGGAAGTTCTGTATGCCGGAGAAGCCCAGTTCGGCCAGGTGCTGCAGGAACGGGCCGGTCATCATGAAGGGGTCGGTGCCGTTGACCCCTGCCAGCACCGGCGTGTGCCGCACGACAGGAAGCACTTCGCCGGCCATCTGGCACACGATGTCATTGGCATTGCCGTAGGCCAGCAGGCCTGCCAGCGAGCCGCGCCCCGCCATGCGGTAGCGCCCGGAGTTGTAGATCACGATCAGATCGACGCCGCCATCCTCCTCGCATCGGGCGGACAGGCCGGTGCCCGCGCCCGCGCCGATCAGCGGCAGGCCCCGGGCCAGCCGGTCGCGGAATCGTCGCAGCAGGTCCTGCCTGGGAATTCTCGCCATGGTGTCACTCCTCGATGGTGGGGTTGCCGGCGCCGCCGACTTCGGTCCATGCCTGCACCAGGGCCTGGGCAAACGCGGGGTCGTTGATGTGGTGGGGCAGGCGCACCAGTTGCCTATCGGGCCCCGGGCGGAAATGGCGCTCCAGGCCATCGAACAGTGCGCGATCGGCCTCGGGATCATGGAAAGCGGCCCCGGCCTGGTCCAGCGCCGAGATTCCGCCCTCGGGAAGCAGCAGGCGCACGGGGCCCTGCATGGCATTGAGCTTGCGTGCCAGAAACTCTGCTATGGCCTGGCACTCCCGGGCCGTGGTGCGCATCAGCGTGACGCTGGGGTTGTGCACATGGAACAGGCGCCCGGCGAACCGGGGCGGCACGGTGTCCGGGGCACCGAAATTCACCATGTCCAGCGCCCCGACCGAGCCCACCCATGGCAGGCGGCGGCGCGCGAAGACATCGAGCCGGCCCGGCCCCGCGGACAGCACGCCGCCCACGATCTCATCGGCGATCTCCGTGGTCGAGACATCGATCACGCCCGCCAGCAGGCCCGAGTCCGCCAGCTTTTCCATGCTCTGGCCGCCCGTGCCGGTGGCGTGAAAGACCAGGCAGTCGAATTGCGGCTCCAGCGCCGAGGCGACGGCCTGCACACAGGGCGTGGTGACTCCGAACATGGACAGGCCCACCGCCGGCTTGCAGGCCTGCTGCTGGGGCAGGTCCGCCCCCACCATGCCGGCCATGGCGCTGGCGGCGTTGGCAAGCACCTTCTCGCTGATGCGGTTCAGGCCTTGCACATCGGTCACGGAATACATCATGCAGATGTCGCTGGCGCCCACGTAGCCGCGCACATCGCCACTGGCCATGGTGCTGACCATGAGCTTGGGACAGCCCACCGGCAGCGCACGCATGGCCGGCGCCACCAGGGCCGTGCCGCCCGAGCCGCCTGCGGACAACAGCCCGCCCAGGTCGTCCCGGGTCTGCACGAAACGCTCGAATGCCTGGGCCATGGCGGCGACCGCACGGCCCCGGTCCGTGACGAAGACGGCCGGGCTGCCTTGCGGATGGTGGGCCGCGACCTGCTGCGGCAGGACATCGGTGGCCGTGCTGTCGCCACTCGTGGACAAGTCGACCGTGACCACGCGCACGCCCAGCCGCTCCAGGCACTGGCGCAGGTAGTGCAGTTCGCGCCCCTTGGTGTCGAAGGTACCCGCCACATAGGCGGCCTGGCGGCGCCGCGGCGGTTCAACGGGCGCATCGATCACACTGGAACCATCCATGTGGGCCATTCGGGTTGCCTCCTTGTCGGTTGTCCATCGCCTTGCAGCACACCGCCTGAAGCCTCTGGAGAAACCAGCCTCCGGGCTTCGGCAAAAATGAGACTTGCGTCTAATTTTGAGATTCGAGTATCTCGTTAGGAAAATTCTATGAAAAACATGATTTCAATGGCTATTCTTTTGATACCCATTTACCCGCATAGCTCCTGACATGCCCTCACAACGCAGCAAACCCTCCCGTTCGGCGCCCGCACCCACCAGCGGGGTCAGGGCATCCACCCGCAAGCTCCTGCTGGACACGGCCATGGAGTTGATCCAGCGCCAGGGCCACATCCCCGCCGTGGCCGAGATCGCTGCGGCATCAGGCATCTCGCGGGCCACCGCCTATCGCTACTTTCCCAGCCGCAGTGCGCTGGTGACGGCGGTCATCGAGGCATCGCTGGGCCCGGTGCGCGAGCTGGCGCCGGACCGGCTGGACGGACGGGAAAGAGTCACGGCGCTGTTCAAGCGCACGTTTCCGCGTTTCAAGGAATTCGAACCCCAGCTGCGCGCCGCCGCGCAGCTGGCCCTGGAGCAATGGGCGCTGGAGCGGGCCGGCCTGTTGCAGGAGGAGCCCTACCGGCGTGGCAGCCGCATCCGCATCCTGGAGCACGCGCTGCAGCCCTTCGAATCGAGCATGCCCAAGGCCGTGCGCGACAGGCTGCACCAGGCCTTGTCCATCATCTACGGCATCGAGCCCTATGTGATCCTGAAAGACATCTGGGGCGCCAGCAACCGCCAGGTGGAGGGCACGGCGCTGTGGATCGCCCAGGCCCTGGTGGACGCAGCCATGCGGGAAGCGCAGGCCCAGGCCGGCGACATGGCGCCTGACCAGGCGCTCCACCGCCCCGCCGCACCATCCAGGGGCACAACCTGACGCGGCGCGCCGCAAGGCCCGTGGCCACGCCCCGCCCCCGGGCATGACGGCACCGCCAGGGTGCACACGGCGCACACCGCGGCTGGCACCCATCTTGCAACGCACCAGCACGCTCCCGCCCTGACCGGCACGTCGCACCAAAACGGGTTCGACGGCCGGTCGCAACAGGGTTTACCGGGAGCAGAGATTTCCCATGATCTGTATACACTTTTTGTATGGATGTTGGTGCCAGCCCGTGCCATGCCAAGGTCCGTTCCGATAAATCAGCGAGGAGACAAATCCCCATGCATTCTTCCGTTCATCCCGTCGATGAGGTGCTGCCCGCGGGCAAGCTCACGGCGCTGGGCCTGCAGCACGTTCTCGTGATGTATGCGGGCGCCGTGGCCGTGCCCCTGATCGTCGGCCGCGCGCTCAACCTGCCGCCCGAGCAGGTGGCCCACCTGATCTCGGCCGACCTGTTTTGCTGTGGCCTGATCACGCTGATCCAGGCCATGGGCGCCACCCAGTGGTTCGGCATCAAGCTGCCCGTGATGATGGGCGTGACCTTCGCCAGCGTGGCGCCCATGGTGTCCATGGCGCAGACCACGGGCGGCTCGGCGGGGGCCGGGCTGATCTTCGGCTCGGTCATCGGGGCGGGGGTGGTCTCCATCCTCATCGCCCCGCTGATCAGCCGCATGCTGCGCTTTTTCCCGCCTGTGGTGACCGGCACCATCATCGCCGTCATCGGCATCAGCCTGATGCGCGTGGGCGTGAACTGGATCTTCGGCAACCCCGTGGGCCCGACCGCGCCCAGCGTGCCCAACCCCGAGCACCTGAAGTGGCTGGCCGACGCCCAGGCCACGGCCGGCGCGCCGGGCTCCTCGCTGCCGCCCGTGCCCAAGGGCTTCGCGGTCGTGCCCACCATCCCCAACCCCAAGTACGCGGACCTGACCGGCGTGGGCATCTCGGCCGTCGTGCTGCTGTCCATCCTGCTGATCGCGCGCTTCGCCAAGGGCTTCCTGGCCAACGTCTCGGTGCTGATGGGCATCCTGATCGGCGGCGTGCTGTCCGTGGCCATGGGCCTGATGGACTTCAGCAAGGTCGCCAAGGCCGAGTGGTTCACCCTGGTGCTGCCCTTCGAGATCGCCACCCCCGTGTTCGACCCCATCCTCATCCTCACCATGAGCCTGGTGATGGTGGTGGTGATGATCGAGTCCACCGGCATGTTCCTGGCACTGGGCGACATGACCAACCGCGAGATCAGCCAGGACGAACTGACGCGCGGCCTGCGCACCGACGGCCTGGGCACGCTGATCGGCGGAATCTTCAACACCTTCCCCTACACCAGCTTCTCGCAGAACGTGGGCCTGGTCGCCGTCACCGGCGTCAAGAGCCGCTGGGTCTGCGTGGCCGGCGGCGTGATCCTGATCATCCTGGGCGTGCTGCCCAAGATGGGCGCCCTGGTCGAATCCCTGCCCACCGTGGTGCTGGGCGGCGCGGGCCTGGTGATGTTCGGCATGGTGGCCGCCACCGGCATCCGCATCCTGAGCAACGTGGATTTCCAGACCAATCGCAACAACGCCATGATCGTCGCCGTCTCCATCGGCGTGGGCATGATTCCCCTGGTCGCCCCGAATTTCCGCCAATGGATGCCCCACAGCATTCATCCACTGATCGAATCCGGTATCCTGCTGGCCTCGATTACCGCCGTGGCACTGAACGTTTTCTTCAACGGAGCCAGCAGCGACACCTCTGCTGCCGTCCGGGCCGCGCGCCAGGCCGACGCCCACTGATGAGACAGTGCCCGCCCTGGCGGGCACGCCCAGCAACCGCCCGGCCTACCCGCCGTGCAGTCCGCCCCCTGCCATCCATCGGTGCCAGGGGGCTTGTTGTCGAAATCCCTGAGGCAAAACTGTCCTGACCCTCATAGGCTGTAGCTATCCGGTAAGCTCCGAGAGCATTTGCAGAGAATTCCTGTATGACCCAAAACCTGTCCACCGCCGAACAAGCCCTGCGCGACGCAGCGCGCGAATACCACCGCAGCCCCAACAAGGGCAAGATCTCCGTCACGCCCACCAAGCCGCTGTCCAACCAGCGCGACCTGTCGCTGGCCTACTCGCCCGGCGTGGCCTATCCCTGCCTGGACATCCAGGCCGACCCGTCCCTGGCCGCCGAATTCACGGCACGCGGCAACCTGGTCGGCGTCATCACCAACGGCACGGCCGTGCTGGGTCTGGGCGACATCGGCCCGCTGGCCGGCAAGCCCGTCATGGAAGGCAAGGGCTGCCTGTTCAAGAAGTTCGCGGGCGTCGATGTGTTCGACATCGAGCTGGCCGAACGCGATCCGGACAAGCTGATCGAGATCATCGCCTCGCTCGAGCCCACGCTGGGTGGCATCAACCTTGAGGACATCAAGGCGCCCGAGTGCTTCTACATCGAGCAGGAACTGTCCAAGCGCATGAACATTCCGGTGTTCCATGACGACCAGCACGGCACGGCCATCATCTCCAGCGCCGCCCTGCTCAACGGCCTGGAACTGGTGGACAAGCAGATCGGCAACGTCAAGATCGCCGTCTCCGGCGCCGGCGCTGCCGCCATCGCCTGCGTGAACGTGATGGTGGGCCTGGGCGTCAAGCGCGAGAACGTCTTCATGTGCGACTCCAAGGGCGTGATCTACGAAGGCCGCCCCGGTGGCCTGGACGCCTCCAAGGCCCAGTACGCGCAAAAGACCGACGCCCGCACCCTGGCCGACGCCGTCAATGGCGCCGACGTCTTCCTGGGCTGCTCGGCTCCTGGCGTGCTCACTGCCGACATGGTCAAGACCATGGCCGACAAGCCCATCATCCTGGCCCTGGCCAACCCCGAGCCCGAAATCCGTCCCGAGCTGGCCAAGGCCGTGCGCCCGGACTGCATCATGGCCACCGGCCGCTCGGACTACCCCAACCAGGTCAACAACGTCCTGTGCTTCCCCTACATCTTCCGTGGCGCGCTGGACTGCGGCGCCACCAAGATCACCGAAGCCATGAAGCTGGCCTGCGTGCGCGAGATCGCCGCGCTGGCCAAGCAGGACGTCAGCGATGAAGTCGCCGCCGCCTACCAGGGCAAGGAGCTGAAGTTCGGCCCCGACTACCTGATCCCCACGCCCTTCGACACCCGACTGATCCTGCGCATCGCGCCGGCCGTGGCCAAGGCTGCCGAAGAGTCCGGCGTGGCCACCCGCCCCATCGCCGACTACGACGCCTACCGCGAGAGCCTGACGCGCTTCGTCTACCAGACCAGCATGTTCATGCGCCCCGTGTTCGCCGCCGCCAAGGCCAACCAGCAGCGCGTGGCCTATGCCGAAGGCGAAGACGAGCGCGTGCTGCGCGCCGCCCAGGTGGCTGTCGATGACGGCCTGGCCAAGCCCATCCTGATCGGCCGCCCTGCCGTGATCGAGGCCCGCATCGCCAAGGCCGGCCTGCGCCTGGTGCTGGGCAAGGACGTGGAGATCTGCAACCCCGAAGATGATCCGCGCTTCCGTCAGTACTGGGAAACCTACCACCGCCTGATGGGCCGCAACGGCGTCACGCCCGAGACCGCCAAGGCCGCCGTGCGCCGCTCCAACACGCTGATCGCCGCGCTCATGGTCCACCTGGGCGATGCCGATGCCATGCTCTGCGGCCTGGTCGGCAAGTTCGACAGCCACCTGGCCCATGTGCGCGACGTGCTCGGCCTCAAGGAAGGCGCGGGCGAGTTCGCCACCGTCAATGCCGTGATGCTGGACAGCGGCACGCTGTTCATCGCCGACACCTACATCAACGAGGCGCCCAACGCCACCGAGCTGGCCGACATCGCCCGCCTGGCGGCCGAGGAAGTGGCCCGCTTCGGCCTGCCGCCCAAGGTGGCCTTCCTGTCGCACAGCAACTACGGCTCCTCCAGCCGCCCCTCGGCGCTGAAGATGCGCGCCGCGCGCGACCTGTTCGCCGCCGCCAACCCCGATGTGGAATGTGATGGCGAAATGCACGGCGACTCCGCCCTGTCCGAAGCCATCCGCGACCGCGCCCTGCTCGAATCCTCGTTGCACGGCGAGGCCAACGTGCTGATCTGCCCCAACCTCGACGCCGCGAACATCCTGTTCAACGTGCTCAAGACCACGGGTGGCCACGGCACGACCATCGGCCCCATCCTGCTGGGCGGCGCCGCCGCGGCCCACGTGCTGACCCCCTCGGCCACCGTGCGCCGCGTGGTCAACATGACGGCCCTGGCCGCAGCCCAGGCCATCGCGGCCCGCGGCTGATCCGCGCCAAAGGCAAGGCAGCCTCCACGGGCGCCTTGCCGAGCGCCGCTACCCCGCCAAGGCCGGCTAGAATACGCAGCTTCGGAGACTTGGGTGAGCGGTTTAAACCAGCAGTCTTGAAAACTGCCGACGGGCAACCGTCCGTGAGTTCGAATCTCACAGTCTCCGCCAGATTCGGGAAATCAGAAGCAAAGCGCCTTTCGGGGCGCTTTTTTCTTGCCCGTCCTCTGCGCAGCGAGGCACTTCTGCATCCTGGCGCCCCTTCACAGATCGATTGCCGCCTCCACATTATCTTCACACAATCTTTACATCGCATTAACTGACCAGACATAAGCTGCCCTGCTTGCACCGCTTGCGTAAGCCAAGAGTCCATAGCCAACGCCAAAGCACCTGTCCGAACGCCTCCCCGGGGATCCCCCGTGCCAGTGCCACCTCCTAGCTGCCGGCATTTCCTATGACACACTCCGTCCCCCCTCACGCGGCAGGTGCCGTCACGCCAGGCGCCCCGCTGACCCTGACACCGCGCGCGTTTTCGCCCGGACTCATAGTCGCCCTTGGCCTGCTGGTCTTTTCCCTGGCATGGCTGCTGCAGATCGACAGCTCCAGCCTCACCGCCCCCAAGGACAACCTCGAACAGCTGACCTGGGTGCATAGCCTGGAATGGGGCTACTACAAGCACCCGCCCCTGCCGACCTGGATGTTCTCGGTGCCGGTCAGCCTGCTGGGCCTGTCCGCGCGCACCAGCTATGTGACCGGAGCCCTGTTCACGCTGGCAGGGCTGTTCGTCTTCTGGAAGCTGCTCCAGGAGCTGCGCGGCAGTCGCCATGCCACCCTGGCCCTGCTGGCCGCCATGTGCGTCACCTACTACAACGAGCGGCTTCACTTCTTCAACCATGAAGTCGTGCTGATGCCCTTCTTCGTGGCCAGTGCCCTGCTCACCTGGCGCGCCGTGGGCCGCGGGCAACTGCGCTGGTGGGCCGTCCTGGGTTGCTGCCTGGGCCTGGGCGCACTGGCCAAGTACCAGATGATCCTGGCCGCCGTGGCCGTGTTCCTCTTCTGGCTGGCCTCGGGAGCCTGGCGCGAGCGGGTGCATCGCATCGGCCTGGCACTGGCTGCGGCCCTCTCGCTGGCCATCATCTCACCTCACCTGTACTGGCTGTTCCTCAACGACTTCGGCCCGATCCGCTATGCCACCGAGTCCTCGCTGGGCGCCAGCCTGGGCGCCGGCGCACGATGGCTCAATACCTTGCACTGGCTGGCCGACCAGTTGCTCAATCGTGCCCTGCTTGCCTGGGTGCTGCTGGGGCTGGCCATGGCCTTGCACCGCAAGTCCGCGGTCCATCCGCAGGAGACGGCGTTGCAGCTCCAACCTGCTCCGGCATCACGGGCCCTGATCCTGTGCTTCGGGCTCACGCCTATCGTGCTGACCTGCGCCATCGGCCTCTTCGCGGGCTCGTCATTGCAGTTGCATTGGGGAACGCCGTTTCTGCTGCTGGCCATTGCCGCGGCCATGGAGCTGGGCGGCGCCAGGCTGCGGCTGGCGCTGTCGCGCGTCTCGGTCGGCACCGCCGTCAAGTGCTTCGTGGCCCTCCAGCTGCTGCTGCTCGTCGTGGCCCAGATGACATCGGCGCGCAGTGAACTGCGGCTCAACAGCCGGCATTGGCGCAACTTCGATTCGCCGGCCCTGAGCCGGGCGCTCGCAGAGCCGGCGCGCCAGGCGCTGGGCGGCGATATCCGCGTGATCTCCGGCCCCACCGCCGAGGCCAAGGCCCTGGCCCTGAAACTTCGCGAGCGCCCCCTGGTGCTGATCGACGACCGCCTGGACATCAGCCCCTGGGTGTCCCAGCACATGGTGGATACCTGCGGCGTGCTGCATCTTCGTCTGTCCGATGTGCCGCTGCATGGCCACCAGCCGGTGGGCGACGGCTTTCCCCGGCTGTACTGGCGGGTGAGCCCGGCGGTGGAAGATGCGGGCGACTGCCCGCAGGCCTGACGCAGGCGCGGCCCTCAAGGCGCGCGCAGATAGCCCATCAACACCTGCACGATGGCGGCCTCCATGGCCGCAGGCGCGAACATGGCCGGCGGGTCGATGGTGGCCGCGTGCACCAGTGACTCCATGGTCTGGAGCACCATCCATGTGGCCAGATCGAGATCGCGGGGGGCAATGTCGTCGCGATGCTGCTCCAGCAACTGCCGCACCTGGCGGAAGATCCCGCCGTCAGCCGCACTCTGCTCGCGCGGCGCGTCGAAGAAGGGGAATTCAATTTCCAGCACCCGATGCAGGTCGGGCTCGACCCGATGGGCCGCCAGCAAGGCGCGGACCATGGCCTGCACATGGCCGTGCAGGCCCTGCGGCCGCTCTGCCGCGAGCACGGCCGCAATGGCCGCGTACATCTGGGCCGCGTGGCGCTCGTGCAGGGCCGTGATCAGCGAGTCCTTGTTCGGAAAGTACTGGTAGAGCGATCCCACACTGACGCCCGCGCGCTCGGCCACGAGGTTGGTGTTGGTGGCGGCGTAGCCGCGCTCGGCCAGAACGCGAGCCGCGGCTTCCAGAATGGCCTCGACCGTGGCCAGGGAACGCGCCTGGCGCGGCTGTTTGCGGGGCTGTGGCGGCCTGCGTCCGGCCGGCTGGGAATGCGAGTTTTCAATGTGAGCCATGGCTCATATTCTCATGGACATGTGAACTGAGTTTTTACTCGCATTTGAAAGGTGATGCACATGTCTTCCAAGATTTCGCATTCCGCGGCCGGTGCGCCGCCGGTGAATGCACTCGCGCGGCTGCTGCCGCTGACGCTGGCGGTCTTCGTCGGCTTCCTGTGCATAGGCATGCCCATGCCCGTGCTGCCGTTGCACCTGAGCCAGACCCTGGGGCTGGGTACGCTGGGCGTGGGCCTGGTCATGGGCAGCCAGTTCGCCGCCGCCTTGCTGTCGCGGGCCTGGGCCGGTGCGCTGGCCGACACGCGAGGCGCCAGGCAGGCCGTCGTCCAGGGCATGGCGCTGGCCGCGGCCTCGGGCCTGGCCTATCTGGTGTCCCGTGCCTTTGAAAACGGCCAGACCGCCGTCTGGGTCCTGGCGGCCGGGCGCATCCTGCTGGGCTGCGCCGAGAGCCTGATCGTCACCGGCGCCCTGAGCTGGGGCGTGGGCATGGTCGGTCCGCAAAATGCCGGCAAGGTGATGGCCTGGGTGGGCATCGCCATGTACGGCGCCTATGCGGCGGGCGCGCCGGCCGGCGTCGCCGTCCAGGCGGCCTGGGGTTTTTCCGGCATTGCCGTGGCCACCGTGGTGCTGCCCATCGTGGCCCTGGCCATGGTGGTGGGCCTGCGGGCCACGCCGATCGCCGCCCAGCGCCGCACGCCCTTCTACAAGGTGCTGGGCACGGTCTGGCTGCCCGGCCTGGGGCTGGCGCTGTCCAGCGTGGGCTTCGGCGTGATCACGACCTTCGCGGCGCTGCTGTTCGCCGCACGGGGATGGGGCGCCGCATCGCTGGCCTTCACGGCCTTCGGCGTGGCCTTCATCGGCGCGCGCCTGTTCTTCGGCCATCTTCCCGACAAGCTGGGCGGCGTGCGGGTGGCCTTGGCCGCCATCCCGATGGAGGCAGCGGGGCTGCTGCTGATCTGGGGCGCGGGCGATGCGGCCTGGGCCTGTCTGGGCGCCGCACTGACGGGCTTTGGCTACTCGCTGGCCTTCCCTGCCTTCGGCGTGGAGGCCGTGCGCCGCGCGCCACCCCAGGCCCGGGGCGCCGCCATGGGCGCCTACGTGGCCTTCCTCGACCTGGCAATGGGCGTGACGGCGCCCGCCGCAGGCCTGCTGGCGGGCGCCACCGGCGTGGGCCATGTGTATCTTGCGGCGGCCCTGGCCGTGGCCCTGGCTGCCACCGTGGCCTTGCTGCTGCGCTGGCCCCCTCCCCGGGGGACGAGCCATGCATGAGCCCACACTTCCTGCTGCCGGCACACAGCGTGGCCAGCCTTCCTGCCTCGGCCCGGGTCAAGGCCTATGTGGAGATTGCCGATGACGCCGAATGCCAACCCCTGGAAACGGCCGCCGCCTGGCGTACCGAATGGATCACGGCCGCGCCGGGCGAGCCCGGCCGGCGTCTGTGCCAGCGATTGCTGTACCGGCCCCTGCCGCCGGGCAGCGGCTATCTGTGGATGGCCGGCGAATCCAGCGCCATGCGTGAACTGAAGCTGCATTTTCTGGAGCGCGGCATCGAGCGCTCCCAACTGGCCACCAAAGGCTACTGGAAGCGCGGCGAGTCCGATCACCGGGATCGCTAGAGAAGCCGGAACCGCGCCCGGTTGCAGATGGAACACCTGGTTTGCATGCGATTTACCGGGCATTTACCCAAGCACGGCACAGTGGCCGCTTCAAGCGCCCTGCCGGCACACCATGGCGATGCGCACCAGACAAGGACCGGACCGATGAACAGCCTGCGGATCAGCGCCACCGTCTTCACCGAAGCCCGTTTCTGGAGCCTGGTGGTCTTCTCCGTCGTGCTGCCCTGCGCGATCTACGCCGCCCTGCTGGCCAAGCGCAGCATCTCGCGCACCACGGTGCTGCTCTTCGGCCTGGCCCTGGTGGCCATGGCGGGGGTGGATGTCTATCTGCTGCAAAGCCTGGCCTCGGCGGCCAGGCAGACGCCCTCGCTGTCCGACAACACCCTCTTCGTCTCGGAACTGTCCACGGCACTGTACCTGCTGCCGGCCATGATCGGTGGCATAGGCGTCAACATGACCTCGCATGTGCTGATCCAGCATCTGTTCGATGCGGAGCGCCGGTTCGAGAGCGCCCGCCAGAACGAGGAAATCTAGGGCACGACGCGGAATGGACCGTGCCCGTCACGGTCAGCCCATCACGTCCTCGGAGAAGATCTGCCAGCGCCCGCCGGTCTTGCGCCAGTACTGGCGCAACGGCAGGCTCTCCGCGAAGGACTTGCTGCTGGCCCGCAGGTTGACCACGCGGATCTCGCCCTTGTCGTCCTTCCAGGAGTAGATGGAAAGATCCTGCAGCGTCACTCCGGGGCGATTGAAATAGGCGCTCAACCGGTCCTGCGAAGCACGCGCGGTGGGCGACTGCAGGAAATCAGGCGCATAGACGGTGGCCAGCCTGCGCGGATCCGCGCCATTCCAGGCCGTCCTCCAGTCGTCGAGCACGCGCACGAAGGCATCGGCCGCACGCTGCTGGACCTGGGACTTGGGCGCCACCCACTGGAGTTTTTCACGGATCAGCACCGGCGTCTGGCGGTCCACGGTCTGCATGAGCAGCGTGAGATCCGGGTTGGCCAGCACCAGACAGCCATCGCTGGCCTCGGGCGCGCGCGAGAACTGGTCGGGAGGGGAGCCATGCAGCCAGATGCCGCTGCCAGTGCGGCCCACGGCCTTGTCCCAGTCATTGGGAAAATTGACGGTGAGCGCGCCCTTGCCGTAGAACTCCGGCAGCCTGGGGCCGGGAATATGGCGGCCCACGAAATAGATGCCCAGGGGCGTGCGCTGGTCGCCTTCCTGCCATTTGTCCGTGCCCAGCTTGCCGACGGAGACATAGAAGTCGCCGACCAGCCTCAGGCCGCCCGCCTCATGGGCGAACAGGTACAGCCGTGACTTGCTGGCATCGACGGCCATAGCATGCCGCACGGAGGTGCCCAGCATCAGGAATTCCGCCGGCACGGAGCCAGCGGGCGGTGCCGATGCATCGGCCTGCAGGCGGCGCTTGAGTTCGTGCTGCAGGTCCTGCAACTGGGCCTGGGTGGGACTGGCCGGGCCTTCCAGCCGCGTGACGCTGCCCACGGACAGGTTGTGCCTGACCAGCACGCCCTGCCCGCTGCCGGCCGAGGACACGGCCACGGGCATGCCTGCCAGCACCTCGCCAGCGCGGCCGGTCTTGAAGCGCAGCAGATCGGCATACACCAGCTGGGCCGCGCGGAAATTGGGAACCTCGGCCGTGAGGTCGGCCGCGGCTTTCAGGGCGCCATCGAGATCACGCTGCTCCACCTGCCGGATGATGGCCAGCAGGCGGGCCTCCGCCTGGCTTTGCGGCGTCCCGGCCTTGGCATGGGCTGCCGCGGCACCCCCCCCGGCCGTGGCCGCCACCGTTGCCGCGGCAGGCCGGGCACCGGAGACCCGGGCCTTCGCGGCAGGGGCCTTGCCGGTGCCCGGCTTGGCGGCCGCCGGCTTGCTGGCTGCCGGCTTCGCCTTGGACCTGGCGGATTTGGCATGGGCGGCCGGCCCGATGGACAGTACGGCGATGAGCAGGGCCACCCCGGCCGCTCGTGCGTGCAGCCGCAGCAAGCCGGACGACGGCACCGTCAGGGGACCCGCTCTTTCAGGCATCAGGCACCGGTTCCTTCATGGGTGATGCGCCACTGGCCCTTTTCCCGCTGCATGCGCAACGTCTTGCGGGTCGTTGTCTTGAGGGCGCCGGAGGCATAGTACTGGCGGAACTGGGCCGTGGCCTTGTCACCGTCCACCGAGACCTTGAGATCACGTACGGTGACGACGATGGAGGCCCGCCCGACGATGCGCTGGCGGCGCTGCTCCTTCCACTTGGCCAGGCTGCTGCCATCGGCAGGGGAGAAGTGATCGCTGTAGGCATCCAGATAGCGATCCATGTCCTGGCCGGCCCAGGCAGTGGCCCAGGCCTTGACGGCGGCCTCGACCTCCGGCGAAGCGGAAGGCTGCGCCGGCTTCTTTTCCTCGGCGGCAGGCACCGCCTTGGCGGGCTCTGCTGCGGCCACCGCCGTGGCTGCCGCGACCGGCGCTGCCGCGACCGGCGCTGCCGCCTTGGCCGCGGCTTCTGCCGCACGCGCCTTGTCCTGTGCCATCTTCTCTTGCGCGGCCTTTTCCTGGGCCGACTTCTCCTGCGCGGCCTTGGCCTGCGCCAGTTTCACTTCCGCGGCCTTGGCTTCCGCAGCCTTGGCCTGTGCGGCCTTGGCATCGGCCGCCTTGACTTCGGCGGCCTTGAATTCCGCGGCCCTGGCTTCCGCCGCCTTGGCTTCTGCGGCACGGGCCTGGGCGGCCTTCTCGTCGGCGGCCCGGGTATCCGCGACCTTGGCTTCTGCCGTCTTCGCGGGCGCTGCCGCCGCCGGCGTGTTCTGTGCCACCTTGGTCTGTGCACCGCCCTGCTTGGGGAAGATCTGCGTGATCAGGGCCAGCTTGGGCTGTATCGCCTGGCGCGAACCGTCCAGCTGCAATGCCTTGGCGTAGGCATCGCTGGCCATGCGGGCATAGAGATCGCCCAGGTTCTCATGCGCCGTGGCATAGCTGGGGTTGGTGCGGATGGCTTGCTCCAGCACCTCGGACGCCTTGCGCTCCTGGCCTTCTGCAGCATAGAGCACGGCCAGGTTGTTGTAGGGCTCGGGCAGGCTGGGGTAGTCCCGGGTCAGCGCCGTGAAGATCTTGATGGCCTGGGCGTTCTGGCGCTGCTCCGCCGCGATCACGCCCTGCAGGAAACGCATCTGCACATCGGCAGGGTTCTGCTTCAGATAGGCCTCGGCCTGCTTGGCGGCCTGGGCGCCCTTGCCCTGCTCCAGCAGCCGGGAAACCTCGTCCACCGCCTCCTGGGAGGCATGGGCGAACGCCCCGCACAGCGCAGCTCCCAGGCTGAAGGCTGCGATGGCCACGGGCCGGGCTATCCGCAAATAGGTATGACCCGGCACTCGCGACGGAACTCTGGACGAAATCAGCATATGGGCGCTCTCTACGCAATGAGGTTGGAAGACGGGCCTGTTCGCTTTTGCGTGCGCCACTACGCGCCTGCCGCCAAAAGCCAGCAATTTTATAGGCGAAAGCCGCAACGCCCGGTCGCACGGGCTCTTGCGTCCGCGCCCATGGGCAACACGGTGGCGCAAATGCCGAAGGTAACGGAGAACAGCGTGCGGCGTTACGTAACGCACGCCGTAACAGGCCCCCGTAACGACATTGTGAACAAAACTCAAATCCTTACAAATCAATGCCTTAGAGAAATTTCTAGTCCATTTGGGTGATCCCCGGACGCATGGCATGCATGTTGCACAAAAGGGCTCGACAGATTTTCCACGGCGTCAAAGCCATGTCTGACCTTGTCGTCTCAACCCTTTTCTGGAGAGAGTAAATGACCGCCCAATCGATGCAGCCCGCTGGCAACACCTCCACCGGCTCCGCTCAGCTCGCCGAGCAGCAGCCCTCCAGTGTCGTGGTCGCGCAAATGACCACGCCGAACATGCAGCCGGCGGCGGCCCTGCCGAAGGCGGCCATCCCCGCCACGCTGTCGCAGGTCAGCCCGGGCGTGCAGATCGTGCGCAACGGGGAGACGCTGATGGCTCAGGCCGGCAGCGCGCTGCAGGTAGGCGACAAGATCATCGTGCCCGCCGATGGCAGCGCCAAGGCGCTGTTCCAGGGCAAGGATGGCCAGACCCTGGTGGGCACTTTCGAGGGCGGCACGCAGGCCACGCTGGCCCAGCGCGGTGAAGGCGACGGAGCCGGCGCCATGGTGCTGGACCTGAGTTCGGGCAATGTCCAGGTCGCACCCGCCAATGACGGCGATGCCGTCGGCCTGATCGTCACCAAGGAAAGTGCGCAAGCCGGCGGCTCCGTGCTCAGCGACTTCCTGCTGGCCGGCCTGATCGGGGCTGGCGGGGTCGCCCTGATCGCCGCGGCCAACGACGACGATGACCCGGCACCGCCACGCCCGACCGATCCCACGGATCCGACCAACCCCACGGACCCCACCCATCCGACGGACCCGACCAACCCCACGGATCCGACGAATCCTACGAATCCGACCAATCCGACCAATCCCACGAACCCGACCAACCCTACGGAACCCACGAACCCGACCAATCCGACCAATCCGACCAATCCCACGAACCCGACCAACCCCACGGAACCCACGAACCCGACCAATCCCACGAACCCGACCAACCCCACGGAACCCACGAACCCGACCAACCCGACCAACCCGACGGAGCCGACCAATCCCACGGATCCCACGGATGGTCATGGCCTGATCACCTCGGTGCAGGACGTGGTGGGAGCTCTGGCCGGCGGCACGGTGGCAGGTCCCGTGGGCAATCTGATCGATACGCTGGTGAACCCGGGCAACGGCACGCTGTCGGCAGTGACCGGCCTGCTGGAAAACCTGACCAGCACCAACGGAGGGCCGCTGGGCGTACTCACCGAACTGGTGGATGGCCTTGTCAATATCCAGAACCAGGGTCTGGAGCCCCTGATCAGCACGCTCAACGAGTTGCTCAAGGGCCTGGACGAGGTGGGTACCGGTGGCTCCATCGGCGGCGTCGTGGACAACGTGCTGGGAGGCCTGCTGGATGAAGGCGGGGCACTGGGCGGGCTGCTCGCCGGCGTGGGCGGCCTGCTCGGTGGCCTGGTGGGCGGCGGCTCGGGCAATCCCCCCGGAACGCCTGACACCGGCGTGGTCACAGCCGTCCAGGACGTCGTGGATGGCCTGCTCGGCGGCACCGTGGCGCAACCTGTCGGCGAGTTGATCGATGCCCTGACCAATCCCACCGACGGACTGTTGTCGGCCGTCACTGGCGCACTCGAGAATCTGACCACGGTCGACGGGGGTCCCCTGGGCGTGCTGACCGAACTGGTCAACGGCCTCACCCAGATCGACGGACAGGGCCTGCAGCCCGTGATCGGCACGCTGAACCAGTTGATCGCCGGCCTGGGCGACGGCCTGGGTGAAGGCGGCCTCGGTGGCCTGGTCGAAGGCCTGCTGGGCGGACTGGTGCCTGGCGGCAGCCCTGGCACCGGCGGTGGCGACGGCATCGTGACCTCCGTGCAGGACGTGGTCGACGGCCTGCTGGGCGGCACCGTGGCCGCCCCCGTGGGCCAGTTGCTGGATGCACTGGCCAATCCCACCGACGGCACCGCATCCGTGGTCACCGGCCTGCTGGAAGGCCTGACCAGCGTGGATGGCGGCCCCCTGGGCGTGCTGACCGAGCTGGTCAACGGCCTGACCCAGGTGGACGGCCAGGCACTGCAACCCGTGATCGGCACGCTGAACCAGTTGATCGCCGGCCTGGGCGACGGCCTGGGTGAAAGTGGCCTCGGTGGCCTGGTCGAAGGCCTGCTGGGCGGACTGGTGCATGGCGGCAGCCCTGGCACCGGCGGTGGCGACGGCATCGTGACCTCCGTGCAGGACGTGGTCGACGGCCTGCTGGGCGGCACCGTGGCCGCCCCCGTGGGCCAGCTGCTGGATGCACTGGCCAACCCCACCGACGGCACCGCATCCGTGGTCACCGGCCTGCTGGAAGGCCTGACCAGCGTGGATGGCGGCCCCCTGGGTGTGCTGACCGAGCTGGTCAATGGCCTGACCCAGGTGGACGGCCAGGCACTGCAGCCCGTGATCGGCACGCTCAATGGTTTGATTGCGGGCCTGGGCAGCGGCCTGGGTGAAGGCGGCCTCGGCGAACTGGTCAGTGGCTTGCTGGGTGGCGATGGCGGCCTGCTGGACGGCGTGCTGGGCGACAACGGCCTGGTCGGCGGCCTGCTGGGTGGCGACGGAGGCCTGCTGGGCGGCGTGCTGGGCGACAACGGCCTGGTCGGTGGCCTGCTGGGTGGCGACGGAGGCCTGCTGGGCGGCGTGCTGGGCGACAACGGCCTGGTCGGTGGCCTGCTGGGTGGCGATGGCGGCCTGCTGGGCGGCGTACTGGGCGATGGTGGCCTTGTCGGCGGCCTGCTGGGCGGTGACGGCGGCCTGCTGGGCGACAACGGCCTGGTCGGTGGCCTGCTGGGTGGCGATGGCGGCCTGCTGGGCGGCGTACTGGGCGATGGTGGCCTTGTCGGCGGCCTGCTGGGCGGTGACGGCGGCCTGCTGGGCGACAACGGCCTGGTCGGCGGCCTGCTGGGTGGCGACGGCGGCCTGCTGGGCGGCGTGCTGGGCGATGGTGGCCTGGTCGGCGGCCTGCTGGGAGGACTGGTTCCCGGGGGCGGCACGGGCGGTGACGCAGGCCTGGTCACCTCGGTGCAGAACACCGTGGATGACCTGCTGGGAGGCACTGCTGGCGCACCTGTCGGCCAAGTGCTCGATTCACTGATCAATCCTGGCAACGGAGCCCTGTCCGTGGTTACCGGCCTGGTCGAAGGCCTGACCAGCGCGAACACCGGCCCGCTCGGCGTGGTGACGGACCTGACCAACGGCTTGACGCAGGTCCCGGGCCAGGCCCTTCAGCCCGTGATCGGAACGGTCAACGGTGTGCTCGCAGGACTGACCGGCGGCGACGGCCTGCTGGGCGGTGTGGTGGGAGGCGACGGCGGCCTCCTCGGTGGCGTGCTCGGCGGTGAAGGCGGCCTGCTGGGTGGCCTCACCGGCGGCAGCGGCCTGGCCGGCGGACTGCTCGACACCGTGGTCGGCGACCACGGCATCGTCGGTGGCCTGCTCGGCGGGGAAGGCGGCCTGCTGGGCGGCCTCACCGGCGGCAGCGGCCCGGTCGGCGGACTGCTCGACACCGTGGTCGGCGACAGCGGCATCGTCAGTGGCCTGCTCGGCGGGGAAGGTGGCCTGCTGGGCGGCCTCACCGGCGGCAGCAGCCCGGTCGGCGGACTGCTCGACACCGTGGTCGGCGACAGCGGCATCGTCAGTGGCCTGCTCGGCGGGGAAGGTGGCTTGCTGGGCGGCCTCACCGGCGGCAGCAGCCCGGTCGGCGGACTGCTCGACACCGTGGTCGGCGACAGCGGCATCGTCAGCGGTGTGGTCAACACCGTGGCAGGCGACAACGGCATCGTCAGCGGCCTGGTGGATACGGTGGCGGGCAGCAATGGCATCGTCAGCGGTCTGCTCGGTGGCGGCAGCAGCGGTGGTGGCCTGCTGGGAGGGCTTCTGGGAGGCTCCTCTGGCTCGGGCCTGCTCGGTGGCCTGCTGGGCGGCGGCAGCTCGCATGCGGCTGCCGCGACGGCCACGGCCTCGGAGCTGGAACCCGTGGCCACCGCCATCAGCAGCCATGCGGGCAGCGCTGCCGACGCGGCGGCCAGCGTGGTCACGCAAACGCTGCACCACAACACGCTGCTGTGATGCCCTGCGGCGCCGCGGCGCCGCGGCGCCGCTGCCGATTCCTGCGCCGCCGCTCGAGGGCGGCGGCGCAGTCCCAAGGAGAAACCCATGCCCACCACCGTTCGGCTGTGCACCATCGCACTCATCGCCGCAGGCCTGGCCGCCTGCGGTACCACCTCCAGCACCAGCACCCAGCGCGCGGAGCACCACTACGCCTTCGGAAAACCTGCAGCCCCTGCGCCGGCCGGCACCAGCGTCGCCCCCGTGGTGGCCACCTCGCAGGCCGACCAGCGCGGTCCCGCCAATGTCGCGCACATCGTCTATTTCGACTTCGACTCCTACACCATCCGCAGCAGCGACCGTGCCATCGTCGAAAGCCATGCGCAGTGGCTGCGCAGCAATCCGGGCCGCTCCGTGATGCTGCGCGGCCATACGGATGCGCGCGGAGGCATCGAATACAACCTGGCCCTCGGACAGAAACGTGCCGATGCGGTGCGCAACAGCCTGCAGCTGCTCGGCGTCAATCCAGCCAGGGCGGAGTCCGTCAGCTATGGCAAGGAGCGGTTGGCCGACGAGGGCAAGAGCGAGGAGGCGCACCAGCGAAACAGGCGCGTCGAATTCGACTACCGATGAACCCGCCCGCCCCGCATCCAGCCGCCTGACAGGCCGCCATGAGGAAAGGCATCTCCACGCAGCCAGCCCGCCGCAGCATGCCATGCCGCACGCGCGACAAGAGCGGGAACCACCTGACCCTGATCGAGGCCGAGAGCATGTTGTCGCAGCAGTTGGCAAAAGGCCTGGAGTACCTGGAGCAGCATCTGGTGCCGCTGCCCGAACCCTACCCGGGCTGCATTCTTTTCTTCACGGTAGCCGCCGAAGGCAAGGCTGCCTCCGTCTTCCATGTACGCGCGACCACGCTGGAGGCCGCCTGGCGGGAAGGGGCGACACGGGTGCGCCAATGGGCCTGGGCGCGCAAGCGCGACGAGGTCGACCTGCGCATCGACTGGGCACAGGACATCACACCGCTGAAAGCCGGCAGCCCCCTGCCGGATGGCTGCAACGCCGGCCTGCCGTCCATGGCCTCGCTGGCCCTGGCCGATGCCAGCCTGGACAGGGCCCACCCCCTGTACCGACTGCTGCCCTGCACCACCACCGGCGGTGCGCCCGGCACGCCGGCCGTGCCACCGCACGTGGAGCAAGTGCAGCCGCCCATGTCCGCCCCCTGCCTGCTGCTGCACTTGCGCGGCATCTACCTCAGCGGTGCCGGGCCCGCGATCGCCATTCCCCGGGCACAGGCGCAGCAGTGCGGCACCTGGACACAGCTCGTGCCCGTGCACGCCGCGCTGGAACAGTTGATGGCCCAGCAGCGTGAAGACGGCGGCTGGCCAGGCTGCGACGACATCTGCGATCACCTGGGCCTGACCTACACCCTGCTCCAGGCACAGCGCCACGCCGGCAGCGCCGCCTTGGCCCGCAGCGTTGCCCGGGCCATGGACCACTTCGAGCAGCAGTTGCCCACCATGACCCGGGAATGCGTGCCCCGCGCCATGGCCCTGCTGGTGCTGACCTGCCACCTGCGCAATGCTGTCGTCCTGGCAGCCACGGCGGCCGGACAGGATGATCAGCACCTCACCAGGCTCCCCGCCATGCTGGACCAGATGGCCGAAGCGCTGCTGGCCGCGACCGGCGCACCGCCGGCCCTGAGTTGGGCGGAACTGGCCATGCATGCCTACGCAGGCTGCCGCCCGCACGCCGACGACAGCCCCACGCTGCGCGCCGCACGCAGTGCGCTGCCCGGCACATTCACCCTGTCCGCCGCCTTCATTCACCGTGTATTGCCACAGCTCCAGGAAGGCATCGACGGTTCGGCCGCCGGGCGCGCGGTGGACGATCCCGGCGCGCGCTGGGCAGGCATGGCACTGGTCGAGGGGCTGCAACCCGATGCCTGCCTGGAGACGCAGCCCGGGGACATCCTCGGCCACTGGCGCCGCCATCTGCTGCGCCAGCTGCACTGCGCCGCCATGCGCTCGGTCTGGCCCGAGCAGGCCTTGCATCTGCCGCCTGCACAGCGCCGCCACGCGGCCTTCTCGGACACCAGCCAGCAGCAGGTACTGCAAAGCCCCCGGGAGATCGCCGTGCTGCTGCTCTGCAGCCTGGCCGGGCTGGAGCTGCTCGATGCCATCGCACCGGCCCCGCAGTCCGCAGCACCCCTCTCTCAGCCGACGCAACCTCGGAACCCGCCACCAGCGAGCATGCCCGCCCTCGGAACACCTCCCGGACAGGACGGACGTGGCACCGCATCCGGGTCGGCCGCGCCGCCGTCCGAGACGGGAACGGCACCCACGTATCCGCCCTTGTCATGGACCAGTGCCGAGCTGGCCCGGTTCATGCAGGGGCACTGGCTGGAGCGCGCAGCCGCACAGACCCCGCCGGCCTGTACGGGGCTGGACACCACCCGCCAGCATCATCTGCCCGGCGCCGCCGTGCTGGTGCGCCGGACAGGCATGGCTTTCGGCGTCCCCGGCGCCGCGCTGCCGACACTGCGGCCCGCCGCGCTGATCAGCAGCAGTCCGCATGGTTTGCTGCGCCATGATCTTCCGGTCCTGCATGTGGCCGATCTCGACCAGGGCCTGCGGGGACTGGCGGGCGCCGCACGCCGGCGCATCCGGACTCCGGTGGTGGCCGTGACAGGCTGCGTGGGCAAGACCTCCACGGTGGGCATGCTGCGCCAGTGCCTGCAGGACCATGGTGATGCCCGGGCGGATGCCCTGCTGGCGCAAGGCACTGCGCTGCAGATGATCAACTGGAGCGAGACATCGCCGTGCGCCCTCGTGGAGCTGGCTCTGCCGAGCCTGCGCACGGACCTGCCGCTGGCCGATCCAGATATTCTGGTTATTACCAATCTTGCAACAAGCGACATACCAAGAATCAGGGATGCCATTGCATCCAGTCCCCCTGCCTCGCCTCCATCTGGGGCATTCAAGGATGTCATTGAGGCCATTCGACAGCTGCGCAGAGGAAGCACACTGGTCACGGAGCATGAGATAGGTATTAACCCTTGGATTACCGAGATTGCAAAACTGACAGGAGTGAAAATCATTACCTTTGGCCCCCATTCCCATGCCGGCATCCGGGAAATGGCGTTCCACAACGGGAATCTTGAATTGGCGATCGATAATCACCGGCTGGGCATTTCCCTGCAATCGGATGGACACCATATGGCCATGAATGCCCAGGCCGCGCTGGCCACGCTGCGGGCCCTTGGGCACACATCCGGGACGGTCCATGCGTCCCTGGCCCATTGGTTGCCGCCGTTGGGAGCCGGCCAGCCGCAGCTGCTGGCCAACGGCGTCTGCCTGCTGGACCACAGCCTGAGCAATCACTTACTGTCCATGCGTGCTGCATTTGCACAACTGCAGTCCCATGCCCCTCAGGCCGGGCATCGCCTCGTCGTACTTGCAGGCATCCAGGCGGAGCAAGGGCAGCTGGATGCATCGCAACTGGTGCTGGAGCCCCTGGTCCGGGCCGCCCAGGCCCGCCGCGTCCTGCTGTACGGAGAGCCGCTGCGCACGCTGGCAGCGGCATTGGCCGACCTGCTGCACGTCAATTGGTATGACGATCTGAACCAATTGATATGTTCACTGCTTCGCACTGCCCACAAAGGTGACACGGTTTTATTGGCGGGTCGCGCCACCACCAATCTGGCCCTTGCCGCCGATGCCGTGAGAGACAGTGTTGGCAATCACATCCCCTCTTGCATACACCCAATCGATCGCCCTCAGTTTGATATTCATCAAAAGCAAATGAATCTGCATTCTTGATTGAATAAAACTTATGAACCACTGTATATAACTCGCTACAGTGTTTGTGAAACTAACCGCATTTACATTTTGTAAAAGCGTTTGCCACCCCACCAGAACATGATCCGATACCTTCTTCCCCGCCAGTTGGCCCAGGCCGCTGCGCTCCCGTCGGGAACGGAGACGGTGGGGCCTTTCGCATCCGCCATTGCCGAGTCGTTCGACAGGGCCGCGCACCAGTTGCGCCGGGCAGCCTGGCTGTCCCTTCCCATCAGTCTGCTGGGGCTGCTGCCTTCCATCTTCCTGCTGCAGGTCTACAACCGCGTCATCGCGCGCGGCGGCACGGCCACGCTGACGGCCATGGTGGCCGGCGTTCTATGCTTTCTCGGCCTGGAGTGGTGGCTGCGCCGCAAGCGCGCCCGCGCGCTGCGGGAAGCCGGCGCCATGATCGACCGGGACGTATCGCAGGCACTCATGCAGAGCATGCTGCGCCACCCGCTGGCCGCGCTGGAGCAACGCTCTTCCAGCCAATGGCTGCAACTGTTCCGCGATGTGAGCGCCATGCGTTCCGGGGCCAGCGGCGGCCTGGCGACATCGCTGCTGGACCTGCCCATGGCGCTGCTGGCGCTGGTGGTCATCGGCGTCATCGCCTGGCCCGTGCTTCCCGTGATCCTGGCGGCCATGGTCATCATGGGCGTGCTGGCCTGGTGGTGGGCCGACGAGGTGCGCAGCGGCCGGGTGGAGGAAGTCGCCCAGGCCCGCATGCTGGACCGCAGCACGGCCGAGGTCTGCAACGCCCGGGCCACGCTCAAGGTGCTGGGCTACGACGCGGCCGCGCGCCAGAACTGGCAGGCCGGCTATGACTGCTGGCTGACCGAGAGCTTCGGCAAGAACGGCGAGATGGAGAACGCACGCGAAGCCAGCACCGTGCTGCTGACGCTGTTCTCCATCGCCGTGATCACCATGGGCGCGATCGCGATCAATGCGCAGTGGATGAGCATAGGCAGCCTCATGGCCGTGAACCTGCTGTCCGGCAAGGCCCTGGGGCCCATCTCCCAGCTGGCCAGCAACTGGCGCTCGCTGGCACAGGCCAACGAGGCCGCGCGGCGGCTGCAGGCCGTGCTGGAGGAGCCCGTGGAACCGACGGTCGCCTCCGTGGAACTGCCGCGGCCCCAGGGGCGGCTGCGGCTGGACCAGGCCAGCTTCCACTATCCGGGCGGCCACGTGGCGCTGGAGCAGGCCTCGCTGGAGATCGGCCCCGGCGGGCTGCATGCCATCGTGGGCCGCAATGGCGCCGGAAAGTCCACGCTGGCCAAGCTGCTGGCCGGCCTCTACCAGCCCACGCAGGGCCGTATCTTCATCGACGAATACGACATGGCGCAGTTTCCCCGCGCCGAGCTGGGCCGCTGGATCGGCTGCCTGGCACAGCAGGTGTACTGGTTCAGCGGGCCGATCGTCGACGGGCTGCGCATGGTCAACCCCGATGCCGAGGACCACAAGATCGTCACCGCCTGCCAGATCTCGGGCGCCCACGGCTTCATCAGCCGCCTGCCCCAGGGCTACCAGACCGTGCTGGGAGAAGGCGGTGCGGGCCTGTCCGCGGGCGAGCTGCGCAAGCTGGCACTGGCCCAGCTGTTCCTGCGCAACCCGTCGGTCCTGATCCTGGACGAGCCCAGCAACGACCTGGATTTCGAAAGCGAGACCGCGCTGCTGCAGACGCTGCGGCAGATCGCGCTCAAGCACACGGTCATCGTCGTCACGCACTCGCTGCGCGTGGCCTCCATGGCCCAGCATCTCTACCACGTGCGCGGCGACGGCGGCATCGAGCATGGTGCCCCGCATGAACTGCTGCCCCAGCTGTTCGGCACGGCACGCGAAGCCACGGCGCCCGTGGACAAGGACAAGACACCGCATTCCGCCAGCGCGGCCGTGGCGCAGGAGCTCGCATCATGAGGGCCGGCCGCTACGACGATCTCCCCCTGGTGCTGCGCCAGTCCCGGACCGCGCAGGCCGAGGCAGGCCAGCCCCCCGGGCAGGCCGCGGCATCGCGCTGGGCGTCATGGGCCCGGCGCCGCGGGTTGCTCGTCGCCGTGGTCGGCGCCCTGGTGGCCACGGGCCTGTTCTACCCCGTGGAGAACGTGGTGGTGGCCAGCGGCCAGGTCATCCCCTCCGACCGCGTGCAGACCGTGCAGCACCTGGAGGGCGGTATCGTCACCGCCGTGCATGTGCGCGAAGGCCAGAGCGTGACCCAGGGCCAGCCCCTGCTGGAGATCGACCTGGGCGGCAACAGCCTCAACCTCGAACAGCTCACCGCGCGCATGGCGACGGCCCAGGCGGTCAAGACGAGGCTGAGCGCGGAAAGCCGCGGCAAGCCGCTTCAGCGTGCCGACTTTCCCTCCGACCTGGACCAGCAGGTGGTGCTGGCCGAGCTGGGAGCCTTCTCCGCCCGGGCCCTGGAGCAGCAGGGCAGCCTGGCCTCCGCCCAGGCCCAGCTGCAGCAGGCGCACGGGGATGTGGCACAGATCCAGGCCCGCATCGAAGGCCTGGAGACCAATCTGCGACTGCACCAGCAGGAAGCGTCCATCGCAGGCCAGCTGGCGGCAGAGCAGTTGATCGGACAGCTGGAGGTGCTGGACAAGCAGCGCGCGCTGGAGCAGGTGCGCTCCGAGCTGGCCGCGTCGCGCCAGACGCTGTTCAGCAACCGTGCCAAGATCGAGCAGGCGCAGGCCCGGCTGCAGGAAACCCGGGGCGCCTTCCGCCGCCGCGCCTCCGACGAGCTGGCCCAGACCGAGCGCGAACTGGCCAGCCTGAACGAGGATCTGGCACGCGCCCGCAACCAGCGCACGCGCACGGCCGTGCTCGCCCCCACCAGCGGCGTGGTCAAGGGACTGCGCAGCGCGGGCGCGGGCTGGGTGGTCAAGCCCGGGGAGCCCATTCTCGAAGTCGTTCCCGACAAGGACGAGGTGATCGTGGAGGCACGGCTGAACCCCGCCGACCGGGGCTACGTGCGCCCGGGACAGCCCACCAAGGTCAAGATCACGGCCTACGACTTCCTGCGCTACGGCTCGGTGCCGGGCCAGGTCACCCTGGTGGCGGCCGATGCCGACCGCGACCCCAACCTGGCCGACGCGCCCTCGTACTTCCGCATCCAGGCCAGCCTGGAACAGCCCTGGGTGGGCCGCAGCGACAACCGCATCACCACCGGCATGCAGGCCGAGCTCGACCTGCTGCTGGGCCACGAGCCCTTCATCTGGTACCTGCTGCGGCCCGTGCTGCGCATCCAGAGCGAAGCCTTCCGGGAGCCCTGATGCGAGGCCACCCCACCCCCGTCACCCCAGGCCGGCCCGCCCGGCTGTGCCGGCTGCTGGCGGCCGCCTGCTGCCTTCCGGCGCTGCATGCCGCTGCGTCGCCCCTGGCCGCCGGGGAACTGGAACAGGCCTCCTCCACCGCCTCCCCGCCCGCGCCCGTGACGCTTCGGCTGGCCCAGCAGCTCACGCCCGGCACGCTTGCCAGCGACGGCGGGCAAAGGCGCCTGCTGCAGGCGCTGTACACCTTGCTCGACGAATATCCCGATGTGCGCAAGGCCCGTGCGGCCCTCGAGTCGGCCGGCCACGACGTGCACACGGCGCGCGGCGCGCGCTGGCCCACCTTCAAGGTCGGCACCAACACGGGTGATGCGCAACTGCGCCGGGGCCGCGAGTCCTACACCGCCGTCAACGCCGAGGTGCGCATGGCCCTGCTCGATGGCGGAGCCATCGGTGCAGGCATACGCTCGGCCGAATCCCAGGAAGCGGCCCAGGGCAGCGTGCTCTACGGCACGCGCCAGAACGTGCTGCTGGAGGCGCTGACCTCGCTGCTGGAGCTGCAGCGCTTCGAGAGCAAGGCGCGCATCGCGGCCGAGTCGGCGCGCATCATCGGCCAGCTCGCGCGCATCGAGGAGCGCCGGGCCGAGCTGGGCGCCGTGGGCCGCAACGACCTGCGCCAGGCGGCATCGCGCCAGGCCGGGGCACTGGCCCAGCAGCATGCGCTGGAGTCGCAGCGCATGGACGCGCTGGCCCGCTTCACGCGCTACTTCGGCTTCACGCCCGAGGCCGGCTGGCTGCCTCGGCTGCATGTGCCCGACCAGTGGCTACCAACCAGCGAGGACACGGCCTTGCAGGCCTCCGAGGCCGTCAGCCCCGAACTGCAGGAGATGGAGCAGCAGATCGAGAAGGCCCGCGCCGAGGTCGACCGCAGCAAGTCCCAGCGCTTTCCCACCCTGGCCGCCGTGGTGGCCCACACGCGCGACCCCAGCGGAGTGCTGTATGCCGAAGGCACGCGCTACGGCGTGGAGCTGAGCTGGAACTTCGGCAACGGCTTCGAGCTGCGCGACAAGATCCTGAAAGCCATCAACGAACTCCAGGCCCAGGAAGCGCAACAGGAGACCGTGCGCCGCCAGGTGCGCGAGACCGCTTCGGCCGCCTGGGGCCGCACCCTGTCCGGCCGCCAGCGCGAGACCCAGCTCGCCGATGCCGTGCGCGAGGCGCGCGCCGCCTTCGAAGGCCGCCGGCGCCTGCTGGAGGTCGGGCGCGGCAGCCTCGCCCAGGTGCTGGATGCCCAGCTGGACATGCAACGGCTGATGCTGGACGAGGCCGATGCCGTCCACGACCAGCGCATCAACGAATTGCGGCTGGTGCGCACCACCGGACGCCTGCTTCCCCAGGATCCGCCAGAGCAGTGGCTGAACGCACTTTTCACCTCGCAGAAGCCATTGCCGTCCGGTGGTGAGGCCCTGCCGGCCACTCCCGATCCCGCCCCCGGCACGAAGCCCGATATCGCACCGCAGCCACCCCGCCACGAATATCCGGATGCAGCCGTTGCCGCACTGTCCGCCAGCGCCCTGCCCCAACGCCTTCAACTGCGCATCGATCCACAGTTGCGCCCTGTTTCCAACGCTTTTTCGGCCACTGCCTCACGACAGCAGTGGTGAAGTGAGGTTTCCCGCAGCGGCCGGCTCTGGCCCATCGCCAGCCGCTGTCATCCAACCGATGGGCTTTTTGCAAGACCGAAAGGACGATGCCATGACCGACATCATCAAGAACTTCTGGAAGGATGAGGAAGGCGCGACCGCCATCGAGTACGGCCTGATCGCCGGTCTCATCGCGGTGGGAATAGTGCTGGGTGCCACAGCCTTGGGCACCAACCTCAACGGCCTTTTCACCCGCATCGCCACCAAGCTCACCAGCTTCGTCCCCTGAACGCCGGGCCCGCGACCTGACCGGGCTTGCACCAGCCATGCCGCAGCCCCCGGATTCAAGGCACTTTGCAAACCGAAAGGACCATGCCATGACCGACATCATCAAGAACTTCTGGAAAGACGAGGAAGGCGCAACCGCCATCGAGTACGGACTGATCGCAGGCCTGATCGCCGTGGGAATCGTCCTGGGCGCCACGGCACTGGGCACCGATCTGAACGCGTTGTTCGGACGGATCGCGACCAAGCTCAGCGCCTTCGTCCCCTGAAGATGGAGCAGGCCTCGCCATGGCTCGGCGCATGCGTCATATGGCTCGCAATGGTTGCGGTCATGGACTTGTGCATGCGGCGCGTGCGCAACTGGATGGTGCTGCTGGGCTTGGCCACGGGCGCGGCAGCACTGGCCAGCGGAGCACAGCCGTTGCAGGCCACGGCCTGGAGCGCGCTGGCCGGCATGCTTGCGGGGTTTTTCGTACTGCTTCCCTTCTATGCGCTGCGCTGGATGGGAGCGGGCGATGTCAAGTTCGCCGCGGTCGCCGGCCTGTGGTTCGGACTGTCCTTCGATCTGCTGCTGATCTGGACCGGCGGCAGCCTGCTGGCCGGCGTGCATGGCCTGCTGGCCCTGCTGCTGCGCCACCTTCAGCACAGCCCGGGTGGACTGTGGCTGCAGGCCAGGCTGCCGTTGCCGCTGGCCGCACGCCTGGCGCCATCGGCCACTGCGCCTGGGTCCGACACCGATGCCCCGCGCCAGCCACGGCGCTCCGTGCCCTATGCCGGCTACATGGCCATCGCGGCCATCGCAACGGCCTGGGGCCACGGCCAGCAACTTGCCTGAACAGGAGACGTCGATGCCGAGCAAGCATATTTCGCAACGCCAGACAGGACCCACCCCGTGCGCCATTGCCCGGCCCGCACCGCCGGGACGCTTTCCTGCCCTGGAGCAGCACTGGAGCCACGACAGGAAAGCGCCAGGGCAAGAGGCCAGCCAGCCAGCAGTACTCGGCGCCGGGCACGACCGACGGGAGTCCCTGCCATGAACATAACCAAGATTCTTGCCGGATTGCTGGTCCTGCTGGCCGTGGTGCTTGCAGGTCTGGCCTGGCTGCTGGGCAGCCAGCCCTCGCGCCCGGTGGCGCCGCCCACGCCAGCCTCAGCGCCTCAGCCTGCCGCCGAGTCTGCCCAGCTGCATGCCGTCGTGGTGGCTGCGCGGGCGGTCGCGGCTGGCCAGCGCATAGGCGGCGACGATATCAAGCTGGCCCATCTGCCCGCCCCTGTGCAGGGTGGCTTCACCCATGCGGATGACGTCCTCGGCCGCACCACGCTGATGGCCCTGTCCCCGGGCACGCCGTTTTTCGAGCAGCAGTTGCTCAGCGGGCTGGCCCTGCAGCTGGAGCCGGGCCAGCGGGCGGTCGCGATCGCCGTGCGTGAGCAGATGGCGGCGGGCAACCACGTGCGACCCGGCGACTTCGTCGATGTCTACTTCACGCTGGATGGCCGGTCCGACCAGGCCCCCGTGGACGCGCAGACCCGGCTTCTCATGGCGCGCAGCAGAGTACTGGCCTATGGGGCCGGCAGCGTGGAGCGGCCGCCCATGCCGACCGCCCAGCGCCAGCCGCAGCAGGAGCAGGAGTCGGGAGCCTCCTCGTCACGCCGCTTCAACACCCGCGAGGACATGGGACAACGCCCCGAGAACGTGCAATCGGCCGTGCTCGCCGTGCCGCTGGACGATGTGGAGCGGCTGACACTGGCGGAGAAATTCGGGCAGCTGACGCTGGCCCTGCGCAACCCCGATGACCAGGCCCTCCCCGACCCTTCGCTGTTCGCGGCGCTGCCCACGGCGCTGCAGCCCACGGCGGGTCGCCTCAGGAAAGACCAGGCACTGCTGGGCTCTGACCGTGCGTTCGCCGGCCTGCGACTTCAGGATCTGGCCACCGGAGCCGACCCCAGGAACATCCGCAAGCCCATGGCAGCGGCCCCCATGACGGCGCAAGCACCGGCCGTGCGGCAGCCACGTGCACCCCGCCAGCACACCGTGGAACTGCACAACGGGGCCGCAGTGCAGATGGTGAACTATTGAAAACACACAACACGAGGGAGTTGCCATGAAGCGCAAGACGATCTCGCAGACAGTCGACAGGCCCCGGCAGCCCCTGCCACGGAGCGTGCATGGCCGCTCGACGCCCATGCAGCGCGCCGCCTGGGCCCTGTGCGGGGGAGCCGCCCTGCTGGCACTGCAGCCCGCCGCTTCCAACTCGCTGGACACCCCGGACGCCACGGGCCCCCGCTCTGCTGGTGCGATCGATGGCCCGCATGGCGAATCCCTGCAGCTCGTGGCCGGCCGCCAGCATCTGCTGCAGCCGGGATTCATTCCGGGCCGCATTGCCGTGGGCGACCCCAACATACTGGACGTCAAGGTGCTGCGCGCCACGCCCGGCGCCGATTCCGGAGCGGCGCAGCTGCTGCTCACGCCCAAGGCCCAGGGCAGTACCACACTGGTGGCCTGGCCCCACAAGAGCGGCCTGCCACAGCACTGGATCGTGCAGGTCCGGGGCCAGCACCTGGTGCTGGAAAAGCGCCTGACCTCGGTGCCCGAGCATGCCCGGGCCGTGGCCGAGCTGCGCCAGGGCGCGCCTGCGCAGACCCTGCTCCTGGACAACTCGCAGATCGACGTCAGGAGCAATACCGTACAGGTGGACGTGCAGGTGGTGGAATTCAAGAAATCAGCGATGAAGCGCATCGGTGTCAACATCTATAGCGGCGGGCGCAACAACCAGGGCTTCAGCTTCGGCAGCTTCAGCCCCGGCGTCGTCGGCAGCATCAGTACCAATACCAGCGGCACGGGTACGGGAAGCGGCAACACCGGCTCGGGAAGCACGGGCTCGGGAAGCACAGGCTCCGGCGGCGTATCCAACAACACATCCTCGGCCATCGCCAGCGCGATGAGCCTGGTCATGACCTTCGGCAAGGCCTTCAGCGGTGCCGGCATCGTCACCCAGTTGAGCATTCTCGAGGGCAATGGCATGGCCCGCGTGCTGGCACGGCCCACGCTGCTGGCCCAGACAGGCCAGAACGCCAGTTTCCTGGCGGGCGGAGAACTGCCGATCCCCGTGCCGGCCCGCGACGGCAACATCGCCATCCAGTACAAGGAGTTCGGCATCAAGCTGCAATTGACGCCGACCATCCTGTCCGACGAACGCATCGCCCTGAAGGTTTCTCCCGAAGCCAGCGACCTGGACTTCAACAGCGGCGTCACCATCAGCGGCGTCACCGTGCCCGCCATACGCACGCGCCGGGCAGACACCTCGGTGGAACTGGCCGATGGCGAGAGCTTCGTCATCGGCGGCCTGGTCAGCCGTGCCACGACTTCCAACGTGAGCAAGGTTCCCCTGCTGGGCGACCTGCCGGTGATAGGAGCCTTCTTCAAGAACCTGAACTACACGCAGGAAGAGACCGAGCTGGTGATCATCGTGACGCCCCGCCTGGTCCACCCGCTGCCCGCCAGCACCGATCTCGAAGCCCTGCTGCCCGGCGTGCAATCGGAGCAGCGCCATGCCGCAAAGGTCTGGCTGCCCTACCTCGCAGGCGGAATGAACCACGACACCGCCGTCCCCGGATTCTCGTACTGACGACATGACAAGCAAGCCCACCGCCACCGATTCGCCCTTGGAGTCTGCGGGCTCGCCGGCCATCGGCTCACCCACCTCGCTGGAGACGCTGCTGGGTCTGCGGACCCCGGTCCCTCGGGCCGGCCAGATGCTGCCTGCGCAAGAGGCGGCAACCCAGGACAGGGTGTCTGCCTATGCCGGCACGGACACGCTGCGCCCGCCTCCGCAGCCCCTGGACGCGGATCTGCAGGTGGAGTTGCTGTTCATCCACGCGGGCACGCCTGAAAGCGCGCTGGCCCAGGCGTGGATGCAGCGCATGCTGGACGGCTCCCGGCTGCATGTGGCGCGCTTCCAGGACAACGTCTCCGAGCTGGCGCAGCGCCACATGCCGCATGCCATCTTCGTGCATTTCGACCCTTTGTCCACCGACGAGGCCGCGCAGCTGGCATCGCAGTTGCACATCTCGCACCCCCACCTGCCCTGCGTTGCCGTGGGCCGCACCAAGTACCCGCAATGCATGCTGGCGGCGCTACGTGCCGGCGTACAGGATTTCCTGGATGTGGACGCCCCGATACAGGCCGCCCAGCAGACGGTGCGCGAACTGATCCAGCGCATGCCTGCATCGCAGGCCAGCGGTCCCAGCGCCCCCCTGACGGCCATCCTCTCCGCCCGCGCCGGACTGGGCAGCAGCCTGCTGGCTTCGCATCTGGCCTGGTATCTGCAAAAGCGCCTGCATGGCACCACCCAGGGCAAGGAAATCAGCGCCAGCGAAATCAGCAACGAAACCCTTGACGGCCTGCTCATCGACCTGGGCAATCCCGGCGGCGACTGCGGCCTCTACCTGGGCACGCTCAGCGACTTCGACTTCATTGAGGCCGTCAACAACCTTCGCCGCTTCGACCGCAGGCTCGCGTCGACCGGGCTGGCGCGCCACGACAGTGGACTGCGCATGCTCACGCTGCCGCGCCAGCCCAGCCGCCTGCGCGATGTCTCGTACGCCGATGTCGACGCGCTGCTGGCGCGCATGCGCCAGTACTTCCGCCATGTGGTGGCCGACCTGGGTGCCGTGGTCCCCACGCACCTGGCCATGCGCGTGGCCCTGCGCGCCAGCCAGGTCTGGGTGGTCTGCGACCAGAGCGTGGCCAGCGTGGTCTCCACGACCGAACTGCTGCGCCAGCTCGAGGAGCAGAAGATAGAACGCGAACGCCTGCACCTCATCGTCAGTCGACATGACAGCCAGCTGGAGCTGGACGCCCAGCAGATCGCCAGGCAACTGAAGCTGCCGCTGCTGGCCACCATCCCGGAGCGGCGGCGCGAACTGGCCCAGGCTGTCAATCAGGGACAGTTGCTGCCCAGCCGGCTGCAGCGCGAGCCTTATGTGCAGGCCGTGGACAAGCTGGCCACGCTGCTGATGACCAGCCATCACCAGGCCCACGCAGGTGAGCAGGCCGGGGCGGCCCGTGGCCTGAACCGTTTCTTCCACCGAACAAGAAGCTGAACGCACCATGACGACCACGGCTTATCCCAATCTGGCGGATACCCAGGCCAGTGAATTCGAGCAAAGCGCGCTGTTCCTCGACCTGAAAAACCGCACGCACGAGCACCTTCTCAGCCGTATCGAGGAGCTTGGAGCCGAGTTCGGCCGCTGGTCACAGGCCGCCATCGCGCAGTTCGTGCTGATGGAGCTGGACAGCTTCATCCGCCTGCACTCGGTGCCCGTCAACGAGCAGGAGGCGCTGCTGGTGGCTCGCGCCCTGACGCGCGAACTCACGGGCCTGGGACCGCTGCAACCGCTGCTGGAGGACCCTCGCGTCGAGGACATTCTCATCAACGGCCATGGCAACATCTACGTCTCGCGCGGCGGCGTGCTGCAGCGCGAGACCCTGCACTTCAAGGACGACGAGCATGTGCTGCGCATCGTGCGCCGCATCCTGGCGCCGCTGGGCCGGCGCCTGGACGAGTCCAGCCCCATGGTCGATGCGCGCCTGCCCGATGGCGGCCGCATCAACGTCATCATCGAACCGCTGTCCATCGACGGCCCCTCGGTCTCCATCCGCAAGTTCCGCAAGGATCCTCTGACCCCAGCCGAACTGGTGCAGCTGGGCACCTTCAACCAGGACATCTGCCGCATCCTGGAGATGGCGGTGCAGGCACGCTGCAACATCCTGGTCAGCGGCGGCACCAGCTCGGGCAAGACCTCGCTGCTGAACGCGCTGGCCAGCTTCATCCCCGGCAGCGAGCGCATCGTCAGCATCGAGGACACGGCCGAGCTGGCCCTCAACCACAACCACGTGGTCCGGCTGGAAAGCCGCCCCGGCGGCTTCGACGGATCCGGCCACGTCAGCATCCGCGACCTGCTGCGCAACAGCCTGCGCATGCGGCCGGACCGCATCATCGTCGGCGAAGTGCGCGGCGGCGAGGTGCTGGAGCTGCTGCAGGCCATGAACACCGGCCACGACGGCTCCATGGGTACCATCCACGCCAGCTCGCCGCGCGAATGCCTGTACCGCGCCGAGATGCTGGCCGGCTTCGCCGGCTTTCAGGGCAGCGAGGTCAGCCTGCGCCGCCAGATCGCCAACGCCGTGGACTTCATCGTGCAGATAGGTCGCCTGTCCAACGGCCGCCGCCGCCTGCTGTCGCTGACCGAGGTCACCGGCATGACCGACAACATGATCTCCATGCAGGAGCTGTACCGCTACGAGCCTCAGGTGGGGACCGACGGACAGGAGATCGACCACTGGGTCTCGCTGGGCATCTCGCCCCATTCGCCCAAGCTGCTGAGCTGGTGGAGATCCCAGCAGCAGGCAGGCAACGGAGCGGTGCGATGACCGGCCTGAGCCCCGCCACCCTGGTCCTGGGCGCACTGGCATGCCTGCTGCTGGCCATGGCGCTGTGGGTGTTCTCACGCGGGCGCCGCAAGGAGCATGAGCAGTCGATCAGCCGGCATATGCAGCGCAGTGTCGATGGAGCCCGGGAAGCCGCGGCGCCTGCGCTGCCTCTGGCCGAGCCCTCCTTCAGGTCGGCCCCGCCGCAGGCGAGTGCCAGGCCCGCCGCGTTGCAATGGCTGTCCGAGCAGTTGGGCGTACAGTCCTGGGGCATCTCCTCCCGCGCGCTGATCCTGTTCGCCACCACGGGCGCGGTCCTGTCGCTGCTGGCCGCAACCCAGGCCGGTGCAGCCGCCGCAGTGACGATCGCAGCCCTCTATGCGGTCGTGCTTGCCTTCGGCATCTGGCGGCGGCAGGGCAAGCGCCGCGAGAGGCTGCTGCAACAGTTGCCCGGCTTCCTGGACAACATGGTGCGCCTGATCTCCATAGGCAACTCGCCCCATGCGGCCTTCCAGATGGCATTGAACAACGTTCCCTCCCCGCTGGGCGATGCCCTGCAGCAGGCGGCCTCCCTGCTCAGCGCGTCGCCCGACCTGGGCCAGGCCATGGGTCAGCTCGAACGCAACTGGCGCCTGCCCGAGTTCGGCCTGCTTGCCGCCGTCTTCCGCATGAGCGTGCGCTATGGCGGCCGCGCCGACCTCGTGCTGGAGCGCGTGTCGGCCTATATCCGCGACCGCCAGTCCGCCGAGCGCGAACTGCATGCGCTGTCCTCCGAAATCCGCATGTCCGCCTGGGTTCTGGCCCTCCTGCCCCTGGTGGTGGGCGCCCTGATCATGGTCATCAACCGGGGGTACTTCCTGCGCATGTGGAACGATGACAGCGGCCAGACCATGATCCTGGTCGCGGCAGCCCTGGAAGTGTGCGGGGCCTTCCTTCTCTACCGGCTGGCACGCCTCAGGTGACTCCATGCAGACACAGCCCCCTCTTTCTCTTCGCACCGTCGGCCCAGTCACGCGGCCAGGCCCGGCGTACTGCCCATGCAGGGCCCCCCAGTGGAGGACCAACGGATGAACACGCAGCAGCTGTGGATCGCCAGCATCTGCCTGGGCGCCCTGGGACTGCTGCTGTGGGCGTCGACCCTGGCATGGAGGCTGTGGCGCTCGGCACGCGCCTCCAGCCAGGTGGCGAAGATACTCCAGGCCCGCGAAAGCGCATCGGCCATGAAGCCGCCCACGTCCGCCAGTGATGCGCAGTTGCTCAATCCACTGTCCCTCAACGTACGTGCCTCGGACACACCCCAGGCCAAGGCCGCCAGCCTGCCGCCTCCGGCATGGCTGCAATGGGGAGTGGCCAAGGCCCTGCTGGCCGACGAAGACCGCAAGCTTTTGGACCAGGCCGGCCTGGGCACGCGCAACGGAAGCATGCTCTATGTCGCCAGCCGCATGGTGCTGTGCATGCTCCTGCCTCTGCTGATCCTGGGGGTGCTGCGCCCCGGCGGCGACATGGGCCTGGCCTACGGCTTCATCGGCCTGAGCCTGGGCCTCATGCTTCCCAAGTGGCTCATGCGCTCGCGCGCCAGGCGCCGACGCGAACAGGTGGTGGAGGAACTGCCTCTGTTCGTCGACCTGCTGCGGCTGCTGCAGGGCGTGGGCCTGAGCGTGGACCAGAGCCTGCAGATCCTGTCTTCGGAGTTCAAGAGCGTCCTTTGCGTCATCAGCGGCGAGCTGGCCCTGGCCAACCAGCTCTACAACACCGGGCGCACGCGGGAGCAGTCCTTTCAGAGAATGGTCAACATGAGCGCCGACGACGACATGAGCGCCATCGTCAACCTGCTGGTCCAGGTGGACAGGCACGGCGGTGCCGTCCAGGAACCGCTCAAGGAGTTCAGCATCCGTCTGCGCGAAAAGCGCCAGGCCAGCTTCAAGGAGAAGATAGGTTCCATCACCGTCAAGATGACGGGCGTCATGGTCCTCACGCTGCTACCCGCCCTGCTCGTCATCACGGCGGGCCCCGGCTTCCTGGCCGTGATCCGGGCCTTGACCACCATGGGAGGACGTTGACATGCGACACAACCAGGGCATGCATATCCGGCGAACGCCGATGGTCCTGCTGCTGGCCGTGCTGGCCATGGCCGGCTGTGCCGGCAAGGCCCCGCAGGGCTATGGAACCCCCTCCCCGCAGCAGGAGACGGCCGCCCAGGCCCAGCAGCAGTTGCAAAGCGCCCAGCGCGCCACCCAGGTCGACAACGCCCAGACCTATCTGGACCTGATAACGCAAATGCAGCAGGCCGGCCAGTGGTATGCATCGCTGGCGCATACCGAAGCCTTCGAGCAGCAATACGGCGCGAGCCCGGAGTCGCTGCTGATGCGGGCGGACGCCCTGCGCAACACGGGCCAGGCAGAGCAGGCCCGGCAGGCATACCAGTCCCTGCTGCAGGGGGCAACCCAGGCGCGCGCGCGCCGAGGCCTGGGCCTGCTGCACGCCAGTCAGGGCCAGTATGGCCAAGCCGTGGAACAGTTGGACAAGGCCCGCCAGCTCAACCCCATCGATGCCAGCGTCCTCAGCGACCTGGCCTACGCACACATGCTGGACGGACGCCTGGACGCGGCACAGATTCCCATCATGCAAGCCTCGCAGCTGGCACCCGGCAACGCCCGGGTCCAGCTGAACCTGGCCCTTTTCTGGCTGGCCAGCGGCAACCAGGCACAAGCCTCGCGGTTGCTGCGCCAGCTCGCCCAGCCCCAGGCCAAGGGCGTTGCACCCCTGATCGACCAGACCTCGCTTCAGACCTTGCAGACACAACTGGCCGGCGTGCGCGAGGCCGTGCGACTGCGCAGCGCCTCCCTGTCCCCGGAGCCCGGTACCAGCCCGCCACCAGCACCCCTGCCCGAGAACCTGCCGGCACAGGTCGTGGAACCTGGCTCCAGGAATGACCCCGACAAAAAGACGGCGCCATCCGGCACCACCCGCCGCATTCTTCTTTCCGAGCCACCCGGCACCCCGGACACTGCGCCGGCCTCGCCACTTTGAGGACCATGACATGCCAGCCACACATCGCTCCCCCTCGCAGCGCCCTGCTGCCGCGGCACTGGCCTCCTGGCTGCTGGCAGCCTGCGGGGCACTGGCTGTGACGCCATTGCATGCCCAGAGCTTCGGGCAGGTGCAGAGCCCTCCGGCGCCGGCCGAGGATGCGCGTGGCGATGCACCTGCCGGCACCGCCACAGACCCCACCGACTCCACCGTGGTCGGCTACACGCTCTACACCAATCCTGATGGAACGGTGATGTACCTTCCCAGGCGCGAGATCGACATCGGCCGGGGCACAGCACGGTTGCTGCAGATGCAGCACAGCGGCACCGGCCGGCGGGCACGTCCCATCGATGGAGAGCAGGCCCGGCGCAGCTATGCGCGCTATCTCAAGAGCTTCGAGACGGACATTCCCGCCCTGTACAAGACCGGTGTCGAGGCCGGGGCCAGGAACTGACGCGGGACCGGACCATCCACGCCTGCAGGAATGACCATGCGCCGGCCTCCTCCATCCCCCTGCCCCCCTGCCGGCCTCCGGCAGAGGGGGGTCTACGCGCTGGAGTGGGCCATCATCTTCCCGGTCTTCTTCGCCCTGCTGTATGCCTGCATCAGTTATGGACTGGCCTTTCTGGTGCGTGAATCCATGCAGGCGGCGGCCGAGGACGCCGCGCGCGCCGCGTTGCGCTACCAGACCAGCCGCAGCGCCCGTCTGGACGCAGCCCGCACCACCGTGCAGCAGCGGCTCGACTGGCTGCCCACCGAACTGCGCCCCGCAGCAGCCAGCATCAACGTCCGCATCTGCAGGCTGCAGGACAGCGAGCTGTGCTCGCCTTCGCTGACCTGCGGCGTGCCGATGGCCGAACGCTGCATGGTGCGCGTGGGTTTCAGCATCCCCTATGGCAGCAACCCGATAGCACCAGCCTTGCCAGGCCTGGGCCTGCTCATGCCAGCCACGCTGACGGCCAATGCCAGCATCATGGTGGAAAGGGGGGGAGTATGAGCCACCGGTCGCACGACTGCGCCACCGCCCCCTGCAATGCTGCCGCAGACATCACCGCTGCAACGGCATGGCGCGTTCGCCAACGGGGCGTGGCGGCAGTGGAGTTCGCGCTGATTGCCGGCATCATGGTGATGCTGCTGATGGGCATGTTCGTCTACTGGCGCGTGCTGCAGGCCCAGCAGTCGCTCGCACGCGCCACGGGCGATGGCGCACGCATGGTCCAGCAACTGGTCTATGGTGGAATGGCGGGCTTCAACCCTACACGCCCGGCGGAGCAGGCCAACATCCTGCAGGCCACCATCGACGTGGTGAACCAGAGCCTGGCGGCCAGTGGCATGCCACCGGGCACGGCTCCCACCCAGATACAGATCGACTGGAGCACATCGCAGGCCACGCTGAGCGTGGTCTATATGCTGCCTCCCGTGCTGGGCCAAGGCCTGACGGTGGGCAACCAGACCCTGGGCGAACCCACGCGCCTGGAGGCCCGCAGCCGGGTCAGGCTCGCCCCCGCCAGCTAGACAGGAGGATCCGAGCATGCTCACCCACCTCCCCCCCTGCACACGCCGCCCCCGCACGCGGCGGCAAGGCGGCAGCCTGCTCGTGCAGTTCGCCCTGCTGGGCTCGGTGCTGTTCCTGATGCTGGGCGTCATCGACCTGGGCTACATGTACTACGCCAAGCGCGACCTGCAGCGCATTGCCGACCTGGCGGCGACCCAGGCCGCGCAGGCCATCAATGCCGAGCGCAGCAACCGTGCCGCGTGCGTGAGTGCCGGCCAGGACAGCATCGCCGGCAACTGGCCCGTGCCACTGACCCGCAACGACAGCCAGACCCAGGTCACCTGCGGCAACTGGAACCCTGCGGACCCTGCTCGCCAATCCAGCGGGGGACGCTTCTTCGACGCCAGCGCAGGCCCGCTCAACGCGGCCCGCGTCACGGTGGGCGGCACTTCACCCACCCTCTTCCCCGGCCCCTGGAGCCGGGCCGTCGTGGCCGAGGCCATCGCCATGCGCAATGACTCCGTCGCGTCCTTTCAGGTCGGCTCGCAGTTGCTGCGCTTCAACAAGGACACACCGCTGGGCGGGCTGCTCGGCCTGGTGGGGCTGGATGTGGGTGCCCTGACCCTGCTGGACTCCCAGGGCCTGGCCAACGCCAAGATCACGCCAGCCGGCCTGCTCAAGGCACTGGGCGTCAACCTGGGCATAGAGCAATTGCGCGCCCTGTCCCCCGAAGGCGTGGCCAACCTCGCCAGCGTCACCCTCCTCAACATCATCGATGCCTCCATCAGCGCCATCACCGACAACGCGCTGGCGGTGCAGCTCAACGCGCTCAAGACCCAGATCATCAACCTGGGCCTGAGCACCATCAAGATCCCGCTGGGCAGCATCGATGACCAGAAGGGCCTGTTCGCCTTCATCGGTGCCGGCCGCACCGATCCGCTGAATGCGGCCATGGACGTGCAGCTGGGCATGGGCGACATCCTCAAGACCGCCATCGCCATCGGCGCGAACGGCCATGCGCTGCAGGCCAACCAGCTTGATGTGGCGGGCCTGATCAAGGCCCAGCTGACCATCGTGCAGCCACCCACCATCGCCGTGGGCCCCGTGGGCACGCAGGGCTACAGCGCGCAGATCCGCCTGAACCTGAACGTGGACACGGACCAGTTGCTGGGCGGGGCGCTGAAATGGCTGGTCAAGGACATCCTGGGCACCCAGGTCAAGCTGCCCATCGCCATCGACATCACCAACGCCACGGGCACGCTGACGGCACTGCAGTGCAGCCGCAGTCCACAGACCATGGACCTTTCGGTCAAGTCCTCCATCCTCAATGCCTGCGTGGGCAAGATGGACCCCGCCAACAAGCAAAGCTGCGAAAAAGGCCTGCAGGACGAAAAACTGATCACCCTGCTGCGCCTGCCCGTGCTGACCGGCAAGCTCTGGGTCCCGGCCCTGGAGTACACCGACTCCACCACGGGCCTGGGCATGGAGCCTGGATATGAAGACCCCTCCGACCCCAACTGGTCCAAGACCAACCGCTCCACCCAGGTGAACCAGCTGGCGCTGGGCGACACGGTCAACAACCTCGTCACGGGGCTGCTGAACCTGCTCAGCGGCCTGCTCCAGCCGCCCGGCGGCACGCCCTCCGACCTGACCTCGCGCCTGCTGGAGTCCTACCTGGACGCAGCCATGGTCAACGGCCTGTACAACGTCAACAGCGTCACCAACCTGCTGCTCAATGGCCGGGGGGTGGCCGGGGACAAGGACTACATGCCTCCGCTGCTGACCTCCAATTTCACGTTCAACAACGCCATCGCCAAGTCCTGCCTGCTGGTGGCCTGCCCTTCCTCCACCTGGAGCAGCGGCAGCTTCTCGGCCGCGCTCAACTCCTATACCAGCGTGCCTGGCGGCCTGCTGGACGTACTGGGCATCTCCACCTTCGACAACGGCTACCAGAGCTGCGCCGGCCTGCTCAGCTCGCTGCTCAACTGGAATGGCTGCGTCAAGAACAACGTGACCAAGCTGCTCACCTCCCATCCGCAGTACCTGTACACGATCAACCCCAACAGCCCCGAGATCCAGTCCCTGCTCAACCGCGACAACAACCTCAACTGCAGCGGCGCGCTGTGCACCCTGCTCAAGCCGCTGATCACCACGGTGCTCAAGCCCATCCTCAACGGCGTGGGCACGCTGCTGACCGGCGTCCTCAAGGACACCCTGGGCCTGGAGGTGGGCAGGACGGACATCAAGGCCCTGTCCATTGGCTGCGATACGGCGCAACTGGTCTTCTGAACGGCGGGCAGGGAAAAGCGAACCATGAATCGACAACGAGGGACTGCACAGTGAATCTGGACGAGTTGGTCATCTATGTCTGGGAAGGCCAGGCCGACATTGCCGAGCGGGTCGAGCGCTGCGTGCTCAATCTGGGCGTGGACGTGGTGCGGGCCGACGGGCTGAGCCTGCCTGCCGACACCAGCGAGCTGGGCAATGCGATTGCCGTGGTCAGCGTCTCCGTGCTGGAGGGCGCGCGCTTCACGCGCCAGGGAGTGGAGGGCACCTTCGGCATGCCCGTGCTGTGGGTCAGCGCCAAGCAGCGCGACGCCAGCTCCGGCACCTATGCCATGGAGTACTCCCATGTGCTGCCCTTCGACTTCACGGGGGCCGAACTGCGCGCCATGCTGGTGCGCATCCTGCGGCGCATGCAGAGCAACCAGCGCCAGGTGCAGCGCTCGGAGGACATCATCGCGGTGGCCGACTGCATGCAGCGCCTGCTGCGCGACGTGGACACCTTTGCCGACTGCGAGCACAGCGTGCTCATCATCGGCGAGACCGGCGTGGGCAAGGAACGCATCGCCGAGCGGCTGCACGAGCGCAACGGCCGCTATGGCCAGGGCCCCTTCGTGGTGGTCAACTGCGGCGCCATTCCCGACGGCCTGTTCGAGTCCCTGTTCTTCGGCCATGCAAAGGGCTCCTTCACGGGCGCCGTGAACGCCCACAAGGGCTATCTGGAGCAGGCCAACGGCGGCACGCTGTTCCTCGACGAGATCGCCGACCTGCCGCTGTACCAGCAGGTCAAGCTGCTGCGCGTGCTGGAGGAACGCTCCATCACGCGCCTGGGCTCGGCCGCGGCCGTGCGGCTGGACTTCCGCCTGGTGGCGGCCACCAACAAGCCGCTGCGCGAGCTGGTGCGCGAGGGGCGCTTCCGGGCCGACCTGTTCTTCCGGCTGGCCGTGATCGAGCTGCAGATCCCCAGCCTGGAGGAGCGCGGCGAGGCCGACAAGCTGGCCATCTTCCACGCCATCCTGCACAAGGTGGTGGGCGAGGCCACGATGAAGGAGCTGGGCGAGCCCCCCTTCTTCATCCTCGATGCCGTCGCACAGATGTACTTCCCCGGCAACGTGCGCGAGCTGCGCAACCTGGCCGAGCGCATCGGCGTGGCCGCCCGCCAGACACGCGACTGGACCGCGGACGGCGCCACGCAGCGCATCCTCCAGCACGCCCAGGCCCTGTCGGCGGCCACCTTCCCGCCGGACACCAGCGGTGGCGAGCCCCTGCTGGCCGACCGCAGCAACTGGGACATGGACGAGCGCAATCGCATCATCGCCGCGCTCAACAGCAATGACTGGAAGCGCCAGAACACCGCCCAGCACCTGGGCATCAGCCGCAAGGTGCTGTGGGAAAAGATGCGCAAGTACCAGATCAGCGACGGCGAGCCCGAAGTGCCCCTGCCCGGCTGACCGCCCGTTCCCACCATCCAGCCCATCCCATCACGCAGAGCCACACGAACCATGCAGGACAAGCCGGTCATCATCTTCGTCAGTGCCGTCTACCCCAGCCAGTACAGCCTTCTGTGCAGCCATCTGCGCGCCAGCGGCGCGGCCGACAGCTGGTTCATGACCATGCCCGGCCATGCCGAACGCCATGCCCATGAATGCGACCACCTGCTCTCCTTCAGGCCCGACGGCGACATCGTCGGACCGCAGAGCTATTACTACTCCAGCAAGGTGGAGCGGTCGGCGCGCATAGGCAAGGGCCTGCTGCAGGCGCTGCAGGCCTTCGAGAAGGACAAGGGCAGGCGCATCGACGTGGTGGTCACGCACTCGCTGTGGGGCGCACCCAACCTGCTCTACGGCGAGATCGATGCCGCCATCGTCAGCTACATCGAGTTCCCCAGCTACCGCGTCCACGGCAACGAGCCGGACTATCCGCCCGATCTCTCCCAGCGCCTGGCCGACCGCAACATGGAAATGCTGCACTACCACCAGGTGCTGTGCAGCGACCTGACCATCACGCCCAGCGCCCATGCGCGCTCGCTGTTCCCGCCCCTGCTGCAGGAGCGCGTGGCCGTGCAGTTCGAGGGCTTCGACATCCAGGCGCCCGACGAGCAGGCCGGCGTGGCGCCGCGCCAGGACCCGCGCTTCACGGTGGCCTTCTCCTCGCGCGACCTGTCCAGCTCCAAGGGGTTCGAGACCTTCATGCGCCTGGTCGATCGCCTGGTGCGCGAAGGCGATGGCCGCCAGATGCGCTTCATCGCGCTGGGCGACCCCACGGCCGTGACCTACGGCTACGAGCAGCAATGGGTGGAGCGGCGCTACCAGGGCAAGGTGGCCAGCTTCCGCGACCACCTCCTGCAGATCCATCCCCTGGCCCAGGTGGTGGAGTTTCCGGGCAAGCTGCCCTATGACGAGTTCGCGCGCACACTGGCCTCGGTGGACCTGTTCCTGTACCCGCTGCGCTATGGCGTGGCCAACTGGGGCCTGATGGAGATCCTGGCGCGCGGCGGCTGCGTGATCGGATCGAACTGGGGCTTCGTGCCGGAGCTGGTGCAAAACGATGTCAACGGCCTGCTGCTGCCCGACAACGACGATGCCTGGCTTGCGGCCATCCGCCAGTTGCGCGACGACCCGGCCCGGCGCGAACGCTACGGCAAGGCCGCGCGAGAGACGGGCCGGCGCTTTCACATCTCCAACGTGGCCCCGCGCTTCATGGAGCTGTTCCGCCTGGCCATCGCCCAGCGCCGCACGGCGGTGCAGCAGGAACAGCTGCGCCAGCGCGTACCCTGAGCGCCGCCGGACATGGACCGGCCCGGCCGCCGGTGCCCTTCAGGCCCGTGCCAGCGTATAGGGCGTTGCCTCGGGCCGCGCCACGGCGCCGGCCCAGCTCAGTGACAGCTCGGCCCAGTCCGAGGCCACGGCATCCGTGGGCTGGAGCACATCCTCGACCCCCACGACCTCGTCGAACAAACCGTGGCGCAGCAGCGAGGGGCGGGCCACGAAGAAGCCCTGCACCCCATGCACCCGGGCCCGCCAGGCCGCCACCAGATCTTCGGCGCTCTCGATGCCTTCCAGCACCACGCAGGCACCGCCATCGGCGCACAGGCGCACCAGGTCCTGCAGCATTCTCGGAGAGCGCCTGCCGTCCACCGGCTCCAGCACCGACCTGTCGAGCTTGATGATGTTGGCGCGCAGCCTGGACAGGATATCCAGGCCGCCGCGCTTGGGCGCGATGTCATCCAGCGCCACGCGCACGCCCAGGATCTGCAGGTGCCGCACCAGCGCCAGGGCACTCCTCTCGCAGGGGAAGGCGCTGGTCTCCGTGATTTCCACGACCAGCCGCCGGGCGACGTCGGGGCGGTCCTCCAGGTAGGTGAACAGGCCGTCCCACCAGGCCTCGTCCACGAAGGAACTGGCCGAGAGGTTGCAGCCCAGGCTGTGTCCGGAGCACGCCTGCAGCGCCCCCAGCACCGACCACAGCACGCTGCGGTCCAGGCGCGAGACCAGGCCCAGGCGCTCCAGCGCCTCGATGGCCTCGGGCACCGTGTAGTTGTCATAGACCGCGAGCTGGCGGCGGCGCAGCAGGCATTCATGGTAGAGGGCATCCCCCGTGCCGTCCGCTCCCAGCGCCGCCACCGGCTGCAGGGCCAGCGCCAGCTGGCCCAGGCGCAACTCATCGAGCAGGCGGCCGGCCAGCTGCATGTCATCCTGATAGGAGCGGCTCCAGCGCGCACGCAGCCGGCCCGACTCGGGCACCTGGCGCCGGTAGCTGGAAAAGCCGTGGCGGCCCTGCATCTCGTGGGCGCCGCTCATGGAGATGCAGCCCAGCGCCTCGACCTCGACCTGCAGGTAGGCCTGTGTACTGGCGTGCTGCACGGGATCGCAGCCCAGGGCCGACTGGATGGCCTCGGCCCAGCGCTGTTCGCCCCTGTCGCCGGTCGCCTCCAGCGCCTGTGGCAGGAAGTCGGCCACCATGATGGTGGCGCCGTTGCGCGCGATCTGATGGGAGGCCATGCCCAGTCCGGCCAGCCTCTCCAGGCAGGTCTGCACGGCGGCTTCCGCCAAAGCCCCGCCATAGGCGGACTTGAGCTCCTCCAGGTTGGCAAGCCAGATCATCAGGCTGACGGGCCTGCCGCATTGCGTGTTGTCAAGTGTGTCCCGCATGGTGTGCTCCTGGATTCAACGGCAGGCGATGGCCTGTGCATGGCAGTGAAAACCGATGGCCCGGCGGGCCGGTGCCCCCTCGCCCGCCCCTGTGTCCAGGGCCGTGCGTGGCAGCGCCGTCAATGAGAGATCCACATGGCCCGCGGCCAGGTCGAAGACCACGGAACAGGCGCCATCCTTCCTGCTGAAATAGGCCAGCCGGGCATCGGTGCCGCCCTCGAAGCGGCCCGTCAGCATCTGGCCGTCCTGCTCCTGGAACACCGCCTGTGCGTATCCCTGGCCGGGCACGATGACCCGGTCGCCCTGCCGCAGCACGGCGCCGGCCTGGGCCGGCGAGATCTCGTTGCGGCGCACGATGCGCACGCCCTCGCTGACGTTCGTCAGCAGCGCGACCGGCCCCTCCGCCGCGCCCTCCCGGGCCAGCGCGACCGGCACGGCCGCAGAGGCGAACGAGCCAGGCACATTCAGCGGCCTGCCGCGGACCTTGTCGGATCCATTGCGCAAGCGCGGCAGGGCGGTACCCGCAAACGACATCGAGAGAACGGCCATGGTTTCTCCTCCGAAAGCCTTTGATCGATCAAGCGGGACGCGCCGGACCTGGATTTCCAGACATCGCGATCCCTTTTTTGCATCCTGTTGCAACAACCATGCCACGGCGCGGATGCCGATGCGCGACGCCCAAGGCATCCGCAACCCCTTGATTTACATGGATCGCATGGCGGCATGGCGGCGACTCCGGGCCCCGTGTTACGGGGCGCGTCACGTAACACACCCCTGCGCAGCCGTTACCCGCCCCCCTGCTGCGGCCCAGAGCCCAACTCGCCGGCCACCGTCCGGAAACATAGGAAAATTCCTAGGCTCCGATCCCTGCACCGTCCCCTTGCGGCCCCTTGCTGCCGCCCCCGAATGACTGCCAAGAACAAGAAGCCTTCCGCGCGCAAGCGCAGCCCCTCCTCCTCCAAGAAGAAAGCCCCGAGCCGCTTCGGCCTGTGGCGCTTCGTGCTCGCCGCCGTGGTGGCGGCCGCCGGCACCTTCCAGATCGCCAGTTGCAGCCTGGACCCGAACTGGCACCCCAGGCTGCCCGAGCCGCCCTTGCTGTCCACGCTGCCCATCCCGGGCCTGGAGCACCTGCGCAAACAGCCTGATACAGGTTCCGGCGCCAGGCCACCGGCCGGCAGCCTGGCCACCGGCTTCTCGCATTGCCGCGACTTCTTTCCGGGTGGCGAGCCCCCGGCCCTGCAGCCACGGCCCCAACTGCGCGAACTGTGCTTCAGCGCCTTTGCCGTGCTGCACAGCGGCCAGACCAAGACCCCCGTCTTCGTGGTGGAGCGCCTGAATCGCCAGTTGCTGGAACAGGGCCAGGGCCTCAAGCGCAGCGACAAGTTCTATGCCGACGCGCGCCTGCCCGGCGCCGAGCGCGCCGAGCTGGACGACTACCGCCGCTCCGGCTACTCGCGCGGGCACATGGCGCCGGCCGGCGACATGTACTCCCCCGAGGCCATGGCCCAGAGCTTCAGCCTGGCCAACATGGTCCCCCAGGACCAGACCCACAACGGCGGCGTCTGGAGCAAGGTCGAGCAGGACACGCGCCGCTATGCCATGCGCGCCAGGGGCGATGTCTATGTGTTCACCGGTCCCGTGTTCGACGGCGAAGTCTCCACCATCGGGCCGGGAAAGGTCCACGTGCCCAGCCACATCTTCAAGCTGGTCTATGACGCCAGCACGGGCCGCTCCTGGGTCCACTGGCAGGCCAACAGCCCGGACACGCGCATGAGAGCGCCCATCAGCTATGAGGAGTTCACCCGGCGCACGGGGATGCCTTTGCTGTCCGGCGTGATGCGCACGGGCAGCTAGGGCGTGTTCAGCGCGGCTCCAGCACCCGGTCGATCAGGCCCCAGTCGCGCGCCTCATCAGCCGTCATGAAGCGGTCGCGGTCCAGGTCGCGCTCCACTTCCTCGTAGCTGCGGCCGCAGTGCCGGGCATACAGGCGTGTCACACGTTCCTTGGTGCGCAGCATTTCCTCGGCATGGATGCGGATGTCCGAGGCCTGGCCCTGCACGCCGCCCAGCGGCTGGTGCACATGCAGGCTGGCATTGGGCAGGGCCATGCGGTGACCGGGCTCGCCGGCCATCAGCAGGAACGACCCCATGGACCGCGCCGTGCCCATGCACAGCGTGTGCACGGGGGACTTGATGAACTGCATGGTGTCGTACATGGCCAGCCCGCTGGTGATCACGCCGCCGGGCGAGTTGATGTACAGGTGGATGGGCTTGTCGGGGTTCTCGGCCTCCAGGAACAGCAGCTGGGCGCAGACCAGGGCCGAGACCGTGTCGTTCACCTCGCCATTGAGAAAGATCACGCGGTCGCGCAGCAGCCGCGAATAGATGTCGAAGGACCGCTCTCCGCGCGCCGACTGTTCGACAACCATGGGGACGAGCATCATCGATTCGCGCATGGGCGAACTCCTGTGGGTTGGGTTGGAAAAGAAAGGGCTGCCGCCCTGCGCCGCACGCCCCGTCGCCGGGGCAGGGCCTCAGGTCGCGTACATCAGGAAACCGCCGTCGTTGGCCGCTTCCCTGGCGGGCTGCATGCGCGCATCGGTCAGCACATGGACGATGCGCAGCAGCGTGCCGCCATCCGCTGCGGGGCTGATCTGCAGGTCCACCGTGCTTTCCAGAAAGGGCGGCTCCGCCTCGCGCAGCCGCAGGCGCAGTTCCCGCTGCGGCTCCTGGTGCAAAGCCTCGGCATGCTCGGTACCCGGCAGCCACTGCGCGCGCAGCTCGGGAATGCTCAGCGCGCGCCAGACCTTCTCGGGCGGGGCGTCCAGCGCGTACTCCTGCACCAGCTCGCAGGCCGCATCGTCGGTGTCCATATTGCTCATCTTGTTCATTGGTCCATGTCCTTGAGCAAGCCCTTGAGTGCATCCACGCGCTGCGGCCAGTAGGCGCGGTACTTCGCCAGCCAGCCCGCGATCAGCGCCAGTCCCTCGGGATCGACCTCGTAATGCATGAAGCGCCCCTGCCGCTGCTCGCTCACCAGCCCCGCGTTGCGCAGCACGGACAGATGCTGGGACATGGCCGACTGGCTGATATCCATCCCCTCGCGCAGCGCGCTGGCATGCAGGCTGCCGGCGGCCAGCTTCTCGAAGATGGAGCGGCGCGTAGGGTCGGCCAGGGCCTTGAAGATGTCGTTCTCGGGCATGGCGACACTTTAGCAATCACTTATTTCAAATGCAAGCCCCGCACGCCGATCCCGCCGCCACGCCCTCCTCCGCAAACCGCTTGGCCGCCTTGAGCAGATAGCTCACGGCATAGAGGATGGGGTCGTCGGCCTCATCGCCGTTGAGATGGTCAACCACCTCGATGGCATAGCCCAGGTTCACCGCCGTGTCGTGCAGCAGACCCAACAGTTCCTTGTCCTGCGGCTCCAGCGACTGCGCCTGATCCGCCTTGACGTAGTAGATGCGCAGCAGGTCGCGGCACACGCAGTTGATGGCCGTGACCTTGTGGCGAGCGGGCAGGTCCAGGACATCCAGCGCGGCGCCCTGCTGATGAAGGATCGGGATGATGAGGCATCCTGCGATGCTCGTTGAATAGCCAAGAGGCGTCTCTACGGAATTCGTAGGATGGTTGTCCTCGGCTTGGATACGACGATGGCGACCGCCCGTGAAAATTTCTCGCCGGATTGCGCAAGTCCTCGGGGCGCCGACTGCCTACCTTTGTTGCGAGGACGATGATCTTGCCGAAATGATCCTGGCGTGGAGCAAGCTGGCTCGCGGCAGTCGGGCGCAGGCGAAAAAAGCCGTGCTGGGTTTGGTGGCTGGCCGGTAGGGGTGAAGGAACTGCAGCCCCTATGACGGCATGTTGGCAGGATCAAGCGGCAAGAGATCGCTGACTGCGTATCGATATCGCCAAGGGAGGCTGCTCTTCTCAGACGACGGCAAACAGCCATAAGCGGTCATCCGCTCCCAGCTTCCGGGCGACGGCTTCAGGCTGGTTGCCGACGTTCAGAGGAGACAACCAGACGACGGCTCTCGACCCGTTGCAGTCAATCAAGCCGTCACTGGCAATGTCTGCTGTGCAGCGATTGCTGTCGCTCATGGTCTCATCGTGAACATTCAGTCACGGCCGCATACCGGTCATCCGAGCACCAAGGCTCAAGCCGGCCCTGCGACGGACTTCAGTTAACTAGTCGACGGTGACCCAGGGGACTCCTGGAAATCCGCTATAGCGGCCCAAGAATAGGCGCTGGCGACACAAAGGTGGCGTTCAGCGCATTCCACAGGAGCCGAGGCGACTTCGCAGCTGTCTACCGTCATACTTCACGCAACGCTGAATCATTTGCAAAGTTGCCATGTACACACTCCGCGCATCACGTCCTGAAGATGGTGCCGCCCTGGTTGACCTTTGGCGGCGTTCCGTAGACGCCACCCATCACTTCCTCAGTCCCGATGATCGAAAGGCAATTGATGCCGAAGTGGTCGCGTTTCTACCTCATGCGCCGGTGACTGTTGCTGTCGATGAGCATGACCAGCCCCATGGCTTCATGCTGATCGATGGCACGCACATGGAGGCGCTGTTCATCGATCCGGATGTCCGTGGCACCGGCATCGGCCGCCAGTTGTTGCAGCATGGATTGGCGCTGCACGGGAAATTGAGCACAGACGTCAACATGCAGAACTCCCAAGCGGTTGGCTTCTATCAACGGATGGGGTTCGTTGAAACAGGGCGTTCGGAGGTGGATTCGCAGGGACGCCCTTATCCTCTTATTCACCTGCGATACCAGGGCTAGCTGGAAGCAGGCCGCTGCGCCTCGGCTTGAGGCTGGGGTTTGTCTACCAGACCGGGAGCATTCCAGTTCGACTCAGGGTCGTTCCTCTGCCGCGTTTTCTGCGGGCGGCTTCAGCCCGTCAGCCAGCGCCGCCCCCAGCGCCTCGATGACCGCCCGCACGCCCGGCACGTTGCGGCGGTCGCGGTGATAGGCCAGGTACACCGGGCAGGACGGCAGTGGCGCATCCACCTCCAGCCGCACCAGGCCGGGCACGGCATGGGCCATGGCGTCGGGCAGCAGGCAGATGCCCTGCCCTTGCTCCGTGGCCTCCTGGCGGGCCAGGTCGGAGCCGGATCGAAAGACGAATCGGGAGGCGCCCCGGCTGGCCAGCCACTGGTTGGATGCGTCCTGCCTGCCGGTGGCCAGGTCCTGCCCCACGAAATCTTGGTTGGCGAAGTCCTGCACGCGCAGCTGGCGGCCCGGCAGGCGCTGCTCGACATAGCCCTGCGAGGCGTACAGGCCAAATGTCAGTTGCCCCGCCCATTTTTCCACCACCACGGCCGAACTGGAGCGTCCGACCCTGAGCGCGACATCCACTTCGCGCCGCCCCACATCCGTGAAGCGCGACTCCACGGCCACTTCGATATGCAGTCCGGGGTGCGCGCTTCTCAACTGCGAGAGCACGGCGGTCACGGGCTTCACGAAGCCCTCGCCCATGCTGACGCGGATGGTGCCGGTCAGCGCATGGGCCTTCTCATCGGGCCGGTCGTCGCGCTTGATACCGCCCAGCCCCAGCTCGAACTGCTCGGCCAGCTCCACCAGTTCCATCGCATCGGGCTCGACCGTCGTGCCTGCACTGCTGCGCTGTACCAGGACCCGCCCCAGGGAATGCTCCAGTGCCTCGATGCGCCGTGCGACGGTGGAGGTGGACAGGCCCAGGGCAGCGCCCGCGGCAAGAAGGCTGTGGTGGCGGTGCAGCGCCAGGAGCACGCGCAGGTCATCCCAGGTGGTCGGCGATTGGGTTTTCATGAATGCAAATCAGCTTACCAGCGCTGCCCATTCCCAGGCGGGCACCCCGTCGCAATACTCGAGTGCATGAAAACCCCTTTTGATTTCTCGCAGAAAACCGTCCTGGTGACCGGTGCCTCCATGGGCATCGGCGAAGGTTTCGCCAGGGAGCTTGCACGCCGTGGCGCCAAGGTCGTGCTGGTCGCGCGCAGCCGCGACAGGCTCGAAAAGCTCGCTGGCGAATTGCCCGGCGCCACATTCCTGGTCGAAGACCTGGCGACACCCGGGGCGGCCCGGCGGGTGTTCGATGCCGTCACCACCAGGGGCCTGCTGCCGGATGTGCTGGTGAACAATGCGGGCTTCGGCACCCACGGCGGGTTCGATGCCCTGACGCTGGCCGTGCAGCGCGAGGCCATCGACCTGAACGTGTGCGCCCTGGTGGAGCTGACGCGCCTGCTGCTGCCCGTGCTGGAGCACAGGCAGGGGGGCGTCATCAACGTCGCCTCCACGGCGGCGTTCCAGCCGGTGCCCTACATGGCGGTCTACGCGGCCACCAAGGCCTTCGTGCTTTCGTTCAGCGAGGCACTCTGGGCCGAGTACCGGCCACGCGGCGTGCGGGTGCTGGCCCTGTGCCCGGGCGCTACCGAGACGGCCTTCTTCACCCGTGCCGGCGAAGCCGCGGCCTTCGGGAAAAAAGCGTCCGCCGAAGAGGTGGTTCGCCTCGGATTGAAGGCCTTCGGCGCGAACCGCGCCTCGGTGGTGCACGGATGCGCCAACTACCTGACGGCCCTGGGCGCGCGCATTGCCACGCGCGAGTTCATGGCCCGGTTCACGGCGCGCGTGATGAGGCCTGCAGTGCACCCGGCTTGAATGTCTCTGGTTCTCGTGGATGCAAGGCAGAATCAGGCCGCAAGTTCCGACGCATCCCCCCCTCAACTCAAATACCCATGCGATTTCTGCTCTCGTGCCTCATGGCGGCCTTGCTGCTGACGGCCTGCGAAACGGCCACGCCGCGCAGGGCCGTCCTGGCCATGGACGAGACATCGGCCATCCCGGGGCCGGCCAGTGCCGTTGTCGTCTCGCGCGTGCACATTCTTTCGGCGCGCGAGGACGGCAACATCAGCTTCGCCTACCGGGGCAACGCAGCCGGGCCGGATTTCTCCTGGGGCGCCTCCACGGACTTTGGAGAGGGCAAGCGGCTGTTCCTGCCCTTCACCCGGGCGGGGGAACTGGTGGCCTACGAGGTGCTCCCCGGCTGGATATGCGCCGACGAAATACACTTCGGCCAGCACTACCCGTCCCTTCCCATGCGTTCCGCGCGAATCGGTGACCTGGGCAAGGAGGACTGCGTCCGGCTGCAGGCGGGCGAGGTCACCTATGTCGGAGATTTCGTGATCCAGCGCACGGGCGGCAGCGGGTTTCGCTACGCCACGGTGCTGACGGCGCGCGGTGAGGCCGAGGTCCGCGACATGGTGCGTACGCATCTGGCGGACTGGCCCATGGTTTCGAAGCGCATCGACAAGAACCGGCCCCAGGACGCCAGGCCCGAACCCGTCGACGCCCGGTCGCCCTGAAGGGCCATCCGCGGGTTCGGCAGATGGCACGGGCTTCGCAGGAGCGGCGCCGGCCTGCCGGTCAACGGCGGCCGCGCCCCGCACGCACGCCCAGCCAGGCCATGCACAGGACCAGCAGGGCCAGGGCCTGCGGCGACAGGAAAGGGATGGGAACACCTGCCGGAGCGGCCCCCCCGACCGGCACTGCCAGCCCACCCGGGTCGGTGAGGTTGCCATCGGCCATGGCGTCGGTGTCGCCCAGGCCTCCATCGGTCAGCGTGATCGCAATGGTGCGGGCATCGATCCGTGCCATGGGCAGGCGGTGCCAGTGCGGCGCTGCGGTGGGGCTGGTCCGTCCGTACTTCCAGTATCCGGCACCTTCCGGCAGGGCCGCCGGATATCGGATGTGGAAGGTCACCGCATTGCCCTGCCCGGCATTCTCCAGCACGAAACCCGCCAGCCCGAACGGGAAATGGAACCCTTCCAGCGGCGGCACACCCGCCTGCGCCTGCGTGGTGATGCGCGCCTGCGAGTAGTAGGCGTGGGCCGGCAGCGGCCGCAGGGCGCCGTGCACCGTGAACTCGACCGCGCCCTGCCCGCCCGGCGACGGGCCCTGGAACGCAAGCCGGCCACCAGCGCCCGGCTGCTGGGCGGCCACCGTGTTGCGCAGCGTCAATCCCGCCGATGCGCCACCGCCCACGGCAGCCACGGTATAGCTGCCATGCAGGGCGTTCGCCGTGGCCTCGACCGACGCCATCCCCTGGGCATCGGTCACGGCCTGCACGCTGGCACCGCCCCCCGCGAACCGGGCCGAGGGTCCCGACCCGGGAGCCGTGAACGTGATGGCCCGGTTCGCCAGCGGCTGGCCATGGGCGTCGCTCAGCCTCAGGCGCAGCAGCTGGCCAAACCGGGTGCCGACCGGAGCGGATTGCGGCGAGCCGTCCACCACGGCCATGGTGGCCTCGGGGCCTGCACAGGTCTGCGCATCGGCCACGGCCTGCGGGAAAGGCTGGTTGGCAAGGCCCGTGAGGACGATGTCATCGACCTGCCAGCCCGCGCTGGCAAAGACACTGTCGCTGTGGATCACCCAGGCCAGGCGCACGGCCCGCCCGGAATAGGCGCCCCCCAGGTTGACCGAGGCCTGGATGAAACCGGGCAAGGCCGCACTGTCGCCGACAAAGGCCGGTTCGCCCTGCGCCGGGTTGCCGCCGCCCTCGGCCAGGATGCCGTTGTAGGCCAGGCCATCGACACGCTGCCAGGTGCTGCCGTCGTCGGTGGAGATCATCAGCTGCCCGCCGTCATAGTGGTACGCCCCATCCGTTTCGAACGCGTGCCGGTGCCGGAACGAAACGGTGAAGTCGCCGGTACTCGCCACCTGCAGCAAGGGGGTCTGCATCCGGTGCGATCCGGCCACCCCTGGCGAGCCCGCCGCATAGAAAAGATTGGGCGCGGCCTCCACCGCCACGCCCCAGGCGTCCGCGTACTGCGGCGAGGTACTGGTGAACGTCATGGCCGATGGCAGTGCATCGGCGCTGTCCGTGGCCGAGCGTCCAGCATGCACGTCCAGGTTCAAGGGAACGGCCAGGTAGTTGTGCTGCGGCCCCTGGGGCTGGCCGGGATGGCTGACAGCCGCCGTGATGCGCCCCAGCGCGGGGGCCGCCAGCCCGTTCAGGCGTATGCGGGCCGTGACCACCGCGCTTTGGCCGGGTGCCAGGGAGGGGACGCCGGTCTGGTTGCCATCCGGAAACTCCAGGCCCGTGAGGTTCGCCCCCCAGCTCACCTCCCCCTGGTCCACGGCAGCCCAGCCCTGGTTGCGCAGCGTCAGCCGCAGCACCGCGGTCTCGCCGCTGTCCAGGAAACGGTCCGCGTCGCAGCGCTGGCTGCCGGCCTGCTCCAGCGACAGGGAGAAGGCATCAGCCTCCAGCATCCCTCCCGTGGAATAGCTTTCCACCACGCCATCATTGGTGACGGTATAGCGGTCGTACGGGGATCGCGCCAAGGCACCTGCTCCGCGTTTGGCAAAGGCTTGCGCAAAGCGCCGGTGGTCCGCCGGGTCCATCGCCAGGGCCGCGGCCAGCAGCGCATCGCGCGCCTCGGTCAGCACGGGGTCGATGGGCGTGAGCTTGTAACCCGCCACCAGGTAACGCTTCATGCGGTCCTGCGCCTCATGGAACGGATGGGCATTGAGCAGGGCCACATAGCACTCCCACAGCATGCTGGCCCAGACTTCGCCCATGTTGTGCGCTTCGGCGTTGTCACTGTCAAAGCCCGGGGCGGGTTGCGCAGGCAAGGCCTCGCTGCGCTGGATGTGCCTGAAAGTCAGCGGGTTCCTGGCCATGTCCGTGGAGTACGGATAGCGCCGCAGGCCGTACAGCGCCGAATCCAGGGCGTCCAGGGAAGGGCCTTGCACGGCGCCAGCCGCATAGGTCGCGGTGGCGTAGGCCCCTTGGTAGTTCGCGTTTCCAGGCCGTTGGCCATCCTCTTCGCCGGCCATCATCAACAGGGCATGGAAATCGCTCCAGCCCTCGCCCAGGCCGCGGGCATGGGGGGTGCCCAGGCCATTGGCATCGCCGATCAGCCGATTGCTGATGTAGTGCCCCCACTCGTGGGTGATGATGGAATTGTCCAGCGCGCTGCTGCGGTAGACGGAACGTTGCCCAAGGCTGAGTGAAACGGTTTCCGGGACCGACAGGCGTTGCAGCCAGCGGTCGCCGTCGGCCTTGGAGATCTGCACCGTCGGGATGCGTATCTGCAAGCCAGGGTCGTGGATGCCCATGGACATGGGCCGTCCCGGACGATGGCCCACGATCACGACACCGACGGCGCCCGCACGCTGGGCCATGTCAGCCTTCATGTCGAAGGGGCATCCGGTCGCGCTGACCAGGGCGAAGCGGCCCGTGATGGCCGCCGGATTGGCGAGAGGCCCGCAGGCCTCGGCCGGCTCGGCCACGGCCACGCTGGCCTGTACGTCGGCGACGGGGGGGCCGAAATCCGCGCCCGCCGCGGCCACCGTTGCCGCGATCGCCGCCGGCGCCCGCACCTCCAGCCGCACGTCCTGATTGAGGTAGAGGTGCATGCTCATGCGCGGGGAGCTGCCGTCCGCAGGCACCACCATGGAGGCATTGTTGATCCTCGAGAGATCCAGTGCCTGCGCCACCATGGCATCGCCATCCAGGCCTGCGCGGCCGAAATTGTCGGCCTGGGCATTGCCCGCAGCCTCGTCGAAACCGGCCTCGTAGAACCAGTCATGCAGCCAGTTGTTCACATAGAACAGGTTGACCACGGAAGCAGCCGCCTGGGACTTGTCGGACAAGGGGTCGCGCGCGTGATCGTAGGCATGGTCGAAGAGGCCCGGTGCCGTGGCACAGGCACGGAAGTCATCGGCCACCGGGCCTGTGCACTCGTCGGCGTCCACCGGTCCCAGGCCCTCGGGCTGCGAAAGGTTGGCGAAGGCCTGCACGTTGTTGCCCTGCGTCCAACGGGCACCATCGGGCAGCCAGGGATTGACGGCATGGCCCGCCGCCACCAGGCGGGAAGGCTCCAGCATGGGAGCGAAGCCATCGGGCAGCCCCGTGGGATGCGGCGAGGCGTTGCGCCCCTGCGGCCCTGGCAGTGGGACACCCGTTGCAGGGTCGGCCCAGGCGCGGTATCGGAAGGTCTGGGCATGCGCGTTCAGGGAGCTGCGCCTGAGCAGGCGTCCATCATCGGCGGCCACCACGTAGGAATAGGCATGCAGCAGGCCTTTCTCGCGCACCTGCAGTTCCACGTGGTAGGCACGGACCAGGCCCTGGGGCAGGCGGAACCACACGGGCCTGGTGCGTGCGGGCCCCAGCAGCCTGGCGCCTTGCGCGCCATGCACGCCCTCGGGCAGTCCCCACCATTGATAGGGGCCCGGGGGGCGGCGGCCGGTGGCGGCCGCTCCTTGCAGTTGCGACGCCACGCCGGGTGCAAAGCCGAAATCCTGCAACGCACGGGCCAAGGCGTGCGTTGCGGCCAGTGCGCTCCCGGACGCCGGGCGCTGGTCCGGGGCCAGCGCCGTGCTGCCCAGATAGCCGCCAATGGCGCTGGCCTGCCCCCGGGCGTCGAACAGTACCGTGGCCTGCTCGCGGAAGACCTCGATGCCGTCGCGCTGGTTGGTCAGGCGCACCAGCCGGGCTCCCGCCGCGAGGTTTTGCACATGGTGCAGTGGCGCATCCTCCACCTCCCGCTCACTCAGGCCGTACAGGCCGGCCAGCCCCTTGAGCACCGAGCGGGCGGCGCCTGCGGGGTCCCGTGCCACGGCCTGCGCGCGCATGGGGAGCTCGGTCCGGGGCAGGGCTCCCAGCTGGACGAAGGTCGGCAGGCCCAGGCGTTCCTCGCGTGAAATCCGGTGGACCTGTGCAGGAAGCGGCTCACCGGCGGATGCGACATCGGCCTGCGCCCGCATGCGCAAAGGCGCGTCGCCCAGCGCGTCCAGCGCGGGCAGCTCCCTGCCCCAGGCTGCCGGGGGGGCGGCAAAGGCCGTGCATGCGGCGACCAGAATGGACAGTGGGTGCAGGCAAGAGGTCATGACGGAGCCCGGTAAGAGCGGCAGGGAATGCCAGGCCATCGGCCTCGCGGGATCGGGCGCAGTATGTGCAACAAGACGTGTACGCGTCCATCGCACAAAAAGACTAGGCCACGCCGTTTCAGCTTGTCCGATACTTGCGCCATGCCCTCCCGTTTGCTGCTCATCGACGACCACACGCTGTTTCGCACCGGCCTGCGCCTGATCGTGCAGGAGCATCCCGGGGTGGATGGCATCGCCGAGGCCGGCACCATCGCCCAGGCCTGCGCGCTGGCCCCGATGCCGGTCGACCTGGTGCTGCTGGACATCCTGATGCCGGGCATGAACGGGCTGGACGGGCTGCGCCCGCTGCGCGCGGCCTTTCCCCGTGCGCGCATCGTGCTGGTATCGGCCAGCGTGGCGCCGGACGCGGTGCGCGAGGCCCGTCTGCGCGGCGCCGACGGCTTTCTGCCCAAGTCCGCCAGCGGGGACGACATCCTGGCGGCCATCGACCTGGCGCTATCGGGCCGCAGCTGCTTTCCTGCGGCCGCAGCCGCCGAGCCCGCACCCGCGGCCACGCCGGCACTGACGGCCCGCCAGATCGACGTGCTGCGCCTGCTGTGCCTGGGCAAGTCCAACAAGCTGATCGCGCGCGATCTGGGGCTGAGCGAGAACACGGTGCGTGTCCACGTGGCCGCCATCTTCGGCCAGCTGGGCGTGGGCAGCCGCAGCGCGGCGCTGCTGCGTGCCCAAAGCCTGGGGCTGGTGGAGCCACCCGCCTCCCCGATCGCGGTCTGACGGGAAGCACTTTCCTTGGCCTCCGATCTCACCCCTTGCGAGCGCTCGGCCCTGGTCGCGCTGCTGTACCGGCAGTCGCGCGCCGTGCTGCTGGCCAACTTCGTGATCCCGGTGCCGGTGCTGGCGGTGCTGTGGCCTTACGGCCCGCACTCCACCTTGCTGGCCTGGGCGGGCCTGGTCCTGGTGGTGACGCTGGCCCGCCTGGTGCTGGGCCTGGCCCATGCGCGCCACGCCGATCCCGCGCACAGCCGTGCCTGGGCCTGGTACTTCACCGTGGGCAGCAGTGTGTCCAGTGCGCTGTGGGGCTGGCTGGGCTGGGCGCTGTACCTGCCCGGGCAGCCGCAGCTGGTGGCCTTCGTCTGCATCGTCATCGCGGGGCTGTCCTGCGGCACCATCGCCTCGTTCGCGGCGTTTGCGCCGGCGGCGGCCATTGCCCAGGTGCTGCTGGTGCTGCCCTTTGCGGCACGCAGCTTCACCGTGGGCGAAGGGCTGGCACAGGTCTACGGGGTGTTTGCCCTGTGCCTGTTCGCGGTGAACCTGTACTACAGCCGGGGCACCTACAACACCCTGCTCGCCAGCGTGCGTCTGCGCTTCGAGAACGCGGCCCTGGTGGAACAACTGAAGATAGAGCGCGACCGTGCCGAGACCGCCAACCTTGCCAAGTCCAGGTTCCTTGCGGCTGCCAGCCACGACCTGCGCCAGCCGCTGCATGCGCTGGGCCTGTTTCTGGACTCCCTGGAGCGGCATGCCATGTCCCCGCGCCAGGCCACCGTGTTCGGGCATGCGCGTTCGGCCTCGGCGGCGGCCTCGGAGATGCTCAACACCTTGCTGGACTACTCTCGCCTGGACGCGGGCGTGGTGCAGCCGCATGCGGCCCCGTTCGCGGTGCAGCCCCTGCTCGGTGCCCTGGAGCAGGAGTTCGGCGTGCAGGCCGACGCGGCCTGCCTGGTCTACCGCACGCGCGAGACCACGGCCGCCGCGCTGGCCGACAAGGTGCTGGTGGATCTGGTCATGCGCAATCTCATCTCCAATGCACTGCGCTACACGCAGACAGGCGGCGTCCTGGTCACCTGCCGCCCGCGTGAAGCAGGCCTGGCCCTGGAGGTCTGGGATACCGGCAGCGGCATCGCCGAGGAGCACCAGCAGGACATCTTCAAGGAGTTCCACCAGCTCGGCAACTCCGAGCGCGACCGCCGCAAGGGGCTGGGCCTGGGGCTGGCCATCGTGCAGCGCCTGGCCCACGCCATGCAGGCCCGGGTCCAGGTGCGCTCACGCCCGGGCCGGGGGTCGGTGTTCCGGCTGTGGCTGCCGCTGTGGTCGGGAACGCTGGAGGACGAAGCCTGTCCGGCAGCAGCCGCCACCAGCAGCCTGCATGGCCTGCGCATCCTCGTGATCGATGACGATGAAGCCGTGCGCCAGGGCATGCAGTCGCTGCTCGAAAGCTGGGGCTGCCGGTGCATTTGCGCAGAGTCGGGAGCCGACGCACTGGCCGGGCTGCATGCGGACCGGTCGCCCGACGTGATCGTGACCGACTTCCGGCTGCGCAACGAGGAAACGGGCAAGCAGGCGCTGCAGGCCCTGCGCGGGCACCTGGGGTGGCCCGTTCCCGCCATCATCATGACGGGCGACACCTCGCCGCAGCGGCTGCGCGACGCACAGTCCACCGCGGCCCTGCTGCTGCACAAGCCCGTGTCCACGCGCCAGTTGCGAGAAGCACTGGGCACGCTGGCGCAGGCCCGGAAGCTGTCGCCTGCCTAGATCTGGAGCCCCGGCTCGCACGAGCCCGAGGGCCGGGCACGGCACAAGACCACCGGATCCTGCGCTCACCCCCGCAGCTTCGCCCGCCGCGCCCTCACGGCCTCCGCCAACTGCTCCAGCACGGGCACCGTCTGCTCCAGGCTGATGCAGGCATCGGTCACCGAGACGCCATGCGCCAGCGGCTGGCCCTGCACGATGTCCTGCCGCCCTTCCCGCAGGTGGCTTTCGATCATCAGCCCCGTGATGCGCGCATCGCCGCCGGCGATCTGCTGCGCGACATCGGCCGCGACATCAATCTGGCGGCGGTGCTGCTTGCTGCTGTTGGCATGCGAGACGTCGATCATCACCTGGGGCCTCAGGCCCGAGCCTTCCAGCAGGGCACAGGCAGCCTGCACATGCTCGGCGCCGTAGTTGGGCTGCTTGCCGCCACGCAGGATCACATGGCAGTCGCCATTGCCGCGCGTCTCGAAGATGGCCGACTGCCCCATCTTGGTCATGCCCATGAAGGCATGCGGCGCGCTGGCCGCGAGGATGGCATCGCTGGCCACCTTGGCGCCGCCATCCGTGCCGTTCTTGAAGCCCACGGGACAGGACAGGCCGCTGGCCAGTTGGCGGTGGCTCTGGCTTTCCGTGGTGCGCGCGCCGATGGCCCCCCAGCTCACCAGGTCGCTGATGAATTGCGGCGACAGCAGGTCCAGGAATTCCGTGCCCACCGGCAGGCCCAGCTCCAGCACATCGAGCAGCAGGGCGCGCGCCATCTCCAGCCCTTCGTTGATGGCGAAGCTGCCATCCAGGTGCGGGTCGTTGATGTAGCCCTTCCAGCCCACGGTGGTGCGGGGCTTCTCGAAATACACGCGCATCACCACCAGCAGCTCGCCGGCCAGGGCGTCGGCCTGCGCCTTGAGCTGGCGCGCGTAGTCCATGGCCTGGTCGTGGTCGTGGATGGAGCAGGGGCCGACGACGACGATGAGCCGGTCATCGCGGCCCTGCAACACGGCGGAGATGGCCGCGCGGCTGGACTCCACCAGCTGCTGCGCGGCCTCGGGCGCGGGCAGCCATTCCTGGAGCAGGGCCGGCGTGATCAGCGGGCGCACGGCCTTGATGCGCAGGTCGTCGATGCGGGTGGTGTCGTGCGTGCTCGGCGCCTTGGCGCCGCGTTGTGCGTGGGTGGGGATGGTCATGGCGCTATTGTCGCGCGTAGTGCCAGGGCGGGCGGGCCTCCCTCGCCATCCCTGCCCCGGCTGTCCGCCTACTGCACGGCCGGCGCAGGGGCCGGCACTGGATCCGGCGTGGACGCCGGCACGGCCTGCGCAGCGGGCGCCGCGCCGTACTGCCAGCCCGCAGGCAGCAGGCCGTCGATCCAGTGCAGGCGCCAGGCCAGCAGCGCCAGCAGGGCGACCACGGCCAGCGCCACCACGGTGTTGCGCAGGCCGTTGCCGTCGGCATAGGGATCGCCCGCGCTGCGCCGCGCGCCCACCGGCACCTTGGCGGTCTGCGAGAGGCTGCGGCCCAGCGGCAGGTTGATGCGCATGCGGCCGTTGATGGCCCAGCCGCTGGCGTCCAGGATGGGGCCCAGGCTGCGCTGGCGCAGCTTGAGCCAGGCAATCATCATGCTGGGCCCGGAAATGGCGGCGATCAGGCCGACCAGGGCCACGGGGATCCAGGGCCCCAGATCGATGAACTTGCCGAAGATGCCCACCAGCACGGCGCTGATGGAGCCCAGGGCCACGCCCAGGGCGGCCACGGTGCCTACATCGGTCTTGCGCGGTGCGGCTGCGGCCGTGGCGGCGGTGGCGTTGGCCGCTGCGGTGCCGGGCGCGGCGACCAGTTGGCCGGCCTGCGTGCCCAGGCTGGCGGTCACGCCCTCTTCCTTGGCCGAGGCGCGCTTGGCCACCTGCTCCTCCACCATGCGCAGGAATTTCTTGTAGGGCAGGAAGAAGGCCTGGCCGATGCTAGTGGGGTTCTCGATGAGCTTGACGATGGTGGCGTCCCAGTCGTTGCCCTCGCGGTCGTAGAACACACCGTTGCGGCCCACGAAGAGGAAGTCCACATCGCCGGCCGTGAAGGCGGCGACGATGGCCTTCGTCTTGCCTTCGCGGCGGATGTCGCAGTAGGCCAGGCAGGTCTTGGCGCGGCCGGCCAGCGCGGCGTGGGCCGCCGTGTCGGCCACCTCCACCGTCAGATCGCAGCTGCGCGCATCCAGATACAGCGTGCCGGCCTGAAAGGCCGCGCCCTCGCGCCGGTAGAAATGGCTGAAGGACACGAAGTTGTTGAGCAGCGCCAGCAGGTCGCGCTGCAGGCGGATCAGCTTTTCCAGGGCCACGGCCTGGAGGCCGTGCTCCTTCTCGGCTTCGTCCTGGTCGATGAGGTGCAGCAGCGCGGCCTCCTGGCCGCCGTCCAGCAAGGCCTGGATCTCCTGCAGGGGTTCGGCGTCCAGCGGCGTGGCCGGACGGGCCGCCAGCCACTGGCGGCAGGGCTCCAGCGCAGCCTTGAGCTGCTCCCATTGCGCGGCGTCGATCTCGTGCAGGTCCTCGCCCAGCACAGGCACCACGGCCTGCTCTCGCAGCGCCTCCAGGGCACCGGCCCAGGCAGGATTGACGCCCCGCGACAAAGGCAGCGCGCGGTCGGCAGCCACGGCAGCCAGGGGCAGGGCGGCGATCGCTTCGGCGCCACTGTCCAGCACCTCGCGGCCCAGGGCCGCATAGCCTTCGATGGAGGGGTTCAGCGGGTCCTGGGCGCGTGTGTCGAAGGCAGCCAGCCGCGTGCGCGCGAAGAAATCATCCACCTTGGCCTGCACCGCATTGAGTGCCTGCGTGGCAGCCAGCGCCCGCTCGCGCGGGGCCAGGGCACAGCCCAGGGTGTCGGCCTGCGCATGCCAGTCGCGCAGGGCGCGCAGGTCGGCGAAGAAGCGCTCCACCTGCTCGCGACCGATGCCCGCCACGCCATCGGCGCCATCGCGGGTACCGCAGGCCTTGCCGATGCGTTCGATCAGCGCGGCCAGCGCCGCATCGTCCTGCGCCGTGGCGGGGCCGATGATGCCGTCGCCATTGAAGCGCATGGCCGCCAGCGAGGCCAGGCGCTCGCGCACCTGGGCCAGGCTCAGGGCGGCGCCGCCGCCCTGGCCGGCCAGGGCCAGCACGCGCTCGGCCTCGGCATGCAGCAGACGCCCCTCCTCGCTGTCGCGCTCCAGGCTGGACAGCCGCAGCACATCCCCCCCGTCGGCCAGCACCTGCGGATCGCGCACGCGGGCCACGGCCCACTGGCAGGCAGCGATCAGCTCGGGCGGGCGGATGCGGCCATCCTTGTCCTCGTCGATCAGGTCCAGCGTGCCGCTGTCGAACTCGATGCCGCGCGTGGGGCAGGCCAGGGCCACCCACAGCTTCTGGTCCAGCTCGCCGATGTGCGCAATGTCCTGCCCGGTGCGGATGACCACCTGGTCCACTCCACCGGCGCGAAAAAACTCCCAAGCATGTTGCTGCTGCATGAAATACCCAACGGCCGCTCTGGCCAACGTTCGAAAAACGGAAAAAAGGGCCGCAGTTTAAAAGTCATTCGGCCTGCCCAATTGAAGACATTTGTCAACGATGGTCGTCGGCGCCGGCCGTCATGGGCATCGCTTTGTGTGAAAATAAAAGCACTGAATAGATACTTTATTGCCTCCATGCCCTCCAACTCCACCGCGTCGGCCCCTCAACAAGGCCGGGACAAGCTGCACCTGCAGCTGGCGCGGCTGTTCCGCAGCAAGGTGTCCACGGGCGCCTGGCCCGTGGGCAGCGCCATTCCCACGGTGCAGGAGCTGGAGGCGCTGCATGGCGTGTCGCGCACCACGGTGCGCATGGCGCTGGGCGCCCTGGTGTCAGAGGGCCTGCTGCTCACGCGCAAGCGCGGCGGCACGCGGGTGATTGCAGCGCCCTACAAGCCGCCGTCCTTTCTGCTGCCCACCAGCTGGAAGGAGCTGGTGGCCTTTGGCGCCCACATCGGCCAGATCACCCTGCATACCGAGCGCGACTGCCTGCCGCCGATCCCCGAAGGCTTCCCCGATGTGGGCCGCATGGCCCCCGCCTACGTACACCTGCTGCGCGTGTACGACCATGACGCGGCGCGGTTCTGCCTGTCGCAGCTGTACCTGGAGCAGCAGCTGTTCCCCGAGATCGAGGCCCAGCTGGAGCGCAGCTCCCTGGCCGTGGCCCTGAGCAGCGATCCCTCGCGCATTGCCGTGGCGCGCCAGCACCTGAGCGTGGCGCCGGCCGACGAGCTGGCCACCCAGTACCTGGGTGTGGCCCTGGGCATGCCGCTGATGCAGGTCCTGCGCTGGGCCTGCAATGCCGACGGCGTGCTGATCTATTGGGCGCGGATCCGCTTTCTCAGCGAGTACGTCCACATGGAAATGGATCTGCTGAAATGACCCCGCCCACAAGCCAGCTCCCTTTCAACCCAACGACAGACAAACCCAACCAGGAGAGACAGATGTCCTTGAACGAAACCCATGACGCAAACCTGCGCAGCTGGGTGGCCTCGGCCAACACCGGCGCCAGCGACTTTCCCATCCAGAACCTGCCCTACGCGGTGTTCCGCCGCGCTGGCAGCCAGGAGGCCTGGCGCGGCGGCGTGGCCATTGGCGACCAGGTGCTGGACCTGGCGCGCGCCAGCGCCCTCAAGGCACTGGGCGAAGCCGTGCAGCCGCAGCTGGAGGCCGCTTCGCAACAGCGCCTGAACGGCTTCATGGCCATGGGACCGGCCGCCTGGTCGGCCCTGCGCCTGGCGCTGTCGCGCGCGCTGCGCGAAGGCGCTGCCGCGCAGGCTGTCCTGCAGGATTGCCTTGTGGCCCAGTCCGACGTGGAGTACACCGTGCCGGCCCAGGTTGGCGACTACACGGACTTCTACACCTCGGTGCACCACGCCACCAACGTCGGCAAGCTGTTCCGCCCGGACAACCCGCTGATGGAAAACTACAAGTGGGTGCCGATTGGCTACCACGGCCGTGCGTCCAGCCTTCGCGTGTCCGGCGTGGATTTCCGCCGCCCCATGGGCCAGCTGAAGGCGCCCGACGCCGCCGCACCCGCGCTCAAGCCCTGCGCACGCCTGGACTATGAGCTGGAGATGGGCATCTACACCGGCGCCGGCAACGCCTGGGGCGAAGCGATTTCCATGGACGAGGCAGAAAACCACATCTTCGGCCTGTGCCTGCTCAACGACTGGTCGGCGCGCGACATCCAGGCCTGGGAATACCAGCCGCTGGGCCCCTTCCTGTCGAAGAACTTCGCGTCCTCGCTGTCGCCCTGGATCGTGACGCTGGAGGCGCTGGAGCCCTACCGCACGGCCTTCACGCGGCCCGCCGCTGATCCCCAGCCCCTGCCCTACCTGAGCTCGGCCGCCAACTCCGAGCGCGGCGCGTTCGACGTGCAGTTGAGCGTGGCGCTGGAGACCGGCCGCATGCGCGCCGAAGGCCAGGCTGCGCAGCAGATCACCCACACCAGCTACCGCCACGCCTACTGGACCATGGCCCAGCTGGTGGCCCACCACAGCGTCAACGGCTGCGACCTGCAGCCCGGCGACCTGCTGGGCACGGGCACGTTGTCCGGCCCCACGGCCTCCGAGGCCGGCGCGCTGCTGGAGTTGACCGAGGGCGGCAAGAAGCCCCTGGTCCTGGCCAACGGTGAAAGCCGCACCTTCCTGCAGGATGGAGATGCCGTCATCCTGCGTGGCTGGTGCGAGAAACCCGGCGCCGCGCGCATCGGCTTCGGCGAATGCCGCGCCACCGTGCTGCCGGCACGCCAGGCCTGAGCGGGCGGCTCGATCCGCCTCCCTGGGCTGGCGAACGAAGTGAATGTCGTCTTTCCGACGGGTGCGTGTGCATGACACAATTGTTCACATGCCCGCCCCATCGGAAGACGCCCTCTCAGCACCTCCCGCCACCATCGACTTCGACAGACAGGCGGCTCCTGCCCGACAGGAGCCGTCGTTTGCCGAGCCCGGCCCCAGCAAGCTGCCGCCCTCGATAGCCAGCGCCTTTGCCGCGGCGGCCTATGCGCTGCAGCACGGGGATGATGCGCCGGTCGCTGGCGAGCGCCGGGATCCCGGCACAGGCACGAACACCGGCAGCGGCCTGGGGACGGGCCTGATGCCCGGCCTGTACGCCAGCATGATCGGCGAAGCTTCGCGCGGCTACTACCTGCGCCTGTTCGAGCGCTTCGATGCACTGGGCAAGGCCTTGCCCACCTGGAACCTGGCCGCCGGCCTGTTCACCCTTCCCTGGTGCGCACTGCGCGGCCTGTGGCGCGAAGGCGGGCTCTATGCGCTGGCCACGGCAAGCACCGGCCTGCTCTGGGGCCTGCTGCTGCGCCCCGCCCTGGGCCTGCCACCGGCCATCGCCCATGGCATGGACGCCACCCTGGCCCTGCTGGCCATCGCCATCCCGGGCCTGGGCGCCAACGCCCTGTACTGGCGCCATGTGCGCCGCCATACCCTGGAGGCCATAGGCGAGGCCCCCACCATGGCCCAGGCCCATGAGCGCCTGTCCCGGCACGCGGCCACGCCCGCGCGCAAGCGGCTGGCGACGGCGGCCGGCGTGGTGCTCGCTGCGGCCGCAGGTGCAGCCGCCTGGGTGCTGGCAGACCCGGCGCATTTCACGGCAGCATCGTCCGCGGCAACGCCGCCCGGACCCGCACCGGCTTCCACGCCCGCCGTGGAGCCGGCGCCTGCGGCAGTCACACCGCCCGCTGAGCCACCGGTGGCAGAGCCGCCGATCCCGCCCACCCCTGCACAGACGCAGCAAGACCCGCCAGCGCAGGCCGAGCCCCGGCCCGATCCGCAGCCCCAGCCACCATCGCCTGCCCCGGGCACTGCGGTGTCAGGCATGGTCGAGCCCATGCCGGCCATTGCAACGGCCGGGGCCGCCGCCCTGGCGGCCGCGCCTGCGAAGGCGGCCCAGGTGCCGGTCAAGCCGCCAGCGCCAGCCCCTGCGCCCGCCCCCGCCCCTGCCAAATCCACCAGGGTGGCTGAATCCAGGCAGGCCAAATCCGCCGAACCTGCCGCCAAGGCGGCGCCCGCCAAGCCCGCTTCCTCCGCGCTGGAGGCGGGCAGCTACTACATCAACATCGGCGTGTTCTCGGATGCCGGCAATGCCGCCCGCGTGGTGGAGCGTCTGGAAAAGGCCAGGCTGCCCGCGCTCAGCCAGACGCTGCACAGCAACAAGGGCGAGATCGTGCGCGTGCGCTCCGGCCCCTTCGCGAAGGAGCGCAGCGCCGACCAGGCGGCGGGCAGGATCCGCGCCATGGGGCTGGAGGCCACGGTCTTTCACCACACGCCCCAGGAAGGCAAGGGCGCACGGCGCTGATCCTGGTGCGGCAATGCCTGCATTTGCTGCCGCCTGTTACTTCCGCATGCCGATGACACGGCCCGAGGACGGCTAAGGTATGCGGCGTTGTCCGAGGCAGCGTGCCAGCACCTGCCCTGATACTGCTCAGTGCCCCCTGAATCGAGGAAAAAGCCCATGCCCAACACCGCCCCTGTCCTTCATCGCCATCGCCGCCTTGCCGCGCTCTCCCTGCTGGGCACCACCGCCCTGATCGCGGGCTGTGCAGGCATGAATCCCCTGGGCGGCACCGGTGGTGGAGCGGCCCAGCCCGCTCCGCGCCCCGTGCAGGTCTGCAATGCCGCACCGGCACAGTCCTTCGTGGGCAAGAACAACACCTCGGCCACGCTGGAGGCCGCGCGCAAGCAATCGGGCGCCTACATGGCCCGCGTGCTGCGCGAAGGCCAGCCCACGACCATGGAATTCAACCAGGAGCGCCTGAACCTGGTGGTCGATGGCACGGGCCGCATCGTGGCCGTGCGCTGCGGCTGAGCAGCCTCGCCGCACCGAATGGAAAAAAGACGCCACGGCGTCCTTTTTCCTTGGGTGGTGGTCTCCGCTCACTCCGCCAGGAACAGCTCCTGCAGGTCGCTGAGGAAATCGAAGCCACGCTCGGTGGGCACCACCCGGCCCAGGTCGCGCGTGATCAGGCCCTTGGCCTGGGCGGCATCCAGCCCCCTGGCGATGGATGACAGGGGCAGGCCCGTGCGCTCCATGAAGTCCTGCAGCGCAAAGCCCTCGCGCAGGCGCAGTGCGTTGAGCATGTACTCGAAGGGCAGGTCGGCACGGCGTACCTCGCTGTCCTGCGCCAGCGGCGTGCCGGCCAGGGCCTGGTCCATGTAGCGGGCCGGATCGCGAAAGCGCACCTGGCGCACGATGCGGTGCGCAAAGCTGAGCTTGCTGTGCGCGCCCGCGCCTATGCCCAGGTAGTCGCCGAACTGCCAGTAGTTGCGGTTGTGCCAGCACTGGTGGCCGTCGCGCGCATAGGCCGAGATCTCGTAGCGTTGCAGGCCCGCGGTGGCCGTGCGCGCCGTGATGCGGTCCAGCATGTCGTAGGCGATGTCATCCTCGGGCAGCGCCGGGGGGAACTTGGCGAACCAGGTGTTGGGCTCGATCGTCAGGTGGTAGACCGACAGGTGCGGCGGCGCGAACGACAGGGCCGCGTCCAGGTCGCGCGCCAGGTCCAGCTCGGTCTGCCCCGGCAACGCATACATCAGGTCGATGTTGAAGGTCTCGAAGCTGTCGGCGGCCTCGCGCACCGCGGCGCGCGCCTGGGCCCCGTCATGCACGCGCCCCACGGCCTGCAGGAAGCGGTCATCGAAGCTCTGCACGCCGATGGACAGCCGCGTGACGCCGGCCGCGCGGAAGGCGCGGAAGCGGTCGGTCTCGAAGGTGCCGGGATTGGCCTCCATGGTGATCTCGCAGTCGGCCTCCATGCGCAGGCGCGCGCGGATGGCGGCCAGCAGCCGGTCGATGGCCTCGGGCGAGAACAGGCTGGGCGTGCCGCCGCCGATGAAGATGCTGTGCACCGTGCGGCCCCAGATCAGTGGCAGCGCGCTTTCCAGGTCCGCGACCACGGCATCGACGTAGCGCTGCTCGGGCAGGGCCGGGCCGTCGCGCCCATGCTCATGCGAGTTGAAGTCGCAGTAGGGGCACTTGCGCAGGCACCAGGGCAGGTGCACGTACAGCGACAGCGGCGGCAGGCTGCCCAGCAGCAGCGTGCCCGGGCGCATGTAATGCTGGATGTCGCGCTGCACGGCCGCCCCCGCGCCGACGGCCGCCACATCCTGGGGCTGGATGGGAATCATCGCAGCCAGCGCTCGCGCACGAGATCGATCATCTGCAAGGTGGCGCGGCCACGGTGGCTGTGCGCGTGCTTGACGGCCGGATCCATCTCGGCAAAGGTCCGGCCCAGCTCGGGCAGGTACATCACGGGATCGAAGCCGAAGCCCTGCGTGCCCCGGCGCTCGGTGGCGATCTCGCCCTGCACGCGGCCCATGGCGATCAGCGGCTCGGGGTCGCGCGCGCTGCGCACGCCGACCAGGGTGCTGACCATGGCCGCGCGGCGATCGGCCACGCCCTGCATCTGCTCCAGCAGGGCACGGACGTTGTTCTCGTCGCTCTTTTCGTAGCCGAACCGGGTGCAGTAGTACGCCGTGTCCACGCCGGGCAGGCCGCCGAAGTGCTCCACGCACATGCCGGCGTCATCGGCGATGGCGGGCAGGCCCGTGCGCTCGGCCGCGAAGCGCGCCTTGGACAGCGCGTTCTCCACGAAGGTGCAATGCGGCTCGGGCGCCTCGCCCTCGAACAGGTCACCCTGGCGAACCAGCTCCACCCCCAGGGGGGCGAACATGGCTTGCAGCTCGGCGAGCTTGCCGCGGTTGTTGGAGGCCAACACTATCTTCATCGTGCAAATCCGTTCGGGCGCCCGCGCGCCCCTTGTCGTCAATCGGTGTGATGGGCATGCCTGCCGCCACCGGCAGGCACCGGCGGCCAGGCTCAGCGCTTGAACTGGCGCTCGGCCGAGCGGCGTATCGCCTCGTTGATCTCGGCGATGGAGCGCTCGATGGCCGCGTCGTCCAGCTCGTCTTCCAGGTCATCGATGGGCCCGCCCTGGATTGTGGACTCGAATGCGTTGTCCTCGATGTCCTGGGTGGAGATACCCATGGTGGACGCGAAGGCGTCGGGCGTCTCCCACTCCATGGCGATGGCCGTGACGTTGTCGCTGGCATCGCCGGCATTGCGCAGCGCGGTGTCCACCAGCTGCGGGATGGCCTGGGAGACGGTGCGTCCGTGCAGGGTCCGCAGCAGATGCCCCTCGTCCACGCTGCCCCACAGGCCGTCCGAGCACAGCAGCAGCCTGTCGCCCTGCTCCAGGCGGCGCGGTTCGGTCACGTCGTAGATGGGCTTGGAAGGCGAGCCCAGGCAGGTGAACAGCACGTTGCGGCTCGAGGTCTTGAGCTGTGCCGCGATCTCGCCCATCTCCAGGTAGGAATGGTCGCGTGTCCGCGCCAGCAGCTCCCCGCCGCGCACCAGGTACAGGCGCGAGTCGCCGCAATGGATCCAGGTGATCTTGCCCTTCTGGATGACGGCCGCCACCAGCGTGGTGCGCGGCGTGTCTATCATGCCCTTGCCGCTGGCATAGCGCAGGATCTGCCGGTGCGCCTGCAGCAGTGCATCGACCAGGAAGGTCTGGGGATCCTCCAGCAGGGGCTTGGCCTGGCGCTGGAAATGAACGGACATCACCTGCAGCGCCAGCTGCGCCGCGACCTCGCCCTCGGGGTGGCCCCCCATGCCGTCGGCCAGCACGAAGAGCACGGCTTCCCGCGTGTAGCAGTAGCCCATGCGGTCCTCGTTGAGCACCCTGCCGCCCCGGCGGCTCAGCTGGAACACCGAAAACCTCATGGCTTGCGCTCCTGGCCCGCGGCCGGCAGGCCGGCCGCGCCGCTGATCTTTTGCATGTTCTTCCTGGCGTCGGTCACCAGCGTGTCCAGCTGCAGCCGCATGCGTTCGGAAACGCTGAGCCTGGTGTAGCGGCGCTCGCCCTCGCGGCTCAATTCCTTTTGCAGCGCGAACACCGACTGAGGGCGCGACCCCGGATCCATGGCCATGCACCACTCGACGACCTCGATGAGGTTGTCCGAGTAGACGCCGCGCAGCTTGGTCAGCGCCAGCGCCAGCCGATCCTTGTCCTGGCGCTGCGGCGCCTCGTTGGGAGGAAAGCCCTGCATGCAGGCGTAGATGCAGGCGCCGATGGCGTAGATGTCGGTCCAGGGCCCCAGCGACGCATCGCGGCGGTACATCTCGGGGGCGGCGAATCCCGGCGTGTACATGGGGCGGATGAAGTTGCCTTCCTTGGAAAGCACCTCGCGCGCCGCGCCGAAGTCGATCATCACGGCACGGTCGTCGTTGGTGATGAAGATGTTGGCGGGCTTGATGTCCAGGTGCAGCATCTTGTGCTGGTGCACGATACGCAGACCGCGCAGCACCTCGTCGAACAGCGAGCGTATGGTCGATTCGCGGAACACCTTCTCGGCCTTGAGATCGCGCGCCGTGACGATGAAGTCCTGCAGGGTCGCCCCTTCCAGGTAGTTCATCACCATGTAGACGGTCTCGTTCTCGCGGAAGAAGTTGAGCACGCTGACCACGGAGGCATGGGAGATCTGCGCCAGCGAGCGCCCCTCCTCGAAGAAGCTCTTGAGGCCCAGGCGGTACAGCGAGAGTTTTTCGGGGGCCACGACAGGTTGCAGCTCTCCTGGGGCTCGGGTGGCCAGCGAGGCGGGCAGGTATTCCTTGATCGCCACCTGCTTGCCCTGCGCATCCAAGGCCAGGTAGACAACGCCGAAACCGCCGGAAGCAAGCCTGCGCACCACCCGGTAGCCGCCGATCGCGCTGCCTGGCGGCAATGGCGCAGGCTTGATCTTGGATGACATTTTTTTCGGGTAAACCTCAGGGACGGAGCGAAACCCGGATAATCGGGCGATTGCAAGCATCCATCAAAAGTCCAATGCCAGTTTACAGCATGACCGGATACGCCAGTGCCCAGCACGGCGCATCCGCAGAAGATGGTGGAGCGTCGGGCCGCAACAGCCGGCTCGGCCTGGAGATCCGTTCGGTCAACAGCCGCTTCCTGGATCTGTCGTTCCGCCTTCCAGACGAACTGCGCGCCCATGAACCGGCCCTCAGGGCCATTCTGACTGCCCGCCTCAAGCGCGGCAAGGTCGAAGTGCGCGCCGCCATCGACAGCGATGACGGCAATGCCCTGCCCGATCCCTCCACGGCCGTGCTGCAGCGGCTGTCCATGCTCCAGGACACCATCCAGTCCTGGCTGCCCGACGCGCGCAGCCTGTCGGTGGCCGATGTGCTGCGCCTGTCCGGCGGTGGGGCCGCCTCCTCCATCGACTGGGGCAGCGTGCTGCCCGCCCTGGCCGAGCAGGCCCTGGCCTCGCTCATGGAGGCCCGCGCCAGCGAGGGCAAGCGCCTGGCCACCATGCTCCAGGACCGCATCGCCCAACTGCGCAAGCTGGCGGCCGACGCCACCCCGCTGGTGCCCCAGCTCGTGGAGCAGCAGCGCCTGCGCTTCATGGAACGCTGGAAGGAAGCCATGGCCCTGGCCGAAGGCGCCGTCGCGCCCGAAGCCGCCCAGGACCGCGCCCTGACCGAGGCCACCGCCTTTGCGATCCGCATCGATGTGGCCGAGGAGGTCACGCGCCTGGACTCGCACCTCGACGAGCTGCAGAGCCTGCTCAAGAAGGGCGGCGAGATCGGCAAGCGCCTGGACTTCCTGATCCAGGAACTGCACCGCGAGGCCAACACCCTGGGCTCCAAGTCCGCCACGCTGGAGCTGACGCGCATCAGCGTGGACATGAAAGTGCTGATCGAGCAGATGCGCGAGCAGGTGCAGAACATCGAATAAGCCCCCCACTGATGCCCATGCGTAACCCAACTGCGCAAAATTCCATGGATTACCCCGGAAACCTCTTTGTCGTCTCGGCCCCCAGCGGGGCCGGCAAGTCCAGCCTGGTGCGGGCACTGCGCGAGTTCGACGCGCGCGTCTCGCCCTCTGTCTCCCACACCACGCGCGCACCGCGTGGCCAGGAAAAGCATGGCCGCGAGTACTACTTCGTCTCCGACCAGGAGTTCGACGCCATGGTCGGCAACAACGCCTTCGTCGAATGGGCGCACGTGCACAGCCGTCGCTACGGCACGGCCAAGAAGGCCCTGGAGGAGCGCATCCAGGTGGGCACCGACGTGCTGCTGGAGATCGACTACCAGGGCGCGCTCCAGGTCAAGCAGGCGTTTCCCAACGCCGTGCTGATCTTCATCCTGCCTCCCAGCTGGGACGAGTTGCGCGCGCGCCTGGAAAACCGCGGAGAGGATGCGCCCGAGGTCATCGAGTTGCGCCTGAAGAACGCGGCCGAGGAGATGGCCCAGGTGTCGAAATTCGACTTCGTTATAATCAACGAATTGTTCGAGACCGCGCTCTTTGATCTCAAGGCGATCATCCACGCCCAGCGTCTCAAATACGCGGCTCAGCGCAGCCGCCGCGCCGAGACCTTCGAGTCGCTCAATATTTCTGAACCCAACTGACGTTTCCTGGAGATCCTGATGGCACGCATCACTGTTGAAGATTGCCTGGAGCAAATTCCCAACCGCTTCCAGCTCGTGCTGGCAGCAACCTACCGCGCCCGCATGCTCAGCCAGGGCCACACCCCCAAGATCGAGACCAAGAACAAGCCCGGCGTCACCGCGCTGCGCGAGATCGCCGACGGCAAGGTCGGCCTCGAGATGCTCAAGAAGGTTCCGGGCTGATTTGCTGCAAAGCAACACAATGGCCCCCAAAAAAGCACCGCCCAGCGGTGCTTTTTTTACATGAAGCCTGCACAAACCCGCATGCACGCTACATTTAAGTCATGAAAGCGGCCTTGACTTCGTTCACAGCCCCGTCCGATCCCGTACCGCCGCCCCGGTCCGAGCGCATGTCTGCCGAGCAGGCTGCCTCCGTGTCGGCCAGCGCCTTTGCGGGGCTGATGGAGCAACTGAGCTACCTGGATGCCTCCAGCATCGAGCAGGTGCGCGAAGCCTATGCGTTCGCCGACCGTGCCCACAGCGACCAGTGGCGCAGCAGCGGCGAACCCTACATCACGCACCCCATTGCCGTCACCGCGCTGTGCGCGAGCTGGAAGCTCGATGCGCCAGCCCTGATGGCGGCCCTGCTGCACGACGCCATGGAAGACTGCGGCGTCACCAAGGCGGATCTCGCCCAGCGCTTCGGCCAGGACGTGGCCGAGCTGGTCGACGGGCTCACCAAGCTCGACAAGCTGCAGTTCAACACCCGCGAGGAAAACCAGGCCGAGTCCTTCCGCAAGATGCTGCTGGCCATGGCGCGCGATGTGCGCGTCATCCTGATCAAGCTGGCCGACCGCACCCACAACATGCGCACCATGGGCGACATGCCGCGCAGCAAGTGGGGTCGCATCTCGTCGGAGACGCTGGAGATCTACGCACCCATCGCCCACCGGCTGGGCCTGAACCAGACCTACCGCGAACTGCAGGACCTGGCCTTCCGCCACCTGCACCCCTGGCGCTACGCCACGCTGGAGAAGGCCATCGCGCGCTCGCGCAAGCGCCGCCGCGATCTGGTCCAGCGCGTGCAGGACGAGGTCAACGCCGAATTCGCCCAGGCCGGCCTGCAGGCACGCCTGGCCGGCCGCGAAAGCACGCTGTACTCGCTCTATCTGCGCATGGAGAAGAACCAGCTGAGCTTCGCCAAGGTGACGGACATCTACGGTTTCCGCATCATCCTGCCGCGCGTGATCGACTGCTACACCGCGCTGGGCGTGCTGCACCAGATGTACAAGCCCATGCCGGGCCGCTTCAAGGACTACATCGCCATTGCCAAGAACAACGGCTACCAGTCGCTGCACACCACCCTGGTCGGCCCCTCCGGCGTGAACATCGAGTTCCAGATCCGCACCGAGGAGATGCACATCGTCGCCGAGGCCGGCGTGGCCGCCCACTGGCTGTACAAGGCCCAGCCCGGCCACGACTCCGAGCAACTGGGCACGCAGTGGCTGCAGTCGCTGCTGGACATCCAGAACGAGACGCGCGATGCCGCCGAGTTCTGGGACCATGTCAAGGTGGACCTGTTCCCCGACGCCGTCTACGTGTTCACGCCCAAGAGCGAGATCATGGCCATGCCGCGCGGCGCCACCGTGGTGGACTTCGCCTACGCCATCCACAGCAAGGTCGGCAACCACATGACGGCCGCGCGCATCAACAACGAGGAAGTGCCGCTGCGCACCGAGCTCAAGAGCGGCGACGTGGTGCAGATCGTCACCTCCGAGGAAGCCACCCCCAACCCAGCCTGGCTGGGTTTCGTCAAGACCGGTCGCGCGCGCTCCAAGATCCGCCACTACCTGAAGACGGCCGCGCAAAGCGAATCGGCGCGCCTGGGCGAGAACCTGCTGGCCCAGGCCATGCGCGCCGAGGGCATGGACGCCGTCCCCCCCGCGGACGAGGCCAACCAGGCGCTATGGGACGAGGTGCTGCGCATGGCGGGCAGCCGCAGCCGCACCGACCTCATGGTGGACATCGGCATGGGCCGGCGCATCGCATCGCTGGTGGCCTCGCGCCTGACGGCGCTGATGGCGCGCCACGGCCACCGGCCCGACGCCCTGCTGCTCACGCGCGAGCGCTTCAACACCAGCAACCGCCCTTTCCAAGGCGCCGTGCTGCTGGATGGATCCAACCAGGGATCCATCCACTATGCGCAGTGCTGCCGCCCCGTGCCCGGCGATGCCATCGTGGGCTACCTGGGCAGCGGCGAAGGCCTGATCGTGCACCATGCCCAGTGCAAGATCGCCCAGCGCCTGCAGGAAAAGGACCGCGACCGCTTCATCGTCGTCGAATGGGCCGATGACATCGACCCGGCGCGCCTGTTCGACGCGCGCATCGTCGTCACCGTCAACAACGGCAAGGGCGTGCTGGCGCGCGTGGCGGCCGAGCTGGCCGGCGCCGAGGTGGACATCCTGCGGGTGGACATGGCCGACGAGGCCGCCATGAGCACCACCGACCTGTGCTTCGTGATCTCGGTGCACGACAACCAGCAGGTGGAGGCCGCGCTGCGCAACCTGCGGCGCGTGCATTCGGTGGTGCGCGCATCGCGCGTCATCCCCTGAACCCTGATCCTGGCCCCGCTGCGCGGGGCTTTTTCATTCCTGCAGGTCTTGCACCAGCTGCCACAGCACCTGGCCGCAGTCCTGCTCGATCTTGAGCGCCAGCAGCTCCTCGCCCCGCATGCGCCCCTGGTTGACCGCCGCCACGGGCTTGCCCTGGGCCACGGCCTCATGCACGAAGCGCAGGCCCGAATACACCATCAACGATGAACCCACGACCAGCAGGCCATGGGAACGCAGCAGCGCAGCCCGCACCGCCTGCACGCGCTCGCGCGGCACGCCTTCGCCGTAGAACACCACGTCGGGCTTGAGCACGCCACCACACTGCCCGCAGGCAGGCACCTCGAAGCGGCTGAAGTCGCGCCCCTCCAGGTCGGCGTCGCCATCGGGCGCGGCCTCGGCGCGCAGGTCCGCCCATCCAGGGTTTCGCGCCAGCAGCAGAGCCTGCAGGGCCCCGCGCTCCGTGATGGCGCCGCAGCCCATGCAGCGCACGGCGGCGATGCGGCCATGCAGGTCGATGACATCCACGCTGCCGGCGGCCGCATGCAGTCCGTCCACGTTCTGGGTGACCAGGCCTTCCATCCACCCGCGCTGCTGCAGCCGCACCAATGCCTCGTGAGCCGGACCGGGCCTGGCCTGCGCCATGACGGGCCAGCCCAGCAGGCTGCGCGCCCAATAGCGCTGGCGCGTGGCCTGGCTGCCCATGAAGGCTTGCAGTGTCACGGGCTGGGCGCGCTTCCACTGCCCCGCCCGGTCGCGATAGTCGGGAATGCCGGAACCGGTGCTGCACCCCGCGCCGGTCAGCACCAGCCAGCGCTGGCCGGGGCGCAACAAGGCCTGCAGCGCCTGCACGGCGCCAGGCGCAGCGGAGATCGGTGATGGTGACGGATGGGCGATCATGGCAGCACAGCATAGCCGCCCGGCAGTCCGATCGGAAACACCGTGTTGCATTCCGCGGCCAGGCGCACAGGAGACAATGGTCGCATGCCCCATGCACCTGCCACAGCCCCCCGTCCCGCCCGACAGCCCCACCGCATGCTGACCCGCGCGGGACTTGCAGCCGCCCTGGCCGCCGCACTGCTGGGCGGCTGCGCATCCAGGCCGACACCCGTTCCCGCGCCCGAGCCTGCGCAACCAGCCCCGTCTCCCATCCCCGCCGCAGAAACATCCACCGCCTCGGCGGATGCTCCCGCACAGGCCGAGGCAGCCAGCTTCGAAGCCTGGAAGCGCGACTTCGCACGCAAGGCGCTGGATGCAGGAATTTCCGAGAAGACCGTGCGCGGCGCGCTGGAGCCGGCCCGGCTGCAGCAGCGCGCGGTCCAGCTCGACCGCTCCCAGCCCGAGTTCACGCGCACGCCCTGGCAGTATCTGGACAGCGCCGTCTCCGCTACGCGCATCACGCAGGGCCGCGCCAAGCTGCGGGAAGCAGCCGCGCCGCTGCAATCGGCCAGCCAGCGCTACGGCGTGCCGGCCGAGGTGATCGCGGCCATCTGGGGCATGGAGAGCAACTACGGCGGCAATTTCGGCAACTTCGCCACCGTCGATGCGCTGGCCACGCTGGCCTTCGACGGCCGGCGCGCGGACTGGGCGCAAAAGGAGCTGCTCGCGGCCTTGCGCATCATCGACAACGGCGACATCGATGCGGCCCACATGGTCGGCTCCTGGGCGGGCGCCATGGGGCATACGCAGTTCCTGCCCTCGGTCTTTCTTGCCTATGCGGTCGATGCCGACGGTGACGGCCGCCGCGACATCTGGGGCAGCCTGCCCGATGTGACCGCCTCCACGGCCAACTACCTCGCGCATTCCGGCTGGAAGCCGGGCGAGCCCTGGGGCGTGGAAGTACGCCTGCCCCCGGGCTTCGACCATGCACGCGCCGAGACCAGCGTGCGCCAGGGCAGCGCGCAGTGGGCGGCAGAAGGTGTGCAGGCCATGGACGGATCGGCCCCGCCCGCCATGGCCGACGCCAGCATCATCGCTCCGGCCGGCGCGAGAGGGCCCGCCTTCATGGTCGGCACCAACTTCCGCACCATCCTGCGCTACAACAATTCCGTGAACTACGCCCTGGGCGTGGGCCTGCTGTCACAGCAACTGGCCGGCGGTCCCGGCGTGCAGGCCGCGTGGCCGCGCGATCTCACGCCGCTGACGCGCCAGCAGCTGCGCACGCTGCAGACGGCGCTGAACGAGCGCGGCTTTTCTGCAGGCAGTGCCGATGGCGTGATGGGCCCGGCAACGCGTGCAGGCCTGCGCCAGTTCCAGCAGAGCCAGGGACTGGTGGCCGACGGCTACCCCACGCAGCAACTGCTGCAGCTGCTGCGGCCCTGAAGGCTCACCCGGTGGCGGTGCCCGGCTCCGGATAGCGCACGTCGAGGATCTCCAGCGTGCGCACGCCGGCGGGCGTGGGCAGGGCCACCTCGTCGCCCACGCGGGCCTTGAGCAGCGCCCGCGAGACAGGAGCGATCCAGCTGACCTGGCCACGCGCGCTGTCAGCCTCGTCGATGCCCATGATGGTGATGGTGCGCTCCTCGCCTTCGTCATCCGCATAGGTGACGGTGGCGCCGAAGTAGATCTGCTCGCTGCCCGCGTGCAGGGACGGATCGACCACCTCGGCGATCTCCAGCCGCCTGGTGAGGAAGCGGATGCGCCGGTCGATCTCGCGCAGGCGCTTCTTGCCGTAGAGATAGTCGCCATTCTCGGAGCGGTCGCCATTGCTGGCGGCCCAGTGCACGATCTCCACGATGCGCGGGCGCTCGTTGTCGATCAGGTCCAGCAGTTCGGACTTGAGCCGTGCGAAGCCCTGGGGCGTGATGTAGTTCTTGCCGCCCGCAGGCAGCGGCGGCAGACCGACTTCATCATCGTCGTCGTCGCCGTCGGATTCCTTGGTGAAAGCCTTGCTCATGGAGCCGATCTTCACACAGAACGCACCAGCCGTGCGGCAAGGCCGCGCCAACGAAAAAGCCTCAGAACCTTGCGATTCTGAGGCTTGTCGTTTTGGTGCGGCTGGCAGGAATCGAACCCACGACCCCTTGGTTCGTAGCCAAGTACTCTATCCAGCTGAGCTACAGCCGCCAAGCTTTGAATTATAGCGTGCTTTTTCAAGCCAACGAGAAATCCAAGAAAATAAGCAAACAAGAATCCTGGGCCCCTGCACGGCCTGCCCGGATCCATCAACGAAAAAGCCTCAGAATCTTGCGATTCTGAGGCTTGTCGTTTTTGGTGCGGCTGGCAGGAATCGAACCCACGACCCCTTGGTTCGTAGCCAAGTACTCTATCCAGCTGAGCTACAGCCGCCAAGACATCTATTGTATACCAATTTTCAGACCGGCCGGAAAAAATCGCAGGCATCGCAAACTCCGGGCCCCGCAGGGCCCGGCCTGTCCTATATTGACCGGTCGCGGATGCGGGCACGGCTCCGCCCTTCGCGGGAGACAAACACAGCGAGCGGCACGCCGCAGCGGCGGGAACGACAAGACATGACAGACACGCGCGCGGCCACCGCGCCTCAATCGCCCGAAGGCGCCATGTGGGGGCAGCTGTTTCGCCGCAGCGCCCGCCCCGCCCTGAGCCTGCAGGGCCAGATCCGCGAGATGCTGGTCGACGCCATTCTCTGCGGCATTCTTGCGCCCGGCGAGCCCATCCCCTCCAGCCGCGAGCTGGCCCGCCACCTGGGCGTGGCGCGCATCACCGTGGTGCTGGCCTACCAGCAGCTGGCCGAGGAAGCCTTCCTGCTGAGCCGCCAGCGCAAAGGCCATTTCATCCACCCCGACGTGCTCAAGGGGCGCGCGCCAGGCACCGCCACCGTGACGGCCACTCAGGGCCGCCGCACCGACTGGTCGCGCCGCCTGTGGCTGCTGCCCAGCCAGCAGCGCAGCATCGTCAAGGAAGACGACTGGCAGCGCTACCCCTACCCCTTTCTCTACGGCCAGTTCGACAAGGAGCTGTTCCCCACGGCTGCCTGGCGCGAATGCTGCCTCAAGGCCCTGGGCGTGCTCGACATACGCCAGTGGGCGCCGGACCAGATCGCACGCGACGACGAGATGCTGATCCAGCAGGTGCAGACCAAGATCCTGCCCCGGCGCGGCGTGCGGGCCTCGGCCGACGAGCTGATCATCACCGTGGGCGCCCAGCATGCGCTGTACATGGTGGCCGACCTGCTGATGCGCGAGGGCACGGCCGTGGGCATCGAGGAGCCGGGCTACCCCGACGCGCGCAACATATTCAGCAGCCGCACTTCCCAGGTCATCCCGCTGCCCGTCGATGGCCAGGGCCTGCCGCTGACGCCGCTGCTGCGCCAGCTCGACTATCTGTACGTGACCCCCAGCCACCAGTGCCCCACGGGCGTGACCATGCCTCTGGCGCGGCGCGAGGCGCTGCTGGAGATGGCCGAGGAGCACGACATCATCCTCATCGAGGACGACTACGAGAGCGAGAGCAGCTTCGACGGCCAGCCCATTCCCGCGCTCAAGAGCCTGGACCGCAGCAACCGCGTGATCTACGTGGGCAGCCTGTCCAAGAGCCTGGCGCCGGGCCTGCGCGTAGGCTACATCGTGGCCGCGCCCGAGCTGATCCGCGAGCTGCGCGCGCTGCGCCGGCTCATGATCCGCCACCCCGCCACCTTCGTGCAGCGCACGCTGGCCATGTTCATCTCCCTGGGCCACTACGAGGCCCAGCAGCGCCGTCTGGCGCAGGCGCAGAAGGAGCGGCACGCGGCGCTGACCGCCGCCATGGCCGAGCATGCCCCCGGCTGCCGCATCACGCCCGTGCGCGGCGGCGGATCGTGCTGGGTGCAGTTGCCCGAGCACATCCCCGTGCAGGCCCTGTCGCAGCGGGCCGCGGGGCACGGCGTGCTCATCGAGCCTGGCGATGTGTTCTTCGCACGGCCGGATACACCCGGCAGCTTCATGCGCATGGGCTACCAGTCCATACCCGCCAACGACATCGGCCAGGGCGTGAAGGCCCTGGCCGATGCGATGCGGGAACTGTAGGGACCGGGCGGGGTCGATGTCCCGCTCCCGGACCGCCCTCAGTACTTCTGCGGCTCGGGCTGCGCGGCTTCCGACAGCGAGGAGACCACCGGCGCCACGCCGCGCTGAAGGAACTGGCGCACGCCGTAGGCCACCAGCAGGAGGCACAGGCTGGCCACGCCCAGCGCCAGCGGCGTGCGCTGCTCGGGAATGAAGGCCATGGCGATGACGATGGACAGCATGCCGAAGATAGCGAACCAGGTCAGGTACGGATAGCACCACATGCGCACCCTGAGCTGGTGCGGCGCCTCGCGCTCCAGGCGGGCACGCAGGCGCAGCTGCGAGATGGCGATCAGGATGTAGACGAAGATGGCAACCGTCCCGTACGAATTGACGAGGAAGGCGAAGACCGTGTCCGGCGACACATAGGACATCACCACGGCGCCATAGCCGAATACCGTGGCCACGAGGATGGCGCGCACGGGGACGCCATTGCGGCTGACCTTGGCCAGTGCCTTGGGCGCATCGCCGCGCCGCGTCAGCGCGAACAGCATGCGCGAAGACGCATACAGGCCCGAATTCAGCGCCGACAGCACGGCCGTCAGCACGATGGCATTCATGATCTGCGCCGCTGCAGGCACACCCATGGCGTTGAGCGCGCTGACATAGGGTGTGGCGATACCGCCGGCGTTCCAGGGCACCAGGCAGGCCACCAGGAAGATGGAGCCCACATAGAACACCAGCACGCGTGTGATCACCGAGTTCGTGGCCTTGGCCACGGCCTTCTGCGGCTCGGCCGTCTCTGCGGCGGCGATCGTCACGATCTCGGCGCCGAAGTAAAAGCCCGTGGCCGCCACGGCTCCGGTCAGCACCGGCACGATGCCGTTGGGCATGAAGCCTCCGTTGCCCGTCAGATTGGTGAAGTGCATGCCCTGCGAGGCCGGCGTCAGGCCCAGCACATAGATGCCGGCCACGAACAGGAAGACCACGATGGCCGCCACCTTGATGGAGGCGAACCAGAACTCGAACTCGCCAAAGGACTTGACCGACACCAGGTTGGTCAGCGTCAGCATCACCAGCAGCACCAGGCTGATGCTCCAGTTGGGGACATCGGGCAGCCAGTAGCGCACGAGATCGGCACCGGCCACGGCCTCCAGCGCCACGACGATGACCCAGAAATACCAGTACATCCAGCCCGTCAGAAAGCCCGCCAGCCGCCCCACGCCGGGGCGGTCGCGCCAGGCCTCTCTGGCGTACTCGTAGAACGAGCCGCCGCCGGGCATGGAGCAGGCCAGCTCGCCCAGCATGCGCATGACCAACACCACAAGCAGGCCCGTGATGAGAAAGGAAAGAATGGCGGCCGGCCCGGCCGACTTGATGACGACGCCGCTGCCCACGAACAGCCCCGCACCGATCACGCCTCCCAGGGCGATCATGGTCATGTGGCGCTGCTTGAGCCCGTGTGAAAGCCCCGGCGAAGAGGCGTGCTGATTTCCGATCATGTCTTGTCTCCTGTTGTCTTCAGGCGCCACGGCTGTTGCTCTGTAGTGGTCGGCTGCGCAGCGGTGCGTGCCATGCCGTGGCGTGTCCGGTGAGCCCGGCGGCAAGAGGCCTTGCGGCCCCTGCCGTCAGGCGGCCGCCACCGGCGGGCGATCCTTGCGGAAGGCGTTCTTCACGGCGATCTTTCCATCGCGGAAGGTGAACACATCGACCATGCGCGCTTCCACGCGCAGGCCGTCGGCCTTTGTGCCCTTGAAGGTGCTCTCGGACACGCCGCGATCACCCTGCACGAAGTGGTCCCCATCCAGCCAGGCTGCATCGGGAAAGGCCTGCCAGGCCATCTGGAAGCCTTCACGCACCGCGTCGCGGCCGATGAAGCTGCGGCCCATGAGATCGGGGCCGGCCACGGCATGGAACTCGCATTCTTCGGCCATGAAGCCCATCAGGGCCTCGATGTCGTGGCGGTTCCAGGCATCGGCGAAGCGCGCCAGGAATTGGGCGTCGGGAGGATTGGTGTGTGCGCTCATGCTGTCTCCTTGTCGGTGGTGGGCTGCGCGGCTGCCGCAGTCCATGCGGGGCGGCTGCCGCGTCATCGAGATGTCGATGGGCCATGGTAGGTAGCAGGCACACGGACCCGTTAGAACCAGATGCCAACAATCGTTAGGTCCAGCCGCGCCGCCAGCCGCCTCCACTGGCCCTATCGAAAGCGGTCCTGTGGCGCTAACCGGCCCGGGCGGGCGCTGGATATGCTGGTTCCATCGTCGGCACAAGGCCTCGCAAGGCCCGCCGGCACGGACCCCATCGCACCTTTTCCCATAGCAAAAAAGCCGGCTCCCGCAAAAGGCCGCCGCACCAGGAGACATCCGCCATGAAAGCCGAGGACATCCGCCCCAGCCACCTGCGTCCCTACGACCCGCGCTACGACCCGCTGGTGGCCGACAACCCGGGCCACGGCACGGGCTACGCCCCCACCTACTGGGTGGGAACCGCCGGCCGCCCGCCCGAGGATGACGGCCCAGTCTGCGGCGACATGGATGTGGACGTGGCCATCGTCGGCTCGGGCTTCACGGGACTGTCCACGGCGCTGTTCCTGGCGCGCGAGCATGGCATCCGCGCCGTGGTGCTGGATGCCAACCAGACGGCCTGGGGCTGCACCAGCCGCAATGGTGGTCAGGGCCAGAATGCCAGCGGCCGCCTGTACCGCTCGCAGTGGATCGCACGCTGGGGCAAGGACGTGGCGCTCAAGCTCGATGCCGAGATCCGCGAAGGCTTCCAGACCTTCAAGGACCTGGTGGCCGAGTTCCCCGAATGCGAACCCCAGCCCGGCGGCCACCTGTACATCGCCCACCGCGACAAGAAGCTCGATTTCCTGCGCAACGAGACCCAGGTCATGCGCGAGATCTTCGGCTATGACGCGCGCATGCTCAGCCCCGAGGAAGTCCGCCGCGACTACGTCAACGACGCCGACAGCCACGGCGCCATGCACGAGCCCGACGGCATCGGCGTGCACCCGCTCAAGCTCGCCTTCGGCTACCTGCGCAAGGCGCGCGAGCTGGGCGTGAAGGTGCATCCAGCCAGCCCGGTACTGGGCATGGAGACGCGCAACGGCGTGCACCACCTGCGCACGCCCGGCGGCACCGTGCGCGCACGCGCCGTGGGCTTTGCCACGGGCGGCTACACCAGCAATGCACTGCACGGCAGCCTGCGCTCCAGGATCATGCCCATCCTCTCGAACTCGCTGGTCACGCGTCCCCTGACCGAGCAGGAGCTGGAGGCCACGGGCTTCAAGACCACCCAGGTCATCACCGATACGCGCACACTGCGCTTCTACTACCGCCGCCTGCCCGACAACCGCGTGCAGATCGGCAGCCGCAGCGCCGTCACGGGCGCCGACGCGCCCAACCCCGTGCACATGGCCAAGCTGGTGGACGGCCTGCACCGCAAGTTCCCGGCCCTCAAGGGCATCACCATCGACTACTCCTGGTGGGGCTGGGTCGATGTGAGCCACGACATGATGCCGCGCGTGTTCCAGCCCGACCCGGTCCAAAGCATCTTCTACGCCGTGGGCTACGGCGGCAACGGCGTGTCCTTCTCCGCCCATGCGGGCCGGCGCATGGCCGAGCGCATCGCGGGCCGCCAGAGCAAGGCCTTCGAGCTGCCCATCTACAACTCCGAGCTGGAGTATCCCAACGTCTTCAACATGGTGCGCTCACCGGCATTCGCGCCGTTCCGGCGGATGGGACAGCGGTTCCTGTACCACTGGTACTACCTGCGGGATGAGAAGCTTTGACCCCCTGAGCGGCTTCGCCGCTTCCCCCTGAAAGGGGGACGACACCCTCGGTGCGGGGCGGCGCGGCCGGCGTAGGCGCGGCCGGCTCAGGCGCGGCCGGCTCAGGCCCTTCCTCGGTGTCCCTCGTTTTGGGCCGCACCGATTTGAGCGCCGGGCCAAGACTCGGCACCCCTGGCAAGGGAAAGGCCGCGCGGGCTTGAGTGCTGCGCCCGGGCATGCAGGAAATGCCTGGACGGCCTCCTCTTCGCTGAATCAGTTGCTGCTTGGGCTGGCTGCGTGGTTGTGGCCAGCCTTTTTTTCCGCCAATGGATCGGCAGGCCGCGCGCAGCGAAGGCCTGCGAGAACGCGCCCCGCATGGCAGCGCCTGCGTCGGGCCGGCACCCGGCCTCGAAAAACAACCGCCCGGCAGGGGCGGAATGCAGTGCCGGAAAGCCGTTGTCAAGGCCGGCAGACCAACTCCGCCACCGCCATCAGCAAGGCCTCATCGATCTGCTCGGGCAGCTCCACCGCCAGCCGCTGCCGATAGAACACCCCCAGGTCCAGCCCCACGCCCAGGGCCCGGATCTGCACATCACCCGCGCGCTCGTGGCGGGCGACGACCTGGCGCAGGTGCTGGTCCAGATAGTGTTCGTCATTGGCCTGGTGCGTGGCGGTGTCCATGGGGCAGCCGTCGGAGACGACGAGCAGGATGCGCCGCCGCGCAGGCCGCGCCAGCAGACGCTCGCAGGCCCATTCCACGGCCTCGCCGTCCACGCCTTCACGGAAGATGTCGGGCCTGCGCAGCGCCGCGATGCCGTGGCGCGCGTGGCGCCAGGGCCGGGCGGCGTCCTTGAAGACGATGTGCAGCCGCTCGTTGAGCCGGCCCGGGATGGCTGGCTGGCCCGCGCGCTGCCAGTCGCGGCGCGCGCGGCCGCCATTCCAGGCCTGGGTGGAAAAGCCCAGGATGTCCACGGGCACGCCGGCCATGGACAGGGCACGGCCCAGCAGGTCCACGAGCAGGGACAGCGGGCGGGCATGCGCCTTCATCGAGCCCGAGCAGTCCAGCAGGATGGCCACGGCCGCATCGCTCGCGGGGCGCGGCAACTCATCCCTGAAGATGGTGCGCTGCTGCGGGTCGCTGATCACTTGCGCCAGGCGGGCGCCATCCAGGTGTCCATCCTCCAGCCCGAACTGCCAGCCATCGTGGCGCGGCACGGCCAGGCGCTGCTGAAGCTGGCGCGCCAGCCGGCCCGCGTGCAGGCCGCTGCGCGCCAGCTCCTCGTCCATCTGCGCGCGGAACTCGGCCAGTTGCGCCGCGCGGATCAGCTCGACTGCATGGGCCTCGCGGTCATGGGCACGTGTGAACACGCGGTAGCTGTGCGCCGAACCCGCCCAGGCACGGCTGTCCCCGCTCAGCGCCACGGGGGGCGCGTCCAGGCCTTGGGATTCGAAGTGCAGCGGCAGCGCGAAGCTGCTACGCCGGCGTGGCCCGCCGGCGCCGCGTGGCGCCTCCTGCTGCGCCGCGCGCACGGACTCGCCCACCCAGCGGCTGACCGTCAGCGCCGGTGCGATGAAGGCCTGCTGGTCATGCCGGTGGCGGCGCAGCAGGGCCCATTGCGGCCCCAGCGGTCCCGAGAGGGCGGCGCGCGTGGCTTCTGCCAGGTCGGACAGGGCTTCGGGCGGCGCATGTCCGCTCAGGCGGCTCCAGGCGGTCAGCGCCACGGTAAAAAGCAGGATGCCCAGGCTGCTTTCGGTCAGCCCCGAATCGGCAAAGGCCTGGCTCCAGTGCACAAAGCGCGCATGCAGGTTGGCGCGTGCGCCCGGCCATTCTTCAGGCGCCAGGCTTTCCACGCGCAGCTGCTCCAGCAGCTCGAACACCAGCCGCTCCACGGGATCGCCGGGCAGGTGGCGCGCGTGCAGGCCGGCATCACTCAGGCGCAGCCGAAGGCCGGCGCCGTCCAGCAGGCCACGCTGGTCGGCCAGCCCTGCGGGCACATCGGACTGGTGGGCCGCTGCCAGGACCACGGGCATGGTGCCCCGGTACAGCGTCTGCCCGCTCCACTGCAACGAGGCATCGCCCGCCATGGCGCGCAGCAGCGGCCCTCCCCAGGCCTGCGCCGCGTCAGCCGGCATGGACAGGCTCGCCCTGCTGCGCCAGCTCCTGCCCGAAGCAGCGCTGGAAATACTCGGCCACGATGGTGCGCTCGGCCGGCTCGCACTTGTTGAGGAAGGACAGCGCGAAGGCCAGCCGCAGGTCGTGGAAGATCTGCGCGTTCTCGGCCCAGGTGATGACGGTGCGCGGGGACATCAGCAGCGACAGATCGCCCACCGCGAAGCCCTTGCGCGTGAGCGCGGCCAGCGCCACCATGGCGGCCACCTGCGCGCGGCCCTGGGGCGTATTGAGGCCGGGCACGCGCGCCAGCACGATGGCGGCCTCCTCGGACGGCGCCAGGTAGTCGAGGCTGGTGACCAGGTTCCAGCGATCGAGCTGGGCATGGTTGAGCAGTTGCGTGCCATGGTAGAGGCCGCTGAGGTTGCCCTGCCCTAGCGTGTTCATGGTGGCGAACAGCCGGAACTGCGCATGCGGCTGGAGCACGCGCTTCTGGTCCAGCAGCGTGAAGCTGCCCTCGCGCTCCAGCACGCGCTGGATCACGAACATCACATCGGGCCGGCCCGCGTCGTACTCATCGAAGACCAGGGCCACGGGCCGCTGCAATGCCCAGGGCAGGATGCCTTCCTGGAACTGCGTGACCTGCTTTCCATCCTGCAGCACGATGGCATCCTTGCCCACCAGGTCCAGCCGGCTGATGTGGCCGTCGAGGTTGACGCGCACACAGGGCCAGTTCAGCCGCGCCGCCACCTGCTCGATGTGCGTGGACTTTCCCGTGCCGTGCAGGCCCTGGATGACCACGCGCCGGTTGTGCGCAAAGCCCGCGAGGATGGCCAGCGTGGCCTGCGGATTGAAGCGGTAGGCCGGGTCCACGGCAGGCACATGCTCGCTGCGCTCGGCAAAGGCCGGCACCTGCATGTCGGTGTCCAGGCCGAAAGTCTCGCGCACGGCCAGCGTGCGCGTGGGATGCATCAGGGTCAGCTCAGTCATCGTCGGGGGCTCCCGGGGGAACTTCGTCGTTGATGCGCGCAATCGCCTCGGCGGCCGCGCGCAGGTGGGGAAGAAAGGACAGCGCCCGCTCACGCGTGAAACGCATGATGGGCGCCTGCACGGCCAGGCCCATGTTGGAGGCGCCGCCTTGCGAGGGCACGAGCACGCCCAGGCACAGCAGGCCGGGCAGGAACTCCTCGTTGTCGAAGGCATGGCCCTGGCTGCGCACCTGGTCCAGCTCGGCATCCAGCGCGTCGAAGGCCGTGAGCGTGTTGGCCGTGAAGGCCTCCAGCGGCACGGCCGACAAAAGGCGCCGGCGCTGCGCGGGCGCCATCTGGCTCAGGAACAGCTTGCCCGTGGCCGAGCAGTGGGCCGGCACGCGCGAGCCCGGGTGCAGGTAAAAGCGCAGCGGCGCCGGCGTCTCCACGCGGTCCAGGTAGAGCACCTCGCTGCCCGAGAAGGCGGTGATGTTGCAGCTTTCCCCGATGTCGCGCACCAGCTGCGCCAGCACCGCGTGCCGCGCGCCATGTGTGGTGTTGTTCAGCAGCACGCTTTCGGCCAGCCGCATCAGGCGCCGGCCCGTTCCGTAATGCCGGCCATTGCCCTCGCGCTGCAGGATGCCGGCGCCCTCGAGCTGCTGGAGCATGCGGTGCATGGTGGGCTTGGGCAGGCCCGTCTCCTCGACCATGGCCTGCAACGTAAAGGGCTCGTTCTTCTGCGCGATCGCCTCCAGCAGCGCGAACAGCCGCAGATTGGGGGTGTCGCCATCGATGCGGGCAAGGGCCGGGGTCTGGTCACGGGTGTTCATGGTGTTGGTCATCATATGTTTTTCAATTTTTCGAGTCAATTTGTTCCGAAAAAAGAAATTTGTTTGACATCAAAGCGAGATCGCCCCTAGACTTGCGTCGTGATTTCTTTTTTCGGAACTTAAAGTTCCATTTTCAAGGAGACAACATGACAGCAGCCAACAATCGTACGGTGGTCGAAGGCGTCCAGAAAATGACCCCTTCGGAAGCCTTTGTGGAGACCTGCGTGGCCAACGGCGTGACCGAGATGTTCGGCATCATGGGCTCGGCCTTCATGGACGCCATGGACATCTTCGCGCCGGCCGGCATCCGCCTGATCCCCGTGGTGCACGAGCAGGGCGCGGCCCACATGGCCGACGGCTATGCGCGCGTCTCGGGCCGCCACGGCGTGGTGATCGGCCAGAACGGCCCCGGCATCAGCAACTGCGTGACCGCCATCGCGGCCGCCTACTGGGCGCACAGCCCCGTGGTCATGATCACGCCCGAGACCGGCACCATGGGCATGGGCCTGGGAGGCTTCCAGGAGGCCAACCAGCTGCCCATGTTCCAGGAATTCACCAAGTACCAGGGCCATGTCTGCAACCCCAAGCGCATGGCCGAGTTCACGGCCCGCTGCTTCGACCGCGCCATCTCCGAGATGGGCCCCACGCAGCTGAACATCCCGCGCGACTACTTCTATGGCGAGATCCAGTGCGAGATCCCCAGGCCCATGCGCGTGGAGCGCGGCTCGGGCGGCGAGAACAGCCTCAAGGCCGCCACGGAACTGCTGGCCACGGCCCAATTCCCCGTGATCCTGGCCGGCGGCGGCGTGGTCATGGGCGATGCGGTCGAAGAGTGCCGACAACTGGCCGAGCGCCTGGGCGCGCCCGTGGTCACGGGCTACCTGCGCAACGACGCCTTCCCCGCCAGGCATCCGCTGTGGGCCGGCCCGCTGGGCTACCAGGGCTCCAAGGCCGCGATGAAGCTCATCGCCCAGGCCGACGTGGTGATCGCGCTGGGTTCGCGCATGGGCCCCTTCGGCACCCTGCCCCAGCACGGCATGGACTACTGGCCCAAGAACGCAAAAATCATCCAGGTCGAGGCCGACCACACCAACCTGGGCCTGGTCAAGAAGATCTCGGTGGGCATCCATGGCGACGCCAAGGCCGTGGCCAGCGAACTGACGCGCCGCCTGCAGGGCCAGACCCTGGCCTGCGACGCCACCAAGGCCGCGCGCGCCGACACCATCGCCACCGAGAAGGCCGCCTGGGAAAAGGAGCTGGACGAATGGACGCATGAACGCGACCCCTACAGCCTGGACATGATCGAAGAGGCCAAGGGCGAGCGCACCCCCACCGGCGGCCGCTACCTGCACCCGCGCCAGGTGCTGCGCGAGCTGGAAAAGGCCATGCCCCCGCGCGCCATGGTCTCCACCGACATCGGCAACATCAACTCGGTGGCCAACAGCTACCTGCGCTTCGACGAGCCGCGCAGCTTCTTCGCGCCCATGAGCTTCGGCAACTGCGGCTATGCACTGCCCACCATCATCGGCGCCAAGTGCGCGGCGCCCGAGCGCCCGGCCATCGCCTATGCGGGCGACGGTGCCTGGGGCATGAGCATGGTCGAGATCATGACCGCCGTGCGCCATGACATTCCCGTCACCGCCGTGGTCTTCCACAACCGCCAGTGGGGCGCGGAAAAGAAGAACCAGGTCGACTTCTACAACCGCCGCTTCGTGGCCGGCGAACTCGAAAGCGAAAGCTTCGCGGCGATTGCCAGCGCCATGGGTGCCGAAAGCATCGTCGTGGACCAGATCGAGGACGTGGGACCGGCCCTGAAGAAAGCCATCGACCTGCAGATGAACCAGGGCAAGACCTGCGTCATCGAGGTGATGTGCACGCGCGAGCTGGGCGACCCGTTCCGCCGCGATGCGCTCTCCAAGCCCGTGCGCTTCCTGGAAAAGTACAAGGACTTTGTCTAACAAAAGTCTGACACCCCCTGAGGCGCTGCGCGCCTTCCCCCTGAAAGGGGGACGACAGCCTCGCGGCGGGGCGGCCCTTGCTCGCTGTCTCGCGCCTGGGCCGCGCCGGTTGCGCAGGCTGTGCCTACGGCCCGGGGCATTGCCCCCGGGCTTCTCCACGCACAACGCGGGTTTCCAGCCTTGCAGCCAGGAGTTCTCCCATGCCCCCACTCTCCCTCGCAGTGGCCGCCGACGATGCGCCCGCCACGCCCCGTCCCCATCTCCAGCAATTGATCGACCAGGCCCGGGCCCGCGGCCCCATTCCCGTGGCCGTGGCCTACCCCTGCGATGCGGGCTCCCTGCAGGCGGCCCTGCAGGCTGCCCAGGAGGGTCTGATCACGCCGCTGCTGGTGGGCCCCGAGGCACGCATCCGGGCTTCGGCCCAGGCAGCCGGGCTGGATCTGGCCGGCGTCGCCTTCCATTCGACGCCGGACGACCCGCGCGCCGCCGCGGCCCAGGCGGCCGCGCTGTGCGGCAGCGGCCAGGCCCGCGCGCTGATGAAGGGCAGCCTGCACAGCGACGAGCTGCTGGGCGCCGCCGTGGCGCGCGAGGCCGGCCTGCGCGGCGGCCGCCGCGCCAGCCATGTGTTCGTGATGGACCTGCCGGGCTTCGAGCGCCCGCTGCTGATGACCGACTGCGTGGTCAACATCTTCCCCACGCTGATGGACAAGCGCGACATCGCCCAGAACGCCATCGACCTGGCCCGCGCCATCGGTATCGCCAGGCCCCGCGTGGCCGTGCTCTCGGCGGTGGAGACCGTCAACCCTGCCATCCCCGGCACCATCGACGCCGCCGCACTGTGCAAGATGGCCGACAGGGGCCAGATCAGCGGCGCCATCCTCGACGGACCGCTGGCCTACGACAACGCCATCTCGCTGCGCTCGGCCCACCACAAGGGCATCGTCTCCGATGTGGCCGGCCAGCCCGACGTGCTGCTGGTGCCCAGCCTGGAAGCCGGCAACATGATCTACAAGCAGCTGGTCTACATGGCCGACGCCGAATGCGCGGGCCTGGTGCTGGGCATGCGTGTGCCCATCGTGCTGACCAGCCGGTCGGACTCGGTGGACAGCCGCATCGCCTCTTGCGCGCTGGCCGTGCTGGCCAGCGCGACGGGCGGCAGGGAGCCGTCATGAGCCAGGTTCAAGCGCATGTGACTGCAGAGCCACCCGTGCCGCGCATGCTGCAGTGGCTGCGGCTGCTGCCCGGCACCGGCCTGTCAGGCGTGATCGCGCTGGCGGCCACCTTCGTGTCCACGCTGCACGGCGGCCCGCAGTTGCTGTTCGCGCTGTTCTTCGGCGTGGCCTTCCACTTCCTGAGCCAGGATGCGCGTGCCAAGCCCGGCATCGAGTTCTGCGCGCGGGGCGTGCTGCGCCTGGGCGTGGGCCTGCTGGGCGCGCGCATCACGGCCACCCAGATCGCGGGCCTGGGCTGGACCACGGCCCTGATCGTCATCGCCGCCGTGGTCACCACGCTGCTGTGCGGCACGCTGCTGGGTCGGCGCCTGGGCCTGACGCGACCCCAGGGTGTGCTGTCGGGCGGCGCGGTCGCCATCTGCGGCGCCTCGGCCGCGCTGGCCATCTCCTCGGTGCTGCCGCGCGACAAGGACAGCGACCGATTCACGCTCACCGTGGTGGTCACCGTCACCGTGCTGTCCACCGCGGCCATGGTGCTGTACCCGCTGGTGGCACGCGCCCTGCATCTGCCGCCCGAGCTGGCGGGGCTGTTCATCGGCGGCACCATCCACGACGTGGCCCAGGTGGTGGGCGCGGGCTACACCATCGACCAGGCCACGGGCGACTACGCCACCATCGTCAAGCTGTTTCGCGTGTCCATGCTGGCCGTGGTGGTGGTCATGGTCTCGGCCCTGTTCAAGCGCCAGCGCGAAGCGGCGGCCGAGCAGCACCATGGCAGGAAGCCGGGACTGGTGCCATGGTTCCTCTGGGTCTTCGTCGCGCTGGTGGCCATCAACTCGCTGGGCTGGGTGCCGCCGGGCCTGCAGCACCAGTTGAGCGATCTGTCGCGCAACTGCCTGGTGCTGGCCATCGCCGCCCTGGGCCTGAAGACCTCGTTCCAGCAACTGGCCCAGGCCGGCTGGCGACCCTTCGCGCTGCTGGTGGTGGAGACCTTGTGGATGGCCGCCTTCGTGCTGATCGCCATCGAGATCGAGATGCGCTGACCCGGGCCGCAGCAAGGCCCGACCCAGGGCCCGCACTGCGCGGGCCCTGGGTGTTGAGCGATCCCTCACTTGATGTTCATGCACCAAAATGATACATTTCAATACAAATATCCGAGATACATCAACGCCTCATCCCGCGCCGTGAACCCTCTTCGCAAGCAAACCGGCAGATTCCGCAGATTCACTGCCACCCGCATCCTGTCCCTCCTGCGCCAACAGCAACCCCGGCAAGCCGCCCTGCTTCGGCTGCTGCCATCCTTGCTGCTGCTGGCCGCCTGCGCCGTGCTGCTGGACTCCCTGGTTCCCATTCCGCTGTGGCTCGTCACCTGCCTCATCGTGGCACTGGGCGCCTATGTCGCGCACAGCTGCGAGGCCTTCGTCGCCAGCCAGCGCCGCAAATCCACGCTGCGCCACCTCGTGCGCTCCTGCCTGCTGCGCGCGAGTTGAGCTGCGGCGGTCGACACGGCGTCAGGACAGGCTGCGGACATGGGCCGTCAGCGCCTGCGCCACGGCCTTGAAGACCACGGAGCAGCGCTCGCTGCCACGCAAGTCCTCATGCATGGCCACCCAGGTGTCCAGCTTCCAGGAAAAGGCCTGGGGCAGCACCCTCACCAGCCGCCCGTCCCTGGCCGCCAGCGCCGACTGGCAGACCCCGATGCCGAAGCCCGCGCGGATGGCGGCCAGCTGCGCCAGATCGCTGTCCGAACGCAGCGCCATGGCATCGCGCGTGAACATGGGAAACTGCTGTTGCAGCTTGCGGATGAAGGCGTTTTCGTGGTCGAAGCCGATCAGCGAATGCCCGGCGAGCTCCTCCAGCGAAGCCGGCGTGCCCCGCGCTGCCAGATAGTGCTCATGGGCATGCAGCCCCAGCTCGATCGCCCCGATATGCCGCGCCACCAGCGCCTCCTGCTGCGGGCGGAACATGCGCACGGCCACATCGGCCTCGCGGCGCAGCAGATCGTCCACCGCATTGGACAGCACCAGTTCGATGCGCAGTTCGGGATGGACCGCGCGCAGGCCGGCCAGCACCGGCGGCAGCACCTCCACCCCCACCACCTCGCTGGCCGTCAGGCGCACCGTCCCGCGTACACCTGAACCATGGCTGGCCGCCACGCGGCGCAGGGCGGCTGCCGTGGCCGCCATGCTGGTCGCATAGGGCTGCAATTCATGCGCTGCCTCGGTGGGCGCAAAACCGTCCGATGAACGCGTGAACAGCTGCAGGCCCAGTGCTGCCTCCAGTCCATCGATGTGCCGGCCCACCGTCGGCTGCGCCAATCCCATGGCCCGGCCGGCCGCCGACAGCGATCCCGACTCCAGCACCTGCAGAAAGCTCCGATACCACTCCCAATGGGGTTCCGACATGGCTTATCCATTCATTTATGCATGGACACCATAGGATTCTAGGCAATTTTCTTTTTGAAATGGATTCCCGACACTGAGCAGGTCAACACAGGACTTGCCATGCCCTCCATTGCTCTCTTCGGCGCCGCGGGCGCCATCGGCCACAGCCTGGCCACCACACTCGGCCAGCGGGGCCAGGCCTACCGCGTCGTCGGACGCAGCGAGGCCCGCCTGCACCAGGCCTTCGGCACCGATCCGCTGGCCCGCATCACGACATGGAACCCCGACAGCCCGGACTCGATCCGCCATGCCGCCCAAGGCGTGGACACGCTGGTCTACATGGTGGGCGTGAACTACTGGCAGTTCGAGCTGCATCCCGAGCTGATGCGCAAGACGCTCGAGGCGGCCATCGCGGCGGGCGTGCGCCGCATCGTCCTCGTCGGCACCGTCTACCCCTATGGCCGGGCGCGCACGCTTCCCGTATCGGAAGACCACCCGCGCGAACCGCATACCTTCAAGGGCCGCATGCGCAAGGCGCAGGAAGACCTGCTGTTCGCAGCCCATGCCCAGGGCCATATCGAGGCCGCCGTATTGCGCCTGCCCGATTTCTACGGGCCTGGCGTGCACAACAGCCTGCTGCACCGGGCCTTCGAAGCTGCGGCCCGGGGTGGCCGGGCCGACCTTGTCGGCCCCATCGACCGGCCCCATGAATTCGTCTTCGTCCCCGACGTGGGCCCCGTGCTGGCACGCCTCATCGACACGCCGCAGGCCTGGGGCAGGGCCTGGCACCTGGCCGGCGCGGGGCAGATCACCCAGCGTGACATCGTCTCGGAAATCGAACGGCTGACCGGCAGGCCCCTGGCGCTGCGCATCGCCGGCAAGACCCTGCTGCGCATCGCCGGCCTGTTCGACCCTTTCATGCGTGAACTGGCCGAGATGCACTACCTGCTGACCGACCCGCTGATCATGGACGACTCGGCCCTGCATACCCTGCTGGGCCCCATCGCCAAGACACCCTACCGCCAGGGCATCCAGGCCACCCTGGAGGCCGCCCTGGCCGCTGTCGGATCACGGCGCCCCGGAGCGTGAAAACAAAAAGGCCCTGACAGCGAAACTGTCAGGGCCTTTGCCTGTCTGGCAGGGGAGGAAGGACTCGAACCCTCGCATGCCGGAATCAAAATCCGGTGCCTTTACCAACTTGGCGACTCCCCTAGAAGACCTAGATTCTAATATGAATTTCTGGCCCGAAAAAGAAAACGCCAAAGATTTTCAACGGGGCGAGGCGGCGGGCCTCCGGTCGCCAGACGGGCCCGCCTGGTCGAGCAGAATGTCCGCGGCCTCCAGGCAAGCCGCATCGAGCTGCGGATCCGCCTGCATCCTTTCCAGCACCTGGTCGACCAGTGCCGCAAACTGTGGATCCGACTGCATCGACTCACCCAGCTCTCTGGCCAGCGTGGATTCCATGAACATGCGAAAGGCCTTGCGCCGCCTGTCGGGGTGCGAAGCGTCGATGCCGTTGACCAGCTGGCGATTGCGCTCCAGCAGCCCGAGATGGCGGATGGCACCGGAGATGAGTTCGCGCTCTGACGCGGTGGTCAGGTCCGGCAGCAGGCGGCTGGCGCTGCGCAGCACATCGATGGCGAGGTACTGGCCTTCATGGGCGATGTGCCGGGACAGCACGACGTGGCCATCGAGGATGGAGCGCAGGCTGTCGGCGATGGGGTCGTTCATGTCGTCGCCTTCGACGAGAACGGTGAGCAGCGCGGTGATGGAGCCGCCGGAGGGCGCCGTGCCGCAACGCTCGCACAGCTGGGGCAGTTCGGCAAACACGGACGGTGTGTAGCCGCGCGCCGTGGGCGGTTCGCCCGCAGCCAGCCCCACCTCGCGCCGTGCCATGGCCAGCCGCATGACGGAATCCATGGTCAGCAGCACCTGACGGCCCAGGTCGCGGAAATATTCGGCGATGGTCACGGCCGCATGCGCGGCCCGTATGCGTGCCAGGGCAGGCTGGTCGGAGGTCGCCACGACCACCACGGATCGCTTCAGGCCTTCGGGCCCCAGCTGCTTGTCGATGAACTCGCGTACTTCGCGTCCACGCTCCCCGATCAAGGCGATGACGTTGACATCGGCACTGACGTGCTGGGCGATCATGCCCAGCAGCGTGCTCTTGCCCACGCCACTGCCCGCGAAGATGCCCACGCGCTGGCCCTTGCCCACGGTCAGCAGGCCGTCCCAATTCAAAGCCATGATGCTCTGACACGACGGCCTGGTCGGAAATACGGGGCATGGGAGGCGACATGCAGGCGCACACGCGCTGCCAGTGTCAGTGCCGGTTCAGCCTCGTTCAGAGGCAGCGGAGACCACCCGCCGCACTATCTACAGCCCGAGATACAACGCAAGCAGCGCGGCGGCGGCGGGCAGGGCCTGGACCCAGAGGATCTTGCGGCTGGCCGTGGCAGCGCCGTACAGGCCTGCCACCAGCACACAGCCCAGGAAAAACGCCTTGAACTGGACTCCACCAGCCCCCTGTACGAGGCCCCATGCCAGCCCTGCCGCCAGAAATCCGTTGTACAGGCCCTGGTTGGCCGCCAGCGTCCGGGTCTGCTGCGCGAATTCAGCCGTCATGCCGAAGACGCGTCGCCCGGCAGGCTTGTGCCAGAGGAACATCTCCAGCACGAGGATACAGGCATGGATCGCGGCGACGATGGCGATGAGGGCGTTGGCCAGCATGGTGATCAGGTGAGCCGTGGACAAGCCCCCTGTATACGGGACAGGCCGTCCGCCGTCCATGGCGCAGGCGCGACACTGCAACGGCGCGCACACCGCCAAGTGTCGCATGCAGGACTTGCGCCCTCAGGCATTTCGGCGGGATCCGCCTCCCCGATTACCGGCGGGCGCTTGCGTCGGCTGGGGACTCGCCCCCGCACCTGCGGCCGCGCCGCCCAGTGCACCGGCCACGCTGCCCACCGTGCCTCCCACCACCACACCGACAGGGCCGGCCACCACGGCGCCCGCCGCAGCGCCTGCAGCGGCTCCGGCCAGCACGCCGCCGCCGATATAGACCGAACGGGCCTCGCGCTGCGCATCTTCAGGCGACAGCGCGTACTGCGCCTGCGCGTCGGGGTCCTGGGAAGGCACTCCGTGCCCGGGCCGTGCCTGCACGGCAAGGTCTTCGTCGACGGGCGCGGTGGCTGGCAATGCTTTGCTGGATGGTTTCATGGATGCTCCTCCGGGGACGGAACAAAACTGCGGGACCCTGCCCGCGCATCCCCTTGCAACTTCGTTGTACCCCGCGCAGCCCGGCACGGGCGCCAGCCTTGGGAGCGGGCGAGCGTCGGCCAGGGCCCGGGGCTGCACCGGCCTTCAATACTGCCGGGCGTAGGAGACGGCCGCCGCCCTCCAAGGCCCTTCCTACGGCAGCCACGGCGGCGTGACTACCCACAGCCAGCGGACACGGGCCTAAGCTGGGTTCCAGAAGCCAAGGCGCTTCGTCCTCGCCAGGCGATGCACCGGTCCGCACGACGCACCTCGCAGCGTACCGCCCGCAACGCCCAGCCTGCGCACTTGCTGCGCTGGCGCTCCCGCAACCACCATCCACAGGAGAACACCACCATGGTCCTCAATACCGCATCCAGCGTCATTTCCTCCGAGACCGTCAGCGGCACCAATGTCTACAACCCGGCCGGGGACAAGCTGGGGTCCATCGACAGCCTGATGATCGACAAGCTCTCGGGACAGGTCCGCTATGCCGTACTGGAATTCGGCGGCTTCCTGGGCATTGGCACGGAACGCTACCCGCTGCCCTGGGAATCACTGAAGTACGAGCCGGACATGGGCGGCTATGTAGTCTCGCTGACCCGCGAACAGCTGGACAGCGCGCCTCGCTATGAACGCGATACCGCGCCGGCCTATACCGACGATTACGGCCGACGCGTGAACGACTACTACGGCGTGCCCTATCTGTAAGGGCCCGGGACTGCCTGCGGCACGGCGCGCACCCGCCCGCGCCGTGCCGCAATGAAGAGACGGGCCAGGGGACCGGCGCGGATCCGGATGCAGGGCTGTGGACCCAGGCCGACAAGGCCGCCAGGCACGGCACTCCCCCGGCCGACGGTCCTGCACGGGTGTCAGAAAAAATGGTACTGGCGCTGTCGCCATCTTCCACGGCCGCGCGCAGGATGCACTTTCTACACTTTGATGCAGACAACGCCCAGGAGAACGCACATGGCGCTCAATATCTGCATCGAAGACCGCTTCTTCACCCTTCTGAGTCAACTCAAGCACATGCCGCCTTGCTCATCACGGCAACAGGCCCATGACATGCTGCTGCTGTTGTGGATGCGTATCTGCGAGAACGCGGGAGCCCGCAGGGATCTTCTCAACCGCATGCGGCAAAGGACGCTGTGCGAAGAGGACGGCTGGAAAGACCTGGACAAAAGCCCCTGCTACTGGGACTCGGACACCACGCCAGGCGTGCGGATCTACCTGCATGCCAACGGGACCATCGTCATCCAGAAAAAAGGCTGTGGCCTGGATTCGGAAATCCTGCACTTCAGCACCAGTCGGCAGTTGGCCGCGGCATAGCCGTCAGGCACCGCACAAAGCCGTGCACGCGGTGACTGATGTCCAGAATAAGTGCAACTACTGATGCTGTCCCCCATGCGACGAAGGCCCTGCCTCTCTAAAATGCATCATTGTGTAGCACACTATCCAAGAGGACTCCATGACCGCAGACTACAAAACGCTTCTCCGGCAAAAAGCCGAACTCGAGGCCCGGATTGCCGAGACCTTGAAGGCGGAAAAGGGCAATGTCATCGCCAAGGCGCGCGAGCTTGTCCAGGCATACGGACTGACTGCGGATGACATCTTCGGCGCGGGCAAGTCCAAGTCCGGCAACGTGGGTGTACCCAAATACCGCAATCCCGCCACGGGCGCCACCTGGACCGGCCGGGGAAAGCCTCCGCGCTGGATCGAGGGCCAGGACCGCAAGTCCTTCGAGATCTGAGATTCAGCCCGCCAACGCGGGCTTTTTTCATCGATCAGGGCCAGGCGGACCCGCCGCCCCGCCATTGCTGCCGTGATCTCAAGGCCCGGCCTTCCCGCATGGCCGGCACCTGCGCGAGACGATGCGCCAGGTCGCAACTGCCAGCGCCATGCCGGCGCACACCGCCCCCATTTGCGGTGGCGAGGATGCCGATCATTCGCTCCCCTGCATCCCATTCGATTGCGCAGCGTGCTGCTTGCCCGGATCGCACGGGACGGCATTGGATTGCATTGCCACGTGCATACCTGCCAGAACGGGCCAGAGCGACTCCATTTTCAAGTGGATTGCCGTCCACAGCCCGGGAGTCATGGGCCCCGCCCTGCCGAGACCGTACACTTGCCGGAACGACCTGCATGCCCTGGCGCCAGCACAGCCGGATTGCACTCCTTTTTGAGTAACGCGCGGCAACAAAGCATGATTGCAAAGCGACTGAAGACCCGGGTGCTTGCCGCCTTCCTCGGCATGGCATCGACACTGGATGCCTCAGGGCAAGTTTCCCTGGCACAAGGCGCCCAGTCCCCGATTCTTCTGCATGCCAGAACCAGGCACAGCGCCTTTCCAGTGGCCGCCTATCGTGGAATCCAGGTCGAGGCTTTCAGAAAACTGGTGATCGGCGCTTTCAAGAATGCGGGCTTCTCGTCGGCCACCATCGTGAAGACCCGGGAAGAAACGGTGCACTACAGATTCTCCTATCCCGTGCTGAGTGACGGGGAAACCCGGAGCGTTGACGTCGAACTGAAGGTGGACGAAAACCTGGACAAGAACAGGAAATGCGCGGATTGCTTTCTGCGGATGACCACGCTGCCCGATCTCGCCCGCCTGCAAGCGGCTCCGTGGATGCTTCAATACGACGCAAGCCGACAGGTGTTCCAAGCCATCGACCAGGCCTATGCCAGCATTCGAGAAGATGGCCGGGCGTCAATGGACAGGAATTTCGGATTCGACTACAAGGCGCAATGGCGAGGGGAGAAGAACCTCCATGAAAACTCATTCACGGGCATCGAGCCAGCCAGGCTGAAGGCCACGATCGTCGAGGCCTACCGGGCTGCTGGGTTCACGTTCATGGAGCATGCCACGCAGGATCCGGTGCTGTCCGAACTGACCTTTTCCTTTCCCATCGATCCGGGACAGGCCCAAGGCGTGGTCTACAAGATGGCGCTGGCGATCCAATCCGATGCGGCCGGTCGTTGCCACCCCTGTGAAATCAGCGAAATCTATGATCCTCACCAGCGGCTGCCGGCCGCGGGCCTGTCCGGCATGTCGAGCCGGCTGACGCTGGAGCCGCGCTTCGCCGCAGCCCGCACGCTCGCGTTTGAAAAGCTCAAAAATGGCACCGAACGCCATCTGCGGCCGGGCACCACCTTCACGACGCCACCCAAGCCCGCGCCACTCGGGTCACCCCGGCCGCAGATCCCGCCGCCCGTGGTCACATGAGCCGGCTTGCGCACACGGGCAGCATGCACGCCGGCCTGCTGGCCCGACACCCGGGATTCGACGGCATGTTCATTGGCGGCACCCTGGCCCTGGCGTTCGGCCTGGGTGCCGTGGCCTCCCTGTCGCCCGCCCTGCTGCTCGCCATCGTGCTGGTGGATACCTGGCTGTTCGCCAATCCCCATGTGGCGGCCACCTTCACGCGGATCGGTGCCAGCATGGCCGTTGCGAAGCGGCATCGCTTTCTGCTCTTCGGCCTGCCGGTGATCGTGCTCGGCGCCGTGGTGGCGGTCTCACTGGCCTTCGAGGTCGCGGGGCTGTTCACGCTCTATTTCTTCGCACAGTGCTTTCACACCACGCGGCAGTCCTTCGGCATTGCCAGGGCCTATCGGCGTTCGTCTGCGCCGCCCTTCCAGCCGGACCGGCTGGCCCAGGCACTGATCTACCTTGTGCCTGCGTGGGGACTGCTGGCCCGTTGCGCCCAGGGCCCCGAGAGCTTCCTGGGCTACCCGATCCAGTTGCCGGCCATGCCCGCCCAGGTGGTCGATGCCGCAGGCCTCGCGGCCATCGCCTGCGGTGCAGGCTGGCTGTGGCGACAGGGCCGCGCGGCCCTGGCCGGGCAGGCCATCGACTGGCGCCACGATGGCTTTGTGGCCTCGCATGTGTGCGTCTGCCTCGTGGCCTATGTCTGGATCACCGACATCACGCTGGGCTGGCTGGTGATCAACCTGTGGCACAACCTGCAGTACCTGCTGTTCGTCTGGGTGCAGAACATCCGCCGCGACCGGCAGGCGCAGGCCGGCCCGGCGCTGGAGACCGGCTTGTGCAGGAGCGCTGCGCGATACGGCGGCATCTGCCTGGTCCTGGGTGCCATGCTCTATCTGGCCATCGACCGGGCAGGCGCACAAATGCTCTGGCTGGGGCTGCCCACGGTACTGATCGCGCACTTCACCCTCAGTTTCCACCACTACCTGGTGGATGCCGTGATCTGGAGGCAGCGCGGCGCAGGGGCCCGGCGCGGGCAGGTGCGACCTTCCCATCGCAGGGCCTGAGCGGTCGGCGCAAACAGAAACGCCCTGTGCCAGGAATAGCACAGGGCGCAGTGTTTCTGGCGGAGAGGGAGGGATTCGAACCCTCGGTACGCTCACACGTACGCCTGATTTCGAGTCAGGTACAATCGACCACTCTGCCACCTCTCCGCAGCGTCGAAGCTGAAATTATAGCCTAAAAATTCAGGGCTTCAGCAAAGCCTGTCCACCCATGTAAGGACGCAGGGCCTCGGGCACTTCCACCGAACCATCGGCGTTCTGGTAGTTCTCCAGCACGGCCACCAGCGTGCGGCCCACGGCCAGGCCAGAGCCGTTGAGCGTATGCAGCAGCTCGTTCTTGCCCTGGGCGTTCTTGAAGCGCGCCTGCAGGCGGCGGGCCTGGAAGGCCTCGCAGTTGGAGACCGAGCTGATCTCGCGGTAGGTGTCCTGCGCGGGCAGCCAGACTTCCAGGTCATAGGTCTTGGCCGCGCCGAAACCCATGTCGCCCGTGCACAGGCTCATCACGCGGTAGGGCAGGCCCAGTTTCTGGAGCACGGCCTCGGCATGGCCGGTCATCTCCTCCAGCGCCTCGTAGCTCTTTTCCGGATGCACGATCTGCACCATCTCGACCTTGTCGAACTGGTGCTGGCGGATCATGCCGCGCGTGTCGCGACCATAGCTGCCCGCCTCCGAACGAAAGCAGGGGCTGTGGGCCGTGAGCTTGATGGGCAGCTGGTCTTCGGCCACGACCACGTCGCGCACGAAGTTGGTCAGCGGCACCTCGGCCGTGGGAATCAGGTAGAGCGCCGCATGGTCGGGCACGGGCTCGCCATCCTGGCCGCCCTTCTTGGCGGCGAACAGGTCGCCCTCGAACTTGGGCAACTGTCCCGTTCCGCGCAGCGAGTCGGCATTGACGGCATAGGGCACGTAGCACTCGGTGTAGCCATGCTCCTCGGTCTGCAGGTCGATCATGAACTGCGCCAGCGCACGGTGCAGGCGGGCGATCTGGCCCTTCATGACCGTGAAGCGCGAGCCCGAGAGCTTGACGCCCATGTCGAAGTCCAGGCCCAGGGGCTGGCCCACGTCCACATGGTCCTTGACCGCGAAGTCGAAGGCCTTGGGCGTGCCCCAGCGACGCACTTCCACGTTGCCGGACTCGTCGGCCCCCACGGGCACGCTGTCGTGCGGCAGGTTGGGCACGGCCAGCAGCATGGTCTGCAGCTCGGCCTGGATCTGTTCCAGGCGCGTGGCCGACTGGTCCAGTTCGGTCTTCAAGGCGCCGACTTCGGCCTTGGCCGCTTCCGCGGCATCCTTCTCGCCCTTGCCCATGAGCATGCCGATCTGCTTGGACAGCTGATTGCGCCTGGACTGCAGTTCCTCGGTACGCGTCTGCAGGGACTTGCGCTCCGCCTCCAGGGACTGGAAAGCCTCCACGTTCAGGAAGGCCTGGGGCTTTTTGCGGGTTTCGAGCCGGGCAACGGCCGAATCGAGGTCTTTGCGAAGAAGGAGGATATCGAGCATAGCCGCCGATTTTAGGCGCTATCGCCATTCCGGCGCCCGGCCCCGGAGCCTTCACGCTACAGAACAGGGCGCTCGCGCCGATACAGTGGCGAGGAGCCGTGCGCGCGCCTGGGATGCGCGCGGCCATGCAGCCGGGAGCAGCCATGTTTTTTGTCTTCGGTCCCAAGGGACAGATGTTTCGCGGCCCCGCCGAACGGCTGGGACAGGTGGCGCCCGTGCGCCGCGTGCAGCGGCCCCAGGCGCTGCGCACCCGCGCGGCCGACGTGGCCGCCGGGGGCTCCACGCCCTTTCCCGCCATCCTGGCCGAACTGACCGGCCAGCCCGCGCATGAGCCGGCGCCCCGCAGACGGGATGCGGTCGACGCCTATGTCTCCACGGAAAAAGGCCCCCAGCAGCCCCGCCAGCCGCTGCACACCGTGGCCGATGTGATGAGCCGCGAAGCCGTGACGGTGGGACCTGAGGCGGGCGTCAACGATGCCTGGCGCGTGCTGGCCGAGCACGGCGTGGCCCAGGCCCCCGTGCTGGATGCGGACGGCCGCGTGGTCGGCCTGCTGCTGCGCGCCGACATGGCGCCGCTGGACCTGCTGCCCGAGCCCGGTGCGATCAAGGAGGCCATCGCGCTGGCGCGCCGCCCCGTGCACGAGGTGATGATCTCGCCCATCCCCACCGTCGCCAGGGACACGGACCTGCGCCGCGTGGCCGGCGTGCTGCTCGACACCGGCCTGCCGGGGCTGCCCGTCACCGACGACCAGGGTCTGCTGGCCGGCTTCATCAGCCGCACCGACATCCTGCGCGCCGTGGCCTCCGATCCGCCGCTGGATCTGTGGAGCTGAGCTTCGGCGCCGGCATGCAAAACGGGCGCCTGGCGCCCGTTTTGCATGGAGCCTCCGGACGGCGTGATCAGCCGCCCGTCTCCGGCCTCTTGCGCACGGCGATCTCCAGGCCGGTGGCCGCGTCGATCTTCAGGCCCTTGGGCAGAGGGAACTTGATGGTTTCCTCGATGCCGTCCATCTTGCGCACCGACAGCGCGCCCAGCTGGCGCAGCCGTTGTATGACCTCATCGACCAGCACCTCGGGCGCCGATGCGCCAGCCGTCAGGCCCACGCGGCGCACGTCGGTGAACCATTCCTCGCGCAGCTCGCCCGCGTTGTCCACCATGTAGGCGGGCGTGCCCAGGCGGGCCGCCAGCTCACGCAGGCGGTTGCTGTTGGAGCTGGTGGGGCTGCCCACGACGATGAGCACATCCACCTGCGGCGCCAGCACCTTGACGGCATCCTGGCGGTTCTGGGTGGCATAGCAGATGTCCTGCTGCTTGGGCTCGCGCACCTGCGGAAAACGCGCGCGGATGGCGGCCGTGATGCCCGCGGCATCGTCCACCGACAGCGTGGTCTGCGTGACCACGGCCAGCTTCTCGGTCTGGCGCGGATTGACGCGGGCCACGTCGGCCTCGTCCTCGACCAGGTGGATGCCTTCGGACAGTTGGCCCATGGTGCCCTCGACCTCGGGGTGTCCCTTGTGGCCGATCATCAGGAATTCGTAGCCTTCCCGGGCCAGCTTGGCCACCTCCACATGCACCTTGGTGACCAGCGGGCAGGTGGCGTCGAAGATGGAAAAGCCCCGGCGCCGGGCCTCCTCCTGGACAGCCTTGCTCACGCCGTGGGCGCTGAACACCAGGGTGGCGCCGGGCGGCACGTCGTCCAGCTCCTCGATGAAGATCGCGCCCTTGGCCTTGAGGTCGTTGACCACGAAGGTGTTGTGCACGATCTCGTGGCGCACGTAGATGGGTGCACCGAACTTGGCCAGCGCCCGCTCCACGATCTCGATGGCGCGGTCCACGCCGGCGCAGAATCCCCGGGGCTCGGCCAGCAGGATTTCCTGGGGCGAGGTCGGACCCGACACCTCAGAGCACCCCGATGATCTGCACTTCGAAGGTCACCGGCTGGCCTGCCAGCGGGTGGTTGAAGTCGAACAGCACGGCGCCGTCCTCGCGCACCTGCACCACGGCGCCCGCATAGCTGCCCATGCCGTCGGGCGTGGGAAACTGCACCACGTCGCCGGCCGCGTACTGCTCGTGCGGGTCGCCCAGCTCGTTCATGAGCTTGCGCGCCACCCACTGCACCATGTCGCCGTTGCGCTCGCCAAAGGCCTCGCCGGCCGGCATCTCGAAGGTGGTGCGCGTGCCCTCGGCCAGGCCGATCAGGCGCTGCTCGACCGCCGGCGACAGCTCGCCCGCGCCCAGCGACAGCGTGGCGGGCTTGTCGTTGAAGGTATTGATCACGTCGCCGGCCGGCCCGGACAGTCGGTAGTGCAGCGTGAGGAACGATCCGGCCTGGACAGTGGGGGTGGCCGTGGTAGAAGCGCTAGAAGTCATGGAGGTCCCGATAAACTGGTCCATATTGTAGAAAAACATCCATGCCCCCACGCCCCGTGCAACAGCGCCTGCGGCGCCCTTGACCTGGCTGAACCATGGCAATCAAAGATCTCCCGGCCGAGGCCAAGCCCCGCGAGAAACTCGCTGCGCGCGGCCCCTCGGCATTGTCCGACACGGAACTGCTGGCCATCGTGCTGCGCACCGGCATGGCCGGCAAGGGCGTGCTGCAGCTGGCGCAGGAGCTGCTGGAGCTGCCCGGCCAGGGCGGCCTGTCCGGGCTCTTGCAGGCAGGCTATGCCGACCTGTGCCACATCAAGGGACTGGGCCCGGCCAAGCGCGCCGAGCTGCTGGCCGTGCTGGAACTGGCGCGGCGTGCCATGGCCCAGCAACTGCGCGAGCGCCCGGCACTGACATCTCCCCAGGCCGTGGCCAGCTATGTGCAGATGCATCTGGCGGCCAGGCCCCACGAGGTGTTCGCCGTACTGTTCCTCGACGGCCAGCACCGGCTGATCGCGCTGGAGGAGATGTTTCGCGGCACGCTGACCCGCACCAGCGTCTATCCAAGAGAAGTGGCGCTGCGGGCGCTGCACCACCATGCGGGCGCGGTCATCCTGGCCCACAACCACCCCAGCGGCCGTGTCGAGCCCAGCGCCGCCGACAGGGCCATCACCCAAAGCCTGCAGGCCGCGCTGAACCTGATCGACATCCAGGTGCTGGACCACTTGATCGTGGCACCCGGCGCCGCGCTGTCCATGGCCGAGCAGGGCCTGCTCTAGAGCGTGGCCCGCCATGGCCGCCGCCATGCCGAATTTGCGGTACAACCGGCCTCACCATGACGTTGAAAGCCACGAGCCTCCAGGACCTTGCGCCGCTGCGCCGCGCGCTGGCCGAAGCCGCCGCGCAAGAGGCCCTGCTGCGACAGCAGCGCGCCGAAGCGGCGCGCCGCGCATTGGCCGAACAGAAACTGTTCGAGAACACCGTGGGTCCCGTTCATGCGCTCAAGGCCTCGCCCGCACGCCACCGCCACGCCCCCGAGCCGCCCGAGCCGCTGCCCCTGCAGCTGGAGCTGGACGAGCAGCGCGTGCTGCAGGAGGCCATGAGCGACGAGTTCGACGTCAGCACCCTGCTGGACATCGACGACCAGCTGAGCTTTCGGCGCCCCGGCATCGGGCGCGACGTCACGCACAAGCTGCGCGGCGGCCACTGGAGCATCCAGCGCCAGCTGGACCTGCACGGCCTGCGCGTGGACGAGGCCCGCGAGGCCCTGGGCCAGTTCATCCGCCTGGCCCACCGCACGGGCATACGCTGCGTGCGCGTGGTGCATGGCAAGGGACTGGGCTCGCCGGGCAAGACCCCCGTGCTCAAGGGCCGCGTACAGCGCTGGCTGGTGCAGAAAAAGGAAGTGCTGGCCTTCGTGCAGGCCCGCCCCGTCGATGGCGGCGCGGGCGCGCTGGTGGTGCTGCTGCAGCCGGGCAAGCGCCAGCTGTATTGACGGTGTCCTGCCCCGGCAAAGGGGTCAGTCGCCCTGGGATGACGGCAGCAGCGGCGCGCTGCCCAGCGCAGCCTGGCGCCAGGCGCGGGGACTGGCACCGAAGGCTTGCCGGAACAGGCGAGCGAAATGCGCGGCGTCGTTGAACCCCCATGCAAACGCGATCTCGCTCACCCGCCGCCCCGCCTGCCGGGGATCGGACAGCTCGCGCCGGCAGGCCTCCAGCCGCTTGTGCCACATCAGCCTCGACAGCCCCATCGGCTCGGCGCGAAACAGCCGGCCCAGGTAATCCGGCGACACGCCCAACGCCCGGGCCATGCCGGCCACGGACAGTTGCGGGTCGCGCAGATGCTCCATGAGGTACTGCCTGGCCCGCGTGACATGGAAGGACGCCATGGTGGAGGCTCCGCGCGCGTTGGCACCCGGCAGGCTGCGCAGGCCCGCCGCGATCATGCTCACGATGGACTCCGAGAAGCTGACGGCCGACGACGGGTCCTGGCTGCGCTGCAGCGTATCGACCATCGTGCCCAGCAGATGGGCGGCCGCACAGGCTCCCGGCACGGCGACGGCGGTCAGGTCCTCAAGATCCGGCACGTGCGGCGCCAGCGCGGCGCGCGGCAGCCTCACCACGATGACTTCGTGCGTGGGGCTGCCAAAGCACAGCTCATAGGGCCGGGATGTCTGATAGACAACGAAGTCCCCCTGCCGCACGGTGGCCTGGCGGCCCCCCTGGCTGACCAGCGCGCTGCCCGAGCGCTGGATCTGCACCAGGCAGAAGTCGCGGCCATCGCGGCCGATCAGCCGGGGGGGTGCGACGCACCTTGCGCACCGAGGAGTGCAACTGCGTCAGCTCCAGCGGACCCAGGCGGCTCAGTGCGATCTCGCCGACGATATCGCAGGATTCGGGGCGTTCACACTCCAGCGGCACATAGGCGGCACAGACCATGTCGTTCCAATAGGCGAAGCGGTCGCGGACATCGACGCTGGCCGTGCTCATGCGCGTTCTCGTCAGGGCCGAAGGCGCGGCTGCGCACGCGTTGTCTGACAGCAGGGCATCGGTGGACATGGGGGCCTCGCAAGGAAAAGGCAGCGGCAAGGTGCAGGCTGCACGCCAACCAGTCTAGTGGCGTGTTCCGGGGCGCTTGCTGGGTGAATCCCTGGGCGCGCAGGACGGAACCAGCCATGAAAGCGGTCGTTTCCAGCACAGCGCCTTTCGCCGCGTGCCCATACCCTTTGATCTTCATCATTGCCCTGGAGCGAACCATGGCCCTCGCGCACCCGAAGTACCACGTTGCCGTCGTGCAGGCAGCGCCCGTGTGGCTGGATATGGATGCCACTGTCGACAAGTGCATCGCCCTCATCGATGAAGCCGCAGCCAGGGGCTGCAAGCTGATCGCCTTTCCCGAGACCTTCATTCCCGGCTACCCGTGGCATATCTGGATGGGTCCTCCGGCCTGGGCCGTGGCGCGCGGCTTCGTGCGCCGGTACTTCGACAATTCCCTGTGCTACGACAGCCCCCAGGCCGAACGGCTGCGGCAGGCGGTCCGCGCGTCAGGCATCACGGCCGTGCTCGGTCTGTCGGAACGCTGCGGCGGCTCGCTGTACATCGCGCAGTGGACCCTGGGCCCCGATGGCGAGACCATCCATCGGCGGCGCAAGGTCCGGCCCACCCACGGGGAACGCACGGTGTTCGGCGAGGGCGACGGCAGCGACCTCGCCGTGCACGACACGCCGCTGGGCCGGCTGGGCGCGCTGTGCTGCTGGGAAAACCTGCTGTCGCTCAACAAGTTCGCCATGTTCTCGCAGCATGAGCAGGTGCATGTGGCGTGCTGGCCCAGCTTCTCCACCTATGAGCCCTTCGCGCACCAGTTGGGCTGGGAAACGAACAACGCCATCAGCAAGGTGTATGCGGTGGAGGGCGGCTGCTTCGTGCTCGCGCCCTGCGCCACCATCAGCGATGCGATGGTCGAGGAGCTGTGCGACACCCCCGACAAGCGCGCGTTGACCCATGCGGGCGGCGGACATGCGGTGATCTACGGACCCGATGGCAGTGCGTTGACGGACAAGCTGCCCGAGACCCAGGAGGGCCTGCTCATCGCCGAGATCGACCTGGGCGCCATCGGCGTGGCCAAGAATGCCATGGACCCCGTCGGCCACTATTCGCGTCCCGACGTCTACCGGTTGATGCTCAACCGCGAGCCCGGCCGGCGCGTGCAGGCCTTCTCGCTGCCGCTCACCCCCCAGGATGTCCCGATGGCGGCCGCTGCCGGCCCGGCCTGACAATGCAGGCCACCCCCGCAACCGAGGCGGCCGATGCACATCGATCAGCGCCAGCTCCAGTGCTTCCTGGAAGTCGTCAATACCGGCAGCATCAACCGCGCCGCACAGAAGCTGCATATCGCGCAGCCGGCATTGAGCCGCCGGATACAGCAGCTCGAACACGCCCTGGGCACCGAGCTGTTCGTGCGAACCAAGGCCGGCGTGGACCTGACTGCGCCCGGACAGCGCCTGTACGGGAAAGCGCAGGCCTGGCTGATGGAATTCGAGCGCCTGCAGCAATCGATGCGCCAGGAGGTGGAGCCCGGTGGCGATGTCCTGCGGCTGGGCATGGCGGCGGGCCCCATGGCATTGCTGCTGCCGCGTGTGATGGCATGGGCGGTCGAGCTGTCCCCCGGGCTGCGCCTTCGCGTCATTGAAGGCGATCGCCCCTCATTGCGAGAACAGATCTTTGCCGGACAACTGGATTTCGCCATTTCCACGGACGTCTGCCCGCAGCCCCGGATCGCACGCGAGCCGCTGTGGAAGGAGGCCCTGTTCCTGGTAGCGCCCCGCGCCACAGCCGACCGGCCGGCCCCCTTCGTCATTCCGACCAGCGACTCCGACATTGCGCGTGCGGTGGCGGATGCGGCGGCTTCGATCGGGCTGCACCCGGACTCGGGCATCGCCGTGACGCCGACGGCCAGCGTCAAGCGGCTCATAGCGGCGGGAGGAGCCCGTTCAATCCTGCCGTTCTCGGCCGTGCACGAAGAGGCGCTGAAGGATTCCCTTCAGTTGCAGTCCATTCCAGGCGCCTTCGTGGAGCGCCATCTGATCTGGCTGAAGGACCGTCCTCGCAGCGCAGCGGCCGATGCCTTGCACGCGGCCATCCGCCATAGCGTGAGCGCCATGCTGGCAGCCACCGGCGGCGAGTGCCTTGTGCGCAGCGAGACGGCATCTGCCCCGTGATGGCCCCTGCCGCGCAGTGGCCCCGCCGCGATGCGCCATTCACCGCGCGGCCGGCACCGGCCTGAAGCGGACCGGGCCATCGCGCCGCAGTTGCGCCACCAGCGCCAGTTCCCAGTCGATATAGGCCTGCATCTGCGTTGCCACATCGCCCTGGTAGTCATACGGCAGAACGTAGACATCGTCGGCCTCGTCCGCCCAGCGCGGGTCCGCCGCCGAAAGCGGCCCGGCGCTGGCGGCCCATTCGCGGTTGCCGCCCGCCAGGGCGAGCACATGGGGCGGCAACCCGCTGTCGACGGCCACGGCCCATGCGGCCGTCTCGCCATCCGTGCTGGTCAGCACGATGCGCTGCGCCGCAGGCACGGCCTGCAGCGCCTGCTGCAACCGGGAGCGCACGGCGAACCATGCCCCGGGAATGTGCGCGCGCCGGTAGGCGGGGCTGGGCGACAGATCCATCACCAGCGCCTGCCCGGCGGCGATCCACTCGGCCAGTTGCGCCGGTGCGACCAGACGGTCTCCCGGTGGCGCCTGCCAGCGGCGCAAGGGCTCGGGGCCTTGCCGCAGCGTTCCCGCCTCGGAGATGGCGATGACGGCCACGTCGTCGCAGCCCATCTGCCACAGCATCACGGCCACGGCGTCGGCACGCAGCGTGTCGTCGGATGTGACGACGATGCGGCTGTGGCGCACGGGCGCATATTCATCCAGCTGCTGCAGCAGCTGGCCGCCCGCTGCATGGACAAAACCCGCCGGATGGCCGTCGAGATGCTCCTGCCGCGTCCGGATGTCGAACGCATAGAGCGTGCGCGAGACGTCGCCGCGCAGCTGCTGCCACTGCTGCGCGCCAAGCCGCGGGATCTTGCAGCGCTGGCGCAGCGCGGCCACGGCCGGGCCGAAGCCTGCCGCGCACTGCGCGACGGGAGGCGGCAACTGCGCATCGCCGCCCGAGGCCGTCTGCAGGCCGGCCAGCTGCCAGCCCATCGTGCCGTTGCGCAGTGCGTAGATGGGATTGGGCAGGCCGAGCAGGCGTAACAGGCAGGCACCGATGATGCTGCGCGTGCGCCCCGCACAGTGCACGACGATGGGCGTATGCCCGTCCTGCAACAGCCCGGGAACGCGCCATGGCAGTTCCACGCCGGGGCAATGCAATGCACCGGGAACACGCACCCGCAAATGCTCATCCAGGGGCCGGCTGTCGAGCAGCAAATGTTCCCGCGCGCCACGGCGCCACAGATCCAGCGCGGTTGCGTCGAGCGCATCGATGTTCCATGCATGCTCGATCCACTCGCCGAAGGCCTTGCCCAGGACGTTGAAGCCGCGAAACACCTCGCCACCGCCAGCCGCCCAGGCAGCGACGCCACCCTCGAGCACCGCGACATCGGTATAGCCCAGGGCCTGCAGCCGCTGCGCGCCGCGCTGTGCCAGCATGGCGTCGGCCTGCCCGTCGTCGAGCACGACGATGGGCACATCCAGACGCGGCAGGCGCTGCGGCGCATCGGCCTCCAGCGTCCCCAGCGGCAGGCATGCCGCCGCCAGCAGATGCCCCTGGCCGAAACGCCCTTGCTCGCGCACGTCGAGCAAGGCGAGCTCCTGCGGCGCGGCCAGGCGCTGGCGCAGGGCTGCAATGTCGATGCGGCGGATCATAGGATCAGCGGCTGCGGCGCATAGTGGCCGCTGTCCCGCCCCTGGGCATCGAACCGGCGCCGGCCCGACTGCCTCTCCATCGCCGCGCCGTAGAGGTGCAGATTCAACAGCCGGGTGTCGGGCTCGACGCGGATGCTGTGCACGTCCTGCGGCATGAGGGCGATGGAGGCGCCCTCCTTCAATGCGATCTCGCGGACGGCGGTGATGCGCTCGCTGCCATCGGCCAGCGTCTCGCGCCGGTAGAGCCGATTGAACTCCGTGCCATGGACGGCTGCGATCACCGCCCAGGTGTTGTGGTCATGGGGCGGCGAGGCCAGGCCGCCGTCGCTGCGGTTGGCATAGAGCGTGCACCCGCATTCCATGTCCGTGCCCAGCGTATGGAGCACGCTGATCTGCCCCGGCGGCAGCGCGAAGCGCTCATAGGTCAGCAGATCGCGGCGGGCGGCCAGGCGTCCAAGAATGGCCTGGATGTCCGCCAGCGCGGCGCGATCGACGCCTGCGAGTGCTACCACACGGCGCACCTGCGCCAGGGTGCTGCGCACCATTTGAGTCAACAGGTCTTGGTTCTGCATCCGTCTCTCCTTGTCAGTCCGGCGCCGCTGCGGCTTGCATGCGCGCAAAGGCCTTTGCCAGGTCTTCGACCAGATCCCGGGGATCCTCCAGCCCCGCATGCACACGCAGGTAGCGCCCGCCTGTGCTCCACGCGCCAGCGCTGCGATGGCGTGAGGGGTCGTCTGGAAACAGCAGGCTTTCGTAGCCGCCCCAGGAGCCTCCCAGGCCGAAATGCGCCAGCCCGTCGAAAAAGGCTTCCCATGCCCGCTGCGCCACAGGGCGCAGGACGACGCCGAACAGGCCGGATGCCCCGCTCCAGTCGCGCAACCAGACGGCATGATCGGGATGGTCGGGGAGCCCCGGATGCAGGACGCGCTCGACCTGCGGCCGCGAGGCCAGCCAGCGCGCCAGCTGCAGGCCGGTCTGCCCGTGCTGGCGAAGGCGCGGCCCCAGCGTGCGCAGGCCCCGGAGCACGGCATAGGCATCATCGGCGCCCACGCACCAGCCGAACTGGCGGTACACCGGCTCCAGGCGCGCATGGGCATCGGCGCTGGCCGTGGCGATGCCCATCATCACGTCGGAATGCCCGCACAGGTACTTGGTGGCGGCCTCCACGACCACGTCGGCGCCATGCTCCAGCGGACGAAAAAGCATGGGGGTGGACCAGGTGTTGTCGAACACGATCACGGCGCCCGGCGCTTGCTCGCGGACGGCGCGCACCAGCGCCCGCATGTCCGGGACCTCGAAGGTCAGCGAGCCGGGCGCCTCCAGGTAGACGACGCGGGTATCGCCGCGCAGGCAGCCCCGCAGGCCGGCCGGGGTCGCGGCAAAGAAGTCGCAGCGCACACCGATGCGTCCGAGATGCGTGGCCGCAAAGCGGCGCGCCGGCGCGTAGGCGGTATCGATCATGGCCAGGTGATCGCCGGGCGCCAGCAGGGCGCTGAGCGTTCCGGAGATCGCCGCCAGACCGCTGGGATACAGCAGGCTGCCGTGGCCGCGGGCCAGTTCCGTCATGGCCTGCTCCAGCGCCAGCGTCGTCGGGGTGCCGTAGCGGCCGTAGGTCAGCTGGCCCGGGGCATGGGCCTTGCCGGCTTCAAACGCGGCGAGATGGGGGTACAGAATCGTCGAGGCCCGGCAAACGGGCGGGTTCACCATGCCGAAGAACGCTGGCGGATTGCGCCCGGCGGCGACGAAATCCGTATCGCAAGGGCCTGTCATTGCAATACCTCCCATGCGCAGGCCAGGCGCGACATCGCAGCCTGCAGGATCTGGGGCGATGCGGCAAACGACAGGCGCAGGCAGCCTGCGGCGCCGAAGGCGCTGCCCGGCACCAGCCCCAGCCCATGCTCGCGCAGCAGCCAGTGCGCCAGGTCGGCGTCATCGGCCCGGGCGATGGCGCCGCGCGCCTTCAGTGCCTGCACCGCCGTGGTGGCGTCGAGCAGCAGGTAGAACCCGCCACGCGCGGGCCGGCAGCGCAGCCCGGGCAGGGCCTGCAGTGCCTGCAAGACCTGCGCATGGCGCTCGCGGAACGCGGCACGCATGGGCAGCACGGGTTCGTCACAGAGGTTCAGGGCCGCCAACGCGGCGGCCTGCGACACCGAACTGGCGCAGGACGTCACCTGCGACTGCACGCGCTCCATGGCCTCGACCAGATCGCGCGGTCCCGCCGCGTAGCCGATGCGCCAGCCTGTCATGGCGTAGGCCTTGGACACCCCGTTGATGACCACCGTCCGGTCGTACAGCCCAGGACAGGCCTGCAGCCAATGCACGAAAGGCTCGTCATCCAGCAGGATCTTTTCGTAGATGTCATCGCAGACCACCAGCAATTGCGGGTGCGCGGCCAGCACCCGGCCCAGCGCCAGCCAGTCGCTGCGGCCATGGCGCGCTCCCGTGGGATTGCAGGGGCTGTTGAGCACCAGCAGCCGGCTGCGCGGCGTGATGGCGGCGGCCAGCGCCTCGGGCTGCAGCAGATAGCCCTGCTCGTACGTGGTCGGCACCCGCACGGTGCCGGCACCGGCCAGCCGGGCGATGTCGGCATAGCTGACCCAGCCCGGCGTGGGCAGCAGCAACTCGTCGCCCGGCGACAGCGTGGCCATCATCAGGTTGAACAGCGACTGCTTGGCGCCACTGGAGACGATGATCTGGTCCAGCCCGTAGCGCAGGCCGTGGTCGCGCTGCAGCTTGGCGGCAATGGCCTCGCGCAATGCGGCGGTGCCGGCCATCGGCGTATACCGCGTCTGGCCGGCGCGGGCCGCGGCCAGGGCGGCGTCCACGACCGGGGCAGGCGTGGGAAAGTCCGGCTCGCCGGCGCCCAGCACGACAATGTCGCGCCCCTGCGCGCGCAGGGCATGGGCCGCCTGCTCGAAGGCCAGGGTGGGGGACAGGCGCACGGCCTGCATGCGGGCGGCGATGCGCCGCTCCTGGGTGGGCAGTTCAGACATTCAACACCTTTCCGGGGTTCATCAGTCCCTGGGGATCCAGCGCGCGCTTGATCCTCTGCATCAGCCTCAGCTCGACAGACGGCTTGTAGCGCCGGGTCTCGTCGACCTTGGCCTGTCCGACGCCATGCTCGGCAGAGAACGAGCCGCCTGCCGCATCCACCGCGTCATAGACATGGCGGTTGACGCGCGCCTCCATCTCCTCGAATGCCGCACCGCACAGACCTGCGGGCGGGGCCACGTTGAAGTGCAGATTGCCGTCGCCGATGTGGCCGAAGACCAGCAGCTCGGTGCCGGGAAATGCCTTGGCAAGATCGACGCGCATGTGCTCGATGAACTGCGCGATCTCCGAGATCGGCAGGGAGATGTCGTGCTTGAAGTTCGGCCCCTGCTTCACCTGGGCCTCGGCCGACAGCTCTCGCAGGCGCCAGAGTTCGCGCGACTGGGACAGGGAGCCGGCCACCACGGCGTCCAGCGCACATTCGGCCTCCAGCGCCTCGGACAGCAGGGCCTCGCAGGCCGCACGGGCGCGCGCCTCGTCCCCGCCGTCGCCGCATTCGATCAGCACCCAGGACGCGCAGGCGATGGGCAGCGGCCTGCGGCATTGCGACGGAAAGTGGTGCTGGGCCAGGGCGACGCAGCGGTCGTCAACCAGCTCGAAGGCCGTCAAGGCCGCGCCCAGATGGCGCTGGGCCATCTCGAACAGCCGCACCGCCTGCTGCGCTCCGGCCAGCGCCACGAAGGCGGTCACCTGAGCCGCCGGGCGGGGAAACAGCTTCATGGTCGCGGCCGTGATGATGCCCAGCGTGCCCTCCGCGCCAATGAACAGATCCCGCAGGTCATAGCCGGTGTTGTCCTTGCGCAGGCCGCGCAGGGATGACCACAGCTCGCCTTCGGCAGTGACCACCTCCAGGCCCAGGCACAGCTCGCGCGCATTGCCATAGCGCAGCACCTGCACCCCACCGGCGTTGGTGGACAGGTTGCCGCCCAGCGTGCAGGTCCCCTCGGATGCCAGCGACAGGGGAAAGAGCCGCCCATGGCGGGCCGCCAGCTCCTGCAAGTCCGCCAGGCGGCAACCGGCCTCGGCCGTCACGGTGCCGTTGACGGGGTCGGTGCGGCGCACGGCATTCATCCGCGTCAGCGAAACCAGCAGCGCGCGGCCGCTGCCGTCCGGCACGCCCGCCCCCACCAGGCCGGTATTGCCGCCCTGGGGAACGATGGGCACGCCATGGGCGGCGCACCAGCGCACGATCGCCTGGACTTGCGCGGCATCGGCGGGCTGGGCCACGGCGAGCGCGCGGCCCCGCCACCGGCCGCGCCAGTCTTCAAGAAAAGGCGCCATGTCATGCGCAGAGGTCAGCAGGCGGGCCGGGACCTGGCTTTGGAGTGCATCGAGATTCATGGATTCCCCATCCGGGTTGGTGTGTCAGGGGGCGGAGGCGCCGGGGGCTTGCGTCGCCATGCCGGCGTCCTTCACCAGCTTGCGCCCGGCGGCCAGCTCCTCATGCACGAAGGCACGGAACGCAGTCCGGTCGAGCTTGAAGGGCTGTGATCCCAGCGCCTGCAGCCGCTGCGCCGTGGCGGGATCGTCAAGTGCCTTGCCGACCCAGTGGTTCAGCTCGTCGGCCTTGGATGCGGGCATGCCGGGCGGCCCCACCAGCCCCGCCCAGACCCGCATCTCCACGCCGGGCACGCCCGCTTCCCGCGCCGTCGGCACGGCGGCGAGCGCCGGCGAACGCTGGGGCGAGAGCACGGCCAGTGCGCGCAATTTGCCCGCCAGCAGGGGTTCACGCACGACGGTCAGGGTCACCACCATCAGGTCCACATGGCCGCCCATCAGGTCGGTCAGGGCATTGGAGGCCCCGCGGTAGGGCACGTGGACCAGCCTGGCGCCGGTGCGGTGGCCCAGCAGCTCGCCGGCCAGGTGCGGGGACGTGCCGGCCCCCGGCGATGCATAGGTCAGCGGCCGGTCGCCGCGCATGCCGGCGGCCAGCAGGCTTTGCAGCGAGTCGTAGGGGCTGGCCGCGCGCACGACCACCACATTGACGCTCTCCGCCACGGCCGCGATCGGCGTGAAATCCCTCTCCGGGTCCCATCGTGCGCCCGTATTGAGGGCGGCGCCCGCGCCGTGCTGCGAGGCACCTGTCATGTACAGCAAGGAGGAGCGGGCGCCGCTGCGGCTCACCAGGTCGGCCGCCACATTTCCACCCGCCCCCGGGTGGTTTTCGACGATGACCGGACGGCCGGCCTCGGCGGACAGGCGCGGCGCCAGAATGCGCGCCCATTGGTCGGCGGAGCCGCCAGCCGAGTAGCCGACGACGATGCGCAAGGGCTCCTGCGGCGCTTGTGCCAAGGCCGGGGCGGTGAAAGCGCATGCGGCCAGGCACCAGGACAAGGCCCGGGCCATCCTCGGCACCATCGGCACACGAACGGGACAAGTGCATCTCACGAAGGTCTCCTGCGGAAAGGGGAATGCGGGGAACAGGGGCCACTCTAGGGGTGCGATGGCTGTTTCACGTCATGCCGGATGGGCATGGCGCCGGCGTATGCCCATCCGGCATATCCGCGGCGGGGCAGGACTCTGCAAAATCGCCGCATGACGCCCTCTTGCCCACCCCGATTCACGGCTGCAGCCGTCCAGGCCGCGCCGGTCTTTCTCGACTCAGACGCGACGATCCGGCGAAGCCTGGACCTGATCGCGCAGGCCGCGGCGCGGGGCGCGCAGCTGGTCGTGTTTCCCGAACTGTGGTGTCCCGGCTATCCCTGGTGGGTGTGGCTGGGCAGCCCCGCCTGGGGCAGCCGCTTCGCCCAGCGCTATGCCGACCAATCGCTGGAGCGCGACGGCCCGCAATTGCGCGCCATCGCAGCGGCGGCGGCGAGGCACCGCATGCACGTCAGCTTCAGCTTCTCGGAGCGCCAGGGCGGCAGCCTCTACATCAGCCAGGCCCTGTTCGGCGACGACGGCCGGCTGCTGCACTGCCGGCGCAAACTCAAGCCGGCACGCACGGAACGCGGCACGTTCGGCCAGGGCTCGGGCAGCGACCTGCGCGCGGTCGATACGGCGCTGGGCCGATTCGGACAGCTGTGCTGCGGAGAGCACTACCAGGTGCTGTTCAAGGCCGGCCTCATGGCCCAGGGCGAAGAGGTCCACGTCGCGGCCTGGCCCTCCTTCAGCCTGCTGCGGGGCAGCGCCTTCCGCACGGGGCCGGAAGCCGCGCAGCTGGCCAGCCGCAGCTACGCGCTCGAAGGCCAGTGCCATGTGATCATGGCCACCAGCGTGGCCGACACCGACATGCTGGAGACCGTGTGCGACACGCCCGAGCGGCTGCGGATGATGTCGCCGGTCGGCATGGCGCGCTCCGGCGGCAGCTCCATGATCTACTCGCCCGACGGCGAGATGCTCTGCGAGGCGCTGCCCGAGGGCGAGGTCGGCCTCGTGCTGGCCGAGATCGACCGCGGCCGCATCGCCAGCGCCAAGATCGCGGTGGACGCCTTTGGCCACTGGGCGCGCCCGGACATCGTGCAATTGCGGCTGTGCCTGTCCGATGCGGCAGGCCTGCCCGCTTGCGAACCCTTTGGCGAGGCCGCGCCATGACCGCCACGGACGAGCGCAGGCGCCCGTTGCGCGTCGCCGCCGTGCAGGCGGCCCCGGTATTCATGGACCGCCAGGCCTCGCTCGGCAAGGCGCTGCACCTCATCGAACAGGCGGCTGCGGCGGGAGCGCAGCTCGTCGCCTTTGGCGAGGCCTGGCTGCCCGGCTACCCCTGGTGGATCTGGCTGGATTCGCCGGCTGCGGGCATGCCATGGGCCGTCCGGCTGCATGCGCAGGCCCTGGTCCGCGAAGGAACCGAGATGGCGCAACTGTCGGCCGCGGCCCGAAAGCACGCCATCGTGGTCGTGATGGGCCATGTGGAACGCTTCGGCGCCAGCCTGTACCTTGCGCAGTCGATCATCGATGTGGACGGGACCGTGCAGCACAGGCGCAAGCTCAAACCGTCCAATCACGAACGCTCGCTTTTCGGCGAAGGCGATGGCAGCGATCTGCGCGTGAAGGAGACGGCCGCGGGCCGCGTGGGCGCCCTGTGCTGCTGGGAGCACCTCATGCCGCTGTCGCGCCATGCGCTGGCGATGCAGCATGCGCAGATCCATGTCGCGGCGTGGCCCGCGCTCAGCATGGGGCGCGACTGGCGCTACACCATCGGCCCCGCGATGACCGCCGCCATCAACCAGACACTGGCGGTGGAGTCGGCGTGCTTCGTCATTGCACCCACGGCCGTCCTCGACCAGGACCTGATCGCGGCGCTGTGCGACACGCCTGAAAAGCGCCGCCTCATGGGCGTCGAAGGCCGCAGCGCGGCGGGCGGCGCCGCCATGGTCTACGGGCCCGACGGCGCGCCAATGGCCCCGCCTCTGCCCGAGGACCAGGAAGGCCTGGTGCTGGCAGACCTCGATTTTTCGGCCCTGACCCTGGCCAAGCGCGTGCTCGATACCACTGGACATTCCGCCAGGCCGGACGTGCTGCGCCTGCATGTGGACTACCGCGCGCAACCCAGCGTCGTCTACACCGAGGCACCGCCCTCTTCAAGCCACGGGAGCGAACCATGACAGTGACCCGATTGCACCGCCTGATCGCGGCCGCCCTGCTCGCCACCGTGGCGGGACACATGCACGCACAAAGCCATGCGCCGGCCCGCATCGTCGTCGGCTTCCCCGCGGGCGGTTCTGCCGATACCGTGGCGCGGCTCATCGCGGACAAGCTGCGGGATGAATGGAAGCGGCCCGTGCTCGTCGACAACCGGCCGGGGGCCGGGGGCCAGGTCGCGGCGGCCCTGCTGAAGGCGCAGCCCCACGATGGCTCCGTCGTCATGCTGGCGCCCGACGGGCTGGTCACCACCAACCCATTCGTCTTCAGGCGTCTGCCGTATGCCCCCGGCGACCTGCTGCCGGTCTCCGTGGTGGCCGAGTTCCCGTTCGCGCTGGCCACCGCAGCCGGCTCCGGCGCCCGGGACCTGCCGTCCTACGCCGCCTGGAGCCGGCAACACCCCGGCAAGGCCAGCTTCGGCTCGCCGGCGGCAGGCTCGCCGCCGCACTTCACCGGCACGATGATCGGCCGTGACATCGGCGTGCCCCTCATGCATGTTCCCTACCAGGGCAGCGCCCCGCTCATGACCGCCATCATGTCGGGCGAGATCGCGGGCGGCATCGCAACGCTGACCGACATGATCGAATTCCACCGCGCCGGCAAGCTGCGCGTGCTGGGCATCTCCAGCGCCGCGCGCGCCAGCGTGCTGCCCGACGTCCCGACGTTCGCCGAGCAAGGCTACAGGCAGCTCGTGGTGACAGGACGCTACCTGGTTTTCGCGCCCCCGGGCACGCCCGCGCATGCCGTGCAGAACTGGAATGCCGCTCTGACCAAGGCACTGGGCCAGGCCGACCTTCGCCAGCGGCTGGCGGCGCTGGGCATCGAGGCCCGCACCGGCTCGCCGCAGGAAGCCGCCGCCCTGCTGCAGGAAGCCGCGCGCCTGTGGGAGCCCGCGATCCGCGCATCCGGCTTCGTGGCGGACTAGGACGGCAACTGCGGCAGCCATGCAGGCATTCAGGCCGCCACCGCCACCGCCTTGCGCGAGCGCCCTATCACCAGCGCCATCACCGCCGCCACCAGGCAGGCCAGCCCCGCCGCGTACAGTGCGGGCGTATAGGTCAGCAGCAGGGTGCGCGTCAGGCCCGCACCCCAGGCGGCCGTGGCCGCACCCAGCTGGTGCGCCGCGAAGATCCAGCCGAACACCAGGCCCACCTTCTGCGGCCCGAAATGCTGGCCCGCCAGCTTGACCGTGGGCGGCACGGTGGCGATCCAGTCCAGGCCGTAGAACATGGCGAACAGGCCCAGGCCGTAGAAGGTGAACTCCGAATGCGGCAGCCAGAACAGCGACAGTCCGCGCAGGCCGTAGTACCAGAACAGCAGCTTGCGGTTGTCATAGCGGTCCGACAGCCAGCCCGACAGCACGGTGCCCACGAAGTCGAAGGCGCCCATCATGGCCAGCACCGAGGCCGCCGGCACGGCCGACATGCCGAAGTCACCGCACAGCGAGATGAAATGCGTCTGCACCAGACCGTTGGTGGACAGCCCGCAGATGAAGAAGGTGCCGGCCAGCAGCCAGAAAGTGCGGTTGCGCGCGGCCTCGGCCAGCACCTTGAAGGGCGTGGCCAGGGTCATGGCCACCGGCTGGGCGGCCCCCGCCGGCACCGGCTCGCCGCCATACGGCGCCAGCCCCACATCGGCGGGCCGGTCGCGCATCAGCGCCCAGGCCAGCACGGCGATCAAAGCGCTGGCCGCGAACACCGGCACGGTGGCCGAGCGCCAGCCCCAGTGCTCGATCATCCAGGCGGCCAGTGGCAGGAAGGCAAGTTGTCCCGTGGCAGCGCTGGCCGTGAGCAGGCCGATCACCAGGCCCCTGCGCGCCACGAACCAGCGGTTGGCCACGACGGCGCCGAGCACCAGGGCCGTCAGCCCCGTGCCCATGCCCAGCAGCAGGCTCCACAGCACGAACAGCTGCCACAACTGCGTGGCCTGGGTGACCAGGGCCATGGCGCCGCCCACCAGCAGCAGGCCCGCGCACATCACGGCGCGCAGGCCGAAGCGCTCCATGAAGACGGCCGCGAAGGGCCCCAGCAGGCCGAACAGCGCAAAGCGCAACGCCAGGCTGCTCGATATCTGCTCGGTGCTCCAGCCGAACTCGCGCGACAGCGGCTGCAGCATGGCGCCGGGCAGGCCCAGCGCCGCCGACATGGTGAGCATGGTCAGGAAAGTGATGGCGGCGACCAGCCAGCCGTAGTGGATGCCGCGTCGCTGCAGCCAGCGCGCCGTGGGGTGGGAGAGCATGGGAGGCCTCGTCTCGGGTTGGGGATTCGGTACGGCTGCGGTGTGCACCCTAGTCTTGTGCAGGCACGTCGAGCAGCTCCAGGCACTCGTCGATCAGCCCATGCAGCGCCGCCACGCGCTGGGCGCCCAGGCGTGCGTTGATCTCGTTTTGCGCCGTCTTCCAGCACTGCTTGGCCTGCTCGCGCCGGGCCCGGCCCTCTTCGGTGATGTGGACCAGGCGGCTGCGCTGGTCCTCGCCAGGCCCCATGCGCACCCAGCCCGCATCGACCAGGGGCTTGAGGTTGCGCGTGAGCGTCGAGGCATCCATGCGCATCCGCCGTGCCAGGTCCACCGGCCGCACGGGACTGGAGGCCAGCACGTGGCTGAGCAGCGAATACTGCGTGATGCGCAGCCCGCTGGCGGCCAGATGGGCGTCATAGACCTGGCCGATGCCACGCATGAGCTGGCGCACGCGGTGGTTGGTGCAGCCCTGGGGCATGGGAAAAAGGTCGGGATCGCTGCGCATGGAAAGCATTATTGCATATACAACTGTTGTAGCTACAATAATTTCCACGGCACCATCCCGGTCGCTTGCACACCAGAAAGAGAGACATTCCATGGACACACGTACCACCCCGCCTTCGGACGGCGCCCCCTCACCGGCCCTGCAGGCCTGGCTGGACGAGGAACAGGCCGTGCAGGCGCGGCTCGACGCCGGCCCCGGCCCCGGCGTGGCGCGTCCCGACCAGATCGCGGGGCGCAGCGGGCTGGAACTGATGCAGGCCATGTTGCGCGGCGAGCTGCCCTATGCACCCATCGCCCGCACGCTGGACTTCATGCTGATTTCGGTGGATGAAGGCAGCGCCGTGTTCCAGGGCCGGCCCGGGCCCGCGCACCTGAACCCCATGGGCGGCATTCATGGCGGCTGGTTCGCCACGCTGCTGGATTCGGCGCTGGGCTGCGCCGTCCATACCCGCATGCCGCCGGGCCGGGGCTATACCACGGCCGAACTGGGCATCAACCTGGTCAAGGGCCTGACCCCGCGCGTGGCGCGCGTGCGCGCCGAGGGCCGCGTGCTGCACTGCGGCCGCCAGCTGGCCACGGCCGAGGCCCGCCTGGTGGGGGCCGACGGCACGCTGTATGCCCATGCCACCACCACCTGCCTGGTGTTCGAGCTGCCGCCAGCGCGCTGAAGACCGGCACCCTCGCGCCCCGCGCCAGGCGCGCTCCCTCCTTTTATTTGGAGAGGTCCAGGCGGTACTTGGACGTACCCTTGCCCGATCCGTCATCCGCCGCGACCAGCGAGATGTTGTCCAGCCCCGCGGCCCGGGCCACGGGCAGCGCGTTGGCGCCGGAGCTGAACACCACGTTGGCCGAGGTGGCCACCTTGGTGAAGCGCCAGCTCTTGGCGCCACCGTTGGCCGCGCGCGTGATGGCGCCGTGCTTGCGCACATAGCCGATCACCACGTCGCGGTTGGCATCGGGCGAGGCCCAGATGGCGCTGGAGCCGTCCAGCTTGGCGATGAAGCCCTTGCCGCTGGTGGCGCGGTAGTTGTTTGTGGCGATCACGAACTCCTGTGCGGCGTCGATGGGCTTGCCCAGGTACTGCAGGTTCCTGATGCGGCTGCCCACGGGCTGGGTCACGTCGATCTCGTACTGCACGTCGGCCGTGGTGAACATGTCGAAGTTGTAGCCGGGGAAAGTGCTGATCAGCGGCTGCTCGCCCGTCTTGGCCGGGTCGATCTGGTTGAAGCGCTTGGCGGCGGCCTCCAGCCAGTCCTTGATGTCGGCGCCGTTGACCTTCACCGCGTAGACCGTGTTGGGATAGAGGTACAGGTCGGCCGCGTTGTAGATGGCCAGCGGGCCCACGGCCACGTCGGTGTAGTCGGCGCCGCCCTGGAAGCCCGACTTGAAGGGCGCGCTGACCGACAGCACCGGCAGTTGCGCGTACTGCGGCAGGTTGGCCTTCACGTAGTCGGCCACATAGTCGCGCTGCGCCTGGTTGACGATCTGGATGGCGCCCGGATCACCCACGTCGGCGAACAGCGTGCTCATGCGGAAGTCCGTGCTGCCGATGGGCGTCTTCACGTACTGGATGGCGGCCTGGTGCTGGGTCTCGATCAGCGGCGCCACCGTGGGGTCTGCCGCGACATACGTGGCCTTGCCCGCGGCGTCCTTGCCGGTCTGGATATTGCGCAGCTCGCTCTTGCCCGCGCTCTTGTCCACGCTCCACTGCTTGCCGTCCCACTTGAGCGCCAGCTGTATCACGCCCAGCGCCTTGCCCCAGGAGCTGGCCATGACGGCCTGCACGCCGTTGATGGTGCCGGCCTTGTTGTCCACGCCGGGCTGCGAAAAGGCTGGCGTGGCCGCCGAGTCGGGGAAGACGCTGTGCTGGTGGCCCATGACCATGGCGTCGATGCCGGCCACCTGGCTCAGGTACAGGCCCGGGTTCTCCATGGTCGGCGAATAGGCCGCGCCATCGAGGCCGCCGTGCAGCATGGCCACGACCACGTCGGCGCCCTTGGCGCGCATCTCGGGCACGTACTTGCGGGCCGATTCGACCGCGCCCTCGGTGTAGAGCTTGCCTTCGAGGTAGCGCTTGTCCCAGTTCATGATGCCGGGCGTGGTGAAGCCGATCACGCCGATCCTGATGGGCAGCTCCACGGCCTTGCCGTCCTTGTCCTTGGCCGCGATCTTGCGTTCCAGGATCGCATAGGGCTGGACCAGGGGCTGCCGGGTCTTGCTGCTGTAGACGTTGGACAGCGCCATCGGGAAACCGTTGCCCGCGCACTTCAGGGATTTGTCCACCCCGTCCACGTCCAGGCCGCCGCCCAGCACCTGGTTCAGGAACGGCAGGCCGTAGTTGAACTCATGGTTGCCCAGCGTGCCGGCGTCGAAGCCCAGCGCGCCCATGGCCTTGTACATGGACAGCTGCTGCGTGCAGGGGATCCTGGCGACCTCGGCCTCGTAGTCGGCCAGGGCCGTGCCCTGGATGGTGTCGCCGTTGTCCACCAGCAGGGTGTTGGCGAACTCCTTGCGAGCCGCGCGCACCAGCGTGGCCGTGCGCTCGAAGCCGTAGGACGGGTCCTCGGCCAGCTTGAAATAGTCGAAGCTGCGCACGTTGAAATGCAGGTCCGTGGTCTCCAGCACGGCCAGCGTGGCCGTGGCCGGCTGGCTGGCGACCGGCGGCGGGGTGCTGTCGTTGCTGTCGCTGCCGCCGCAGGCGGCCACCAGCGCGGCGCTGGCCAGGACGCTCAGGGCCAGCCGGCGGGACAGGATCAGGGATTGCAGGGTGGGAAGTTGACGGACCGGCATGTGGTTTTTGTAGCAATGAGGAAGTGCATGAGTGTCCCGGCCCGTATTGACAGGCCTGTGACACCCATGCCGCTCATTGCACGCCGGACGGCTGCATTCCCGAACGCAGCGGCAGCGGCCCCATGCCGCGTCCGTAGATGCGCCGCACCCTATCGCCCAGCGGGGGATGCGATTCCAGCCAGGCCTGGAGGTGGCTGCCGCCCGGAGCGTCCACCAGCAACATGTGCTGCACGGCCGGATGGTTGAGCCCGACATGGCTGCGCGCATCGCCCGAGCTGCCATAGTGGCGCCGCTCTTCCTGGCGCTGCGTCATGACCTTGCGCAGCACGCCGCCCAGGCCGTCGCGGCTGCGCGTCCACTGCACGGCGCGGGCATCGGCCAGGAACTCGCGCTGGCGCGACACCGCGGCCTTGAGCAGGTGGCCACTGAGCCAGCCCACGAAGCCAGCGGCCATGATGGCCGAACCGAACCACCAGAAGGGACCGCCGCGCTCGCGCAGCGTATCGCCGTAGTTGTAGACCAGTTCCAGGCCGAAGACCATGCCGCCCAGCTGCATGTTCATGCGCGTGTCGCCTTCGTGCAGGTGGGACAGCTCATGCGCCACCAGGCCCTGCATCTCCTCGCGTGTCAGATGCTCCAGCGCGCCCTGCGTGACGGCCAGCACGGCGTCCTTCGCGTCGTCCCCGTCCCATCCCGCGGCAAAGGCGTTGATGGCCTCGGTGCGCGCCAGCACCATGACCTGGGGCGCCTGCATGTGGGCCGCGATGCACATCTCCTGGACGATGTTGCACAGCTGCTGCTCGGCCAGGCTGCTGCCGGGGCGGGCCTCGCGTGCGCCCACGCGCCGCGCCAGCCGCTGACCACCGCCGCGCAGGCTGTCGGTCTCCAGCCACCAGCCGCCCAGCACCAGAACCAGGGTCACGCCCACGTTGACGGCCGTGAAGCCGGCCGGATAGGCCCATTGGCCCGGCAGCATCCACGCCGCCAGCAGCCAGGCCAGTGCCAGCCCCAGGTGCACGGCGGCCACCACGGCCAGCACGCACAGTGCGAAGGCCAGCAGCAGCCAGCGGGTATTGCGCCGCGCCTCGCCTTGCCGGTGCCAGAACCTCATCGCCGGTGGTCAGGCATCAGAAACGCACCTGCGGCGCCAGCCGCTCCTCGGACGACTGCGTGGCCTGCAGCATCTGCAGATGGGCAAAGCCCAGCAGGCGCGCGATCAGCAGGTCGGGGAAACGGCTGG